>JAURQH010000046.1 GCA_030836185.1 Planctomycetota bacterium
GGTGGTTGGGGAGTTTGCGAGGGACGATTTTTCATAGGAGGGAAGCATGGCAAACGTCATACCAAACCGGCCAGAAGTCAAACGGGAGAAAAGAAGTCGACTCTATTGATTGCAACGATTATTTTCCCGGACAGCATTGCGCTGCGCTAACCCAACCTACGAAAAGCTGGCCACATCTCTTTGCGATTCTTGTGCCTGCAGGCACCCGACCAAAATGAAATTTTGGACGGGCCATCCTGCGTGATCCACGGTTCCATGCTAGAAGACTTCCGCTGCGTCTCCGCGTCTTGGCGTGAGTTATCCTTCGACTTGTCAGGCACAGCCTGATCTACAAAACTCAAACCCAGGGCGATGCCCTTGGCTCATTGACGACCGGGCCGTTGGTCCTGTTTTGATTCGCTTCTAAATAGGAACGAAGCCTTCGACGCAATCAGCCGCAACGCGCTAGCGTCCGGTTGCTCGAGTGAACCGTGGGCTAGCGCCCAGCGGCTGATTTGATCGAACGAGATTGTGCGAAACACAAAAAATATGCTCCCCGAAATTGCCCTTGCCAAGCTCAATCTACCAGAGTTACCGTTCGTGGTTCGCCGACAGGCGGCTCGGTCTTTGGCAATTTGAAATCTTCATCGCTGTCTGTTGACGACGGGTGGTTTTGACGCGAGTTCAACTCAGGCTGTTTATCAATCTGAGGGAATCACCTCTGTTGAGGGCTGCGAAACGAAAATGTTGCAACCTCTATCACATCAACGGTTTGCTCAAGAGTATTCAAGAGTATCGTCAAGGGTATGGGAAGGGTGTCTGTCTCTCCATACTCTTGAAGACTCTTCAAAGTCGCCGAACATTCAATGAGTTTGAGCGAATTCAAGAGTATCGGGTTTCAGACTCTTGAACGCTGGGCTGTTCGAGAAGAGGGGATCCCGTCGGAGTCGGAGTTCACGTCTAGCTGTCTCATTCGCGCGCATGAAAAAACCGACCGGAAAAAAATCCGGTCGGCTTTTTATCAGATGATCACCTTGGTGATGTTTCCGAAACGGTTTTCGAGAGTTTTGTTCGCCATCCCTGGCGATCCCGAAAACGCTCCTGATCCATCAGGCGATTTGCTTTTTGCGTCCGACGAGCGTTTTGATGCGTTCGGCAAGCAAAGCTGCGTCGAACGGCTTACGAAACGTTTCGTTAAACATGGTTCGGTCAAAACCGGAGGCAGTATCCTCATCGCTCAGTAATGCGATGAGAACAGTTTCCGAATATTCGGTGTTCTTACGCAGGTTCTGAGCAATCATGAGGGCTTCCTGTCGGCCCATTCCGAAATCTACCACAACGCAGTCCGGGTGCAATGACTCGGCCTGAATTCCGGCTTCAAATCCACTCGCGGCAACATCGATTTTGAAATCGTTGTTACCCATTAATTCATCCAAATTTGATCGCACGTTGCCATCTGCTCCAACGAGCAGAATTTTTCCCATTGCCTCGTCTTCGAGTTCTCCCAAAGGCATACCATGCTCTTTGAGGAATCGAATCAGGTGTTCACGGGGGATTCGACGGTCTTGTGATCCAGGGATCCGGTAACCGCGAAGTCGTCCCGAGTCAAACCATTTGCTGACGGTGCGGGGTGCAACTTTGCAGATCTTAGCTACTTGTCCAGTAGTAAAGATCGTCTTCATGGCGGGCTCTCCAATCAGATTCTCATTGCCAACTCAGAGGGTTGTCTTTTCCCTCATCAAAATTATCACCCCCGGACTCGATGGTCGGCTGTACTAGCCATGGGTCCTTGACTTACACACCATCGTATAAAAAAGTCGGGGTCGTTTGATTCCTTTCCGCTTCTCTCCTCAGAAGCTTCCTGAAATCGCTTCATCCCGAATGAGACATCCGTGGGTCACAGACAACTCACTCGGAACCGAAATCAAACACAACTTTGAAGTGTTTCCACTGTTAATCAATGTCGTGTCCTTTCGAATGCAAACTGTCACAACATCCCTGTCGCGTTCTGAGTTGGGCAAGCCGCCTCAGGCATTCGCATCTGACCAAAAGCATCGACATTCCTGATGTATCGACTTTAGGTTCTTTGAGTGAAGCGCTTGCGAAGACAGATGCAGCAGTTTGTCCAGACGCAACGACAGCCCCGATTGTGACTGGGAGAATGAACCCTAATTCCTTGAAAAATCAGGAGTTACGACGCTTGTTTGCCGGGCGTTCCGGCTAATCACTACAGCCGGACTGTCTCGCCAGAGAATTGTCGTTGGCGCGCCAAGAGTATTACGGGGTTTTCGACTTTTGAGACCGATGCGGGTCTGAACGGTCATTTCTGATGAGGCAGATGCGAGGTAATTGGTCAGGCGGCATCGCTGGAAGAGGCCTCTTCTGGCCCCTTGGTCGGTTTGAATTCGCCGTGTTCGTTCACTTCGTCGAATTTTACCGACATTCGTTTGGAGACTCCTGATTGCTCCATTGTGACGCCATAAAGGACATCGCAGACCGTCATTGTCGGTTTGCGGTGTGTGATGATGATAAACTGCGTCGACTCCTGGAACTCTTTCAGGACATTGATAAAGCGATCGATGTTCGCTTCATCGAGTGCCGCGTCTACTTCATCCAGAATACAGAAAGGGCTCGGCTTGCTCTTGAAGATCGACATCAGCATCGCAACGGCGGTCATCGTTCGCTCGCCACCACTTAGTAGTGAGATACTGCGTAGCTCTTTTCCGGGAGGTCGAGCCACGATTTCCACGCCGCATTCGAGGATATCATTGGGGTCTTCCAGAATGATGTCCCCTTCGCCGCCTCCGAACAATTTACGGAACAGTTCGCGGAAGTGCTCGCGAATGGTTGTAAAACTCTCCTGAAAGAGCCGTTTGCTCTCGGTATTGATCTTTCGGATAATCTCTTCCAACGAATTCCGGGCTTCAACCAGGTCTTCGAGTTGAGTGCTTAAAGAAGTGTATCGATGTTCGAGTTCGTCCAGGTCGGCAAGACTATCTGTATCAACAGAGCCCATCATCTTGCGTTTGCGACGAAGACGGTTGACTCGTTCTTCGAGTTCCGCATGGATGGATTCATAGTCCAGTCCTTCCGGGTAAACCAGTTCGGCAAAATCTGCCGGTGCTGATTCAATCGTGGCTTCGGCTTCTTCCGCATCTTGTGTTGGATGTGTCTCATTGAACAGACCGTCCTGCGACGTTTCGTGAGTCGAGTCCACCACGAGTTCGCTGGTCTCTTCCGAGGCTTCGGACTCCTCATAGGCAGTCTGCTCTGCGTGATATTCATTCAAATAAGCTTGAATCGCGGAGGCTTGGCTATCGACCACATCCTGGATGACCAGTTGATACTCCTCTTCAATTCGCTCAGAAATCGCTTGGATTTGATAATTGAGGTCTCGGAGTTTGATTTCGGATTGATGGAGTTCGTCGTCGATTTTGCGTCGTTCACCACGGAGTTCGTTTTCTTGGTGCTGTAATCGTCCGCGTTGAAGGCGGGCTTCATCTTTGGCAACCAGGAGAGCTTCTGCACGCAACGACAAGTCTTGCTCTTCCAGTTGTATCTCTGAGAGTTCCGCTTCGATATTCAATACGGTCAACATGGACTCACGATTTGCGGCACAGACTTGATCGTAGCGCCGGTTTGCGTCAGATTGCTGCTGTTCTCGCAATTTGAGATCATCGAGAATTCGTTCGTAGGTCTGCTTCAGGCTGATGACACGCTCTTCCTGCTTGGCGAGTTCGAGTTTGTCGTCTGCCAGTTGTCGATCATGTTCATGAAGTTGCGTTTCGACGGTCGTTTCTTCTTCTTCAATTTTGCCAATTTGTGTCTGTAGCTCTTCCAGTGAGTTGGCAAAGGATTTGAATTGCTCTTCAACAGTCACACGCTCAGAGTCCAATTCGACAATTTTAGACTCTGCTTTTTGGACCGATTCACGGATCGTCGATAATGCCTGCTGTCGACGAGAGAGTTCGCCTTCGGAACCCCCCGCAACATTCTTGATCTCGCCGAGAGTTTCTCTTGTCTTTTGCAGGTCCCGTCGAGAATCTTCGATTTGTTGCTGAGTTTGTGAAATGTCACTTTCCAGGTCGCCGACGCGAGTTTCTTCAAAGTCGATTCGATCATCGAGCTTTGTCAGATCAATTTTGAGTCGTCGCAATTCGCTACGTCGAGAGAGAATTGCCGATTCCTGACTCATTGTGCCGACGAAAAGCGTACCATCTGACTCGAGCAGTTCACCTTGCAACGTGACGAATCTCAGATTCTGGTCTCGTTCGACTTGTTGCATCAACCGCATCGCGACTTGTAAGGTCTCGACCACCCAGGTATTTCCTAGCAGTTCGGTCGCTAACGCATCGTTGGAGGCGGTTTTGTTGACGAGTCGGTCGGCACGGTCGATGACACCCGGTTCATCCGTGAGAACCGCCGATTTTTCTTTTTTTGTTTGACTGTCGGGGATGGGCCGAAAACCAACTCGCCCAGAAATCGGGCTTTTGGTGTGTTTCAGGTAGTCAACGAGCGGCCCAAGTTCGTCAATCAGAATCAATCCGGCCTTGCTGCCCAGAGCCAATTCGATCAGAGGTGCATGTTCGAGATCAACTTCAAAACGGTCGGCCACGCTTCCCTGAATACGATTCCAAGGCGAGAGGTCGGTTGATTGTGAGCGTTCCAGAATCTCTTGGACTCCGATACCGAGCCCTTCCTGCCGACTTTCCAAGTCTTCCAGAACCGATTTTCGAGCTCGTGCCGCAGAGCGTTCTTCACGCAAACGAGTGATGTTCTGTTTGAGTTCCGTGAGGGTTTGTCTGTCCGTTTCACGTTGATCGAGAAGTTGGGAAACACATTCTTCGGCTGTTTTGACGGCTTCGGTGCCGGCACGCACTTCGGCATGTTGTTGCAATAAATCTGTTTCAATGGAAGTGATTAGGGCTTCGAGCTCAGTTTGCTCGCGTTGCCCCTGACGCGATGATGATTCGAGATGAGCGCGTTGGTCGGCAATATTTTCCAGCCGGGATTTTGCTTCAGCCTGAGCGCGGGTCTCTGCCAGCAACTTCTGGCGTAAGGACTCGACGTTCTGACGAAGTGTCTTCAATGCCTGAATTTGGGATTCGACGGAATTCTGTTTTTGGAGGATGGATAGTTTGAGTGTTTCGTACTCACTCGATTGCTCGTGGAGAACCGACTTCGTTCGCTCCATCTCCTGTTGTGCTTCGTTGGCTCGATTGTTGGCGATTTGTCGTTGTTTGCGTAAGCGAATCGATTCCGTATCCATCTCAAGCCGACGTGCTGTTTGATGGCGGATTGTTGTTTGATGAGCGGTGATCTTTTGACGGTACTGGTTGGCTTCGCGTTCCACATCACGCAGTTGATCATCGATCTGACTGATCGATTGATCGAGTGTTTTCAGTTGCTCTTCAATCAGGTTCTGGCGTTCGGTGAGATTGGATTGAGCCTCTTGAGAGGCTTTCAATGTTTGGCTGTGTTCTGCATGGAGTGAACTGAAGTGTCGATGTTCGTCGGCAGACAGCCCCAACCATAACCCTTTGAGTTCTTCTGAAATTTCTCGATATTTGGCGGCTTTGGCGGCTTGTGAACGACGAGAGACAAGTTGTGCTTCAAGGCTGTCAACAATGTCGGTCAAGCGTTTCAAATTCTGATCGACTCGTTCCAGCTTTCGTTCGGCTTCCGCTTTTCGCCCTTTGAAGCGGCTGATACCGGCTGCTTCTTCAAAAACGGCTCGACGTTTGGCAGGGTTTGATTGGAGAATTTGGTCAACACGACCTTGTTCGATAATGCAGTAGGCTGAAGCACCAATGCCGGAGCCAGAGAGCATATCTTTAATGTCTCTCAGTCGCGCGGTTTGGTTGTTGAGCAAATACTCGGCGTCGCCACTGCTCCAGATGCGACGACCAATTTTCACTTCCTGGTGTTCGGTTGGCAGGAAGCCGCTACTATTATCGAAGGTCAGTGTGGCTTCGGCAAACCCGGCTCCCTTTCGACCGCTGGAACCGTTAAAAATGACATCCGTCATCTCTTTCCCGCGCAGGCTCTTGGCGGATTGGTTTCCCAGAATCCATTTCACCGCATCAACGACGTTACTCTTTCCCGACCCGTTCGGCCCAACCACTCCGGTGATGCCGGGAGAGAAGGCGAAACTGGTTTTGTCGGCGAAGCTTTTAAAGCCGATGACATCCAGTGACTTCAGCATCAGTGGGTTCCGGGTTTGTGACAAAACGGAACGCCTGATGAGACGCTCCGTTTGGAATAGGTAACAGGAGTGGGAGGAACAAAATCTTCCCAGGCGAAGGATTACTTCTCAGATCTTTTGAAGAAAGAAAAAGGGCTAGGGTATAACGACTCACGTTCTCCACGATTGAAGAACCCTGTTTTCGGCTTGGATTCTTCTTCGGTCATTGGTTCTTTGGTGGAGGCTTCTTCTGTGGTTAAAGGAACTGTGGCCGTTGCCGACGATTCTTCCTCGGGTGTTGTGACATCTGCAGAGCTCGCTTCGCCGACTTCTTCGAGCTCAAGAGCTTCAGAGGCAGCCAGCGACTCTTCGTTGGTCTCGTTTTCATACTCGTCCTCTTCATTCACTCGATCAGAATCGAGATTGTCATCGTTGAAGATATTCGGTGCCATGGTTGGTCGACCAATGCGTGACTTCTTCTGGTAGGAGGCTTTAAACTCTTCATCCGGTCGAATGTAGACGCGGCCGGCTTTTGGAAGTGCGTCAAATTCCAGTCGGCTGACGAGATTGGATTGATCTCGTGCCTGGATCAGAAGTTGAGCAACATCCGGGTAGCTAGCGCCAAGTTCGGAGACGGCTCGAATGACGGAGGGGACATTATTGGGAACAACACGGCGTTCCGTTTCGTCAACGGTGATACGAGCGATTGTGATGGTCTCTTCTCCCGCACGTCCGGTCACCATGATGTCTTTTCCGGCCCGACCAATCAGTGGCATGTTGAATTTTTGCCCGGTTCCATACACGACCACTTCTGCCATTTTACGTCGGGTCATGTGGACCATGGGATCCCCTTCGACATCGAGAACATGGAGACGAAAACCGGAATGCATCAATTCACCACGCACAAACGGGTCGTTGGGGTCGAGTGATTTCAGTGATCGGAATGCCCCATAACGAGTTTCCGCAGAGTTTCCATCCAACAAGTCTCGCAACGCCATGAAAGCGTCGGAGTCGTCGACCACAGCCAAGGCCGCTAATGAGAAGATTCGAAAAGCAGGTTCTTCTTTAGCGGTTTTACCGAGCACTTCAATACCGGAAGGATCTTCCAAATACGCCAAAGCGACTGCTGAGTAAAATTGAACTTCCAAAGACGGGTTTTTGAGTCCGGTTTTCAAAACTTCAATGGCCGGTTTGCCGATGGCTTCGAGTTGAATGGAAGCCTTTTCCGACGTAACCGGATTTTGCAGATCGTCTGCAAGAGTTTGCATACGGACTCGTTCGGCGACTTCAGACTCTTTGAGAGTCATGTTTCTAATGACAGAAACGTAGCGAGGATAGTTGTCTTTATAGCGACTGTGAATCATCAGCTCGATGAGTTCATTTGTTTTTGCCTCGGCTAATGGAGTCCGTTGGCCCCCCATTTGATAGTCGAAGAATCGAGTTCCGACGCGATTCGCAATCCGGTATGACATGCGCTCGCTACGGTAAGCATTTCTCAGCAGCAGCGACATATTCCGGTCGCGAAGTGACATGCCTCCGCTCAACACACGACCGCGAACGAGAGTTCCCAGGTCTTCTCCCTTTTCTTCGGAGTATGTGGTCGTACCTGTGAGGATTGGGCCGGCAGCTTTCGCAAACACATGTCCTTCCAGCATCCCTTCCCCTTGAATGAAGGCTTGTTCGCTCAAATAGGTTTCGAGGAGATGCCCGCCATTCAAGCTTGTCGTCTCTGATTCTCCCGGCACACGAACTTCCACATCAAAACGCTCACCTTTTTTGACCAGTGGCGGTAAGTAGGCTCTGACGAGGACCAAGGCTGTGCTTTTTGATCGCAAGATTTGATTCGGGTTACTGATATTACGGCGTCGCATATCTTCGATGAGTTGAGCGCGGTAGGGTGAAACAGGGGGATCACCGCCTGTTCCCGGAAGTCCTGTGACTAATCCGACACCCTCCAGAATTACGGCATTTAAGTTTCCCACGTTCACGTATTCGCTAATCAGTGGTGTCTCGACCTTCGTCTTGGTTTCATCCGCGAGGGACTTGTTATCCGTCTCTTCTGGTGTTTGAGAGCGGAAGTTCATCAGATCGAGTTGCCCGCAGCCACTCACTAAAAGTAGACAACCGGTGGCAAAAATTGAGCTGAATTTCAACATAACAAAGTCTCCTGGACGACGTGGTGCGGCATCACTGCACGCAACTATCGACGGAAAAGTGTGAAGTTCACAGGAATGGATTTGGAGTTTAGATTTCGACGGAAACGTCGAAGAAAGGTGTCTTAAATTGGGTTGCTGGCTCGGAAAAGAACCTGCGGAAGGACCAGAAACATAAGATCCGGGCAGAATTTGGTCAAGATCACTCTGGAGTTCTCATCAGAGCAGTAAATTCATCGACGGAACAGAGAATAGAAGCCTGATTCCCGCAGTCGATTCAGCGGATTTTCTCCACAATATCAAAGAAATCGCCTAAAATTGCCTCCTTTCATGAGTTGCGCCTTGTGACCTTCAGTATTTGCAGGCTAAAATCCGATAGTTATTGAGACTGAGTCTCAGTCGTTAGGATTGATCATTCATGGCAACCGATTCCATATCACAGATATTACCGATTGAACTTCTCCGTCAGGGGGAGCGTGGGCTCATTCATGAGTTGGATGGCAATGAAGAGGTCATCCATCGTCTTGCTGAGTTGGGACTTCGTGAGCAGGTTGAGCTCACCATGATTCAGCAAGGACAACCTTGTATTGTTTGCGTCGGTGATCACCGCTTAACTCTGCGACTTGATCCCAGTCTTACGATCTTTGTTGAGGTCTCCCACTGACCCGCCTTTGCGGAAAAGTTCTCTACTCATGGAAGCTCCCGCCTCTCGATTGTTAACCGATCTCCGCCCGGGAGACTCTGCGACTATTGCGGAAATTATCGGTGATGATTCTCTCTCGACACGTCTAATGGAAATGGGGCTGTTAGAAGGGGAATCTATTTCACTGATTGGTTATGCACCTCTCGGCGATCCTATTGAATTTGAGATTCGCGGTTATCGAATTTCTCTGCGTGCTGCGGAGGCTCAACGAGTCCGTCTTGAATCCACTTCCTGATTTCGACCCTCCAGCCTCTTTCGTTCCCACCAAATTAATGTCTTCAAACTCCGAGTCAATGATGTCTAAGTCTCAGACAAGTTCCCCCGAAACGGTGAAACCAAATCGGAAAACGGTCGCTCTTATTGGGAACCCGAATACGGGTAAAAGTACGCTTTTCAATGCGCTCTCGGGCATGAAAGCTCGGACCGGGAATTATCCCGGTGTCACCGTCGAGAAGAAAGTCGGCAAAGTTGTCTGGAATCATCGGGAGATTGATCTCGTCGACCTTCCCGGCACTTACAGCCTCTCACCGCGATCTCCCGATGAACTGGTCTCAGTCGATGTTCTGCTCGGCCGGCAGGAAGGTGTTACTGCCGTTGATGCTGTTGTCTGCATTGTTGATGCCTCCAACCTCGAACGAAATTTGTATCTCGTCAGTCAGTCACTCGATTTGGGGCTTCCGACGGTTGTTGTCCTGAACATGATGGATGTCGCCCGGTCCAAAGGGATTAGCGTTGATGCCGAAGAGCTTGCCAAAAGACTGAAGTTACCTGTGATTACGACCGAAGCGCATCGTCGCAAGAATGTGGATATCGTCAAGCAGGCCATTGCTGACTCAGTTGAGCGTCCACTACGCACTCCCGAATCGTTGTTTCCAGACGAGTTTTATGCCGAAGCTGGTCAGCTTCGTGATTCGTTGCGAACTCACAAAGACATCGACATTCCTCAATTCCTGGCTCAACGATTGCTGATTGATCGCGGCGGTCAAATTGAACAAGAGCTGACAGATTCATCGGCTGCCGGACAACAGATCAGGTCAGACTTGGAAGCGGCACGAGAACGACTTGCCGCTGCGAATTGTCGTGTTCCGGCGATTGAAGCTCGCGTCCGCTATGGATGGGCTCGCGAAATATTGGACGGAGTGGTAACGCATCCTGCCGAGCGCTCTGCTTCCAAAAGTGACGCTCTGGATCGTTTTCTGACGCATCGTGTGTTTGGGCTGTTTGTCTTTGCCGCATTGATGATGCTGGTCTTTCAAACGATTTACACTTGGGCTGGCCCCTTAATGGATCAGATTGAAACGGGGCAGGGGTTTGTCACGGGGCTTGTGGAAGGGGTTTTGCAGCCAGGACCACTGCGGTCATTGTTAGTAGACGGCATTATTGCCGGAGTGGGCGGCGTGCTCATATTCTTGCCACAGATCTGCCTGTTGTTTTTGTTCATTGCCACACTTGAAGACTGCGGCTACATGTCGCGGGCTGCGTTTTTGATGGATCGATTCATGGCCAAGTTGGGGCTCAGCGGAAAGTCATTTGTACCGTTGATGTCGTCGTTTGCCTGTGCCGTTCCGGGAGTGATGGCGACTCGTGTGATTGAAAGTCGGCGGGATCGATTTGTGACCATTCTGGTGGCACCACTCATGAGTTGTTCGGCCCGGTTGCCGGTCTACTTGTTATTGATCAAAGCATTCATTCCCGAACAAACTTTAGGACTCGGGCTGGGACTGCAAGGAACCGTTTTGTTTCTCATGTATGCGATTGGTGCCTTGGTGGCGATTCCCGTTGCCTGGGGGCTCAAGAAAATCTTCTTTCCCGGTGAAACACCCCACTTTGTGATGGAACTGCCCAGTTATAAAGTTCCTTCCGCACGCGTTGTTTTTGATCGTGTCTATGATCGCGGGAAAGCGTTCGTAGTGAGAGCCGGTACTTTGATCTTTGCCACAACCATCGTGATTTGGGCACTCGGATATTATCCCGGCGATCATTCCAAACAATACGAACTGCAACGCTCGATTGTGGCCACAGAGACCATTCTGGAGTCGAATCCCGATAATGCGGAACTCATGAAAGTCACGTTGGAAGATCTCGAAAATGAATATCACACTGTCAGTTCTGAATTGATTGCCGGTAGTGCATTGGGACAAATGGGACACGCCATTGAACCGGCCGTGAAACCTCTCGGTTGGGACTGGCGAATCGGTGTCGGAGCAATTGCCTCTTTCCCGGCGCGTGAAGTGATTATTTCGACATTAGGAACGATCTACTCTCTTGGGGGTGATGTCGATGAAGAGAGTGAAGGTTTGATGGGCGCGTTGAGGACTTCAAAATGGCCCGATGGGACGAATGTCTTCAACATTCCTGTGGCATTGTCGATCATGGTCTTCTTCGCCTTATGTGCTCAGTGTGCGGCGACGTTGATGGTCATCAAACGGGAGACCAACAGTTGGCGTTGGCCGATCTTCAGTTTTGTCTATATGACCGTCCTCGCCTATATCGGTGCGTTTATCACCTATCAAGTGGGACGTTTGTGGTTATAATTTCTTTATGACACCTTTCTTCGAAAACATTCTGATTGGGCTGATCGTCGGAGCGGCTATTTTTGCGCTCGGTCGTCGGTTTTATCAATTCATCACCCAAGCCGGGCAGGGTGGTTCCTGTGGCAGCAGTTGTGGTGGATGTGATTCTCAAAAAGAAAGTTCTACGAGTGTGAAACCGCTGGTTCAATTAGAAATGACTTCGGAAAAGTCTTCTTAAGTCGCCATTTCTCACGAAACGATTTCACTAACGCGGTGTTTCAATCTATATACCTCTATTCACAATACGAGTGTTATTATGTCTCGACTGATCGCCTTGTGTCTCATTCCTTGCTTGACGCTGAGTTTATGTGCCGTCGAACAAGCCAAGACACCCGAAGAGTCTCCCGCCAAAATTGCGCTGGCGGAATTCAATGATTTGATTGGTGGTTGGCGAGGCATCGGGCAACCGCAAAGAGGTTCCGCACGTGGAGCCTGGAAAGAAACCGCCGATTGGGCGTGGTCCTTCGAGAAAAAGGAACCCGCTCTTGTTTACACGGTCGAAGACGGGAAATATCTCAAATCCGTTCGGCTGACTTATGATCCAAAATCAAAGGAATATCACGCTGCTGTCACCACGGCGGATGACTCCAGCCGCATATTTACGGGAAAGTTGGACGAGAAGAAACTTTCGCTCGTTTCCAATCCCGAGAAAGATCGCGAACGTCAACAGTTGACGATCACCCGCCTTAACGAAAAAAGAACGCTCGTTCTGTTAGAGCGGGAAATCGCCGAGGATCGTTTTTTTCGCATTGCGGAAGTGGGGTACACACGCGCAGGGACTCGTTTGGCGGTTCCGGGGGCGAATGGCCCCGAATGTGTCGTGACTGGTGGGCGTGCAACGTCTCCCGTCATGTATATGGGAAAAACCTATTATGTATGCTGCACCGGGTGTCGGCAGGCTTTTGATGATGATCCTGCGGGAATCATTGCAGAATATGAGAAAAAAGTGGCCGCTCGTAAAGCCGGTCGCTAAGGTTTTGTGAATTGTGAATTGTGAATTGTGAATTGTGAATTGTGAATTTCGTTCCATCGATCTTGACACAAAATTGATGGCGACCTACCTTACCGGTCCATTCTCGATTCTCCATCGACATTCCTACCGTTCCACATGCGAAAGGATTCGCATCATGGCACATCCTGCCTCCTCCCAGCCTGTTCCCCTGATTGATCTTGCCGCCCAATATGCCCCCATTGCTGATGAAGTGATGGAAACCGTGACTGAAGTCTTCAGTTCGCAACGGTTTGTTTTGGGTGACGAAGTGACCGCTCTTGAAGAAGAGATCGCCAATTACGTCGATGCGCGATACGCCATCGGTTGTGCCTCAGGAACAGATGCGTTGATTCTGGCACTGATGGCTCTCGATATTGGCCCCGGTGATGAAGTCATCACCAGCCCATTCACATTTTTTGCCACTGCGAGTTCGATTCATCGCGTGGGAGCAAAACCGGTCTTTGTCGATATCAAGCCAGAAACCTTCAACCTCGATCCCGAAAAAGTTGAAGCCGCCATTACCCCAAATACCAAAGCCATCATGCCGGTTCACATTTTTGGCCAATGTGCCGAGATGGACCCTTTGTGGCGAATTGCCGTCAAACATGGTTTGCAGATTGTTGAAGACGCGGCACAAGCCATCGGTGCGAAGTATCGAGGACGTTGTGCTGGTGTGCTGGGAACGATCGGTTGCTTCAGTTTCTTCCCGACCAAAAATCTCGGTGGGGCCGGCGACGGGGGCATGATTACCACGGACGATAAAGAACTCGCCAAGCGAATGATGCGATTGCGAGTTCACGGTGACGTCGGTGGCTATGAACATGTCGAAGTTGGTCTCAATAGTCGGCTGGATGCGTTGCAAGCCGCCGTCTTGAGAGTCAAATTACGACACCTTGAAAGTTGGTCAACCGCACGTCGAACCAACAGCGAGAAGTATCGCGAATTGTTCGATCAATATGGTCTCGATGGCTATTTTGATCGTCCAGAAATTTACGCGGACCGCAAACATGTCTTCAATCAATACACGGTTCGCGTTCCGAACGGACACCGCGACGTTGTTGTGAAATATTTGCGAGACCGGCAAGTTGGTTGCGGCATCTATTATCCGAAGTCCTTGCACCTGCAAACCTGCTTTGAATATCTCGGCTATCAACCCGGTGATCTTCCGGAAGCGGAAAAGGCTTGCCTGGAAGTGATGTCACTGCCGATCTTTTCCGAGTTGACCGACAGCCAACTGGATACCGTCGCTCAAACATTGTGCGATGCGGCAGCCGAAGCAATCAACGGCGGTCAAGAATACCGCAAAGCGGCATAGAGGTCTCGATGCCGACAATTAGACATTCTCAAAGCCTGTGGTTTTCATACCACAGGCTTTTTTGTTGGAAACAACATTCTTGAGCATGCCTATACGGGATGATACCATGTTTTAGTCATTGCAATGCTTTCAGTACAGCCTCCTCGGGCGGGGAAAGGAAGTGCTTATGTTTCCTCGTTTGTTTTCTTTCTTCTTGATTTTGTTATCTGTTCTCTCCATGTGCGCTAGCACGGTATTCGCCCAGCAAGGCATACTCCCTCAGCGAATCCGATTAGATCTTACAAGTGGCGCAAATGGTATTCGAAGATCGACGATTCGAGAGGTACTCGAAGATTATTCATTCGAAGATCTCATGCCATATCTGGAGTCTGATTATCAACCAGTACGAATATCCATTCTCGAAGAAATGGGGCATCGCCCTAATCTCTTGCATGACCGCCGGGAGATGGTTTTTGAGTTAATAGATGATCGAAACATCGAGGTTGCTAAGCACGCAATGTCTCTCAGTGCACGTGAACTTTATCACGATGATTTCACTCAAAAGTTAGAGAAGAGGTTCTCTCAGTTGTTGGATCACGAGAAATTTGAGATTGCTCTGAAAGCTCTGACGCTTTGCGTTGATTATGGGCTGCATCCAGCCGCTGTGGTGAAGAAGATCATGGAATTAATGGACGACGAGAAGTTCCAGAAAACGGAGTTCTATTCCAACTTCATCAATCTTCCAGGTTTTCCTATCAAAGGAATTCTTCACGAAAGGAAAGGGATTCTCGATATCGGCTTGAAAGAAGTCGTGTCAAATCATCCTGAAAAACGCGAACTGGCAATCCAAATCCTCCAGAGTGTGACTGTCGATAATCCAGATGACTGGGTGAAAATATTCCATAAGCTGGATGGACTTCCGGAATCACAGGCTTCCGAAATTGTTCTGTCTCGATTGGGGGACTCTCTCTTTCGAAAGCTGATGAAGCAACACCCTGCTCTGGAACAAAAACTGGAGAAGCATCTGAAACCATTGGTTCAATCGCATCCAGAAGATGTGGCGTTCTATCGAATTCGACAGGTGGAACCTTCGGAGAATATTGGGCCTTGCTTAGAGAAGCTTTCTACTCACTCTGTTCGGAGTATCGCTCCCTTTCTTGAACAGCGAGATTTTTTACCGGCTGGGACAACCCTCTACCTGAGGCGAGAGATTTTTGAGAAGGCTCCCGAATTAATTCCAATCTGGAAAGAGCTTCATCCTAATTTTGCGGTGCGACTCGACAAAGTCTTCGATTACCAACCGTTGGATCCCAAGGAGTTTGGTGATTTCCCCAACATTCTCTTTTCACAATTCGATGAGCTCACATCCCGGCTACCCGAGAGCGAACTTCCGTTTCTCCAAAAGATGTTTGAGGTAAACAAGCCCAATGTGTATCTGGACGCGATCATCTTGCTATTTCATATGGGACTCAAGAAATATGAGCCGCCCACATTTCATCCATTCGTGAACAGCCCTCTCATCACAGAGGTTGAACAGGCATTGTCTCAGGAATTGGATTACTCCCCCAGAGTAATCGCATTTCTCGAACGGCTACTCAAACACCAGAATAACGGAGTCCGTTTGCATGCACTCGTGATGTTGATGTGTTCTGGTCAAAGGCCCACCGCTGACCATTGTCGAATCTTGCATTCTTTTTTGGAAAAAGCTCTTACACAAAAAAAATTTTATATCACTGTTTGCTGGCTTGCGGTAGACCAACAATAATGGAGAACAAATCTTTGATTCACGCAGCCAGCCTGGCTGCGTAGTCTTTCTCGAATTCCTCAGGCGTCTGGTAGTTTAACGACTGATGGATTCGTTCGGTATTATAAAACGTCTCGATGTAC
>JAURQH010000047.1 GCA_030836185.1 Planctomycetota bacterium
ACTCATCGGAGAAGACGCGTCTGGTGCGTTTTGGCTTCTCGGATGAGTGGGAATGGTTGGCAGAATTGTTTGACATGGGCTTCCTCCAAATGGATGATAAAGGTTCCATTTGTTCTCCGCCATTGTTGGTCTACCGCAAACCAGGAGTTTTACGAGTACACCGCTGGCTTGAATATCAAACTGCATGAGAACGTCATGCTTCGTCCTGAATACCGATATCAGTGGGCGACCAACGAAGTGAATCCCTTTATTGGTGGTAACATGAATGCCTCCAGCTTCGGTATGGATATGGTTCTGACTTACTAATCGTTGAGAAGACTCAACTGTCAAATAAACTGACCTTCAGCAGTCTGTCATCTTTTGAATGACAAGTTGCTGAAGGTTTTTTTTATTGACTGAGCAGTTCTCACAATTTTAAGAAAGCGATAGACATAGTGAGAAATCACGCTCACTCCACCTTCACCAGCATCACCGAACGCAATTTGAATAATGAGTCGCGGCGGATGGGGCCGAGGCTTTGCAACATGAGGCGGGTGAGGCCCGCGTCTAGCGTCATGATGCCTTGCTCGTGGAACGCAAATTCGTCCCACGATGAGGTCGCGTTGACCGTTTGATTAATTTCTTGACGACCGACGGTGAGGCGAAAGCGGTTGCCAGCATGCACCGGATCACAGGAATAATCGATGAGGATTTGATAATTACCCGGCTCGGTCACTTCGAGTTTCCAGACGGCTCGGTCTTCGGGTCGGCTCCAGGTTTCCAGATTGTCGTATTTACCGCTGTAGCTGAGACTCGGCCCATACAAATACGCGGTTGATGCCGACAGTGCGATCCGCGAGGAATTCTGTTGGATCCGTTGTGGTGACAAACCGGGAAACGATTTCGCCTCGGGACCGAGTCCCGAGACGTAGGCGATCAGGTCGGCGAGTTGCCGTTCGTTGAGTTCTTTTTCGAGTCCTTCCGGCATCAATGATTTGCCCGTGGAACGAAGGATTTCCAGATCGGTGTACAAGACCTCGGCCCGTTTTTTCTCGGCACCTTCGAGTACAATTGAATTAGCCGATTCACTCACCAACCGCCCCGTGTGAGTAAAGCCCGCTTCGGTCACTGCGATGTATTGGAGAAACTTGTCTTCGACGGCCGCGTTGGGGTCGAGGATCGAGACAAAGAGTGCAGCGGGTGAGCGATTGGTGATGGCTGTCAAATCGGGGCCGACCTCAAAACCTTCCTTGTTGATTTGATGGCACTGCGAACAATGCTTCTTGAATAAGGGCCGACCCGCTTCGGCATCTCCATAAATTGTAAGAGCCCTCTTGAGAGATGTCAGGATTTCGGCGCGGGATGTCGGTTGTCCGAAGACCTCTTCTGCTTCTTTGCGGACAGCTTCATCGGTATGTTGCAGGAATCGTTGTTGATGCGAAGGTGAAATTTCGGAAGCCGCAATCGTGTTGTTCTTGACGGCGGTCAGCAGAAGTTTCATGCCGGTCTCCCGCTGCATCAACTTAGAGAGCAAGTTCGTTTTGAGCGTCGGCGTGAGCGATTCCCAATCGGCGAGCAACTGTTCGTAGACAGTCCCACCTCCGCGCTGACTGAGTACATCCAATGCCGCGAGTTGCAGAGGTAATGGTGATCCCGGCTTGATCAGTTCTGCTAATCGCTCAATCGTTTTTTGATCGACGCCCAAGGAATTACCGAGATACGCGATAACAATGGCACGTTGTTTAAGATCGACTGAATCATCGAAAGCGAGATCGAGTGCCCGTTGATTGATCTCGTCAATCGCCGATTGCAGAGCTTCATCTTCTGTAAGAATGGTTTCGAGTATCTTGCGTTGGTTGCCGACACTCGCCAACAATTGTGACCAGTGACTGAGATTTTTGGTGGAAGCATTGGCGAGCAACAGTTGAGACACGACCGGGTTTTGTTTCAGGCCGAGTGCTGTCTGAACGAGAGGTGTCACAACTGCAAGATTTTGTGCCGCTTTGGTTTCCATAATCGCTTGAGCGACAGCCGGAAGATTCTGAGTGTTGAGAGAACTGACGGCGGCGGCTGTCAAATACGGATCACCTTGAGCTTTGTCCAGAATTCGACCAATCGCCAACCCTGCCAACGGAGAATCCCACTCTCCCAGCGAATAGGCGAGTTGCATGAGCAATGTACGATCATTGTGACTGATTAAAACGGACCACAATTCGCCGACGTGAGGATGGTCGTTAACAAATTGTTCGGAGATCCGCACGGCATGTCGCGTGAGTTGTAAATCATTCTTTTTGAATATCTTGGTGTGATCTGCGGTGTACAACAAGTTGGCGGGGTGATGATCGAGCACGCAGAGTGCATGGATCCGAGCGAGTGAACTTTCAGAGTTCTCAAGCAGATCTTTAAGATTGGGGCTAATGATTTTTGCGTCGCCGTTCCAGATCAACCATTGACTCGCCATGTCGCGGAGTGTGCCGTTCGGAGATTCCAGCAAATCGACAATTTCTGATTGCGAGAGTTTGTCGAGATTGGGGATCGGTCGCGGACCGTCTGCGGGGACAATGCGATAGATGCGGCCCATCGTGTCACCCGCGCGGACATCAAGTTGACGCTGCTGATGCTCGGGGATCCATTTGGGATGTTCGATGACAAAGCGGTACATGTCCGACATCCACAGGCAGCCATCGGGACCAGTGCGGATCATCGAGGGACGCGACCAGTTATCGGTGGAGGCCAAGAACTCACTCTCCTGTTCTTCGGGAGCGCGAGAGCTGCGAAAGGTGACTCCTTCGCGTCGCATCACTTCCCAATGCACCAGATTATGGACCGGCTCGCAGACGAAAGAGTTCCCCGCGTATTGCTCACCCAGATGAGAATCGCGGTAGATGATCGGACTGCACGCTGACGTGAAACGATTCGCACGGCTAAAATCATTGAATCGGCCCAGTGTTCGACTGGCGGGATAAACGGGGGCGGCTCCCGGTTGATCGGAGACCATCACTTTCGCGTCGGGAAAGACCACAAACGGATTACGTTGCAGGTAGCGTTGATTGAGGGCGTAATGCCACATCGGGTTGCTGTTGTTGCCGCCGAACCAGTTGCCGTAGTCATCGCGATTGATGCCGAACTGCGTGTTGCCCGAGATTGCTTCGAGCTCTCCCGTGTCGGGACGGATGCGGAGATCGCGTTTACGGACATTGACACTCTCGCCGGTCTTGTTCGATTCGATTTCGCCGCCACTGTCGCCGTTGCCGACATACAACCAGTTATCCAGTCCCCAGCGGAGACCATTGACGCGGTGTTGCTGATTCCCTTCGCCAAATCCTGCGTACAGAATTTTGGTCTCGTCAGCGACATCGTCCCCATTGATATCGGGAGCATACAGAATGTGTGGAGCCGCCGTGACAAGCACGCCGTCCATATAGACTTTCACACCTGTCGGGAAAGGCAAATTATCGAGGAACACTTTCGCGATGTCGTACTTTCCATCGCCATCGGTATCGCGGAGCACTTTGACTTTCCCACCCGGCTTGCCTTCTCCATCGAGACCGGATGGATAATCACACATTTCGACCACCCACAACGAACCATCCATGCCCCAATCGAAAGCGACCGGGTCCATCACCAACGGCTCGGCCGCGACGAGCTCCAGCTTTAAGCCTGCGGGGAGTTGAAACGAACCGACAGACTCTGCGGGAGTTTTGGGAGGTGGAAAATTCTGTTGTAGTTCTGCCGAGTAAAATTGTGGAGGCAGAATTGATTGGACTGTGTCATGAATGATTTCTTCGACAGCAGGACTGAGCTGATTCGGTCGTCGATAATAGATCATCGAATAATCGGCTTCATAACCTTGCTCATCGAGAATGCGTCGGGAAGGGATGTAACAGGGGACATCGTTGGCGTATGCGGTGACCCAGAGTCGCTTGCCGTCAAACTTCTCATACATCGAGAGTGAATAATCGCAGACCACTTCTCCTCCCAGAAAAACCATCGCCAGATCGTCACCAAAAGTGAGCGATGAGATGGGATAATCGAGAGTCGTCGGCAGCGCACCATCTTGTTTCAGTTTTTCGAGAAAGTAGCGACCGTAGACGCCGCGTTGTCCCGGTTGCTTGGCGTAGGCTTGCCACTCTTCAATCGTGCGTGCATTTTTGAAGGGAAGTTTCACAGTCTTAAATGTTCCCTCAATCTCGGAAGAAAGGGGCTTGAGTTCTGATGTCAGCAATCGATTGACTTCTTTGCGGAATGCTTCTCCATGCTGTTGAGCGAAGGTGAGTTGATCGTCGCTTCCGCGGGGTTCGGGATTGGCGTCGGCTCCACAACCGATCGAGACGAGAGCAATCGCACCCTCGTAGTCGGCTTCGAGTTTTGCGGAGGCATAGCCGGCCCAGTCGCCGCAGATTTTATTGAACGATGGCCCCAATGTCGTGCAGTGACAGGCATAATTTGACCAGATCGCGAGCGGCTTTCCCGATTTGTTTTTCGCGACCAAAATCGGCAGACGATGATCGACCGGCCCCTTAGGATTCACGCCGAAGCCGATCCAAGTGCCGTCTTTCAACATTCGTCGATTGATGGCAAACCCAACCTCTCCCTCCGCATGAAACAATCGTCCCGGCTGGCGAGACTCGAGAGCTTGATTGGCCGCCGAAGTGATCAGATCGACGAGTCGCGTGGTGTAATCATCGATCCGTTCCTGTTCGGGTTCGCGGATGGTGTCACCCAAAATGTTGGGGCAGACGCCGTTCACACAAGGTCCGTTGTGAGTATGCGTCGCACACAAAACGAACTTGTCATTCGAGACGGCATATTGCATGTTGATCCGCGACAGCGCGGCGGACCGCAATGCGGGAGTGATTCCGAGCAATTCGACGGTCACGATGACGGTTGGCCCCTCGTCATCAGAACCGATGGCCAGGGCTCGCGCTTGCAGTTTCTGTTCGACTCCTTCCGCTTCCACCGGGCGACTGCCATAACCGGTCAGACGGATCGGGTACGGCGGGGTGATATCAACTTTCGCGGCTCCGACCGGGACGAGGGGCTGTTCGTCGGCGTAAAGTGTTGTCGAGAGTATCAAAGTCGTGATCAGCAAGGCTGAAACAGAGAGTCGAAACATGCGTCACCTGGAGAAAAATGGATTCAGGTTAAAAGCGCGACTGCGAGCGTCGGTTTATCGTAACTCGCCATTGATCGAAATGCGAAGATCCAGTTTCCAACCAGACAGAGATTTTCCAATCTTGATCGCGGAGAAGAATCATGTCGCCAGTTGTATTTCGAACATCGTGCGTCGATAATCCTGAAACTCAGAAACCTCTTTGGAAAGTCGCTCATGAAACACTTTTTCGGACTACTGATTTTCGTTCCCACATTCTGTCTGGCTGGTGATATCCCCTCGAAACCGCTCGCTCAAAAAGAGGAATTGATCTTCTCAGACGATTTTGAACGCGAAGATCTCGGCGAATGGAAATCGATCATCCCGGCATTCACGGTGAAAGACGGTGTGCTCAAAGGGGAACAGGCCAAAGACGATCATGGAGCCGTCGGGCGTGTCTATCGACCGATGAAAGATGTGATTGTCGAATTCAAATTTAAACTGGATGGCTCCAAACAGTTCAATGTTGTGTTTGATGACAAGAACTACAAAGGATCACACGCAGGACACATTGTCCGGGTTGCCTTCACCCCAACGCAGATTCGACTCGGAGACGACAAAGAAGGCATCATGCGAAACGATATCTTCAAGATGCGGCGAGACCCGAAACAAAAAACGGCCTCCATTAAACTGTTAGAAGGACGAGGCTTCGTTGCGAAGACGACAGTCGAGTCGGGCCAATGGCACGATGTCGTGATCGAAATCGTCGGCGACCGGATGCGGGTCAGCTTCGACGGAGACCCTGTCGGTTATCTGCAATCGCCCGGCTTGGCCCACGAGACCAAACAGAGCGTGCATTTTACTGTGACTGGCTCGGGTGTGTTGTACGATGATGTGAAGATCTGGAAGGCGAGGTGAGGGTGTCTTCAGGAAAATAATCGCGCGATGTGATCAGCCGTTGGGCGCTAGCCCACGGTTCAGAACCGGACGCTAGCGCGTTCCGGCTGATTAAGTCAATATTTATAACAAGACAGAAAAAAATAATGACCCATAATTTTCGGCAAAAACTGCGTGATCTCGAACCACTCATCGGCACGATGATCACACTCGACACTCCCGCCACTGCGGAAATTCTGGCAGAACTCGGCTACGACTGGTTCTTTGTCGATGGCGAACATGGTCCGCTCGAATCTTCTGAACTGCTCGGCATCTTGCGTGCCGTCGATCATAAAGTCCCGTGCGTCGTGCGAGTCCCGGCAGCCGAAGAAACGCCGATCAAAAAAGTGCTCGATTTGGGTGCGGCAGGCGTGATCGTGCCGATGGTCAATACCGCCGAGCAGGCCGCCGATGTTGTCAAATTTTCCCGTTATGCTCCCGCCGGTTCGCGCGGCGTGGGCTTGGCTCGTGCTCACGGTTACGGCTTGACGTTCAGTGAGTATGTCGATGCGGCCAATGAAGAAGTGGCCGTGATTGTCCAAACAGAACATATCGACTCTGTCAACAACATTGAAAAGATCGTGGCAGTGGAAGGGATCGATGCGATCCAACTTGGACCTTATGATCTCTCTGCCAGCATGGGAAAGATGGGGCAGGTCGATGATCCTGAAGTGGTGCAGGCCATCGATCATGTGATCAAAACCTGTCAGTCAGCGGGACTGGCCATTGGATGGTTCGGCGTCACTGCTGATGCGGTGAAACCTTATCTGGATCGCGGTTGTACGCTGATGACCGCCGGTGTCGATACTCTGATGCTGGCCTCTGCCGGGAAGCGCGTGCTAGACACAATGCGAGGCAAGTAAGAGTACTCGCAATTTCTTTTCCATTTTGTCTGCTTTTGTGCTATAATAGAAGAACCGAATGGGTCATCGAGGGGTTTATTCCTCGGTCAGTTCGGTCCCTCCACACTTGATCGTTGGGAACTGGCTTCCCAACGATGCCCACCTGGAAGATGCAGACCTATGTTGAGAAGAGATCATTACTTATCGTTTCTGGTTGCGCTGGGGTGTTTCGCCTTGGCGACAATGACGCTACGCGCTGAAGCCCCCCCCAAACTGACTCAGGAATTCATCAATAACCAATGTGTGACCTGTCACGAAGGAGCATCGGCAGAGGGAGCACTCGATCTGACAAAGCTCTCGACTCAACTCATTCAGCCGGGAACACTGGCAAGCTGGATCCGAATTGTTGATCGAGTCCACGAAGGAGAAATGCCACCTCCTGAGGCGAGCGATCTGTCGGAAACGCAACGTGATCAATTTGTGAAGCAGACGGGAGATTGGTTGCGTCGGCATCAAACAAAACAGTGGGAGCAATTGGGACGAGTTCAAGGACGACGATTGACCAATCTGCAGCTCGAACGATCTCTGCATCACATCTTGGGAATTGATCTTCCGTTAGCCAATCGGATGCCGGAAGAACCGAAGTCGAACGGTTTCACCACGGTTGCCGAGGGTCAAAGTATGTCCCACTTTCAATTGCAACAACATCTCGACATTGTCGACTTGGCTCTCGATGAAGCATTCCAGCGAGCGACGGAACAAGACGACCTGAAAACAAAAAATTTCACTGCGCAGCAAATTAGCCGCAACAATCCCAAGCGTCGCTGCCGCGAACCGGAGATGATTGATGGCTTTGCCGTCACTTGGTCGTCGCGACTCATCTTTTATGGACGCTTGCCGGCAACGACTGCACGCGAAGATGGTTGGTATCGCTTTACCTTTCGTGCGAAGGCGCTCAATGCTCCCGAAGATCGTGGTGTGTGGTGTACCGTTCGCACAGGACGCGGTGTATCGAGCGCTCCGCTGTTGAAATGGGTGGGTTCATTGGAAGCAACCGAAGACGTTCAGGAATGGGTATTTGAAACCTGGCTGCCGAAAGGTGAGATGCTCGAAATTCGTCCGGGTGATGACACATTGAAAATGGGTCGATTTGCGGGCGGTCAAGTCGGTACGGGAGAAGGCGGTCCGCAAAATCTTCCTGGCATTGCGATCGAGAGTCTGGTGATGGAGCAAATTCATCACGGAGACTCCTCGAAACAGATACGAAAAATTCTGTTTGATGATCTGAACATCAAGTCGGCTAAGAATTGGCGTGATGCGAAGCTGCTTTCCGAACAGCCTCAACAGGACATTGAACGCCTGATGCAAAACTTTGCCGAGCAGACTTTTCGCCGACCCGTTGATAAGTCGGTGGTGGAGCCGTTCGTGAATCTGGTTCGCCAATCGATGAATGATGGTGAAACGCTTATGGATGCGTTACGAGGAGGGTATCGTGCCCTGCTCTGCTCTCCTCGATTTTTATATTTCTATGAAGAACCGGGGCAGCTCGACGATTACCCCGTCGCCTCACGATTGAGTTATCTGCTATGGAATGCCCCCCCAGATAGCGAACTGCTGAAATTGGCAGAGCAGGAAAAATTGCATGACCAACAGATACTGCAATCACAAGTGGACCGGATGTTGGACGATCCTAAAGGAAAAGAATTCATCCCCGACTTTGCGGCTCAGTGGCTCGACTTAAGCGAAATCGATTTTACGACGCCCGACCGTCGCTTGTATCCCGGCTTCGATGTTGTGGTCCAAGAATCAATGGTGGCAGAGACAGAAACCTTCCTGCAAACAATGCTCGACCAGAATCAAAGTGTCACACGATTGATTGATGCCGAGGAAACATTTCTCAACGAACGACTCGCACGCTATTACGGCGTCGATGGTGTCTCGGGTGATGAGATGCAACCGGTCTCGTTTGAGTCGAGCGATTCTCGTGGCGGCTTGATGACGCAAGGGGCCATCATGAAAGTGACCGCCAACGGCACGAATACTTCACCCGTCATACGAGGTGTCTGGATTTCCGAACGACTATTGGGGCAAGAAATCCCGCCTCCTCCCGCCAATGTTCCGGCTATCGAACCCGATATTCGGGGAGCGACAACCATTCGTGAAATGCTGGAAAAACACAAATCCAACGATTCTTGTGCCTCTTGCCATCGGAAAATCGATCCTCCCGGATTTGCTCTGGAGAATTTTGACCCGGCAGGACAATGGCGAGAAACATACATCGCCTACAAAGGGCGTAAACGAATTAAAGGGCCAGAGATTGACCCGAGCGAAGTGCTGCCGGGAGGCGGCGAGTTTCATTCGTTGAAAGAGTTCCAGAAACTGGTCATCGCCACCCCCGAAAAACTGGCCGAGAACCTGGCCGAAAAACTGTTGACCTATGGAACGGGAGCACCCATCACGTTCGCTGATCGAGACGATGTCGAGCAAATTGCACGACAAACAGAACAAGATGATTACGGGTTCCGATCCATTCTGAAAGCCGTCGTTACCAGCGACACATTTTTAACCAAATAAACAAGATTCAAATCAACCTCTTCGAGGATTAGCCATGAGTCATATTTTTCACATCAATCGAGGACATCAATTAAATCGTCGGACGCTGCTCAAAGGAGCGGGAGTCGCGATGAGCTTGCCTTGGCTATCGGCCATGCAACGTGCATTTGCCGGTCCGGGAGAGTCCGCACCTCCACGCCGTTTTGTCGCGATGACTTTGGGCCTTGGTTTGATTGGAGACAATCTGAATCCGAAACAGGGTGGCAAAGATTACGAATCGAGTCTTTATCTCAAAGCTCTCGAAGATATTCGCGACAAGTACACCGTGGTCTCGGGGTCATCGCATCCTGGGGTGACAGGTGGACACCGCGCGGAAGCCAGTATTCTGACCGCTCAACCGATGGGGCGAGATGGACAGGCGAGTAATTCGATCTCCATCGATCAACACATGGCCAAGTATCTCGGTCATCACACGCGGTTTCCGTCATTGGTTCTCAGCAGTCGAGGCAGTAACAGCCCGTCTTACACCGAAAACGGTTCGATGATCCCCGCTGCGGACTCGCCTTCGCGATTGTTTACACAACTTTTTATTAACGATTCTCCTGCCGAGCAGAAACGACAAGCCCGCCGATTGCAGGAAGGTCAAAGCATCATGGACTTGGTGCAGGACGATTCCAAACGGCTGTCGAAACAATTAGGCAAAGGTGATCAGGACCGCTTGGATGCCTATTTCACCAGTGTCCGCGATTTAGAAAATCGGTTGGCGGCATCAGAAGCTTGGGTCAATCAACCAAAACCGAAAGTCGATGCCAAGAAGCCTGTCGATATCCGCAACAACAACGACTTCGTCGGACAACAAAAGTTGATGACCGACATGATCAAACTGGCTTTGAAGACCGATTCGTCCCGCTTCATCACTTATCACTTGGGGAGTGGAAGTGGAGTTGTCCCCATCGAGGGTGTGGATGAAGGGTATCACTCACTCAGTCACCACGGACGCGATGAAGAGAAGCTGGAACAACTGGCACTTGTCGAAGCCGCCATTATTGCGGCCTGGGGCGATTTCCTCCGCGAATTGGATGCCGAAGATGACAACGGTCATAGCCTGCTCGATCAGACCTCGGTCTTCCTCACCAGTAACCTGGGCAATGCCTCGAACCACGACAACCGCAACATGCCGGTCTTGTTGGCGGGTGGCGGATTCCAACATGGTCAGCACTTGGCATTCGACCAGAAAAACAACTACCCGTTGCCGAATCTTTATGTCAGCGTGTTACAACGCATGGGCTTGGAAACTGACCAATTCAAGACAAGTACGGGAACTCTGACCGGTTTGGAGATAAAGTCGTAGAAATGCGGGCTATTTGGTTTGAGCGGTTGGCAGAATAATTTATTCGTCAAGAATCGCAACGAAAGTTTCCCTATGAAACCAACGGCAATGGAACCTTTTGGGCATAGTTGGCGTTGCCATGTTTGTAGAGCATCCATTGTCATACAGGCGAGTTTCTTCGGCGATGCCACATGTTCAAAATGTGGTAGTCTTCTCTGGCCTCGCCCTCCTCGGGATCAAAAAGCAGTGCGTTCAAGGAACCGGCTTTCTCATGCGGGGGCTAAGTTCGGAATTGATCGAGAAAATCGTAGTTGGAAAATCCAATTCTCTCATGTCGAGATGGAAGAGATTACGACGGAGCAATTGAAACAAATTGGAACAATCACAGAGCTCTATTTGTACGACTGTCGGATCTCGAAATATTCACTTTCGATACTGAGTGAGCTGCGTACATTAGAAGTGCTCGAGTTGGGCTGCACAAACATCACGGAAAATTCGCTCGCTCTGGTGAATCGTTTAACTCAATTAGAGTTGCTGGCTCTGGATGAGACAAATATTACCGATGAGTCGCTTGGGCAACTGTATCAATTATCAAATTTGTGGTCTCTGGATCTCGACCAAACGAAAATACAGGGAACAAACTTGGCTCAGCTTCCTTTCATTGGTCAATTGGAATGCCTCTCACTTTCTCAAACAAACATTGATGATCAAGCATTGGATCAACTCCACTTTGCGACCAAATTGGAAGAACTCTGGGTAGAAAATACGAAAGTGACAGCCAGAGGATTGCGCAGAATTAAAAAACGGCTTCCGAATTGCATTATTCATAGTTCGTAGGAAAACGCGGGCTGATCGATTTAATGTTTCACCCGCTTCCAATACTAGGTTCGAGTTACTTTCATTCGGTTTAACACGCTATTTATGCTGAAATAATGGGCAGATCGAAGCTTTAGTTGTTAATGATATCCGTCTCGACTAACGTATCAGGCAGAGAGAAATCAACGCCTCGTTCCGTGAGAAGACCACACATCATGAGATATCTATCACTCGTCATCACACTGCTCATTACCAACAGCTATCAATTAACCGCCGAAGAACCATTTGCGTTCAAATATCGCAAGCCGAGAGAATACAAGCTGACAGCTCGCGCGAGTGTTCTCGATTCGCGTGCGAAAGAACATCCTGAAATCGACTTTGTCTTCGAGAAGGGTGGCAAGGTTCAGGACTTACAGCACGCGATTGTCAATACACGAGTCAGGCCTCGTGGGAAACTCGTCATTTGGTTGATGGGTTACAACGACCAATTGTTTGAGCGCATTAGTAGTTACGGCTTACACGGTATTCAGGTCCATTATGCCAATCGCTGGTTCTCGAAAGTGTGTCAGGAGAATCCGGTCGGAGAACATTGTCGTGGGAATGTGCGACTCGAAGCGGCCACCGGGGAAGACTTCAGCGATCAGGTCAACATTCCACAACCGGACGGCATGATGGAGCGGTCTTATCAGTTTGTGAAGTGGCTGTCGAAGAAAAACCCACAGGCGAATTGGGAATACTTCATCGACAAAGAGAAGAAACAACTGCGCTGGGAACATGTGATTATCGCAGGTTCGTCTCACGGCTCGACCACAGCCGCACGGTTTGCCAAACATCAGAAAGTGAGTCGTGTCGTGATGTTCTGTGGCGCTCGCGATCAATTGCAGTCTTGGCAGTCGTTGCCGTCAGCAACTCCCGCCAATCGGTTCTACGGATTTTCACATGTCCTCGACAGTGGTTGGACAGCCGATCATTACTGCCGAAGTTGGGAACTGATTGGTCTTCACGAGTATGGTCCGATTGTCGAAGTAGACAAGACAAAGTCGCCCTATGGTCATACACGCCGATTGACGACCGATTTTGATGTCAAAGGGAATACTCGCCGCGCCCACAGTTCAGTTGTTCCAGGAGGGAATGCGGGCAAGAACAAGCGGGGTGACTATCTTCATGAAGATGTTTGGCGTTATATGTTTACTCACAATAACGATTATTTTGGCAATGCAGTCCCGATGGACGACAGTTGTGAGAAGGATCAACGATGAGTTTAACGGTTTGAGGCAGAAAAGAGCATGATCTGCTCTGAAAACGAGAGAAAATCGTTGGAACCGGTTAAAAGCCGGTCCTAGAATGGATGTGTCGCAATCGTTCAGCGCTCCACACACCTATCTCAGAGAACTTGCGATGGATCAAGCCCCATCATCGAAGACATCACCATCTGGTAAGAATCTCAATCGATTGTTACACGATACCGATTCGTTGTATCTGTCTCTGGTTGAAAATCTCCCTGTCAGCGTCATCCGTAAAGATTCCGAAGGCCGAATTGTTTTTGTGAATGAACGATTTTGCCAGGAAGTCGATAAGTCGATGGATGAGTTGTTAGGACTCACCGACTACGACTTGTTTCCTGCCGAGCTGGCAGAAAAATATCAACAAAACGACCGCGATGTCATGCAGCAAGGCGAAGTCTTCCACGATGTGGAAGAACATAGCTTGCCCGACGGCAGTTGCCGATACGTGGAGCTTTTCAAGTCTCCCGTTAAAAACGACGCGGGAGAAGTGACCGGTTTGCAGTGTATCTATTGGGATGTCACTGAGCGGCATCAGATGGAAGCTCGGCTCTCTTACGAGCGACATTTGCTCGATAATTTGATGGACCACCTCCCCGACAGTATTTACTTCAAGGATCTCGACAGTCGTTTTATTCGTGTTAACAAAGGTTTGACACAAAAATTCGGACTTCAAGATCCTGATGATGTGATGGGGTTGACGGACGCAGACTTTTTCTCTCCCGAGCATTATCGGGAGGCAAGCGAAGACGAACTGAAAATCATTGAAACTGGCAAACCGATTCTCGGAATTGTCGAACGTGAAGTCTGGCCGGATGAACGAGAAACCTGGTGCTCGACCAGTAAACTTCCGTTGCGTGACGAACACGGAAAAGTGATCGGGACATTTGGCGTCTCACGCGATATTACTTTGCAAAAAAAAGTGGAAGAAGATTTACGCATCGCCAAAGAGGCCGCCGACGAAGCCAACAAAGCCAAGAGCGATTTTCTAGCCAACATGAGTCACGAAATTCGCACGCCGATGAATGGCATCATAGGCATGTCGGAACTCTTAATGAACACAGAGCTCGCACTAGAACAACGCGACTATCTGAATATGGTCAAACAGTCGGCCGATGCCTTGATGCGATTGTTGAACGACATTCTCGACTTTTCCAAAATTGAAGCCGGCAAGCTCGAACTTGAATCGATCAATTTTCATTTGCGAGACACTGTCACGAACACCGTAAGAACACTGTCAGCACGTGCTGCCGAGAAAGGGATTGAGCTGGCGTGTCGAGTGGCTCCTGGAATTCCCGAACATATGCAGGGAGATCCGGGACGATTGCGTCAGATTATTGTGAATCTGGTCGGTAATGCGATCAAGTTTACGGATTCGGGCGAGGTCTACGTGAATGTCGAACCGCGAGAAGTGACCGATCAGTCCGTCCAACTTCTTTTTTCGGTCAGCGATACCGGCATCGGCATCCCGAAAGAGAAACAGTCCAATATTTTTCAATCGTTCGAGCAGGTGGATTCCAGTACGACTCGAAAGTTCGGAGGAACCGGCTTGGGTTTGACCATTTCTTCTCAACTAGTCGACTTGATGGAAGGTCGTATTTGGTTAGAAAGCGAAGTGGGTAGCGGCACTACATTTTTCTTCACGGTCTCTTTAGCTCCCGCCGAAGACCAAGTGCGACGCTTGCCAGCCCAACTCGATCAGTTTGAAGGAATGAAAGTGCTGGTTGTTGACGATAATAAAACGAATCGTCGGATTCTGGAAGAAGTGCTGAATAACTGGGGCATGAAACCTGTGATGGCAGAAAGTGGCTCCGAAGGATTGGCCGAATTGTATCGCAGTATCCACGAAGAGAACCCTATTCGTCTTGTCCTGCTCGACTGCATGATGCCCGGAATGAACGGCTTTCAATTCGCCGAACTTGTTCGAGCGAATCCTGATTTTGATGATACTGTCATGATCATGATTTCCTCGGCGATTCGTGCGGGTGATGCCTCTCGCTGCCGAAACTTGAAGATCGTCCGCTGTATTACCAAACCGGTGAAACAGTCTGAACTGCTCGATACGATTTTGACAAAGTTTGATCTGTCGTGGGTCAATAATCCTCGCACCATTGAAAATGATGAGGCAGAGGTTGTCGTCAAACGCGTGCTGTTGGCCGAAGATGGTCTCGTCAATCAGGAAGTCGCCGTAGGCTTTCTTGAACAACGGGGCCACCATGTCACCGTGGTAGAAAATGGCCAACAAGCGGTCGATTTACTGACTCAAGAACAGTTTGACGTCATTTTGATGGATGTGCAGATGCCGGTGATGGATGGATTGCAGGCAACAGAGCTGATTCGCAAACGCGAACAAAAGACGGACGACCACATCCCGATTATCGCTATGACTGCCAATGCGATGAAAGGGGATCGTCAGCGCTGTCTCGACTCGGGAATGGATGCGTACTTAGCGAAACCCGTTGATCGTGAAGAACTATGCCGACTGGTGGAAACGACTCTTTGCTCTGAGCCAAAAGAGACATCTGTGATTGAAAGGTTCACCGAGCCCGAGTTCCCTCACGAACAGGACGCCGCCAATGAACCAATGATTAACTGGCAACGGATGTCAAAAAAATTACCAGGAGGTCTGGAAGGAGTTCGCAAGCTGGCGGGTATGTTCATTACAGAATCACAACTCAAACTGAGAACGATTCAACATGAAATGCTCGATCTTTCTCAAATGGATGAACTGCGCAGAGCATGCCATACTCTGAAAAGCTCGGCAGGTATGTTTGAATGTGATGCGCTGGAAGAACTGGCGTTTGAACTAGAACAGTTGGCCGATCAAGAGAAGCAAAAAGAAGTTCAAGTCCGATTCCCGGAACTTGAACTACTCGTCAAGCAGACGCAGCAATGCTGCGAATACTTTTTAACCGCAACAGACACGAGTCTCTCTGACAACTCGATCTCCTTAAGAGAGGTGAAGGTGTGGCGTGGCAACAATTCTGATCGTCGATGACAACCCGCTCGACCGAGAGTTGGCCGCCGGTTTTCTACAGGAAGAGGGTCATCAAATCCGTTTTGCCGAGCATGGGGCTGCCGGGCTTACGGCAATTCGGAAGTCGGCTCCCGATCTGGTTCTGACTGACCTCGACATGCCCGAACTCAATGGGCTTGAACTCGTCAAAGAATTACAGGTCGAGTTTCCGTTGATTCCTGTGATTTTGATGACAGCAAAAGGGAGTGAAGAAATTGCTTCGACCGCGTTAAAAGCAGGAGCCTCCAGCTATGTCCCTAAGCGTACTCTCGATTCTGGTTTGTTGGAGACCGTGCGTATTGTGCTCGATTCGGCACGCACCGACCAGATGCGTAAAAAAGTATTTGCCGGGATGATTTCGACAGAATCAAATTTTGAACTCGGATATGATCCTGGTGCAGTGATCGCGATGGTCGACCATTTGCGAGATTCGCTTGGATTGATGAAGTTGGTTCGTGAGGAAGATTTAACTCGCATTAGTACTGCTTTGACCGAAGCACTCATCAACGCGATGGATCATGGGAATTTGGAGTTACAATCAAGTTTACTGGATGGTGACGACCCTTCCGAGTATCACCAATTACGTGCACAACGAATACAGGAAGCACCTTACAAAGACCGACGATTACACATACAGTCTCGGATTAACCGGATGGAAGCTGTCTTCACGATTGCCGACGAGGGACCCGGGTTTGATGTTTCAAAGATTCCCGACCCTACGGATCCCAAAAACTTGATGCGACCTCACGGTCGAGGACTGCTACTGATCCGAACCTTCATTTCTGATGTCACATTCAATGACAAAGGAAACGAGATCTGCTTGCGAATTCCCAAAACAACCTAGGATCGATCCCTCGCCTTCAGGCGTCATCATTCATTTCAGTTCGGGATCTTTGCGGGCATCTTCCTGACGATACAAACTTGTTGAGATATATTGTTCGGGTGGCACTTCTTGCCCTTTGAAATGGGCGACGATCGATTCGACAACTTTCACTCCCATCCTGTCGGGAAACTGAATCGGGTCTGCGTAGATTTTGCCTTCTTTGATGGCCTGTTTACCCTCGGGTTGCCCATCGAAACCAATGATCACAATATTCTCACCGACCTTCGCTTTTTCGAGAGCAGCACGAGCTCCGAGTGCCGCGGGATCGTTAATAGCGAAGATCCCCACCAAATCGGGATTGCTCTGGATCGCATCTTCGGTCGCTTTCAGCCCAACGGCCTTATCGCCTTTACTTTCAATGGTATTAACAATTTCAATTTTCGTCTTGGCTGTTTCATTGTGTGCGTTAATGATTTTCTGAAATCCCTCTTCCCGCAATTTACAGGATTCAGATCCTTCTTTGTTCAGAACAATAATTTTTCCACCTTCTGCACCCAAAGCTTCGATCATGGCTTCGCCCGCTTTTTCGCCGCCTTCAAAATTATCGGTGGCGACTTGGGTCAAAATTTCAACACCTTCCTCATTGCAGGGTGTATCCACCGTGATGACCGGAATCCCGGCGTCATTTGCAGCTTGAATGCCGGAAACAATTGCCGATGACTTGACCGGGCTCACCACAATCACAGAGACATTCTGAACAATAAAATCATTGATCTGGTTGTTCTGAGTGGCCGCATCGTCGTTGGCGCTGAGAGCAATGACTTCGTAGCCAGACTTCTCAGCTTCCCTCTTGATATTGTCGGCAATCACTTTGAAAAATGGGTTATCAAACGTCAGCAATGAAACACCGATTATCCCACGTTTTTCCGATTTCGCAGTTGCCGAAGAATCCCCGCTGCTTGAAGACTCCTCCGAACTCTCTTGGCAACCAGCGAGTGAAAAAGAAGAACCAATCGCCAGAATGATCAACAAAACGATGCGGCGCTGCATAGAAATTTCCTTCTGAATCGAGAATGTCACGTATTGAAATGAAGACTACTTGGAAGGCTCAGGCTGAGTCGTTGGAGTGGTGTTTCCCATCAACTCCCAAGCTGGCAGCCATTCTGTTTTAACCAGTTTCATTTTGTACTGATTGAGCATTCGCTCGTGCATATCTTTAAGATGCGCGGCTCCGTAGAAGATACCAATTTTCTTTTTACCAGCTTTGATTTGCTCTTCCATGACTTTTAACGCGACCTTGTTACGTTCGGTCAAAATGGTAGAACCATCGGGTCCGTTCAAAGCATCAAGCATCACATCGTTATTGCCGAGTTCTTCAGCCATGGCACGTTTGAGAACCATCGGTCCATTTTGACGATCAAAAATTGCCGCCAACAATACGGCATCGTTGATCTGAGAAGGTTTCTCTGCCTGTTGCGCCAAACTGGCTCGCATCATTGCGAGAAACATTTTCAACGGCGATTCGTTTTTCTGTTGCATCGATTCCCAAAATTCTTCGGGAGACATATCCGCATGCACAAAATTTTTCGCCTGGTAATCAATTTGTTCCAACTGAAATTCAAGCTGCAAGAGGTTCTTCATAAATTGCTGAATCGCTGAGACGGGGCTTGCGTCTTCACGTTTTCCATTCGCGGGAATTCGTGTCCCTTGCGGTGCCACCAATTCATAAAGTAGCGCATCATAAATTTTGAATCGTTCATCCAGTTTGTCGTAATAATGTTTATCGCCAATGTGGACAGCGCCAATCAAATCAACTGTGATTGTCGGCTTTCCTTTGCGTTTAAGTTCGTAGGTGGCGATGGCCGTATCGAGGGAAAGGAGTTGGCCGTCATCCTGCTTCAAAATTCGAATAAACCTTGGTGTTTCCGCTTTACGGGAATCTGTCTCGACTTCCGTTTTTTGTACGGGTGGCTTTGCAACAATCCAGTTCTGTACCAAAAAGAGCGATATGACCGCGATAACCAGTATTCTCGACCAGCGAACAATAGACATGGTAATTTTCTTACTGATGGAAAGAGATTCATTCAAACACGAGGTTAGAATAAATTATACAGGATCATCCTCACGATTCAGAATGATTGTTGCCGTTCATGGCCATAAAAAATTGGATTCGTAATCTCGCCCATAAACTTGGTTACGAAATTACTGCGCGCAATCTCCTGCGGTCATACAACATACGTCGTAGTGCTTTTTTACGAGATACCGAGATTACCGTGATTCTCGATGTCGGGGCCAACACGGGACAGTATGGCAAAAGGATCTGGGATGACGGTTTTTCGGGACGAATGATTTCTTTTGAACCGATATCCACAGAGTTCCAATCGCTGTCAGACGCCGCCGCAAAACACTCGCGGTGGGAGGTCCATCAGATAGCGTTGGGTGACCAGACGGGAACCGGTGAAATCCAGGTGACCGACTTCTCTCCCGCCAGTTCATTACTCAAGCCGACCGGATTGCTCGAAACTGATCTTTGGCATCCGCAAAAATCTGAAACGATCCAAATCAAAAAGTTGGACGACGTTGCCTCTGATTTGCTCTCACCGAATGATCGTGTTTGCTTGAAACTCGATGTTCAGGGATTTGAAGACCGCGTACTCAAGGGAGCCTCTCAAACACTCTCTCAAGTCCAGATGCTGGAACTTGAACTCTATGCGCAAGAGATGTATGAGGGAGAGATGTTGCTGGTCGATATGCTCCAATGGATGGATGAACTCGGCTTTATGCTCGTTTCTGTAGATGATGCTTATATCTGTCCGCATACCGGTCGAGTATTTCAATACGACGGTATTTTTCTGCGCAAGAGTGCGCAAACGGTCGATCATACTGCGTCAAAAGAGTGATCAATTCGGTAATCCTCAAATGACCGCTTGCGATCATGGGAAGGAAGCCGATAATGGAGATCCTGATTCACTCACTGGATGATGCCGGATGCCCATCACACGGACGTTTCTCGATTGGTCTCGACCTGCGCTGGTCGCATTATGCGATCATTTGCTCAGCCAACATATCCACGCAGAAACTGTCGATCTTTCCAACTTCCTGATGGTCGTGGCGGGGGGACGAGCCGGGCGGCGATTGCAGGAATTATTGGTGACGATGGCTGATGAACGCGGGTTAATTCTCGTACCGCCAGAAGTGGTCACGCTGGGAGCAGTCCCTGAACGTCTTTATGTCCAGCAAAAACCTTTCGCCGATGATCTAACGCAACTCCTCGCTTGGATCCGTGCATTGCGAGAGTTTGATCGAGACCGCTTGCACCCGTTTTTTCCCAACCTGCCCGATGATGACAGCTTCATCGCCTGGAAACCGTTCTCAGAAATCTTGTCGAGTTTGCATCGTGAGTTGGCTGCCGACAACTTGGACTTCGGAGATGTGATCTCCAAAGGAAGTCAACTGGAAAACTTTCCAGAAGCTGCCCGCTGGAACGTGTTGAGAGAGATTCAGGAAAACTACCTCCACATTCTGGACGGACTATCTGTCTGGGACAAGCAGACCGCGAGGCTCTTCGCGATCAAATATCAGGAGTGTGAGACCTCACGAAATATTGTCCTCGTGGGGACGGTCGATATGAACGGAACCACCCGGGAAATGATCGACCAAGTGCAAGACCAGGTCGAGTCAATTGTCTTCGCACCGCCAGACATGTCGCAACGATTCGACGAACATGGATGCCTGAAACCAAACGCCTGGCTGCACGCAGTGAGTGACATTACCGACGACCAAATTCATATCGTAGATAAGCCCGGCGATCAAGCAGATGAAGTTCTCCGCGCCTTAAGTCAGTTGGAAGGTCAATTTTCAGGCGAGGAAATCATCATCGGAGTCCCGGATGAGACACTGGTTCCGGTCATCGAACAACGCATCAAGTCTGCTGGGTTGGAAAGCCGATATGGTGTTGGTCGAACGGTTGAACAATCGTTGGCTGCAAAACTGTTGTTGCAATTGGCAGAGTGGTTGGATGAAGAAACCGTGGTTGCGTTTCAGAATTTGTTACGTCATCCGGCCATCGAACTCTATCTCCAAAATCTGGAGATAGAAAAAGATTGGTTGACCGAGCTCGATCAGTATCGAAACAAGCATTTACCCTTCAAAGTGAGTTCGCAGTGGTTGGGAAAAGAAGATCAACGACAAACCATCGAAGACGCACATTCTGCAATTTCTCAACTGATTGGTGACTGGAAGTTTCAACAACGACTATTACCCGAGTGGTCTGTTCCTGTCGTCCACATCCTGTCGACGTTATTTGATGGAGCCGATTTTTCTGCGGCCGAACGAAAGGACTGGTCCGTCATCACGGACTCCATCCAGACGGCATTACAGAAATTTGCCGATGTTCCCGAACGGCTGATTCCGTTGATCAGCGGTGCTGATTTTCTGCGATTGTTACATGGAGAGATCTCCAAGTCGGAAATTCCTCCCGAGAGTTCGCCCGAGTCCCTCGAAATTCTGGGTTGGCTGGAATTGCCTTGGGACGATGCACCGGCACTCATTGTGACGGGCATGAATGAAACATTCGTGCCTTCCTCTCAAAACGGCGATTTGTTTCTGCCAAATCGGTTGCGGCAGGTTTTGGAACTGGAAGACAATCAGCGTCGCGCGGCCCGCGATGCCTATGCCCTGAGTATCATGGCCGCATGTCGAAGCCATTTGATATTAATCGCCGGTCAAATGTCGTCCCGCAACGATCCTCTAGTTCCCAGTCGGTTTCTGTTTGGGGACTCTCCTGAAATCAACGTCCAGCGAACCTTGCAATTCTTCGGAGATGAAACGATTGACAGACCGGTGACTCCTGGGCGATTGAAGCCGGGGAAAATGACTGCCGATTTCAAACCACCTCGTTTGGAAGAATTTGTTTCTCAAATCGAATCGATGCGCGTGACCGAATTTCGGGATTACATCCAATGTCCTTATCGATATTTTCTCAAACATCGACTCGAACTTAAATCAGTCATTCCCAGGGGAGAGGAACTGGATGGTGGTGCTTTTGGTAGTGTTTTACATGAGGTATTGGAACAATTTGGGCGCGATATCGACTTACGTGATGAGACGAATGTCGAGAAAATCGGAGCGTTTTTAAATCATTCACTGAATGGTGTCATGGAAGCATTTTATGGGAAAGACCCCGAACCGGCGATTCGTATTCAGAAAGAACGCATGCGAGCACGTTTGCAAATGTTTGCTGAGTGGCAGTCTGCGTGGAGTGCCGAGGGTTGGCGAATTGAACACGTGGAAGAAGGCGTCACGAGAGAGCATGAATCGGAGTTTGAGGTGGATGGTCGTCCCATTTTGTTGAGAGGACGGATTGATCGTATTGACGTCCATCAATCTTCGGGCGAGGTGATGGTGTTTGACTACAAAACCAGTGACACCGGAAAAACACCTGAAAAGACCCACTATCAAAAGAAGAAAGAGGAGTGGATCGATCTGCAACTTCCCCTCTATCGGCATTTGGTCAAATCATTGGGGATCAATTCGGAAGTGGGGTTGGCCTACATCAACCTTCCCAAAAAATTGGACGACGTAACTCACCAACAAGCAAGCTGGGATGCAGAAATGCTTGAGTCGGCCGATGAATCAGCGCGTCAAATTGTGCGAGCCATCCGCGACAACATCTTCTGGCCTCCCAGTGACGACGGTGGATTGATGCGAGAGTTTGCTGAAATTTGTCTCGAAACGACAATCCTGGAAGAAGATGCCGAGGAGGGATTCGAGCGATGAACGAACTCTCTCAGCGATTCCCGGACACCGTCATTCGTGCGTCTGCCGGTACGGGTAAGACATTCCAACTCTCGAATCGTTACCTGGGTTTACTTCACAGCAACCAACCTCCAGAACAAATTCTGGCAAGCACCTTTGCTCGCAAAGCGGCAGGAGAAATTCTTGAACGGGTGATGAATCGTTTGGCAGAGGCGGCAGATAATGACAGCGAACGTCAGAAACTGGCCAACTTTCTGCACGCCCCAGATTTGACGCAGGAGCGTTGTGCGTTATTGCTGTCCCATCTTGTGCAACATTTGCATCAACTGCGTGTGGGGACTCTCGACGCGTTCTTCGTACAGACGGCTGGCAACTTTGCCCTCGAATTTGGGCTGCCGGGTGGTTGGACGATCCTCGAAGATCTTGATGACCGCCAACTACGCATCGAAGCGTTACGCATGATGTTAAGGCAGCGGTCGAAGTCGTGGGATGAATTAACCACGCTGATTGGTTTGTTGCAAAAAGGGGAGAGTGCTCGCGATGTGATCGATAGTCTGCTCTCGACGATTGATGACTTCTATGCCTTGTTTCAGGAAACAGAATCTCAAGCCTGGCTCGGGCAACCGAAGTTGCCAACCTTGCCGGTCGAGCAGTTGGCATTACATCTGGTTGATTTTCTTGACGCGCAATTACCAACAGACAAACGATTTGCCAAAGCCCACGAGAAGGCGATTACGTTAGCGCAACGTGAAGATTGGGAAACATTTCTGACAGCAGGCCTCGCCAAAGCCATTATGACCGAAACGAATGCCTACTATAAAAAACCACTCTCGCCAGAATTGATTGCCGTGTATGAGCCGTTGGTTGCCCATGCGCGGGGTGAGGTGGTCAATAAAATCATCTATCAAACCGAGGCAACCTATCATCTCTTGGAATCGTTTCATGGCTGTTATCACCCGCTGAAACTGAAACGTCGCGGTTTGCGATTTGAAGACATCACCCGAACTCTGGCAGAAAACTTACCCAAAACGGAGTTACAACATGTCGAGTTTCGGCTCGATTCTTCATTACATCATTTATTATTGGATGAATTTCAGGACACCTCCTTGCTTCAATGGCAGGTGATTCAATTGTTTGCACGTGAGGTGAACAACAAACCCGAGAAGACGTTCTTCTGTGTGGGGGATGTGAAGCAGGCGATTTATGGTTGGCGGGGTGGCATCTCGGAGATCTTCGATAAAGTCGCCAGTGAGCTGAAAGACATTCAGGATGAAAAGCTTACGGAAAGCCGACGTTCTGCACCGGTGATTATGGACGTTGTTAATGAAGTCTTTTCGTCACTCAACTCGAATCCGTCGCTCGAAAGCGATCCCGATGTCAGGCACACATGGACAAATCGTTTTAAGCTCCACGACACATTTCATCAGGAGTATCAGGGGTACTTTCAGTTAGAGACCTATCCCGTTGATGATGAGGATAAAGCCGACAAATGGCAAAAAGCGCGGTTTGCTGCGGAGAAAGTGGCCACGTTACATCGCGACCATCCGGGTTGCACGATTGGAGTCTTAACGAGGACCAACCAAACCGTTGGTCGCATCATTCATTATTTGCGAAACCCTGTCGGTGATCGAGAGCCTGTCTTTGCGAGTGAAGAAGGAGGAAACCCGCTAACCGACGCGGCAGCCGTCATCTACATTTTGTCACTGATGAAAATGGCCGCTCATCCGGGAGACTTGATCGCACGATTTAATGTGATTCATTCCCCATTAGCAGACGTGATCAATTACAAAAACCATCGCAGTGACTCAACGGCACGAGCGATTGCCTCCCGAATACGTCGACAACTTCTACAAGAAGGGTACGGCCCGACGATTGATAGTTGGGTTCGCGAGTTGGCCCCACATTGTGATCGACGGGAGTTGGATCGTTTATTGCAACTCGTCGAATTGGCGTGGGAATATGAATCGCGGGCGACTCTCAATCCTGCTGATTTTGTGACATACGTGGAAGAAACGAAAGTCGAATCTCCGTCGTCGGCCGATGTCCGTGTGATGACCGTGCATCAATCGAAAGGCCTGCAATTCGATCTAGTGGTGTTACCCGAATTGGATGGCAATATTGTCTCTGGACGCGATAAATACATTGTGGAACGTGTTGAGCCGACCGCTCCGGTCTCGCGAGTGACACGCTATTTCAGTAAAGACTTACTGCCGTTGATGCCCGACGAATTACAAACCATGCACGCACAACACCGGGCACGCACGATTAACGAAGCACTCTGCTTGTTGTACGTGGCAATGACACGAGCCGTACATGCCTTGCATGTGATTGTCGATTCGAAACAGAAACCAGAATCATTGCGAGCATCGACGATCATGGTGAATTCTCTATCAGAGGAGGCTCTCGAACCGGCAACGACTCTCCGAGAGATTGGTCAAGCCGATTGGTACGAACATCACCAAGCCAAATTCGACGAACGCCGACCAGAACAAGTCACTCATGAGACACAAACAACGAAACCGATTCAGCTTGCTGATGCTGGAAAACGCAGGCGTCGCAACCTGGAACTCGTCAAACCATCCGCACACGAAACAGGAGTCGTGTCGATGTCGCAACTATTGGAACCTACAAAGTCACTCGAACGAGCACGCGGATCTTTGATTCACGCTTGGCTAGAACTCATTCGCTGGCTGGATGAGGGACTTCCCGAGGATCGGGAACTGTTAAAAATTGCGGGACAGTTTGCTCGACCCGGCCTAGAGATCAATAGTGAGTTAAACTGGTTCAAAAAAACACTCGAAGCTCCCAGCATGCTTCAAGAGTTAGAGTCGAATCAATATCGGTCTCAGGTCTCATCGGAACTGTTTCCCGATTTGGCATCGGAACTGATTGACGGATCGATCGAACTGAAAGTTCAACAGGAACGCCGCATTGTTTATCGCACCGATACCGAAATGATTAACGGCATCGTGGATCGTGTCGTCTTGTATCAACAAGATGGAAAAGTCATTGCCGCCGATGTGATCGATTACAAAACCGACTCGGCAACTACAACCGAAGACATTGAACGCTTGAAAACGATCTATCGCCCGCAACTCGAAAAATACGGGCGGGCGATGCAGACCCTCTACAAACTCGACGAGGACCGAGTCGTCATCCGATTGGGTTTGATTTCAGCCCGCGAATTCTGTCGCCTTTAGCCTGCTGTGGGCTGGTCATGGCGTTTGAAGCTCCACCAGTATTTGAGCGGAACGAAGGCCGCCACGGCAATGATCGCGGTTTGAATAATGCAGAATGTTCCCAGCACCATCAGAACTCCATCTGTGAAACCGTATGAGTGCAGGCCCACTCCCAATTCATTCACGCCGAACCATGACCAGGCGGTTGCCATGTTGCCACCCATCGCCAGGCAAGCCAGTCCACGATCTTTGACCAATCCACCCCACCGTGCGTGCAGGACCAGTGCATTCCAGAGCACAATAATCAATGCACCATTCTCTTTGGGATCCCAGCCCCAGAAGCGTCCCCAAGAATCATCGGCCCAAAGACCGCCGAGAACCGTTCCGACAAAACTGAAGAAGATCGAGAAGCAGAGGATGCCGTAAATCATGCGGGTTAGATCACGAGCGAATGGTTTACTAAGAGTCGGCGTGAGAAAACCGCGCACAAAGTAGGCAATCCCCAGGAAGCCCGCCAAAAAGGTCGTCGCATAACCGAACGTAATGCAAACTACGTGTATCGCGAGCCAGAATTGTGTATCCAAGACCGCTTGCAACACACCGATGGTGTCCCCACCGATGGCCAGAAACTGAGCAATGAGCAGAGTCCCGAAACTCATGGCCGATGAAATCACAACGGCGATCCCAATCGGATAGAGCCATTCGAGTAACAGGCCGAGTGCGATGGCTCCCCATCCAATAAAGATTGCCGAGGAATACAAATTCGTCACGGGAGGTCGCCCAGAGATATAAATCCGCGAGACCAAGCCGTAAGTATGAACGACGAGCAGGAAAACGGTAATCCAGAAGGCCGCTTTGCGGAACGGCTCCGACCAGCCAATCCAAGAGAACAGACCTAACATGAACGCGAAAATCGAGATGACGGCTGCATAATAGTAGAGCTCTGTGTGATTGAAATAGGCTTCGTAGGCGATACGTGATTTGTCCATGCCGGGAGGAGGCGAGTCATGCAGATAACCGAGATAGCCGGCAACCGCCTTGTTGAAGTCTTTGGGGTCGTCCTCGACATATGCTGTGCGAATTTTTGAAAACAGAACAGCCAACCGATTTGCATCTTTTGGCTCTTGTGGCTTATCTTCCAAAAAGCCTCTTTGATAGAGGGCATCTTCGAAGATAAAGAGTCGCGGTGAGATTTCTGGGATCAATTTTTCAGAAGGGTACGGGAGCCAATTTCCAGCGTATTCAGGATCGTCCGTCTTTTGTCCGCTGGAGATTTCGGGAATCAATAATGGAACTTGGCTGGCAATTAAATCTTTTTCGTAGCTTTGCTTGATGCGAATCGCTTCGACCACGCGAGCCATTCCCTCTTGCGGAGATTGCGAAGCGTCTTCCAGATCGGGCATCACTTGATCGGCAGATAATGGGATGAATCCGTCACGAATGGTGTGATAAGTTTTGAATTTCGTGAAGAGTTCTTCGAGTTTTAGATCCATCACACTCAATTCACCCTCTTTTTTCCCCTGCTTGATCGCCTGGAGATTCTGCAGGTGCTCGAGCATTTTGGGGATCTGGGGTCTGAGTTCGTTGTACGAATATAGAAACCCTTTCCTCTTCTCTAAATCGAAGAATTTTTGGACTTCCAGATTCTCGACATAGATGACCTCATATCCATCGGCTTGTGTTCCGAATTGAGAGGGTTCTGCTGAATCCTCGTCAGGAATCACCGGAATCATCAAATCGAGTAGAAACTGGATGGCCGGTTGTTTGTTTTCGTTAAAATCTTCGAACTCGACTTTTTTGGATAAAAAGCGAAGTGTGTTCCGTGCGACCGAGTCGAGCGGTTTCAGACGGCCCTGTTCGCGAACGGGGATCTGCCCCAAGGCATACAGATTGAATTCTCCGTCTTCGGTTTTGGGAGCGGGGAGTTTGCCTCCCAGATAAAACGCCATCATGACGGTCATCACCATCGGGAACCAAACGGCAACTTTGGAAGGAGAGTCGGGATCGGCGAGAGCCGGTTTCGTCGTCACTTTCTGATTGGGTTCTTCGCCTTCAGTAAAGACCACATTTTCAGGTTCTTCTCGATTTCGTCGGTTAAGGAAGCGAGCAAGCGTCATCAAGAATTGCGCCAGCATGCCAACTCCCACGATGGCACACGACACATACGGCACCATCCATCCGGTGTTTGTCACCACAGACAAAGTTGTGGAATCGGGGCCGTCAGGGTCATCCAGCATGCCCGATTGGTAGAATGTCTCGCCGCCGTATCGTAGCGGGTTGTTCATCCAGATTTTGGCTTCGAGATTGTTATCCGTTTCTGAATCTTTCAAAACAATTTGAGAGGAATAATCTCGGGGCGTCGTTGTACCTTCGTAGTTAATTTGCTGAGCGTCATCGAGATAGACCGAGTAGGGTTTGTAGAGTCGCTTGAATCGTAGAAAGACCTGGTACTCATCGTCGCCTACCGTGATTGATTCTCCCTGATCCATCGAAGCGGGTTGGATCGCTAACAGATTCTGACTGATGATTTTGTCGGGATTCCCTTTTTCAAAAAAGGTCACATAGGCCGATGGTTGATCGACTTGTTCGCTGCTGCTTACGCCGGTTGCAGAACCAATAGGATCAGGAGCGAACTCTTTCCCGAACCCTCCGGTGACTTTTTTCTGATCGGCGCCGGAAGCCCGTTTGAGCCGCGCGTTGGGAATGTATTCGTCAATCCGAATGTCGAACGGCAATTCTTCATGAGAGATGATGGGGTCGTCGGGATTTTCTTCCGGATAATACTCTTTCAAAATCCCCCCTGGAACCACCGTCACCTGATCTTCATCGTCGTTGAGTGGCTTCGTGACTGCTAATTCAAATTTGCGAATGTCGCGAGCGAAGTTGACTGTTTCACCTTCCACAATATGCATCTGAGCTTCTTCTGCCGCGACACCAACGAGGACTTCATAAAACATCATGAGCCCGATACCGCCATGAAGAAGTACAATCCCTGCACGTTTGCGGAAGACAATCATACAGCCCACCAACAACACGACTCCCGCGAAGGTTCCTTTGACGAGTTGCCAGACGATGCGCATTCCGGAATCGTCGATAGGGACTTCTGACCCACTCCAGAACATCCAAACAAACAATGGAAACAAAACAGCGATGCCCAAGCCCATCAGTGAGCGATGCGATTTCTTATTTGGGTCGGCGTTCACAATGCCATAGACCAAAATTCCGATGAGGGCCAAGAGCGAGAACTGCATCCCTCGCCAGAGCATATTCCAGGAGACCTGATAATCAGTCTGCACATCTTTCCCGCTACCGCTCATAATGACGGCCCAAGTCACAAACATTCCGAATGCCAACACACCAAGACCGATCCAGAGTCGAGAGCCTTTGGCTTGTGTCTTGAAGCGAACCGTGTGGGCGGCAAACAAATTCAGTGCCATGACCAAACCGATTAACCAGCCTTTCGGGAAAGGAAAGGATCCCGATACCTCTATAGGACTGCCGGTAAATGCGGGCGGGAAAAAGATTTGCAAGGGAACTTTGACAAAGAACTGTTCGGGGTGAAGAAAAGGAGCTGAATCCGTAATAACTTTGCTGAAATCGACGCGAAAATAAACATCGATCACAGCCCAAATGTCACTGGAGACTTGGGCCAGAGTTCCAAACAACACAATCAAAATTGACAGCGCAAACAACACCACGGTCAATTTAAGCGACGCCAAGGGGCGCAGAATCGAATTAATCAAATGACCAAAATCCTGCTGTGCTTCTTTTTTGGGAAGCGGCTGCCCGGCGTTATTTTCGAGTGTCGGTGTTTGAGTGGCCATGATTGCCCCGCGATCTCTAGTGGTGTGTGTTTGAAAATCTCTGGTAAGCAGGATCGTTAAAATTCAATCGTCTTGACGAACTGCTCGAAGTTGTCTACTTCCTGCTCGGCCAAATCGTTTGGCCCTTTCAACTTGACGAACCAATTGCGGTCGCCACGACTGATGATGGCTCCCAGAATCGTTTCCTCGGGTCCGATCAGTTTGACAGAATCGGCCGTGAAACCTTGGCCGATCAGATTTTTGTTGGCTTTGGACAGTTCTTGTTCAGTCCAGTTGTCTAATTGTACTTGCCCCCGCCAACGATTGACGTTATCGAGCAAAGATCCACTTTGTGATGAAAGCGGGATCACCGTGATGTCGAGTGCATTCTCTCCTTCACCCACAACATAGGCGGCTTTCCGCATAGAACTGAGTTCGCCTTGTTTCCAATGATCGGGTGGCGAAAATTTGGCACTTCCCGAAGCCGTTGTAGGCGGAGTTTGAGGGGGGGGAGTTGTTCGGGGGCTTGCACTTCCCATATTGGCAAAGGGTGGACCGCCGCTGGAAGACATCTGGCCCACGAAGTCGACCAATATTGCCTGGCCAGAAGGAGTCGTGATCGTCACAATTTCACCCTCATCTTCGGGCAGGATTTCAGCATCGTTCTCGGCCGTCAGTGCGTTTTGATATTGTTCGGTTTCCAGGTCTGTCAGCCCTAACTGACCGCGCCATCGATTGATATTGGCCACCGCACCGGAGACTTCATCCTCAGGACTCGGCAAGGTAGAAACGCTGAGGTCAGGCCCGGTTGCTCCCATTTGAAAAGTTGCAAAGCGGAACTGATTGCCGGGCTTCTCAACCCAATCTGCGGGAATCTCCCAAGAAGGTTGGGCATCCTTAAACGTGGTTGATGCCACAAACTTGCCAAACTGCTCTCGCAATGCGGCTGCCTCATCCGGTGGTGCTGTCACTTTGAAGAACCAGGTTTGTTCTGGTTGCCTTAAAATTGAAGCCAGCATTCGAGTTGGTTCTGCGGGTCCACTCGGAGCCATCGGTGCCGTCATTGAAATTGGCTTGGCCTTCGGCGCCACGTAAGAATGAATGGTTTCTTCCTGACAGCCTATCAACAGCGTTGCTACAAGCACGAATGCGATTCGTGAAAGAGATGCCAAGGATGTCTGTGTGTGGAGGTTTGTCTGGATTGATTTGAAACTCATGGCGATTGACAAATCGGTCATTTCTGACCGATGACCTTTCTCTCGGGTCGATGCAGATCGAAGAGGCCTGCCGAACAGTAAGTTGGAGGATGTCCGAAGTCGTCTGGGCGGTCTGGTAGGAATTTGGTGTCCACCCGGTGGAGGGTTATCTCATTATACTCACCAGCAAAACTATGACCGAGTGACTCAGTATTTTTCGAGTCACTGGTCTCATCTTGGTATTTGGTGACTTTAAGTCATTATAGACAAGGTAATTCTGGAAAGTACACCACTCCTTGATTGGGAGTCGAGATTCCCAAGAGTGGGAGTGTTTTACCGCTGAAAACATGTGTCTGAGAGCTTCCGATTCACGATCACTCGCTGTTTGACAACAAAGCGCTGATAAGTAGAAGAAGTATTTCACAACCATTGGCATTCAGTGTGCCTTTACCTCTTGTTGAAAACTGTCTGTCAAGACGAAATTGGCGGAAATTTGATTGTAAACTCCTGTTGCAAAGAGTTTTACGATCAATTACAGATTCACCCCCAATCGGCAAGGATTGCCGAAAAGGGACCGGGAAATTGTAACCTTTTCACTCTCTTTCCCGTTTTTACATTCGCCCCGGCAAGGACGCCAAGCGGACACGAACGATCAAACGCCCGGCCTGACAATGCCGGACGACCTGATACGGTTTCGAGTCAGCCTGTGTTCTCGCAATTGCGAAACAAGCAGGAGATCCGAAATGAATTCGTTATCCGCATTGTTAATCACACTCTCCTCCCTTGGCGGTGCTCCGCAAGGGGAATTGCTCGACTTTACCGCGAGTTATTGCGGCCCGTGCCAATCGATGGCCCCTACGGTCGAGAAACTGATACGGAAGGGTTATCCGATTCGCAAAGTCGATGTCGAGAAACACCCCGAGTTGGCTGCAAAATATGGAGTCGAATCGATTCCTCAGTTTATTCTGGTGATCAACGAAAAGCCGGTTCAACGGTTGATTGGCCCACAATCAGAAATGACGCTGGCCCGACTGATGTCAAAAATTCCGCGAGAAGAATCTTCCAAAAATTTGAATTTGCAATTTGCCGAAGAGGATCGCCCTTTATTCCGACGCGGAATTCCCATTCCGTTTTTGGGGAAGAGTAAAGACATCAGCCCTGATGACATTGAAACCGTTCGTGGTCAGAATGCCGATCCAACAGAACCTGAAGACGCCAAGATCGTCTCAACAACCAACGAACGCGGACCAATCACCACTCAACCAATGCAGGCAGCCGTTCGGTTACGAGTCAATCAAGGTGGTAGTGTCAATTTTGGCACGGGAACGATCATCGAAAGCCGATCCGCTTATACGCTAATTATCAGTTGCGGACACATTTTTCGAGGTAGCGATCAAAGTACTCGTATTTCTGTGGATTACTTTGAAGGAGAAGAGCCAACGACCTGGCAAGGAAAGCTGATCCGATTCGATGACAAGGCCGATGTCGGATTGCTGGTCATCAAACCGAATCGTGTGTTACCCACAATCAGAATTGCTTCCGATCCTCAAATGATTCGTCCACGCGATTTGGTTTTCAGTGTGGGTTGTGGGAATGGTGAACCACCCACTCGTTGGCAAATGTTTGTGAAATCGGTTGATCAGTTTGTGGGATCAAGCATTATCGAATGCACCCAGGCTCCCGTCTCGGGACGATCGGGTGGCGGATTGTTTAACCGTTCGGGTGAATTGATCGGAATCTGCATGGCGGCCGACCGCGAAAAGAACTCGGGACTTTATGCGGGGCTTAAAGAGATTTACAAAATGCTGGATGCTGCATCACTCTCGGCATTATATCGTCGACCCGCTGATTCCATCGCAAAAATTGCAGAGACAAAACCGGTCGCGAAGGCCATGCCCTCAGCTTTGGAAACACCTTTGGAAAAGTCGGCCTCTCCATCCGCAATTGCCCTGGAAAAAACGCCGCACGTTTTAACTCAGAACGAAGTCGACGCGATCGCAACGGCGTTGCAGTCTTCCACAAAAACGGGAGTCACAATCTGTATCGAGTCTGATTCGCAAGAAGCCAGCGGATACCAGATATTGATTAGCAATCGTCCCGAACTTCCCGAACGAATGGCAACGCGTGTCCCAGTTCCTGAGAACCTAACACTTGCGGCAACGACCAGCCATCGAAAAGTGGCGTCTGCTGGTGACTCTCTGACGGCGGCAGACTTCCAAGCGGGCCAAACATTAAAGTGGGAAAATCTGTTGGAGCAACCGACTGAGAGAGCATTGCAACCAGTGAATTCAAGCTCACGATCAGAAACACCCGTTTGGGCACAATGAGCTTCTGACCTGCAAACAGTTATCCGATTTTTCTCGTTTGTGGCTTATTAAGTCCCGTTAGGACTGAGCCTGCGGTGGGTCGAACTTCTCGGTCGAGACTCGCAAGCGGTGTTGTCGATCCTGTCGTCTCTTCGCAATTAAGGAGCGCGGCAAGAAGAGACTTACGTCGGACCACTCCCAAAAACTGGCGAGACTCGAACACCGGTATTTCGGTCACATGCCCACTACGAAATAAAACAGCCGCTTGAGAAAGCGACTGTTCAGGGGACAATATTTCTGACAGTGGTGAGGCCAGATCACTGAGTAAACAGCTCTCAAAATCGCCTCGAACCATCGCCTTGAGAAGTCGATAATCGCAAATGACGCAGGATACGCGACCGACCTCATCAGTCACATAGACACGGTCACACTGATGAGCCGTCATAATTTCGATGGTCTGCGAAATTGCGGCATCGTGACGAATCACGGCAGCATTCTCGATCATATCGCCAATGTTCAAAGTCGTCATTTTCACCTCCGGAAGCACTCGGAAGTAAGGAATTCTCATCAAGGGTGTGATTTCACCCTACTTTGATAAATCGGCGTGTCGTATAAATTTTCTCCGTTCTTTTGGGATTGTTTTCGAGAAAAACAGAACTCGTTACAGTTTATTTAGGTTCTGACGGGTTATGACTGATGAGATAGGCCAGAATCCTACAGATTCAAATAGCGTTTTCACCTTCAATGACGACATCATAGGAGACATCATGTTTTGGGAATTCTATCAGCAGGGGCAGATTCATCGAGCGCAATCAAATGCCTCTCGCGCAGAGCAAAAAGCGATTTCAGTCAAAAGCGAGATCAAAAGAGTGTCGGCCCGGATTGACTCATTAGCGCTGACCTGTCAGGCGATATGGGAACTGATTCGAGAACGAACCAATCTGACGGATGACGATATTGAAGCCCGTATGCAGATGATTGACCTGCGCGACGGGCGGGAAGATGAGCGTATGCACACTCCGGTTTTCGAGTGTGAGAAGTGCGGGAGGAAAGTCAGCAGCCGTCACCCTCGTTGCTTATATTGTGGAACCGAGTTCGAACAAACACACCTTTTTGAGTCATAAACTCCACGATTCAGGCATATTATCAACGAATTTCCGCTTTTCTTCCCGTATTTCGACCGAAAAGCAGCCTGACTGCTTCACCCGAATAATTGTTCCGGTGGGAGACGCTTTTTCTCCATAATCATTTTTTTTAGGCGAGATTATGCCCTCATTTGGGGGATTCGGCTAAGATAACAGGTGAAAGAGTAGACTCATTGATCGTTCTCCCCAAGCGATCCATGAATGTTGAGTGGTATTACATGGCAAATGATCAAACGTATCCTGTCTTCGACAACCATGAGTTTTTATTGGGGGAAGAAGGCAGCTTCAAACCCAATGATACTTTTGGCCGATATCGATTTGAGCGGTCGCTCGGATCGGGTGCGATGGCGACTGTCATGTTGGCAACCGATACCGTGCTGGGTCGCAAAGTGGCGCTGAAGGTTCCACTCATCAAACCGGATGCTAACGATACGGTGATTCAGAAACGTTTCCTGCGCGAAGCGAAAGCTGCAGCCTCATTGTCGCATCCCAATATCTGCCCGATTCACGATGTCGGGATTGTTGATAATTCACTGTATATTTCGATGGCGTATATTGAAGGGATTTCTCTCGTTCAGGTCATTGAAGAAACAGAACGGTTTGAAGAAAAAGAGGTCGCACAAATCGTTCGAAGTATTGCCGCGGCGGTTGCTGAGGCCCATCACCAAGGCATTCTGCATCGAGACCTCAAACCCGGAAACATTATGATTGACCGGAGAGGCGAACCGGTCGTTCTCGATTTTGGTCTGGCGAGTTTCTATCAAGTCAATGAAGATTCCATGTTGACTCTCGATGGGCATGCCCTCGGGACACCCTCTTACATGTCTCCCGAACAAGCCGTTAATGATCAGGAGATGACTCCCGCAACTGACATTTTCAGTTTAGGTGTCATCATGTGGGAGTTGCTCACAGGAAAGCGTCTCTATTCGGGCGACATCTTGGCGATCATGGGTGAGATTGTCCATGGAAAACTCACTCCACCGACTCAGGTACGTCCCGATCTTTCACCCGATATGGAAGCCATTTGTCTGAAAGCATTAGCGAAAGAGACCAAAAATCGCTACCAATCGATGGATCAATTTGTCCAAGCAATCGAAGGCTGGCTTCAGATGCGGGGCGTCAATGTGGTGGGTGGTTCCGGCTCGGGAGTGCTGATCGAATCTCATTCCGACATCACGGTTCACGAGTTTGAAGCGGTTCTCGATCAGACACGTCATGAGATCGAAATTGTGTCCAAGGTGCGCGAACAAAGATGGATTCTGGTGATTGGAGTTCTCGCTGTCATCATCATGCTGTTGCTCTATCTACTGTGGGGACAATCGACCAATCTTCCCGAAGTGAACGTGGAGAATAATTTACCCGCCGAGACTGCCAGTGACGAGACGACAAACGAAGTCACTCCTGCAAATAATTTTGAATTCAATATTCGTCCCCCGCGACCCGGCATGACATCGGCCCAAATTTTTGACGAGTACGATCTCGACCTGAATGGTCGTCTTGATCCTCAAGAATTCCCGCGACACATCATTCGTCGCGCCGATACGAATAACGATGATGCTTTGGTTCGAGGGGAATTAGAGGCTGGCATCGATATTTTAGGAGCTCAGACTCTGATGGAACCTCCTCGGGATGGTCCACCGCCACGGGGACCGGGAAATAATCGACCTCCCGAACGTCGCGGATCTCCTCCCAATGGAGGACCTCCACCAGGGGGACGCCCTCCCGGAAACCCACCTCCGTAATAAGCACATGCAAAGCTTGCAGAAGTCTTCTTCTGCTTGAGCATTTGCCAACTACCACAGTGTCTTCCTGCCCGATGTTCATCGATTATGCAGGTTCATGTCTTCTTCAATTCAGAGGCCAGAGTCGAATTGAATGAGAGAGGAAGCTCTAAGCATGAGCGATCGTTTTGATAACGACAAAAAAGCTGGAGAAGGCCTGTAAGCCGGGTTTTGTCGTGAGCAATCATTTCTCTACGACGACGATTACTCGTCGCCTCTAGCAACACACCCGAGAGTCAAACGGTACGAACCGCACCTCCTCTCTGCTTGGTCTTGCTCCCGGCAGGGTTTACCGAGCCAGCCTGATCACTCAGGCTGCTGGTGCGCTCTTACCGCACCGTTTCACCCTTACCTCCTGAGAAGCGAACTTCCCCGATCGGCGGTTTACTTTCTGTGGCACTGTCCCTCACCTCGCGGTGGGTGGGAGTTACCCACTGCCGTGTCCTGTGGAGCCCGGACTTTCCTCTCCGAAGTTCCTGCGAAAAGCAGAGACTTCGCAGCGATCACTTGGCCTTCTCCAGCAAGTTTTATTCTATCCAGCAGACACCAGATAAGCTATCAAAGTTCGTTTTTCAGCCGACTGAGGGGGATGAAAAGATCGTAGTTCCGTTGGGTGCAGACAAAAAAAACACCCCGTAGAATCAATGACTCCACGGGGTGTTCTGTGATTGAACTCGGCAGTCCGTTACGCCGACGCGGTGGCCTGTTCGAGTTTCTTTTGTTCTTCGGCTTCTGCCTTAGCGGTCGCCAAGCCAATTTCACTTCCAGGTCGATTGATCAACCAAAGCAATACCGGGCTGGCCACATAGATTGAACTGTAGGTACCGACAATGACACCGAGTACCAGGCAGAATGCAAAGCCGTGAATACCTTCTCCACCGAAGCAGTAGAGAATCACAACGACGATGAACGTCGTCAACGAGGTGAGTAATGTTCGCGACAGCGTCTGGTTCAAGCTGAGATTGATCATCGATGCAGTCATGGCGGGATTCTTGCCACGCACTTCGCGAATACGGTCAAACACAACAATCGTATCGTTCAACGAGTAACCGACGATGGTCAGGAAGGCGGCGACCATCGGCATGTTGATCTTGAAATCGACAAAACCGAGTGCCACACCGATGGGAGTCGCACTCAGGTTGGAGGCCAAAGCCACCATTCCCAACACGATCAAAACATCGTGAACAAGTGCCGCAACGGCAGCGAGTCCGAACGTCACTTTGTCGAATCGAATCCAGATATAAAAGACGATGGCCAGTAAGCTGATCAAAATCGCCTTGATGGCGTCACTCTGTGTATCACTGGCGATAGAACTGTCGAAACTGTTGACTTCATCGAACAGGGGATTCGCGGCCATATGCTCTTGCATGGCGGCGATGGCTGATTGGAAATCGGTCAGCTCCACCGTAGGCTCGACACGAACGGTAAACTGATCGAATGTTTTTGCTTCGTCTTTGGCGGCTTCGACACCACTTCCTGCGGTCCCTGCCACTTCGTACAACTCGCTCGTTAATTCGTACTTGGGAATACCGTCAGCCCCCTTGATCGTTCCCAGCTCGTTGCTGAAATACAATTGAACGGTCGAAGGAGAAATTTCCTCGGAGAACATCATTTCTACAGAATGGCCATTTTCAAAAGGGACCACCGCAGTCTCAGCGTCTTCCTCGGGTTCATCAGTCGTTTCTTCATCAGATTCCGATTCGGGGGCAGCCGCTGCAATTTGAGTAATATCGCCGTATTCCACGGTCACTTTACGTGGTTCAATCGTTTGACCTTCAAATGCAATCCCCACTTTTTCCTGAATTGTAGACTGATTTTCTGCACCCGGTTCAGGCTCCGCGTCACGCAAACTTGTCCGCATGCGGTAGCGTTTTCCGATGTCTCCGGTTTCTCCGGCGAGAGTCAGTCGTTCGAGAGTGATTCCACCAAACTCTTCTTCGAGAATGTCTTTCACTTCTCCAATGGGTGCCGCTTCGACAAGCTCGAAGGTGACCATGGTTCCCCCGGTGAAGTCGATATCGAGGTTGTCTTTGCCTCGTTGTCCGAAGACGACCATTCCACCACCGATTGCCAAAATCGAAATGAGAGCGGCAATTTTTCGTCCACCGAGAAAATCGATATGAGTACGTCCGATGATAGACATCATGTTTAATCCACCGAGTAGCTTCTTTCGTTCGCCGATGTCGAATAACAGTCGTCCGCAAATTAATGCTGAAAAGACACTCATCACGATCCCGATGAACAAGGCAACAGCAAATCCTTTCACTTGGTCGGAACCGATGAAGTAGAGGACAACCGCCGTCAACAAGGTGGTGACGTTGGCATCGATAATCGTCGAGAAGGCTTTATCAAATCCATTTTGAATGGCCATTCGCTGAGAGGCTTTGCGCAGTTTCTCTTCACGGATACGTTCGAAGATCAGCACGTTGGCATCCACCGCCATACCAATGGTCAGAACCAAACCTGCCAAACCGGGAAGAGTGAACGTCGCAGAAAAGATCGACATTGCTCCCACAACCAAAACGAGGTTGAGCAACAATCCCAAGGCGGCAATCACACCACATCGCATGTAGAAGATCAGCATAAAGCCGAACACCACAGCGGCGGCAATTTTAATCGAGAACAAACCTTTGGCTCGCACGTCGGCACCGAGGAGTGGGCTGATCGAGAACTCGCTGATGGGATCTGGCTTGATGGGAACTTTCAAAGCACCCGCATTCAGGACATCAACCAACTCATCCACTTCATTGAAATCGAGTCCTGAAACTTCGATGCCGGTAGAAAGTTGTGTGGTGATATTCGGTGCCGATTGAACCATCTCATCCAGAATGATAGCCAGGCGACGCTGGAAACCATCTTTGCCCGGCAGGTTTTCGCCGGTGAGGATTCGCATGTTGGTTGCACCGCGAGTATCGAGACTAAAATTTACGACAGGGTTTCCACTTTGATCGCGTCCCGGCCTTACGTTGGAGAGATTTTCTCCCGTAATCTGTCGTTTGGGAGGATTTACATTGACCAGAAACTGGTTGTAGGTTTTGCCGTATCGTGTCACTTCTCGCGTGTAAACTTCCCCATTGAGAGTGACCGGTTTGAAGGCAAAATCTCCATCGGCATCGGGAATCGCCGTGCGACCGGGATCGCGCCAGACGGCCACCAGCCGAGTAACTTCTTCCATGCCGTTTTCAGTTTGAACGCGGACTTTTTTACGGTAATAGTCTTCGTCGGGACGCAATTTGAGGGCCGCTTCGCCGACTTCTTTGTCGTCGCGGGAATTGGCAAGAACCGCCAACTCGAGGCTACCGAGTTTGGAAATCAGCTTTTTCTTGGATTGGACCAGTTCGCGGTCAACACCGGGAATAATCACTTCGATACGGTCCGTACCGACTTTACGCACGGTCACTTCTTCTGTTCCTGAGGGATTGATACGGCGAATCACTGCACCCACCATCTGATCCATCACTTCGTTCGTGATTTTTTTATCGCTATCTTCCTCGGTATAAACCTGAAAGACCATGTTAGTTCCACCGGCAAGGTCAATCCCCAAGCGAACGGCTTCGGAAAATGGTTTGCCTTGAGATACCAAGTACAGAAACGGACTGGCTCCGATAAACAAGGCCAGCAAGACAGCCGTCAGGCGTCCTGAGATCTCTTTCTGCATCTTGAGTCCGGTCGAGATCAGCCAACTCAGCACAAAGGCTGAGACGACAATCCCGATGATAAATGCTAGTTTTCCACCGACACTCATTCCTTCGGGGGCTTCAACTTCTGCCTCTTGGGCGAGAAGTAAACCTTGGTTGAGCGAGGTGAGTAATGAAGAGGAAGTCAGATCCAACATCGACCGTAATCCTTCTGGGGTAATCCTCTGCGAACCGATCGGCGTGATCGGTCTGGTGTGTATGTTTGGCCGAGTCGATCAGGACTCGGCATTGTCTTTCTTTTCGTCGGTGACGACGGATTGCACGCTACTGCGAAGCATCTTGAGTTTGGTGTTATCATCAACTCGCAAAGTCACTTCCGTTCCATCCGCCGAAATATTGGTCACCGTTCCAATGATGCCACCAATGGTGACCACTTTATCGTTCTTTTTGACGGAGTCTCGTAGCTTCTCCGCTTTCTTCCGTTCTTGCAATTGGGGACGCAGCAGAATGAAGTACCAGACGAAACCGATCAGCAACATGGGAGGAAGCACACGGCCCCATAGTTCTCCTGAAGAGACATCACCTCCACCGGGTGCGGCTTCCTGAGCCTCTTGAGCTAGCAGCATCAAGGACGAAACAAAATTAGTCATGAAAAACTTTCTGCACCACGTCAGTACGACGATAAACTGTACGAATGATCCGAAAAGCTGCCTCCCAGATCAGAATTCGGTTCACCTTTTGTAACGATTCTGCCGAATTTCAAGCGCGTAGTGTAGACTTATCTGCCCCAACGGGCAAGGCGACTCGCCACAAACTCCCCCACTTCTCCCGTCAGAATCGCAGATCGCAAATCCCGCATCAGTCGCTGGTAAAAGGCAATGTTATGCAGCGATAACAGAATCGGCCCCAGCATCTCCTTCGCCATGAACAAATGCCGTAAATAGGCCCGCGAATATCGGGTGCAAGCCGGGCAATCACATTCGGCGTCCAATGGACGTTCGTCTCTCTGATGGACGGCATTCCGCATTTTGACTGAACCATCACTAGTGAAAGCCATTGCATTGCGGCCATTTCTGGTCGGCATGACACAGTCAAACATATCGATTCCACGCGAAACCGACTCCAACAAGTCCCGAGGTGTCCCAACACCCATTAAGTAGCGGGGACGATCCGTCGGCAGACCGGGAACCGTGAAATCCAAAGTCTTGTACATCTCTTCGGGGGATTCGCCCACTGAGAGACCACCCACGGCATAGCCGGGAAAATCGTGTGATAAAAGTCCTTCGACCGAGCGTTCTCGCAATTTTTGGTTGGTCCCCCCCTGAACAATGCCAAACAGCATTTGATCATCGCGAACCTGTGCCTCTCGGCAACGAGCCGCCCAAGCCGTGGTTCGATCAACGGCTTCTCGCATACGGCCAAATTCGACATCGTGTGGCGGGCATTCATCCAGGCACATGATGCAATCAGCGCCCAATTGTTCCTGAATGCGGACCGCTTTTTCGGGAGAGAGTTCGAGAATCGAACCATCGATGTGCGAGCGAAAGACCACCTGCTTCTCGGTCAGTTTAGTCAACTTCGCGAGAGAGAAGACCTGAAAGCCGCCACTGTCGGTGAGGATCGGTCGATCCCAATCCATAAACTGATGCAATCCGCCCAGTTCTTCAACGATCTCCGCTCCCGGACGTAACGCCAGGTGGTAAGTATTCCCGAGCAGAATTTGTATGCCAGCAGTTTTGAGTTGATCGGGAAACAAGCCCTTCACGGTTGCCAATGTGCCGACCGGCATAAAGACGGGTGTTTCAATATCACCGTGCGGCGTCGAGAGAATCCCGGCTCGCGCGGAAGTCTTTGGGTCTTCGGCAATCAGTTGATAAGAGAATTGGGACACGGCGTGGGTGGATTTCGTTTCAGGACTGTTGTCGGGTTCGCACTGTTATTAGCTGGCACTGGTCGGCTTGTCCGCCAGTGTATTCCATCATTGATTTTCTTGCTATGGATCGAGAGATCGAGCTGCTCAACCCCAAGGCTATTAAAGCTCCTCATACGTTGTTAACTCTGATGGCTGAGCGTCCCGGCAAACTCTGAGTTGGGTGGCACTGGCGGCTTGCCCGCCAGTGTATTCCCGCGTTAAGTATTATGCTATGGATCGAGAGATGGTTTTGGTGACTCGCTCACGTGTCTAAAAATTTCTACACTCTTTGACTCGAAAAGAATTCGGGTGGCAAGCCATGAATCGTGGGAAGATCAGTATCGATCATTTCACAATTCGACTCATACCAGCTTGCACTCGACCATTTCCACTGATTAGATTTTTCGGTGAGTCTCTTCCTGACGGGATTCAGGTGGATGTAGTCGATTGAGGACATCACAGCTTTTTCGGAATTGAGGTTTCGGTCATAGCCGGGCCCTTCTTGCCAAAATCGAAACACCTGTTTCCCCGGGCGTTCGTGAACCGTCAAGTTTTCAAGCAGACTGGAATTTGATTGCTGGAGTTCCATTTTGATGCGATAAGAATATGGACGTTTGATGGCTGACAGGAATTTGTCGATTTGAGGCTCATCATTCAAAGGGTTAACCAATAAATGCACATGGTTTGGCATGATTACGAAAGCAATCAATTCCATTTGGTATCGAATGTTTGCCCGTTCGATTTGCTGACAAAGATTCAGACACCATCTGTCAGACGACAGAAGTAGCCGACTCTTGTAACAGGAAAATGTGAGTTCATGGAGGTCCCCCGACTCGTGATAATGTTTGACAGTTTTTTTCTCTTGTTATTCATGAGGAAGATAGTGATCTGAGAGGTCAAACAATTTCTAATAATCATGGAATTTACGCACTGGCGGGCAAGCCGCCAGTGCCACCCTTTTCACTTGGTTGATGTTCGGTTTCTCACTGACGAACATGTCCCCAACCTATCATCTATCGTGTCTCTTCCAACCGAGGACGATAGAACAACGCCACGGGTAAGATGATCAGCGCCAGCGCGGCAAACACGAATTCCACTGGTTGATAGCCGAGATGTTGTTTCTCAGAAATGGATTTCAAAATCACACTCGATAGTCCGAAGAAGACCGCCGAGCCGAGAATTCCGAACCACGTAATCAGATTCATCGAACCAATCACACGTCCCTTCAGGTCAGCGGGAGGCCGAGTCTGTATCACCACTTGCAACGGAACAATCAACAAGCCAGCCGACATTCCGGCGAAAGCGAGTGACAAGCGAATTCCCCATTCGTGAAGCGAAGCGACAAAAAACATCCTCCAGACAGGCTCCTTGTCTTTCAACTCGGCACTCAAATTCGCAACACTGCTGGCTACTAAGTCTGCTGAATCAGCAGGGCTCGAAGCGGCTTGGTCTGTCACCGCTTGCAGATGTGACAAATCGGGAATCGGAGCGGAATAGGCAATCGCCGTTGTTAGAAGCATGGCGATAAAAATCCCCCACGCACCGGCAACGACCAGCTTAAAATTGATGCGATGGTGGGATAGCTTGGCGGCTGTTCCACAACCGACGGCAATCCCCAATGCGACGCCCGACATGATGATACTGGTACGTCCATCGGAGAGACCGAGACGTAGCTTGCCGAGTTCGTTGGCGGCAACCTGCATGACTCCTCCCAGGAACCAGAACAGAGTCATGACCATCAGCACCTTCACAAGGAAGAGATCATTCCTGAGAAGCCGATAAACCGTGTGATGCATCGCCAGCATCGACTTTTCAAATTTAAGCCCCGGATGTGCCACAGGAGTTGCTCGAACCAGCAGTGATGTGCCGGTTCCAATGACGGCAATCAAGACACATGCCGCTGACAACATCCAAAGTTGATCGCCCAGGTATTGTTTCCCGATGCCACCGATAGCTCCCCCCATGATGATTGCAACAAAAGTGGTCATCTGGAAGATGCCGTTCGCGGGTGGAAGATCTGACTCACGAAATAGTTCGGGCAAGATGCCGTATTTCGGCGGTCCGAAAAACGCACTCTGCAAACTCATGCAGGCCAACACCACGAACAGTAACATTAACGTCTCTCGCGGCACATCAGATCCATAAAGGAAGACGAACATCCCCATCGCCATGATGACGATCTCGGCCACTTTCGCGAGAACGACGATGGTTCGTTTACTGTTTCGATCGGCCAACCAGCCGGCCATGCCAGAGAAGAGAACAAAGGGAATGGCAAAGATCGCCTGTGCCCATGATTGATAATCGACTCCCGAACGCGCTTTGACATCGAGGCAATAGAGTAGGACTAATTGCTTGAAGAGGTTGTCGTTGAACGCGCCCAGAAATTGCGTCACCGTCATGCCGTAAAAAGAACGGTCGCGACCAAGTGTCGGCAGGTTTGATTTGTCGATGGTGTTGGACACAGCATACCCATGTGTGAAAGGCGTTCGACCTCCTCATCCGCCCTTCGGGCACCTTCTCCTCCAAAGGAAGAGAAGGGATTAAGCGACGCGCAATTTTTACTCGAATGAGCCTGCTTGCATGCCACCCTCTCCTCCTCTGGAGGAGAGGGACGGGGTGAGGAGGTGAATCAGATTCAGTTTCAAGTTATGCGGGTCAATCTAATGCATTTCTATCAAAGCGGATATGTCAAATTGATCTCTCAGCATGACAGAAACAGTGGCGAGTGACCGTGCTAACCGACCGGATTCATCTGTACGAGAGATCACAATTCTGTATAGTTGTAGGGATCTCTCTTCAGGACTCATCTTTCAGGAGGATGTGATGCGATTAATCCGACTCGTGGCTGTTCTCGGTTCTTTCTGGCTGCCCACTCTCTCGACCGGGCAAGAGTTCGATCCGTATCCGAGCTTCTTTGACGCGCAATCGAAGCCCCAATCCAAAGAACAACTGAAACCCATCGCCCCCGTCCCCGAGACCATTGGCAATATTGAGTTGAAGGACGATCTGAAAGAGTACCCCATCTGGTTAATGATCCAGCCACAAGGTGTGCGCTTCCTGCAATCGGATGAAGAAATCGCCATCCATCAGAATCAGATCCCGGCGAATGCCTTCCTGATCGGTTGTCACGAGGCAGAATTCAAAGCAGTCAGCGATGCCAAAGATCGCTCCTTTCAATTGGACTGCAAAGACTTCGCCTTACTGGGAAGTTATGGCACGAAACAGCATGTAGAAATCAAAGGAGCATCGCTGGCTTATTCGACTCAATCTCAACAGGTTGAGCTGACCGGAGATAAAGAACTTCCTTTAGAATATCGTCTGTCTCATCTCGCTTCAGAATCCGTTCTAAAAGCAGAAAGAATCACACTGTCGCTCTTGGAAGATAGATATCGAACCACGGCGACAAACGTAGAATTGATAGAAATCTATCATACATCCTCCGAACCTGGGATAAGTGATGCTCCATCGACGAGAACGACAAAGACCAACAAATCCAATCCTTTTGATCCATTTCCTTCGTTGTCGTTGGAAAATTGATGAAGAGCCTCCTCATCTGCCCTCAAGCTAGCCCCGTCAGTTTATTATCATTCCCGTTCGTAGGCTGGGACTGGTCCCAGCACATTGCGGAATCATCGGCCCTGACGACGGCGGCTTCTTAATAATATTTATGATCGTAGTATTCGTCATTTGAATTTTGACATTGGTCATTCGCCCCCCCGGACAAGGACGTCCAAACCATGCGTGTTGTCGGCATCTTACCTGCCCGTTTAAGTTCGACGCGATTACCGAGAAAACCGCTCCTCGCTGAGACTGGCAAGACACTCATCCAACACACTTGGGAAGTGGCGTCTCAGGCAACATCATTAGACGCTGTCATCGTGGCGGCGGATTGTGATGAATTGGCCGATGCGGTGAACTCATTTGGTGGTCACGTGGAATTGACGGGCGAGCATCTCAGCGGAACGGATCGCATCGCCGAAGTGGTCGAGCGCTGTTGTCCTGATGCCGAGATCATCGTCAACATTCAAGGGGACGAACCGGAAATCGACCCGGCTCACATTGATGCGGCAGTCTCGGCTCTGGAATCGCACCCCGATTGGCAAATGACGACGCTCGTCACGCCACTCACGGACCCGGAGTTGCTGGCGTCTCCCAATGTGGTAAAAGCCGTCTGTGCCGAGGATGGACGGGCGCTCTATTTCAGTCGATCCGTGGTTCCGTTTTCTCGTGATGAGTCGGTCGAAAAAGTCCTGAAATCGGGAAATTCTCCGTGGCGTCATCACATTGGTCTCTACGCCTATCGCCGGGAATTCCTACTGAAATTGACCCAATTGCCGCCTTCTCCCTTGGAGCAACTAGAAAAGCTGGAACAGCTTCGAGCGTTGGAAAACGGGGCGACAATCGGTGTGGTCGAAGTCTCAGAATCAGCCCCCGGCATCGATACTCCCGAAGATTATCAACAATTTGTCGCCCGCTGGCGTGAAGCGAACGGCTAGTCACGCTATATTAGACGGGACACAGGCGTGTCGACCAGATTCTGGAAGGCCGCCTTTTTTCGTTGGCTGATAGCCCATGTGCGCAAGCACAAGGGACGCGTTCGTAAAATTGTACCCATCCCGACTGCTTGCGCAGTTGGGCTATGAAAATCAAAAACCCAAAATCTAGAATCCAAATGACCAAGCACATTTTTGTCACCGGAGGAGTCGTCAGTTCGCTCGGAAAAGGGCTGACCTCTGCATCAGTTGCCATGTTGCTCGAGCGACGCGGCTTGAATATCCGCATGCAAAAGCTCGACCCTTATTTGAATGTCGACCCCGGCACGATGAGTCCGTTTCAGCACGGCGAAGTTTATGTTCTCGATGATGGCTCGGAAACCGATCTCGATCTCGGACACTACGAACGCTTCACCTCGTCACCACTCTCCAAAAAATCGAACTACACCACCGGCCAAATTTACTCCAGCGTCATCGATAAAGAACGCCGCGGCGAATATCTCGGCGCGACCGTCCAGGTGATTCCCCATATTACCGACGAGATCAAACGCTGCGTGCTCGATCTCGGTGAGCCGGATGTTGACATCGTGATCACCGAACTCGGCGGCACCATCGGAGACATCGAAGGCTTGCCGTTCCTCGAAGCGATTCGACAGATACCGCTCGATATCGGTCGCGAGAATTGTCTGTTCATTCATCTCACTTTAGTGCCTTACCTCAAAGCCGCCAAAGAGATGAAGACCAAGCCGACCCAACACAGTGTCGGTCAATTACGTCAGATCGGTATTCAACCCGACATCCTCGTCGTGCGAACAGAGCGTCCGATGGGAGAGGACAACGCCAAGAAAATCGCCAGATTCTGCAATGTTGAAACCAAAGCCGTCATTGAAGAAATCGATAAAGAATTCTCGATCTACGAAGTCCCCCTCGGCTTGGCCGAACATAAACTCGATCAATTGGTTCTCGACAAACTGGGACTCTCCGGCGGCTCGCTCGAAATGGGTGATTGGAAAGAACTGATCCATCGCATCCGCAAACCGAAAACCGAATGCACAATCGCCGTCGTGGGCAAATACATCGAACACCGCGACGCCTACAAATCCATCTACGAATCACTCGATCACGCCGGCATGGCACACTCGGCCCGCATCATCATCAAACGGATTGAAGCTGAAGAGTTTGAGAATGGCGAAGCCGAGTTTCTGCTGGCAGGTGTCGATGGATTGTTGGTGCCGGGTGGGTTCGGCATGCGGGGGATTGAAGGCAAGATTCAAGCGATTGAATATGCCCGCAAGTGCGAGATACCCTTCTTCGGGATCTGTCTGGGAATGCAGTGTGCCGTGATCGAATTTGCCCGCAACGTGTTGGAACTCACCGACGCAAATAGCACCGAGTTCGCTTCCGATTGCGATCATCCCGTCATCTGTATGCTCGAAGAACAAAAGACGATCACCCACAAAGGTGGCACCATGCGATTGGGAGCCCAACCGTGCGTGTTACAAGAAGGTTCGAAATCTCGCGAAGCGTATGGCGAAGACGAGATCAGCGAACGTCACCGTCACCGCTATGAATTCAACCCGGAATACAAACAGCAGTTCATCGACAACGGCATGACGCCGGTCGGAACGAGCCCTAATGGCTTACTCGCGGAAGTGGTGGAAGTCGACAATCATCCGTGGTTTGTCGGCGTGCAATATCACCCGGAGTTCAAGTCGAAACCGTCCGCCTCACATCCGTTGTTCAAAGGCTTCGTCGAATCAGCCATCGTCCATCACCGCGAACGGATGACAACTGGGCTGTGATGATGGGTTTAGGGATTCAGGCTTCGGGAATCAGGAGTCAGGTTTTTTTGACGCAAAGTCGCAGAGACGCTAAGAAACGCAAAGAAAGATTATTAGGCGATTTATTGCACTCATTTCTACAACGCATGAGTTCTTAGTATAGCTGTTGGGTGGCTGGGGACGAACGTAGTGAGCCCCCAGATGATTGACCATGAAACGACATCGTCGAAATATCCATGAATCAGGTCACGCACACGAGTTGACTTTTTCCTGCTACCACGGATTCCCGTTTCTTAAATCGGATCGATGTTGTCAGTGGTTGTGCGAGGCCATCAATGAATCTCGCGAGACTTATCGCTATTCACTCTGGGCCTATGTGTTTATGCCGGATCATGTCCACATGATTATCTACCCTCACGATGAGAAACCCGACTTAGGAAACATCAAACGATCAATTAAAGGTCCGGTTGGAACAAAAGCAATCCAATACCTCCAAGAACATTCGCCGGAGTGGTTAGATAAAATCACTCGTCAACGAGGTGATCGAACCGAACGACTCTTCTGGCAATCGGGAGGAGGATACGACAGGAATGTTACCTCTCCCGCGATGCTCCTGAAAATGATCGATTACATCCATGCAAACCCCGTTCGGAAGGGACTTGTTGAGACACCGTCTGATTGGAAGTGGTCAAGCTCTGGTTGGTTTGATGACGAAACGGATGGCCCCTTGCACCTGGACCCTGTCCCCAAGGACTGGCTAGAATAGAGACCTGAAGAACATTCAACTGGGGGCTCACTACGTTCGTCCCCAGCCACCCTGCCATACAGTTTTAATCTCTTTTTCCGAATTCCTGATTTCTGCTATTTCTTCGTTTCAATGTGCCTTTGCGTGAGTCCCCTTCTCTCCATCTCGCAATCTGGATTGGTCCCATCCGTCGTGCTTGCGCACAACGGCTATTTTCTGCTCTGCGTTTCTCAGCGGTTTTTGCGACTTTGCGTCAAAAAAAACTTTTACCCCACAAAAAAACCGCCCGTGAATTCAATCACTGGGCGGTGAAGTGTTTCGACAATCCTCGATGAAGATTATGATTTGGGTCCAACAAGCATCGACATCGAGCGGCCACTCTCCATGAAAGGTGCCCGTTCAATATCAGCGACGTCTTTCAGACTTTCGCCAATCTCCTGGAGCATTTCGCGTCCACGTTCGTGGTGAGCATTCTCGCGCCCTCGGAAGAGCACGTTGATTTTGACTTTGTCTTTGCGACCAAGAAACTCTCGCACTTTCTTCATTTTGAAGTCGATATCGTGCTGACCCGTTTTGGCCCGCAAGCGAATTTGCTTCAATTGTTGCTGATGTGTTTTCTTGGTGCCGCCGGTTTGTTTCTTTCGACGTTCGTACTGCACCTTGCCAAAATCCATGATTTTGCAAACGGGCGGCGTGTCGTCGGGATTGATCTCGACCAAGTCGAGTTCCGCTTCCTTGGCCATTTTGAGCGCATCTTCAATAGCCATCTCACCCAGCATCTCACCTTCCTCGTTGACAACGCGAATCGGTGTGACCTGGATATCTTCATTCAAACGTGGTTTTCCTCGAATCGTCGGACTCCTTTATCAAAACTGAAAGTCGTGAATTCTGACGAACGAAATTGTTGCCAGAGCTTATACCTCTATCATGCCCGACCCCTCACTTGCCAGTCAAGCAGTGGACGAACTTCTCTACAAAAAAGGGAACAGATCCCCTTCAAATTACTCAATGGAGTGATTTTTTCGAGGTCAGGTTCACTCAAGTCACTGTTTTACAAGCATCGGCCAGACCACCAAAAGGACTTGAATGAGGCTATTTTAGCCCATATTCCCCATCCTGCAAGCCGATTTGAGTGACTCAATCGGACCAATGGGATGTGCCTGCTCAATCTCATTTGTGGAGACATGCCACGATCTCCCCATCTACAAACCTGGACAATCCAATCGTGAAGCGACCGTCCAAGAACGCCAACTCTTAAAACTCTAGAGCCGCCTCGCAGCCCTACGTCTCACACCACAAGAATGGTAAATGACTGCTAACGATATTTTCCGAGAATCACGATTATCGGGTTCTGCTCCAAAAAGCCCGAAAAAAGCTTTCAAAACAGCCATCGGGCAGGATTGCAGTTTTTTCCCGAGGGATCTAAACTGTGGGACTCTGCTTTTTAGGCCATTACAGGGGCCGGATACAATCGGCCCAGTCATCGAAAGACAAAACCATGAAGAAAGACATTCATCCCGAATACCGAGACGTGGTGTTTCTTGACACCTCGAGTGGTGAAAAACTGCTGACTCGCTCAACGATCAAAACTGATGAAACGATCGAACACGAAGGAACCGAGTATCCTCTTGTGAAAGTCGAAATTTCAGCCTTCTCTCATCCGTTCTATACGGGCAAGATGAAGTTCGTCGACTCTGCTGGTCGTGTCGAAAAGTTCCAGAAGAAATACGGCTGGGGCAAAAAAGAAGAAGCCGAAGAGACGGCAGAAGCGTCCAAGTAGCTCAGTTTTCAGACAATTCACCCGGCAGGTGCTGCGCATCGGTCGGGTGATTTTATGGACTGATCTCTTTGACTCTGAATCTTCTCCCGGACAGGCACACCCATGTTTCCCAGCCTCGAAATCAAACTCAAACGCTACGAGGAGTTGGAACTACTACTCCAGGATCCGTCTATCATGACGGATGTGGATCGCATGCTGGAACTTCAACGCGAGTATGGTGGCCTTCAGAAAATCGCCTTGCAGGTTCGCGAGTTCAATGAACTTGAAGAAAACATTTCCGCTGCACAAGAGATGCTTGATGAAGAATCGGACAAAGAGACGCGCGAATACGCTCAAGCCGAACTCGATGAGCTGACCAAGAAAAAAAATTCGCTCGAACAAGTCCTTGAAGATCTGGCGACTGCTGGCGATTCCATTACGCGCGGCTCGTTGATCATGGAAATTCGTGGAGGCACCGGAGGTGAAGAGGCCGCACTGTTTGCCCGCGACCTGTTCGAGATGTACACGAAATACGCAGAATCGCGCGGTTGGAAATACGAAACCATCGATTTTTCCGCAAGTGATATGGGTGGCTTCAAAGACATCACGTTTTCGATCTCGGGAGAAAGTTGCTTCCACGAGTTGCAGTTTGAATCAGGCGGACACCGGGTCCAGCGTGTTCCCGAAACAGAAACCCAAGGACGCATTCACACATCGGCGGCGACAGTGGCCGTCATGCCGGAAGCGACGGATGTCGAAATCGACATCAAACCCGAAGACATCAGAATTGACACGATGCGTGCCGGTGGGCCGGGTGGCCAGAAAGTGAACAAGACAGAATCGGCTGTCCGAATTACCCATCTCGAAAGTGGGATTGTGGTGAAGTGTCAGGACGAGAAAAGTCAGCACAAAAACCGTGCCTCTGCGATGCGAGTGTTACGTTCACGATTGTTCGACTACGAAAAAGAGAAGGTCGATTCGGCCCGTGCGGAACAACGCAGAACACTCATCGGTTCAGGAGATCGGTCACAGCGTATTCGTACCTACAATTTCCCGCAAAACCGCATTACCGATCACCGCATCGGTCTGACCATTCACAAATTGGATAAAGTCATCGCAGGCGAGATGGACGAACTGGTGAAAGAACTGTTAGAGTTTGATCGTCAGGAACGTCTTGGCGGAAACAAAGACGATTAACAAAGACGCAATTCACTGACTGTCATCTGCAATCACTGACTCACCACGGAGGGATTATGAGTTCAGAATCATCCGCACCGGCTGCTGCCGAACCGTGGACAGTCCGTCGCATTCTGACCTGGACCACGCAGCATTTTACCGAACGAGGTTGCGACACTCCGCGACTCGACGCAGAAATTCTGCTTGCGCATGTCTTAAATTGTCCTCGAATTCAATTGTATGTTCAGTACGAACGTCCATTGACGGAAGAAGAACGAACACGATTGAGAGGTTTCGTAAGACGACGTGCCGAACACGAACCAGTTGCCTATCTCGTCGGGAAACGAGAATTTTTTGGCCTCGACTTCCGTGTCACTTCTGATGTCCTGATTCCTCGCCCGGATACGGAAACTCTGGTACTCGCATTGCTCGATTACCTTAAGGATTTTCCTGCTGCCGAAGCTATCGAACTTGGAGTAGGATCGGGAGCGATCTCTGTGACGGCTGCCGTCCATCAGTCGGGACTTTCCGTCAATGCGGTCGACATCAGTTCGCAAGCGTTAGGAATTGCCAAAGAAAACGCCCGCCGTCACCAGGTCGAATCTCGAATCCATTTTTATGAAGGAGACCTGTTCGCTTCGTTGCCTGAAGATTTGCGAGTTGATGCCGTCGTCAGCAATCCTCCCTATGTTCAAACTGCCGAACTGGACCAACTCGATGCAGACGTGAAAGATCACGAACCTCGACTGGCTTTGGATGGTGGAGCAGACGGGCTCGACTTGGCTCGACGAATCATCATCGACGCACCATGTTTTTTGAAACCAAACGGATTGTTATTACTCGAACTCGGGCCAGACAATATTCAGTCAGCAGCCACATTTCTCAAATCGCAGACAGGTTTCCAAAAGATCCACATCCTGAAAGATGCAGCGGGACGCGAACGAGTTCTCTCGGCCCGGTGTGTCTGACAACCGTCAGTAACAAAGGCCAAAATGATGTTCTATTTTGTCATCGCTTTCGCGATTCTGGGCGGCATCTGCTTCTTGGGAGCCCGGCATCAGACCCAGGAAATCAAACTGATTGAAACCGATCCCAACCTTCAATTTCGCGTCGAAAAGACGATGCAAACAGTGAAGTACTTGAATGCTTACGCCATCGGGTGCGGCGTGCTGGCGTTCATCATTTTTCTAATGTGGTTGTTCTAAAGTAGATACAACTTGCTTTCCAAGAGTTCGTTTGCCATTTTGAAAGTGATCTGACTCCACACTCTCATTGAACGCATTTCGAAACTCTCTCATGACTCCAGAACAACTCCGCGAACTCCAGGCGCCCGTCAAAGAACGCTATAAAGAGTCTCCGACTGACGCGCTGGTCTCGATGTCTGTGACCGGAGAACTCGACCGGGATACGCTTTCGTGTCATCTTCCCGAGCGAACAACTTCGATTTCCAGCGTCCATCCTGCAGCCGGAGGAAAAGAGGCGACACTCTGTTCGGGTGAGATCCTTTTGGAATCTCTGGCAGCGTGTGCCGGTGTCACCTTTTGTTCGGTCGCCACCGCGATGGGAATTGAATTTACCGACGGAACTGTTACTGCGAGCGGTGATCTCGATTTTCGCGGCACATTGGGTGTCAATCGCGAAACACCGGTCGGCATGCAAAATCTGTCACTGTTATTTTCGGTGCAGTCGGATGCCGAAGAATCTTCCATCAATAAACTGTTACAACTGACCGAACGCTATTGTGTCATCCACCAAACACTTTCGCAGAGCAACCCGATCACTGCTTGCATCAACATGGAAGCGTAAATCTCTCTACCACCCCTTCATCCGTAAAGAATGAATCCCGATCTGTTTGGGGCCGTACCGTGGATTGAACGTGCCGATCATAATGGCCCCCGCGGAATAGTCGGTGAGTTGATAATCGTTCATGATGGGTTTGTTGAAAATCGACAGCGAACACTTGTGATCGACCACCTGCATACGCAAGGCACCTTCACCGTCTATCTTTTCATGCTTCAACAGAACATCGCTTCCGGGTGCCATCTTCCCATCCTCAATCCGGCACAACCGCCACGGAGCACCTTCTGTTCGTAATTGCGAATGATACAAGCAATGGCCAGATTTCGTCTCGAGATCCCAGCCGAACAGAATCAAACACCCCCCTGCCCCCTTCAGGCCCACGTAACCTTCAAGCTGAAACGAATCGCTGGGAGGAAGTTGCAGCAGCGCAGAGTTTCCACCTTGTGGTACCAGAAATCCATTTTGAATAACAAACTTCCCCTCGACTTGATACTTGTTGAGCAAGTGCGGGTTACCGCTATTCGGGCCTTCAAATTCCAACTTTGTCACGGACTTGAGAGGAGCCTTCGCGGGAATCGGTTGAGCTTGAGGAGATTTGCTCCCGAGCAAGATCAGTGTTGTCCATCTTTTCTCAGAGAGTTCAACATCGATCTTCTTTTCAAGATTTTGAGCGGTCGCCACTTCATATGAAAACATCAACAGACAACAAGTCAATCCGGCTAAACCATCAACCAATTTCATGATAACTCCGACGGAGAGGACACAGGGAATATCAGTTCATTAATCATTGAGAGCCGCGCCGCGAGATTCAAGCCCGAATTGATCACTGCAGAAGAATGACCGCCCGAAAGCTCGACCAGCGAAAAGAAACGTCCGGGTCGATGTTTTTTGAAAGGGTCTTTGATATAATTCTACGAGCCGCCTCTATAGCTCAATTGGCAGAGCAACTGACTCTTAATCAGTAGGTTCAAGGTTCAAGTCCTTGTGGAGGCAATTTTGCGGCGCGTTTTGCCCTCTCAACTGGCATTCATTCTTTCTCGATCAGGAAAACGCACCATGTCGCTCATCCGTTTCGATGCGATTCTCCTCCACATGATGGTGCTTACCTCTGTGCCCATCTACACTTCGGCAGAAGATTGGTCGCAAGGTTCGGGACCGACATCCAATTTTCAGACAACCGCATCGGCTCCCACAACATGGAGTCGCGTTCGCCATGAAAACATCGCCTGGAAAATCACACTCCCCGAGACAGGACAAAGTACGCCCGTTGTTTTTGGTGACAAACTCTTTTTCTCCACGATGAAACCCGTTTCGTCAGATGCCGAACTCGGCAAAGACATCATTGCCTGGTGTTGCGATACCAAGACGGGAAATATTCTCTGGCAGCGCGAAATTGCCGGTCGTCATCCACTCCGTTTATCGGGATGTTTTAGTGATAGCAGCGCGCCTCCGGCAGTCTGTGATGGCGAGCGAGTTGTCTTCGTGAATGCGTCGGGAACAGTGGCCTGTTTCGATCTGGAGGGCAAGCCTGTCTGGAGTCGTGAAATTCTCAGTACCGGTCGCACTCTGCCTTGTCTACACAACGGCAACGTCATCTTCACGCGACAAATCTATCCACCCGATCCCGATGGGAACTTCCCGCATAAATACGCAGATTCTCCTCTCAAGATGTGGACGCAATTGAACGCGCTCGACATGAAGTCAGGAGAGACTGTCTGGGTGAGCAAGTGTGGCGTCAACATGGGATGCCTGCCGTTGCTCCAAAAGCTCGAGGATGGTCGATCAGTGATGGTCGTTGGTCGTGGCGGCGGACATGGGCCACCCGAGAAACCGGAAGGAATCTCGATGGTGAATGCCGAGGATGGGGCGACTCTGTGGACGCTGCCTCTCGATGGATTCATGAGCACGATGACCTATAGCCTGCGCAACAATCAGATCCACCTGTTTCATCAGGACGAACATCTTTCGGTCGATGCTTTGACGGGGGAGATTGTTTCACAGGTTTCCATATTGAAAGATGTTCCAGTCTGTCGCCTTCTGGAGACCCAACGAATCACCCAGATAGAAACGATCCCCGATAAAAAGAAAGGCCGCATGATCACACAAGGCTCGAATTTGCTGGTCGGGTCTTACCACTATTTCCGCAGCTACACGCATCCCTATCTCGGTCGAGTGAATGTCGAAACGGGCGTCGTCGAATATCTGGAACTGCCACTGCAATTGGCGCGTACGGTCGGACAACCCGATCAATATCAATGGTACGATCCTTCCGCGATGAGTCCAAACGGAAAGAAAATTCCCAAGCCGGTCCCCATCAATCTCCAATCAATTGCCGCCAACGACATGAAGAACTCGCGCGGCTTGGTTGTCATGGGAGACAAACGCTCGCAGGGGAATGGCTGGGGACACATTGCCGCTCCGTCACCGTCGGTCGCCGGCGATCATCTTTACATTCCCGTCATGAACGGGACTGTGTATGTTCTCAAATGGAACGCGAAGACGCTGGACGAAACGGCCATCGTGTCAATCAATGACCTCGGCCCGGCGGGACAATCGTGGACGCGGGCATCGCTTTCGTTTTCAGAAGACGGGATCTTCGCTCATACAATCCGCGAGCTGATCTGTATTGGTGAATGAGAAACTGTGAGGCAGAGCGAATCATCGGCTCGAAATGCAGCGGTGAATGTTCAATTACGGTGTTCGATGTTAGACTGCACCCCGAGGAGTGCCTCGCCGAACCAAGTTTGATCGCTGAAAAGGTTTCTGCATGCCTGTCTGGATTCGCTGTCGCTACGAACTGAGTTTTGACTTGCCGACGTCCACGCCATTCGTCTTCACGCTGCGTCCACGGAGTGGCGGGCATCAATGGATTTCCCGTCAGGATTTTCAACTGTCGCCCCAAATTATTGCGGAAGAATACGAAGATCTTTTCGGCAACCTCTGTCAGCGACTCGTGGCACCTGAAGGAGATTTCTCTCTCAAATCAGAAACTCTGGCGCAAACAGTTCCCTACGATGACGAACATCCCGATGCGGGATTCATTCCCGCTGCCGCGTTGCCTGCGAGTGTGATGGGATTTCTCGCACCGAGCCGATATTGCGAATCGGATTGCTTGGGCGAATTGGCGGCAGACATCACCGCCGGCTATCAGCCCGGTTATTCGCAAGCCGCCGCCATCGTGAACTGGCTGAGACAAAACATCGACTTCCAACCGGGATCGAGCAACACATTAGTTTCCGCTTTACAGGTCAAAGAACGAGGGTTCGGCGTCTGCCGAGATATGGCACACCTGGGAATTGCCCTGTGTCGTGCTTTGAGCATTCCCTCTCGCATGGTGGCCGGATATTTACATGGTCTCAATCCGATGGACATGCACGCCTGGTTTGAAATTTATGTGGGGAATCGGTGGTACACATTCGATCCGACTCAAACCAATCTTCAAGGTGCCCGACTCACCATCGCGTATGGGCGAGACGCGGCCGATGTCGCCACCTTTACTCAGTTTGGTGAGCATGTGATTCCCACGCGAGAATTTGTTTCGGTGGAACAGTTTGCAACGCAACCGGATTGAGAAGTTCACAACAATTATTGAGAGATTACTTTAAGAGGAGCGGATGAGAATTTCCAATCGGAGCCCGTTTTTTCCAGAGTCCATTCCACCGGCTCTCCCTCGGCAGGAGTTGCACCCGAAGTGATGGTGACCATGACCGTGGCTTTGTTTTCATCCACCGAGACCTCTTGTGGTTCCACTTGAATCATTTGATAAGGTTTGGCATCTGCCGGAGCAGAACCCGCGACAAATGCTTCTTCCCACAGTTTCGGTTGAGTGGCACGATCGGGCAGTTCAGTGACAAACGATTCAATAATACCATCATCATCGGTCGGTGGACCCGCAGGAGCTCCCCCACCACATCCTGTCAATAAGAACGAGGAAATCGCAACCAGAAAGAGTGTTTGCAACCATCTTTGCGTCAACGATGAACGATTTAACATGTCTGAATTTAATCCTTGATAACGCTCCGCAGAACCTGGCAAGACTCGACAGAGATCATTGAGTAATAAGAGACTCTTGGAAACTGAATGAACCAAAGAGAGAAGAGAACGCATCCTCACGTTGAATTGTGAGGATGCGATATCAACGGCAATTGAGAGAGTTCAAAATTCTCCGACCACTTCATTGTTGGCACGCGTACAAATCGCCTGCCAAATGCCGAGATCAATATTTTCCGAAATGAATCGCGCGGAACCATCCGACATAGCGGCCTGCACACCACCGGTGTGATAGCTGCGAGCAGACGTCCAGATCTGCGAATCGGCCTTGTTTTCGACACAGACCAGTGGATCACCGGTCGGAATGTTCGTGGCCCCACATGCTTGGAATACATCGGTCCCATCAGAGTTCGGTGGGAATTTGGCAGTGAAAGAAGCACCACCCATCCCGCCCCAGAACCACACGCCACGACCATCATCGTCGTCGTCCCAGGCAATAATTTCACTCAGCAAAACTGTGTTACTCAAACCGTCTACACAATCGCTGAAACGAGTTCCTTTGCCGTTACCCATGCGAGCTTCTGGCGTACTATTATCGACAATTTCCACTCCAAACATGCCTGCTTCGGATTGGCTTGTTCCCGAGAGGAAGTGATTGCTGCCCCAGTTGGCGGCGTAATTCCCTTTCGAAAGACTTTCCAAAGCATAGTAAGAAAATTGTTGACGCAATCGTGGAACACTGGGACAAATGTAGGCAGCGGGAGTCCGACTTCCCGGTCCGCCACCCCATTCACAGTTCTCGGGAGGGTTTGGATAAGCTGCGTTACAAGTCTTAACGTCTTCGTGTAGAGGAGCCTGTTCCATCTGTGGCAGAATATTCGCCAACCAGTTAGGGCCAAGGCATTGACTGGGATTCTCTTGCACCCCACCCATGACGTAAAGATCAGCGGAAGGCTGACAGGAAGGCACCCCTGGCGGCAAACTGTTGTAAACATCGTGCTGATTGTGCAAAGCCAGTGCGAGTTGTTTCATATTGTTCTTACAAGAAGAACGACGGGCTGCTTCACGAGCTTGCTGGACGGCGGGCAGTAATAATGCCACCAGAACAGCAATGATCGCAATCACAACCAATAATTCAATCAGAGTAAATCCATTACGGTGATTCGACCGCTTCAATGGAACCTTCTTCATCGTAAAAAATCTCCTGTCAATGGGCAAAAAAAGAAGAGGGCACATTGCCCTATTTGAGGCGAGACACCGAACGAAAAATATAATTTTCAATTCGTGCCGATGTTGGCGAGTTGGGTGAAAGACTACGTGAGAAAAATCACGCCTACAACTCTAAAACCAGCGTGTACAATGTTATTAATCAAGAGATGATCTGATCTTTATTGAGTGAAGAGAAACTCATCATTCCTTCAATTTATGTGCGCTGTTCTCTTTTGAAATATTCATCTCAATCCCTCCCATCAACACAATGATCGCACGAGACGGCACAAATATTGTCAGGGAAGAGCACGCGCTGATTCACCTTCAACCAGTACATAATGGATCTCTCGTTCGAGATTCTGCAATGTATCGGTTCTCCCCGAAGGCCAGTCAATCTCGGCACTCAGAGGAGTTTCTTCGGAAGGAAGCCCGAAGAGGATCAACTTTTCGTTGCTGGCTTGATAACCGTCTCCCGCAGTCAGCGTCTGCACATACTCACGAAGATCGGTCACAAGCGTGACCTTCGTACCGACAGGATGACGCGCGGAGGTCGTTCCAATCAGCTTGAAAGCAAGATAAGAATTGGTGGAATTTGTCCGATTGATCGTCAGGCAGGCAGGACCATGAAGCTGAGAAACTGCAAATTCAATCTGTCCGTCGCGATTCCAATCGAGTTTTGCCAAGCCACGACCGATCAGTCGCCTTGCAAAAAACGGCCCACCAATCTCTCGCTTCATTGTGTCGCCAAGATTGCGGTACAACAAGGCGGGCATATCGAACGGCGTGCCGTTATCGGTCCTGTCATCCAAATGGCCGTTGACGATGACCAGGTCCAGCCGACCATCGTTGTCAGCATCTAAAAATTGGGTTCCGAACCCGAGAACATCAAGGCTGTCAGTGAAGAGTCCCTGTTTACGAGTGGTCTCCGTGAAGAGTCCCCGACCTTGATTTTCATAACCTGTGTTTGATTCTTGGTAATAATTGGTGACGACCAAATCCAGATCGGCATCAAGATCCCAATCACCGACTGCGATCCCCATACAGGCTTCCGCTGATCCATTGCGGTTGAACGCCAGACCCTGTTCGAGAGCACGCTCCTCATACTGTCTTCCATTCAACTCACGAGTCCAGTAATGATTGGCGGTCATGTCATTGGCAACGAACAGATCGAGATTCCGATCTTCGTTGAGATCGGCGATGACGATCCCCAAGCCGTTTCCTTGAGTCGTTGAGAGGCCAACAGCATCCGTCACGTCTTGCCACTCGCCTGTAGTAGAAGAATGGATCAATCGGTCAGCCGCACTGTGAAAGTAGATGGGGTTACAAGAACGTGGAGCACCGTTCTCGCGATCGTTGCAAACTTTCTGGAAGAGTTCTCTTCCTTCCAGATAGTTCACATCATAAAGATCGGGGTGATGATCGCCATCCAGGTCGGCAATCGCACAACTGGTTGTCCAAGAATCTGCGAATGGCAACTCAGCCTCTGCAAACGTGCCATCCCCCTGATTCAACAACAACCGATTCACTCCAATATTGGCAACGTAGAGATCATCAAAACCATCCGAGTTGATATCTCCCACAGCAACGCCTTGACTGAATCGATTCTCCTGAATACCTGTCTCGCTGGTGACATTACGAAATGTTTTTCCACCCAGATTCAAAAAGACCTGATCGGTGAAAGAATCGTTTGATTCTTCGACAGGCCAATCGGTTCCCTGTGTAAAATAAAGATCGGGATAACTGTCTCCATTCAAATCAAAAACACCCACACCACCGCCCGTCCATTCATACATGCGTTTCGTTTGGTCTGATTGATCGGCTCCATTAAAGAATTGAAACTCGACCCCCACTTCCCGGGCCACATCTTCAAAGTGGAACTTCACTTTTTGACTGGCGGCTTCTTCAGAAGTCGTTGAAGGTAACATCCCCAAAAGAGCGTCAACGGGGAGCAACGGAAATCGATCGCTCGCATGGAGTCGTCGCTTGACCTCTGGAACGGAAATCTCTTGCTTGAACTCTGGAATATTTCTCTCGGGTTGACGTTGTCGCATCAGTTCAAGCCAAGCCGAAGATTCCGTCGGACGATGCAACTGCCGACACAATTTTGCGGCGACCTGCAAGTGGCCCACATCGTCAGGCTTCATAAAAATTTGCCAACCGACCTTGGAGAGTTCCTGCAATCTTCGTGCTCGATCTTGAAAAGCTTTCGCTGTTTGCAATTCGCCCGTTGTTGAAAGCAGACTCCCCAAACGATGGCAGGCTTGGAGGTGATCGGGAGAGCGGTCGAACGCTTCCAAATAGTAACCAATCGCTGTTGTGTCTTGATCGAGCTGCTCCGCCAAACTTCCCGATAGATACCAGAATTCAGCCGACTCCTCGACATGAACCGGTTTGTTGAGCCACCAGCGCGGAAGCTGACCATACATTTGAAGTTCTGTCAGACACCGACCGTAACGAATCCAAATGGCTTCCCCACAGGAACTCTCCGCTGCCAATGATCTCAGCAACAGTTCCGCAGCCGCGTAATCTTCCTCGTGCATTCGTTCGGCGGCAGTCCGCGATATGGCCAAAGAATCTGTCGAAAAAGTCACCGAGTTCGATGAGGGATGAGTGATGAACTGTTTCAACTCTATGGAAATTTCAGGATTTGCCAGATGTGTTAATAGCATCAAATCTGGAGTTCCCCGTGTAAGCAATAATCGCATCAGCGGAAATGATTCTTCGGCGTTGTAGTCGTAGGCCGACAGCATCGCCAACCAGCGAACGGCTTGCCAATGATCAGGTTTTGCCGCGACTGAAACTTGGAAAGACTGACGAGCCGCTTGAAACTCTCCCTTCGTCATCAATAACTCACCGGCGCGAAAATATGCGGAGTCCGCAAAATCTCGATCATCTGTTGCGATACGTTGATAAGTTTCGATTGCGTCTTGGGTGTCCCCCAATTCCGCGTGGCTGCGGGCCAGCAACATCAACAGTTCAGGAAGCTCACCATCCCGGTCAATCACTTTTGGCAATTCAACGATGAGTGCAGCGTGATCATTTTGTTGAATGAGTTTCTGGAGTTGTTTCGTCGAAATCGTGGATGAACCGGAGTCACACCCCGTGAACTGGAATCCGATCGCTCCTAAGAGCATCAGACACCACATGGAATATCTCTGTGAGAGTGATAAGGGAGGAGTGAGTTTCACGACGGGAACTTGATGTGCTGGTAGGAAGATTTTCTTGAGCCAGCTTTCGACAGTACAAACTCTTGTGCGACAGACAAAACTACCGAGTCCAACTTCATCGATTTTTCAGAATCTGCTTGTCTGTCTCTCTCAGTTTCACCGTTCCTGAGTCATCGGGCCGAAACAGCTCTCAATTGTGGGGATTCTCTACTCATAGAGTCGTTGGCGAAAATCCCTAGAATGATGGCTTGGATTTTCCTGTTTCATGACGACCTCTTGGATTACTCTTTGAGAACTCCCTGACGATACACACTTTCGAGAAAAAGACCGCTCTCATGTTTCTCACGATTGCCTCATTTCTGTTTTTCACCGGCCTCGTCGCCTTTCTCACTTGGCGAATCACACACCAGGACGATCATGACAGCACAGGCGGCTATTTTTTGGCGGGACGATCGCTCACCTTTCCACTCATCGCCGGCTCATTATTGCTGACCAATCTGTCGACCGAACAACTTGTCGGACTGAACGGCGATGCCTTCAAAGATGGATTGTGTGTGATGGTGTGGGAAGTGGTCAGCGTCATTTCGCTCGTCATGATGGCGTGGTTCTTCTTGCCTCGCTTTTTGAAAAGTGGTGTCGCGACAGTTCCCGAATATCTGGAAATCCGCTTCGACCGTCAGACACAAGTCATTACCAACATCATCTTTTTGCTCGCCTATGTGGGGATTCTCCTTCCCATTATTCTCTACACCGGTGCTCAAGGCATGAGCGGCATTCTCGATCTTTCATCGATGTTTGGCCCTTTCATCGAATCGCTGGGCTGGACTCAAGCATCGCTCGATATGAACCCAGAAGAATATTTAGTTTTTCAGAAAACTGTTCTTCTGTGGGCCATTGTCTGGATGGTCGGCATCATTGGCTCGATCTACGCCCTCTTCGGTGGATTGCGAACGGTCGCCGTCTCAGACACTCTAAACGGCATCGGCCTCTTGGTGGGTGGGATGATGATTACCGTCTTTGCATTATCTCAACTGGGGGGTGACGGCGGCATCACAGCAGGAGCAGATCGACTGTTTGCAGAACAAAGAGCCAGAATGAATTCGGTGGGTGGTCCAAAATCTTCCGTCCCATTCTCTACCGTCTTCTCGGGAATTTTTCTGCTCACGTTATTCTACTGGACCACGAACCAGCAAATTATTCAGCGCACGTTTGGAGCAAGTAGTTTAGCCGAAGGTCAAAAAGGCGTTCTGTTGACCGGTGCCCTCAAATTACTCGGACCCTTCTATCTCGTGCTGCCCGGCATGATTGCTTATACGATTTACAAAAACGAAGGGATCGAATCGGTGACCGCATATGGTCGATTGGTCAGCGATGTGTTGCCCGCTCCGCTCACTGGTTTTTTTGCAGCCGCCATGATCGGAGCGATCCTCTCCAGCTTCAACTCCGCTCTCAACAGTTCCTGTACGCTCTTTAGTTTGGGGCTCTACAAATCTGTCTTGAATCCGAATGCCGCGGAACAACAGGTGGTCCGCAGTGGTAAAATTTTTGGCTGGATTGTCGCCATCACAGCCATGTGTCTGGCCCCGCTGTTAGCCAAGACAGAAAGCATCTTTGGCTATCTACAAAAGATGAACGGCATGTATTTCATTCCCATCTTCTCCGTCGTGCTTGTCGGAATGCTCTCTCGTCGCGTTCCGGCCTTTGCCGCAAAAGTGGGATTAGTGACAGGCTTTGTCCTCATCGCGGTCGGTTACTTCGTCCCGCCGTTTCCTCTCATTGTAGAATCCATGCACACGTTCCACTTTCTGGGAATCGTGTTCTGTTGGCTGGTGATCTTGATGTTAGTCATCGGGGAATTGTACCCGCGCGAAACCGAGTTCGTGCAGGAAGATGTCAAAGCGGTCGACATGACGCCGTGGAAACACACTCGTACCGCGGGGCTCGTGCTGATTGTCGCCGTCATCGCAATTTATGCGGTCTTCGCCGACTTCTCGGTCTTAGAACCGGTCACGCCAGAAACGACGACGATAACCGAACTCGTCGAAGAATGAGCCGTCGCGACCCTGTTTTGAAATTCCATTCGAAGGATCCGTATCATTGGGATTATGTGTTGGCGATCGGAACAATACTGAAAGCGGTGACAAGTCACCGCACTCCAAAGTAGAGCAAGCAGGGTAGCCCGACCGATCCATAGATCGGTTGGGTGACTTTAGAGCAACTGAGGTCGCCGAGCAATAGCGAGGATTCAAGACCGAAGGCGGTAGTTTCTATCCTCCCATCCTGCGGTTGCAGACTGTGGTTGTCCGGCCTCACTTGATTGTACCATGATGATGACAGATTCTTGTCGCTCACGCGACCCAGCCGATTCCGGCTGGGCTACCCTGCTGTTGACGCCTTTCAGTGACGCACCATTCCCCGGAGCGCCCACCGGCACCCTGTTTTAATTTTATTCGTTTGATTCGAGAGTTCCATAGCACGTCGAATGACACTTGCCCCCATCCCGACTGCTGGCGCAGATCGGGCTATGCGAACTCCGCGGTGAATTAAATTTGGTTCCCTCTCATCTCACTGGCGGGCAAGCCGCCAGTGCCACCCAAGAAGAGAATGAACGCTTTGCGTTTCTTCGTGTCTTGGCGTTTTTGCGTCAAAAAAATGATCGTTCAAAACTCGCCTTGCCAAACGCGATCTACCAGAGTTAGCGTTCGTGTTTCGCCGACAGGCGACTCGATCTTTGGCAATTTGAACGTCATGACGACATCAACATAGCCCTACTGCGCAAGCAGTTGGGGCAGGTTCAAGTGTCATTGCGTGTCGCAGGTGATTTGTACGAGCACGATGTGTATTACTTGGGTGGCTGTGGATGACCGACAGGTCACCCACAGAATCAGAAATCTGGGGACTCACTACGTTCGTACCCAGGCACACCTGTGATTCAGCCAGTAGTGTGTTGAAGAATGACTAAGGCTGCAACGTGAGAAAGGAGGCGATCTCGCGTGACGTAGAAAATGCGCACCCACAAAAAGTAACACTCACTCACAAAATGAAGATCGACTCAAACCGAAAGGTGCCAACAAGTTGCTCAAGAGTATGGAAGATTCGAAATCAAGATTCGGAAAGATTTGATTCAACATTTGGTCAAGATTCGGTCAAGGTGTGTCCCCGAATCTCCGAATCTTCAAATCTTGAAAACGGTGTTGAGCGTTTGGGAATCAGGGGCGTCTGCAAGTTGATCACCAGAGACCAAGCCGACAGATCGATGGTGAATATGACAGGAGTACAAACCCATCTAACATGCCTTGGCCTCTTGTGCTGATGCAACCTTTTTTGTTTCGTCGGGTAGCGGGAGTGCACTATGGAACAGAAACGCCGGTTTATGACGGTCGGAGGAGTTGTGTCCCTGTGAATTTGTCCCGGGTCGTCGATTGATGATTGGCGATGAGGTTGTCGGCAAAGTAACCTATAAAATCGCCCAAAGCCCCTGTTTTGACATATTACTCGATTGATTGGCTGCAACGATGAACAACCGCTGGCTAACTCTGTGTTTGATCTTGTGTCCGGCTGCTCTCTCGGCTGCCGAACTCGGTTACTTCCGTTATCCCACCATTCATGGGGATACGGTCGCGTTCACCGCGGAAGGCGATACCTGGGTCGTGTCGGCTGAGGGAGGATTCGGCGGTCGACTTTCAACACATCACTCTCTGGAATACCGCAAGGCGATTTCTCCCGATGGTGAATGGCTGGCTTTTAACGCGCAGTACGAAGGCCCGACCGAAATTTACATCATGCCCGTTTCGGGAGGTCGCCCCAAGCGAATGACCTTTGAAGGGGAATATATTCAGGTGCAAGGTTGGACTCCCGATGGAAAGATTCTTGCCGCCACCTCTCGTTACTCACCACTGTCTCGCAACAAACAACTGGTCGAAATTGATATCAAAACCACCTCGCAAACTTTGATCCCCTTAGCTCAAGCGGCAGAAGGTGCCTGGAACGATGAGAAGTCGGTCCTGTTTTTCACGCGACTGGGAAAGCAATCGAGTTGGACAAAACGATACAAAGGCGGGACCGCTCAAAATTTGTGGAAGTGGGAACCGGGAAGTGAGGAAGCCGTTCCTATGACGGCTGATTACGAGGGTACCAGTCGGTCGCCGATGTGGTGGAACGGTCGTTGTTACTTTGTCACTGATCGTGATGGCACCATGAATGTCTGGTCGATGACGGTTGAGGGAGAAGATTTGAAACAACACACAAAACATGTCGGCTTTGATGTGCAGGAACCCAGCTTGGGGCAAGGACGAATCGTCTACCAAAACGGAGCCGACTTGAGACTCTACACAATCGCCGATGGCAGTGATCGCGTGATTGACATCGAACTGGTTTCGGATTTTGCACAAACTCGCGAAAAATGGATCAAGACTCCGATTAGTTATCTCTCTCACATGGCCATTTCTCCGAAAGGTGACCAAATTGCGTTGGTTTCTCGCGGGCAGTTGTTTGTCACGCCGGTGGGCGGAGGCCGCATTCAACCCATCAGTCGTAAGCAGGGAGTCCGTTATCGTGATATCAGTTTCAGTCACGATGGAAAATCGTTGATTGTCGTATCGGATGAATCGGGAGACTACGAATTCTGGAAATTCGATCTCACTGCCGTCGACAAACGAAAGCAATTGACCAAAGACGGTGCCGTCTTGCGATATGACCCACTGGTCTCGCCTGACGGGAAACGAATTGTCTGGACTGACAAGGATTTGAAGCTCTGGAGTTACGATTTCAAAACGGAAAAAAGCGAACTGATTGCCGCCTCTAATAATGGGTCGTTCGGGTCGGTAGTGTATTCGCCCAACGGAAAATGGCTGGCTTGGTCTGCCAATGCTTCCAATGACTTCGCTCAAATCTGGTTATACAATTTTGAAACCCAGCAGAAACAGACACTCACCAGTGACCGGATTGATGCACACTCCCCCACCTGGAGTCGTGATGGAAACCGATTATTTTTTGTCGTCGATCAGCGACTAGCCTCGGAAGTCTCTTCGCCTTGGGGCATGAGGCAACCGGAACCATTTTTTGACAACGTCAGTTATATTTACGAATTGCCTTTGAAATCGGGATTGCGCTCGATTTATGAATCAGAGAACGAAGCAACAAAACAATACAAACCGACCGTCAGTAAAGATTACGATTTCAAAAACCTCTCGCTCCGTCTGAAAAAAGTCCCCGTTCCCGCAGGAAATTACCGTGACTTGAAGGCCACCGCGCAAAATCTGTTTTTTGTACATCGCGGTAAAACAGGTTCGAAGCAATCAGTCCTGCGAGCGTTCAAGCTGTCTTCGAAACCAGGATCGGTGCGAAACATTATCAATGGAGTCTCGTCGTATGAACTTTCGGAAGATAGCCGCAAGGTCTTCGCGCGAGCGGGAAATAATTTGTATGTCTTCGATGGCTCAATTTCCGCGGGTATCAACGCGACCCAATCTCTCGTTAAACTCAGTGGGTGGGAATTTTCGGTCGATCCTCGTGAGGAATGGCGTCAAATGTTTGTTGATGCCTGGCGCATGGAGCGAGATTACTTTTACGACCGCGAATTACACGGCGTCGATTGGGATGCAGAACTCCATCGCTATCTACCCCTCGTGGAACGTGTGACCGACCGTTCTGAATTAAATGATCTGATCACTCAAATTGTGGGAGAGCTGGAAGCGCTCCACATTTTTGTTTCGGGGGGCGATTATCGAACTGGTGGAGAATCTATCGACCCCGGTTCACTGGGTGTCGAACTGTTACGCGATGAGGCGGCAGGCGGATACCGCATCTCTCGGATTCCTGCCTGGGATACCGATTATCCACATGAAGCGCCTGCTTTATTGCAAGCCGACCCCGAAGTGAACGTAGGAGATATCATCGTCGAAATCGATAATGTTTCTGTGCTCAGTGTGCCTCATCCTGCCATGCTGCTGAGAGAGAAGGTCGGGGAAGATGTTTTGGTCGAGATGAAGTCAGCCAGCACCGGCAAGCAACGGCCCATTCTCGTGAAACCGATCTCCATCACATCGTACGCAAATCTGTTGTACAACGAATGGGAATTGACCCGTCGGCAAGAGGTGGAAGAAAAAGCAAATCGCGAGATTGGATACATTCATTTGCGAGCGATGGGAACATCAGACTATGCGGCATGGGCCGAGCAATACTTCCCTGTGTTTAACCGGCAGGGATTGATTATCGACATGCGTTACAACAACGGAGGGAATATCGATAGCTGGCTGTTGAGTCGCTTGCTGAGAAAGGCGTGGTTCTATTGGAAGCCGCGTGTCGGTCAACCGTACTGGAACATGCAGTACGCTTTCCGCGGACACATTGTCGTCCTTTGCAACGAGTGGACAGCTTCAGACGGAGAAGCGTTCTCGGAGGGTGTGAAACGATTGGGAATTGGTACGGTCATTGGAACTCGCACTTGGGGCGGGCATATCTGGTTAAGTCGCAATAACCCATTGGTTGATAATGGTATCGCAACAGCCGCACAACTGGGCGTTTTCACCGATGACGGAGAATGGTTGATTGAGGGACGCGGCGTCGAACCCGATCTTGTGGTCGATAACCCACCGCATGAAACTTTTCTGGGCCGCGACCATCAACTGGAAGCCGCCATCGATTACCTCCAGAAGAAAATCAAAGAAGAACCGGTTGAGCAACCAGTGGTTCCGCCGTATTACCGACGGGAAGACGCACCGTTAGAAGCAGAGCGTGACAACACAATTTCACCGGCAACAGAAAAGGCCCAGAACGCGGCTGCGGTTCCTTGATCAGGAATCGGTTTTTTCATCGGCAGTGCGTTTGCTCTCAATGGGTTTCGCATTTTCCGCATACTGGGCGGCGGGAATTTTAGGACCGCGTAACAGTTGTTCTTTGGTTTCCCGCTCGAAACGAAGCATCTGTTCGCCCAACAATTCGATGCGAGTATTGACTTCGTCGTTAGATTGCTCCAAGCCACCCGAAATGAGTGTCACGATCCCCAGTAACAGCAACATTTGACCGGCAGTTGTCAGCATCCAGCCTTTGGGTGTCATGTCAGAGTTTCCACCAAAGTAGCCATACACAATTAAGGCAGCTCCTGCCGTCAAACCGAGCACACCGAGATAGGATAACCATTGCCCGGCGAGGACCAGCCAATTGATGCCTCGTTGCTCTTGGGCGAGTCGTTCGTCGATGAGTTGCTGGATATCTATATGAGGTACGGAACTGATGGCAACTGGTTGTGCCGCATCGACTCGTTGAGGTTGAAACTCTGATTGTTCTTGAGCAACCGGTTCTGGCTCGGTCACGACTTCTTGGCTTGATTCAACAACGGGTTCTTCAACGGCACCTTCTGCAGAGACTTCTGAAGTGATTGGTGCTGAGACCGGGTCCGGTTCTTGGACTTTTTCCGGCTTTGGTTCGGGTGTCTTTTCTTCGGGAACGTGAGCGGCATCGAAGCGAAACTTGGGTTTTTGTGCGGCAGGTAACTCGGGGTCTATGTTAGCGATTGGTTCAACAACTTCGGGAGGCTCAACTGTGTCTTCATCGCCGGAATTCTCAACAGCTTCCTCAGGAGGTTCCTGTTCAGAATCTTCTTCACTCTCAGAAAGATGACTGGCCTCTTTGCCGGGTGGAGAGGAGAGCGGTTCGAGCAACGGTTCTTTCGACCAGCGGTCGAGGAGTTCCTGCGCGCCGCGAAGAGGGTCATCGGGAGGATTGACATGCTTTCCGGGTAGAATCTCTCCGCAAGTTCCACATGTGACTGATCCATCTACCGCGACTTCTGCCGCAACTTCAGTTTGACAATTCTCACACCACATAATTCGGGGACTCCGTTCCCGCTGTCTCGAAAACATCTGCTATTCACTCTTGACGCACCACATGCGCAGAGATCTGTCGATAATTATCGTGAGATTAGGAAATCGGGCAATAGCGGATTTCGGGAGAATATAAAGTGATGTAACCTCATACAATATCAATAGCTTACATCAATTCGTCACAAAGTACCCTTTGAGTTCTCGCAGGACAAAATGCGCTCTTTTCAAAAACGTCTCCTGACTGCGAACCCAACCATCCGTGCGAATTTTGACATTGATGCGGGTATTGGTGAGCAGACCGTTATCACTCCGTTGTTGATTCCAACCCTCACCCAATTCCAGATCAATCAACACAGGACGATCATCATCCTGCCGTCCCCAGTAAGGGAGTAACCCCTTTTTACCAACTCGCATGGAGACGTGACGACGGTCAACATGCAACAACTTGGCGTGCATGTCGTACAAAAATCCTCCCAATTTGTACACGATCATGTCCGAAGCCACCATCGCCTCGAAGTGAGTCTCCACATCGAATTCACCCGTGATGAGCTTCGACATATTATCTTCGACGGCTTTCATCTCGACCGCGATGTCGGCAGCACTGACACCCACGGAACAGTTTCGACCACTCTGTTTGGCTTGATACAAACCATGTTCGGCACGGTTCATCACTTCCGTCAGATCATCCCCTTCTTCAAGAGATGCGATCCCCGCGCTGACGGTCAAAGAATGAAACGGTAAAACATCGAAGCGGGTTCGATCAATCAACTTGCGGAATTGATCTCCTCGCTTGCGGGCTTTTTCCAAATTGATCCCTGGACAGGCGATGGCGAATTGACCGCCGCCGTATCGACAAGAGAGTTCGCGTTTTCCACAGGCTTGTGACAATCGCCGCGAAATTTCTGTCAACAAATCATTACCAATTTGGCGTCCAAACCCTTCGTTGATTGCTTTGAAATGATCGACATCCAGAAACAACACCGAGACCTGCTCATGATCGGGAGAGGCGGGGTCAATCAGATGCTCGACGAAAGCATCCCATTCCTTCCGGGAAACAGGTTGAGCCAGAGGATCGGTTTGACCAGGATCGGGAGAGGGAACTTCTTGTGTTTCGGGGGCTGGCGACTCTACGGGCAATTCGATGGTCTCTGGTATTTTCGAACTCTCTTCAACATTTATATTTAGTTCTTCCTCAACAGATTCCTCAATCGCTTTGTCTTCTTCAACGTCGAGTTGTTCGGCTACTTCTTCATGAGACTCATCTGCCTCAGGAACTTCTTCTTGCTGCTCTTCGAGTTGCTCCGAAACAGTTTCTTCTTCGATAGCCTCTTCAGCAGTTGCCACTTCATACTCTTGAGAGGAATTTTGTACCTCTTCTGCCAAGGGTTCGACAGCCAGTATCTCGTTATCATTCCCAAGAGTTTCAGGATCCGGTAAATCTACGACCGGATTTTCGGGACTTTGTTGAGGCGATTCTTCGTCGGTTTCGAGACCATTAACTGTCTGTTCGCTCTTCTCGGCTTGTTCTACTTCAACACCTTCTGTTTGCTCGATGTCTTGCTCGTCAGTAACCAGTGAATCAAACCGGCTGAAAAGCTCATCCAAATTTTCCGAACTCGGGGTTTCAACGGCATCCTCCGTAGAGGAATCTTCTTCAGTTGGCTCACTTGATACTTCAGCCTGCTCCGACTCTTCAATGGAGTCTTGAGGTAAACTGTCTACCATCGGTTCTTCGAGAATGTCCGTTTCCGACTGCTCCTCGACGATATCCGAAACTTCGGCGTTTTCTTCTGAAGAAAGTGCCTTCGCTTCTTCGATATCGATCTCTGTCGAATCATTGGAGACTGTTTCTTCTGCCTTTTCGATGACCGCTGCTACCGAATTTTCCGAAGCACTCGGCGGCCCAGTCAACCCGGTAATGCCGAGTTGCTCTTCGATGGCAACTAAGTAGGAATTGTCGAGTTTAGGTACTTCAAAAATGGGTTCTGCATCGTCATCCAGATTGTGAATCGTATCAACCAAATCTCCCACCCATTCAGGAGTCAGCATCAATGCAGACTTCGATGTTTCGGTTTGACAGGGAGCCCCTCGATGAACTTCCACAATCCCTAACAACAACCCATCACGCCCCATAATGGGAATCGAGTTCACTTCGGCTTCGATCATCTTGTCAGCCGAATTTTTGAGGCACAAAGTGAGATGTGCTGGTTTGGCTGATTCAAGTGTCTGGTAGAGCGGAGTCTGAGAGTCAGAGAAGGCTAGACCTTCCTCGTTGCAATACCCCATCAGTTGATTCGTCCAGTGTTTGTTTCGCATTTCCCTCATCGAGTAGCCAAGCCGACTTTGACACCCGTAATTCCATAACAGAAAACGTCCCGTGGCATCGAGTATGAAAAAACCCTGATAGTGTGCTTCCAGATCATGCAACTCGAATAAAATCTCGATGAACGTCGCATGAACGATATTCAATGTTTCCTCATCCATCCCCAGATCTTGCTGTTGTAACAGCGCGACATCGTAATTCTCGACCTGCTGATCGCGACCGGAAAGCCATTCTTCCAACGATTCCAGAACACGATGTTCTTCGGGAATTTCTGCGAGTGTTTTCAATGCCGCGATAATCTCAGCGACATCGTGTTGGCCATTTTCCCGATGTCGGACGGCATCAAACAAGTTGGCAAAATTAAATGCAGCCGCCCCCAAAATCACATGGAGTGGCGTGGGTGACTCACTCTCTGCCGAGAGTGGTTCGCGATAACGAAAGTTTTGAGAGAGTGTCAAAATTTCCAGAAGTTCAGAATCCGCATGACAGGCCGCCAAAAGATCCACCGAAACACGACGGGACAACTCTTCAGCCTCGGTACTTGTCAGCTCCCAAAACGGAAATTCAGCCGGCACAATGACCGTACCAATCTCGTGCAACAACGCAGCCGTGACGAGGGTATTGACTTTCCGCGAAGTCCATCCGCATTGCCGAGCGATTCCATGACACAAAAACGCAACCCGCTGCGAGTGAGCCAGTAAGTCGGGGCGAAGTGCTTCCAAGACGCTCAAGAGTGTGTCGCGCAGCATCTCAGTCACAGGGAGTTCTTCACTGCCGGTGAACGTCGTCAAATCCGACTTGGAAAGTTCCAGTAGGTTCAGCAAACGATTGGCTGCCGAGATTGAAAGAGGACTTCCATTCTCTCTGGCGGCTTGATCTGAAGCTTGTCCCATCACCATGTTGAATCCGTTGACTCTCTGAACGTGTTTCGAATTTGGGTCTGTCACGAGAAATCATTGTGGGAGGAGACAGCAAGATTTCAGCATATCGACACCTAAATACAAACCACCCCCAAGTATATAGAAAAAGATACTACACAGACAGAGGGAGTCAAATTACAGGCTGAACATGGACGCAGATATTTGAGAGTTGCGCGAGGAAATTAAAGAGCTTTTATGCGGATTCTGACGATCAACCCAACTCGCGAGACCGTTCTGTCGCTTGCTGAACGGCGTTCATCACAGTCCCCCGAAACTTCCCATTTTCCAGAGCGTGCAATCCAGCGATTGTTGTCCCACCGGGCGATGTCACGGCATCTTTCAAAACTCCCGGATGTTCAGACGTTTCCAGAACCATTTTGGCAGCCCCCAAAACTGTTTGTGCCGCCAATTCTGTCGCCGTCTGTCGAGGCAATCCCATACGAACTCCTCCATCAGACAACGCTTCAATGAATTGGTACACATAAGCAGGGCCACTTCCCGAAAGCCCCGTGACAGCATCGAGCAAGGATTCATCCACCTGCTTCACCACTCCCACTGTCGATAATAATTTTTCCAGCAAACTGGCATCTTCAGCGGTGGCTTTCGTTCCCAAACTGTAACCACTTGCCCCCGCACCCACCAGGCAAGGAGTATTCGGCATCACTCGAATAAGACGACCGGTACTCTTTAATCCTGTTTCCAGGGTGCTAAGCGAAACTCCCGCCGCGATGGAGATGACTAACAAATCATCCGAGATCCCCAACTGCATATCTGTCAGTAAGCGTGGGAGATGCTGCGGCTTCACGGCAATGATCACGACATCCGAGTTTTGTAGCACCTCAACAGGACTCTCCCGAATTTGCGCACTGGTGAGTTCCGAAAAAGCCTGCAAAGCGTCCGCAGAAACATCAGTCGCCGAGACACGGTTTGACTCAATGACACCCGCCTTTAGCATTCCCGCCGCTAGTGCAGAGGCCATTTTACCAGCACCAATAAATCCGATGCGGCAATCGATTGCGGAGATTTCTGACATGAAAAAACTTTCTGAACAGCAGGAAAGATGTAGAAATTATATCGCACAAACTGTTGATCTCTCAATGATTTATGGCTTCTGAAGCGAGTTGCTGGAACGGGTTTTGCTTCTGTCTCTCATCACCACTACAATCGTCAACATTCTATCAACGCTCATTGATGTGTCTAAACTGAGAATTTCACTATGTCTGAGACTCCACAAGAGAAGTTACCCGACCCCCAATGGGATCCCGTTTATTTGCACGCTCGTAAAGAAGCGATGTTGATTTTGGGAGTCTGGTTTCTCGCCTTACTTTGGACTCTACCCGTTAGCTATTACAACGGGTTCGACTCCCAAATTGAAATCGAACAGGTCACCTTTATCTGGGGGATGCCGAGCTGGGTCTTCTGGGGAATAGGTCTTCCCTGGATGATAGCAAATCTGATCACCGTCTGGTTTTGTTTTTGTTATTTCTCTGCGGACGATCTCGAACCACCCGAATCGACAATGACTCCCACAGAGCAAGAAAGTGCGGGTGACGCATGATTCCATTTTTCCCATTGGCGGTTGCTCAATCTTCTACCGCTCTGATTGTGTTCCTGATTTACACCTTGGCCGTGTTTGGCTTGGCTGCTTTCTCAAACTATTTAATGAAGAGTAAAAGTTTCCTCAGTGAGTATTTCCTGGGAAGCCGGTCGCTCGGTGTCTGGGCATTCGCGCTCACATTTGCAGCAACCAGCGCCTCGGGAGGAAGTTTCACAGGATTCCCGGCCAGAATTTATTCACACGGCTGGATTCTCGCATTATGGATTGCCAGCTACATGGTCGTCCCGATTTGCACGATGGGTTTTCTCGGAAAGCGTATCAATCAAGTCGCCAGACTTTCTGATGCGATCACGGTCCCGGATGTCATCCGTGATCGATTTCGATCTCCCGGATTGGGATTATTGTCTGTCTCGCTGATTGTTTTCTTCATGTCTTTTAATCTGGTGGCACAATTCAAAGCAGGAAGTAAAATTCTGATTACTCTGCTGGGAGACAACGACACTTTTCAACAAGGTGTCGCGTGGACGCAATCCATCACTTCAGGCTGGGGGTTTCTCGAAGGAGTCGCCCCCGATTACTTCCTCTGCTTGTCGCTCTTTGCGGTCGCCGTCATTGCTTACACAACCTACGGCGGTTTTCATGCCGTCGTCTGGACTGATGTCATGCAGGGAATTGTGATGGTGATTGGTGTCGTCATTATGCTGCCATTGGCGTTGTATCAAGTGGGAGGCACAGGGCAACTTGCGAGCGAATTTCGGGAAATGACACCACCGAAAGTCGGTTTTGTCAAAGTCTCCTCAGCAGTTCCGTTAGCTCAGCCACAAACCTTGAATGCCCGCTGGGTGGTACTCGACTCCGATGGAGAAGACGGCATGCGGCTTCTCAGACTGAACACACCAGTGGTTCTTCCTGCTCAAGAAGAGGGTGAAACACCCGCCACGACCCAAGACATCCGTTATGTCGAACTGACCACGCCAATTGAAATTGAACGTCAATTTCAACGATTGAAAGAGGACAGGGAACTCGTGGTCTTTCGCAACGAAATCAAATCGATTCTGGAGGCAAGCCTGGAAACGTCTGACAGTTCAGATCTCAGGAAGGCCTCACAGGACATCGAGCAGATTGACACGGCAATTCTGAATAACGCACCCGGCATGAATCTTGAATTCGAGATTCTCGTCGAACGTGAAGATGCCTACGGGGCCGATAAACCGGGTGTCTATGCCATGGGACCTGGTCCCAGTGGACCAAATCTGGCAAACACTCCCGAGGACGAGTTGAAAAAAGATGAGGCCTCGTTGATGACTTCTTTGGGCTTCTTGCCGTTTTCGGTCGCGGTTTCTTTTTTCTTCATGTGGGCGATTTCTGGAAGCGGCCAGCCGAGCAATATGGTCCGCTTAATGGCATTCAATAACGCCGTCACTTTGAAGAAATCCATCTTCACCGTCGCCATGTATTACACTCTGATTTATTTTCCACTCGTATTGATCTTCTGTTCGGCACGAATCTTATTACCCGGATTGGAACTTGACCCTGACAGTATTATGCCCCGGATCGCTGTCGAGTTGACAGCCAATGCGGGTCAGGCGTGGTTGGCGGGTTTACTGGTTGCCGCCCCTTTCGCGGCAATCATGTCAACAGTTGATAGCTTTCTGCTAATGATTTCATCAGCCGTTGTCCGTGATATCTATCAGCGAAACATCAACCCGGACGCCTCAGAAAACCGAATCAAATATATGAGCTATCTCACAACACTCATTATCGGCGTGGTTGCCATGGCGGGTGCCATCAATCCTCCCCGGTTTTTACAAGACATCATCGTCTATACTGGCAGCGGTCTGTCAGCATGCTTTTTAGGGCCAATCGTGTTTGCGTTGTATTGGCCACGAATGAATCGGCAGGGAATGTATGGTGGCATGCTGGCCGGTTTCGCGGCACACTTTTCCATGTACGCAGCCGGCATGTCGATCAATGACTCGTTCTTTACGCCTTGGAGACCGATGGGGATTGACCCGATAGTAATCGGATTACTGGTCTCGTTTGTCAGTACATTTGCAGTGGCCTCTTTGACACCTCCCCCCGAAGAGTCGCTGGTGGATCGCTACTTTCGCAGAGGGAAAGCACTCGAAGAAAGTGAAACTCATTGAGGAGAATAGCCCTGATTGTTATCGCTCTACATAATTGAATCGTCGAGTATCTCCTGAGACACGATCAACCACATACACTTGTGGTTCGTCATCTTTCCCCAATGCAAGCATGGTTCCTCCCGGCTGGCTCATAAACGCAGTCGCGCCGGTTGTCCCGCTAATCTCCTTGCGTTCGAGCGATTCCGACTCAAGATTAATCGTTGCAAGCTCCTTCGCTAGAAAGCCGAAGAGTTCCGTTCCGTCTGAGTTATAAAACAGTCGAGAAAACGCAAGAGGCCTTCCGGTCGGCGATACTTCTGGTTCATCTAGCGAATAATAGACTTTTCCTGAATCCACTTGAATCACTTTCAGGTATCCCGAATCGTTGCAAACAGCCAAATATTGGTCATCGGGAGAAAACTGCATAGCAACTGTGTTCGTACCGGGAAATAGATCAAACTCATAGAGTTCGGTGGCGTCAGCAGTCGACCAAATTTTAATAGGTCCGCGACCACCAGAGCCCGCAATCATAGCCCCATTGTTCGAAAGTTCCGCCAGACTCACTAGAGCACGAGGGAGTGAAAGAGCGCCAGCCCCAATGGGCTGACCACTCGTAATATCCAGGAAAGTCACGACTCCCGCGTTGGTTGCGATCATCAGATTTTTACGATCACGGGTGGGTTGGAAGGATTGAATTTTCCCCTTGGAAACCGGAACTTCCCACAACATTTTCCCTTCCTTAAGATCGTACCCTCCCACTGTCGTTCCATTACTTACGACGACCTGATCTTTACCTGCCACAAACGAAACCCCAATAATTTCACTCCCTTGGGAGAACGGCTTGAAGACTTCAGAACGCTCTTTGGATTTTAAATCCCAAATTTCGACCACACCCATGGTGCGACCTACGACCAACTGCGATCCATCTCCAGCAATATCGAGTGATGCCACGTAACCACGAAGCTTTAATCCTGTACCGCCTCCTGACGACCCACCGCTCAGAAAGAGAAAATAGCCTCCCGCCAGAAGAACAGGAGAGAGCATAATGATTGCCATCGTGGCCTTAAGGGCCAATGAACCGTGTTGAATCGCATCTGCCATTTCACCCGGTGAGATGGCCGCCAGCATATTTTTGAACTGCTGAAATCCTCGACGAACTCCTTGTTTGGTGTTTGATCCCAACAACGTATCCGCATTACCTTGCCCCAGTGTTTCGAGAGCTTTTGCCGCTCCGCGGCGAACCATGGAATTGGAATCTGTTAACAAGGGCTCAATATTTTTGGCGGCGACAGCATGTTTCATTTGAGCCAATGCTTGCGTCGCATGGTAACGAATTTCTGGAGCCGGCTCTTTCAACATCGCAAGCAAAGATGCCAAAGCAGATTCTTCGCCGATTTCTCCCAACGCAACAATCGCGCGACAACGTACCGTAAACGCACCATGTAATGCGTCAATGAGAGAATCCACCGATCCGGGGTCACGAATTTCCCCCAGTGCTTTTGCCGCTGCGGCGCGCACATCTTCAGAACGGTCATTTCGCAACATCTGCTCAAGTTGTTCCGCGACCACCGCGTCCCCCACCTGACCGAGTACATCAATGGATCGCTGGCGAATTCGACTGGAATCATGTTCGAGCAGAACTGTCAGCGGCTCGATCGATTGGGGGCTCTTGAGCTTCCTGAGAGCTCCGAGAGCTTTCAAAACAACAGACTCGTCTTCGTCATGTGTCATTTCGATGAGATAGGGAACCGCCCGATCATCGCCGATACGCCCTAATGCTTCCGCCGCTGTAATTCTTAACTCAGATTCAGGCTCTTTCAATAATTGGGAAAGTCCTGGCGCGGCGCGTTTGTCACCAATTTCTCCCAAAGCAGACGCGCAACGCTTTTTGACCTCGTGATTCGGATCGTCCAAAGCATCAATTAAGGCCTTCAGACATCCGGGGTGAGGGACGCGTCCCATTGCAGAAGCTGCCTGCACGCGAATTTTGTCATCAGGACTTTTCAGCAAGGGAGCGAGGGTCGGAATACACTTGGGTTCTCCGATGAGGCCAAAGGCTTCGGCAACAAGACCTTGAATCAGACCAGGGTGAGTCTGGAAAACTTCCATTAACGGTTTGATGGCATCAGGAGTTTTTAAACGCCCCAAAAGAATAACCGCATCGGAAACAACCTTTGAGTCCTGTGATTTTAACAAATCGATCACGGGATCAATGGCGTCTTCTCTCATTTCCAGCAGGCTGTCACCCACGGCGTATTTCAGTTCCGGGTAAGACTGTCCAAAGGAAACCAACAGAGAAACAAGACGTGAGTCATGGGTAAACGCCAGACTTTGCACGGCAGCCAAGCGAATCTCGGAAATGGGATTTTTTAATAGTCGCAGCAAAAATAAAGTGCCCCGAGGGTCTTTAGATTCCCCCATTGCTCCCAAGATGGCAGATTGAAGGTTCGCAGGCTCTTCTTCCCAGAGGCGTTCCAAAATCGGGTACGCCCGAGAGTCTTCGGATTCTCCCAGTTGATTGATCGTTTCGCGAATGCGATCAATATCAAAGCGACCTGTGGCGACCTGATCGGCTGATTTTCGCAGAGAACGTATCGCGAAACTGCTTAATGTCTTCTTTTCTGTCAACTGCTCAATTTCTTGAGCAAGTTCGGAAGTCAGTTTTTCCCATGATGTCTCATAACCAGACGTTGGCGAGACTGCATCTTGGCCGCCTTTTGCTGATCCTCCCGGAACCCTTAAAGCCTTCTCACACTTCGGGCATTTGATTTTTGTTCCGGCTTTATTCTGCTTAAGCCGCATTCGATAACCGCAAGAGCACGACATGCGAATAAAATTTGTATTGTTCGCAGGGAGAGGCGTAACAGAGCCAACCGCATCCGACTCAGGTTGTTCTGACGTTGCTGATACTTTTGTATCGACAGGTTTTTGTGGAGAGGAAAGGTCGGACGACTGATTTTCCAGCTCAGAACGAGGCTTGGAAGTGACCGGATTGGATTCCGAAGTCGCAGTAGACTCGCTTGGGTTCAGATCTTCTGCTTGGCTCAGTAAGTCATCCAAATCGAGATTGGAAGAGTCTGAATTGGAACTCATAAAATGCTTTCAAGGTCGAGTGATCAGGATCAGATCGGTCGAACAATTCATTTTGTTTTTAATCGCAAAAACCAGGGGATGGTTCAATTACCATCCCCTGGCGAAATGCGAGAGATCACCATCAGGTGAAAAATCATTCAATTTTAGAGTCATCTTCAAACAGAGGCCTATTCAAATGCCTGCTTGGCGATGATCTCGATATTCAGGAAGCTTGCTGAATACACTTCAAACGGATTCAATTCGACAACACCATCGGTGTAACCAACTTCGGCAGCCCGGACAGTTTCGTCAGCATCATAACCCAAGACAGGAAAGCCTGGATTCAGGAATCCGTCACCGTTAATGTCTTCAGGTGACTTGACGCTACCATCGGCCATCAGAATGTTGCAGGTATTCCCGTGAACGGCATTCCAGTCGCGAGTATCCTGCAACCAAAGAGAACCTGAAGAGAATGCTGCCACATCAACGTCACCGTCGAGAGTCGCATCAATCGCACCAGAACCATCGAGAATGGTTTGACCAATTCGCGGGAAGGTGTTGGATCCACCACCGGCAATACCTGGATTATCAGGAATGGTTGCTGTCACGACGACACCGTCGGTAATGAGGTCGAGTCCCGACATTCCGTTGAAGGTCGCAGGACCATCGTTGAAGGATTCACACAAACGTGAACCTTCTGGAAGGTCATCGTTGAGGCCAATCACCAGAACGGCTTCGTCAATGTCACCAGGAGCGGCATCGCCCATCAAAGGAATCGATGAAGAAGGAACGTCAGCATTCGACAGATCGTTTTGACGAATCGGTCCTTTTGTACCATTCAAACCTTTGTATTGCTGCGTACCAGCGGTCTTACCAGCAACAGGTGCTGTCTCTGAAACGCCACCGTTGTCTTGGAATGCCGTGATCTGAGTACGAACCATGTACCAACTTGAAGCGTAGTTCGTGTTGTAACCTTCACGAATTTTCTCAGCGATCAAACCTTGACGAGCGGCAGCATCAGCCAAATAACCAGTCGCTCCTGAATCGAATACACTACAGAAGCCTTCATCCAAACGAGTTGCAGGTGCGCCGTCTTTAGCATCGGTAGTATCAGCACCGAGCAGGTCGTTCAATTTTTCGATTCCACGAAGTGGACTCGAAGGACACATCATTTCAGTGGCGTTACCAGCACCGATTTTCTTCAGATCGGCAGCCCAACCCCAAGTGTCAACACAACCATCACGACGAAAGTCGAAAGCACCTGTGCAAAGTGCGCCAGTTGGTGCGGAGTCGGAGAAGGCGTACAGGCCGATTCCGATTTGACGCAGGTTGTTTTTACACTGCGTTTTACGAGCAGCTTCACGGGCTGATTGCAGCGCGGGAAGCAGCAAAGCAATTAAAACGGCGATGATCGAAATCACCACCAACAGCTCAATCAGCGTGAAACCGCTGCGAGCTTTCTGTGACTTGGCAGACATTTTCTTCATAGTTTCTCCTCCTCTTAAGTGAGAGCTTTTTTTGTTTTGTGTAAACCAAACAGACGTTGAAACAGATTTTCAGCAAAGTAAGAAACAATAAATTCGATTGATGCTAACTGATGGGGACTCTCTCCTTTCTTAGGAACTGGTATCCTTCGTATGAGAACGGCATCGGCTTCTCTCACAGAGCTGACTCAGCCATTCAACTGTGGAAATGATAAACAGCAAATGTGTTCATTTTGTGAAGATGAGAGTAAGACTTGAGGATCTTGAAAAAATTCAGACGCCCAACTCAGACTCAAACAAAAGCTGCTTGATGCGAGTGAAGCTCACATCCTTTGTTGACAGAATGAAGATTCTCCGCCCATTCGTTAAGAAATGATGAGCGTTCTTTGAATTAACCGCGCAGGTGAACCTTTGGATCCCGAGCAAAGCCGCAAAGTCTTATCAGACCTCATGTTTTGCCAGCCAGAAATTCTGTGGAGAGATTAGTCACCGCGATTCAATCAGCCATCGCGGTTTTGGAAGCCGATATCGCATCTTCCAGCTTTTCCAGCAAGTGACTTTGACTGTACTTATCCCGAATAATGATTGGCTGTTTGGGATTGTCGCCGGGAAAGATCACCGTCAGCGGAACGCTGATGCTGTCGAACTTTTTCAGCCACGATTTCAAAAAGTCATCTTCATTCGTGAAGTCAGCATAGAGCGGCACGATCCCAGCTTTCTCGATCACTTCCAACGTCTCTGGTGTATTCAAAGCCTCGCGTTCATTTTGTTTACAGATCAAACACCAATCAGCCGTGAAGTCGACCAGCACGGTTTTCTTTTGACGCAACGCGGTTTGCAATGCCGACTCGGAAAAATCTTGCCACGGAAGTCCATGTTCGCCGTGATTTTTGGAACTCTTAGTCGTCTGTCCCGGTGAGTGATCAGCCGTGTTATTTTTGACCGTAGATGTGACGGGGCCACGATCTTTATCAACTTTGGCAACTTGTGATGCCCCAGTAGGAATCTGGCTGAAACCAAAATAGACAATGACGGAAGTCACTAGAGTCGCGATCACCCGCACTCGCATTTTATGGGTGATGTGCGTCGTCGCGTCATAGAGATTGCCGATCATCCACAAGCCAAAGGCCAAGCCCATCATCATGATCATCGACGGAACAATCAAATCGGTACTCGTATAAGAGATGATCCAGATGACGGCTCCCATCAGCGCAAACCCGGAAAGCTCTTTGAAGCGAACCATCCAGGCCCCCGGCTTGGGTAACCAGCGGATTGTTGCGGGAAAGAAGCCTGCCATCAGGTAAGGCGAAGCCATTCCCAGCCCCATCACACCCCAGATCAAATAGATAATGTGAGTTGGCTGTTTCACGGACCAACCGAGAGTGGCTCCCAAAAAAGGGCCACTACAAGGTGTTGCCAGAAAGGTGGCAAAAATCCCGGTGAGAAACGCGCCCGGCAATCCTTCTTTTTGAGCCCCGCCTCCTGCAAGTCCCGGAATCGGAATCTCAAAGACTCCCAACAGGCTTAGTCCCATGACAAACACCAGACACGCCATGAAGAGATTGAATTCGGAATGTTGGAAGAGAGAACCCCAACCCATCTCCAGAAAAGCCGCCAATGAAGCGAGACAGAGAAAAACGAGGATCACGCCCGCCGAATAGGCGATGTTCAATTGCAAAACTCGCATCCGATCTTCGCCGGCTTGTTTGACGAAGCTGAGAATTTTAATGGCCAGAACCGGTAATACGCACGGCATGATATTCAAAATCAGACCACCCAAAAATGCGTAGACGAGATATAATCCCAAGCCACCCTGCTCTTTTTCGAGTTCGAAATTCTCAAAATCAATTGGCTCGAATGTGGTGAGTTGTGAGATCGGTTGAGCAGACGACAAAGTTCCTAAAGCAAAAGGAAGCTCTTGCGGGGACAAACATTTTTGGTCGGTACAGGTTTGATAGAGCAGCGATCCCTGAATTCCGTATCCCGTTTTCGTGGCCGATTCGTCAACCACAAAAACACGACTCCAAGTGATGGTGTCGTGAAAGAGATGTTGTTCGACGGTTAAGCCTTCGGCGAGTTTATTTTGTTTCACCTCGGCGTCTTGATTGGCGACAAACGCGGCATCAACAGCGATCAACCCCTGAAAGCTCTGTAAATCGAATTCGGTCGGTGTTCCACCCGGACCTTCTTCTTGCGACTGAGCATACGCATGCCAACCTTTGTCGAGCTTCATTTTGATGCTGAGTGTGACTTCTTCACCTGGTTGTGCATCCGCCGGTAACAAATTGAAGGTGATGACAACGGGCCCCGGTTTACCAAGATTCTGAGGACGACCATGTAACGAGTAAGTCGTCAAAACCGATGGTTCTGAAGACGGCTCAACCATCAATGTTTCTTCAATTGATTCATTATAGGGAATGCATTGCGTGTTACAGATTTGAAAGCGAATTTTGCCTGCGAGTTTGATCGATGAGACGCCGGGAAGAATGCGATACTTGCGAGACCACGTTACGTCTTTGGTGAACTTTTCGAGGTCTTGTTCGAGGGTCGGATCAAAGGCTTTCTTGGGAGCGTGATCGGGGACAAATTTTTCATCAACGGGAACCAGTCCCGCAGTCTCACTTAAACTGATGGCTGTTCGACCGGAAAACGATTCGCTTTGTGAATAGGTGTAAGAATCCCGGGGAACCTTTACGGCCAACTTGAGGGTTACAATGTCGCCAGCTTGGGGATTTTCCGGGGCTTCGAGACTCGATGAAAAAACGGGGCCAGAAAAACTATCCGTGAGATTCGGCGGCCCCCCACCAAGATTCAAATCGAATTTGCTGTCAGGCTTGCCGAGCTGGAACAGTTTGGGCAACTCCTGCGGTGGCTCATCTTGTGCACACAATGTACCACGCAGGATGACGACGAAAGAAAGTATGCTGAGGAAGATTCTCATGCTCAAACCTGAATGTTTTCGCGGTGGGATAAATCGAATTCTAAAGCCGATCAACGTGGCTTGAATTCTTACGTTTCAGAAAGTCATTATGTGGGGCTAAGCGATAAAACGGAATCCTGTCGCCGAGTTTGGTAAGTATCGACATCATCGCAAAAAGAGTCTGTGAGGTAGAGAACAATCGCCATCAGACGTGGAACCGTTCCCTCACCTTTCAGAATGATAGATCATCCGCAAATGATTTGACAATAGGTGTTTAGGGACTCTCATTCCGCAGAAAACAGCCACTAATCGAAACGGGGAATTCCTGGCGCCTTTCGATCAACCCATTCTCCTTCTCGTTCAACCAGATATTTATCGATGAAATTCGAGAATACGGATGCTGCGCGCGAGTCCTGAACCGCCATTTCAATTCCTCGCGAATCACCGTTGAGTTCCAATTTGAAGACGCGGGGACGCTGCTCGGCGGACTTGAATGTTTGATAGACGCCATCGGTAAACCCTTTATCTTCTGGATCATCCACTGAGGAAAGAGTCAGGATGGCGAGATCTTTCTCCTGCTGTCGGAGAGATTTCACTGCGTCGCCAATCGATAAGCCGGGAACCTTCTTCCTCGGAGATATGAGAACCAATGATCGCACGTCTTGACCACGGGGGGTTCTTGCAGAAAACAGAGCCGAATCAGGCCAAGGCTTTTTGGCCCAATCAATGGCAGCAAAGATCAAGGCGACCGAACAGCTTTCTTGAGAGGCCACAATCGACATTTTTCGCATATTGAGACGCTGGGCTTGATGCTCCTCGTGGATGAATTCTTTGACCGCCGACATGTCTGATGTGACCATGGCCCGGTAATCGGCAGCGGTCAGCTTAAGAGAGCCGGTTCCGGGAGGTTTGCTCTCACCCTGTTTACGCAGATCAACGGTGAGACAGGCGATTCCTTTCTTTTGCAAATCTTCAGGCCAGTTTTTGTCTTCAACTTCCCAGTAACCACGATGTTCTCCCTCGCCGTGCAGAAATACCACAACAGGCGACTCCTTTCCTTCAGCCGACGGGTAGTAAGAAATCGTGATCGGCCAATTGTCTTCGGTGACCAAGCGTTTGGGAATTCTCTCCGCACTCGTTCGTGCGATCAGAATTGAGATCACGAGAATTGCAGCCTGTCCGAATCTGAATCTGCACATGCGTCTGGCCATTCTTTTCTCCTGCAATTCACCAGACCAAATCCTCCCGGATCGACTGGATTGACATTCTCTGCCTCGTCCATGAGTTCTTTTACTCCCCATATGATAAACGCGACGAAAAGAATTTCGCAGAGAAAATCGCTTTCAGAGCCAGAAACAGTGTATGTCTAGCTATGAGACTGTTGACAGAAGCGATTTGGCATTGCCTAATAAAGATTCAAACTCTTTATCAATAAGGTGTTATTGAGTTTCTCCGTTCTTTGGCAATGCACAGAACAGAACTCGGCGACACTCCTCAACACGACCTGCCCTATTCAGCGAAAACTTCCAGCCGCTGAAACCAAGTACCATGCCCAAATCCATCGACCTTTTTGACGACTCCACCATGAGTTTCGGGGATCACCTCGAAGCGCTCAGAGTGCATCTCTTCAAAAGCTTGCTGGGTTTAATCGTCAGTGTCTCGGTGATGTTGTTTTTTGCGGATTCTGTGGTCGACATCATTCGTCGACCGATCGACAAAGCACTCCGCGACCATCATTCTCAACAGGCCCAACAATTTGATGAGGAAGCCCAAAAGCTTCAGAGCAAACCGGTCTGGGAACGACTGACCGAGTATTGGGGCTATTTAGTGAGTGGGGAAATGTTTGCGGTCCCAGAAGAAGAGGCGGCAGAAGCTCCCAAGCGAAGCGAGATCGATGTCACATTTTCGCGCGCAGATTTGGCAAAATTGATTTACGAAATCGATCCCGAAGCAAAAATTACGTTCGACCTTCCCGATGAGGCGGACGAACAAGAACCAGAGGACAACGAAGAAACGACCACATCGGAAGCCCCCACAGAATTGACTTTGCGATTGAAGTCTCCTGCGTTTCTCGATCTTCAACAAACGATTGACAACGCCAATCGTCCGATCACGTTGAATGTCCAAGAAGCATTCATGATCTATCTGAAGGTGGCCGTTGTCTCTGGCTTGGTGTTCGCCTTCCCCTGGATCGCTTATCAGATGTGGTTATTTGTGGCGGCCGGACTTTACGAACATGAGAAGCGGTATGTCTTTGTGTTTCTGCCGACGAGTATGTTTCTGTTCTCGCTGGGAGCCGTCTTTTGTTACTTCGCCGTCTTTCCGTTCGTCTTGGAATTTCTCCTCGAATTTAACGCCAAGATCGGGGTGGCTCCTCAGCTTCGTCTTTCGGAATGGATTTCGTTTGCACTCGTCTTGCCAGTGATGTTCGGCATCAGCTTTCAATTGCCGCTGGTTATGTATTTCGTGGAGCGAATGGGATTTGTCAGCGTCAAAGCGTATCGCGAAAAACGACGACTGGCGATTTTGATTATCGCGACACTCTCAATGTTTCTCACCCCTGCAGACCCCATGAGCATGATCATGATGATGGTCCCGCTGATCATTCTCTACGAATTGGGGATTTATTTCTGTCGATTGAATCCGAGAATCAATCCTTATCAAGCGGAATCCTGACCAAACATCGATTAACCCGGATTTCTCATTAGCCGCTGGGCGCGAGCCCACGGTTCGTTAGATGACTCTGTGATTTCAAGGAAACCGGACGCTGGCGCGTTCCGGCTGATTCAGACACTCCGCTTTTCAGCGTTTTTTTTGTAGTTGGCTGTGAATTAACAAGTGACGTCGAATTACGAATTCCCCGTGAGAAATCCGGGTTAATGTTTAAGTCGAAGTCGCGTTGGAAGTGAGCGATTCATCAGAATCAGGTGAGACACTAGATGGCTCTTTGCGGTTGGCTTCTTCGTGTTCATCGGCGTAGAGCAATGAATAGACGAAAAGCATGATGGCTCCCGTCACGAGAAACACATCGGCGTAATTAAACACCGGCCAATGATAGCCCCAAAGTTCAAATCGCAGAAAATCGCGGACCGCGTATTCGAGATCACCGACTGCATTTCGGCATCCGTGTAATGCCAAACGGTCGTACAAATTGCCCAGAGTTCCTCCCATAATGGAAGAGAGCGAAAGGGTCAGCCATAAGCTATTCGCGTGACCTTTGATGAACAACCAATACAGGACAGCAACGACGGCGACCAAACTGAGTCCCGCAAATCCCAGCGAAAGTCCCTGTCCGACCCCCCACAGCGCACCATGATTAAATGTTGTGTGTTGGCGATAGAGAACACCGCCGTTGAAGAATGTTTTCACCCACGGACTGATTCCATCCGGGAACCCGAGGTTGGTAAAGACCGTATGTTTGGAATAGAGATCCCATCCGCAGGTCGCAACAACAATCACCCAAAATAGCAGTTGCCTGCTGGCGGGAACTGATTTCATATCGAGAGTTCTTCGCGTTTCCGTTCGCATTCGATGCAGTTACGTGCGTAGGGAATCGCTTTCAGCCGCGTTTTGCGAATCTGTGATTTGGAGACAGCACGCCCTGCTTCTTTGCAGCTTTCGCAGACACCATAGGTTCCCTCTTCAATTCGCTCAAGAGCAGCATCGATCTCAGCGAGGATTTCCTGATCGTTTTCCACGAATCTTAAGGCAAAGTCCTGCTCATACGCATCCGTTCCGAGTTCGGCAATATGCGTCGGGCTGTTTTGTCCCGCAGCACCATCATGGCCCGTCAGCGCTTCATCTGTCAGTTGTTCGACATCTCCACGCACTCGTGCTTTGATGGCCAGTAACAACTCTTTGTATTTTGCAGATTCTTTTTTGTTCATCGAAATCTCTTTGACTCGGCAGTCTCCAAAGGAAATGATATTCGGGAAAGGTGGGACATTATGGAGCGACCCTTCGCGCGGGTCAAGAAGCTATCCCCACTCACAGCACCAGGCCTCACTTTGACTGTTGTCTTTTCAAAATAAATTCAAACCGACTTTGAAACCTGTAACTTCTAATCAGATTTCATCTTATGACGGAATTGAAGGAACATTTGAGGTTTGCCGGAAGCAGAAAAAGCGCCTAAGATGACTCTCTAAAATTGTCGTCAATTTGATGCAATTACGCGGTAAAACTGATTGTCGAATCATTTTCTCGCATTCTGCACTCCCCCGAAATCACACTACGCCATCAGAAAGAATCATCTCATGCCTGCCAGTACCCACCTTGAAGTTGGTAAGTCGGCTCCAAAATTTACGTTGCCCGGTTATCCAGATGCCAAATATCGTCTGAGCGAGGCTTTGAAAGAAGGGCCTGTGGTGCTGTATTTTTATCCTCGCGATGACACACCAGGGTGTACCAAAGAGGCTTGTGGATTCCAGGAAAGCCTCTCACGCTTCAAAAAACTGAAAGCCACCATCTTTGGCGTCAGCACCGATGATGTCACTTCGCACGAGAAGTTCGCCGCCAAATATGAGCTGAACTTTCCTTTGCTGGCCGACACCGATCATGCGATTTGCGAGAAGTATGGCGTCTGGGTCGAGAAAAACATGTATGGAAAGAAATCAATGGGAGTTCAGCGGGCGACTTTTCTAATTGGAGCCGATGGCAAACTCGCCCATATTTGGCCAAAGGTGAAAGTCGATGGACACGTTGATGAGGTCGCAGAAGCCGTCAAAAGCCTCAAATAGAAGTGTCCAACTACCAGAATCTTGAGTCTTATTGTCTAAAATCAAGAGAATTTTGGAAATAAAGCATGTCCTCGTAGTCTGTCAAAATACTCCATTTTAATAGAGTTGGTGAACAAAACTCGTTATTCCAATTACAGTTAGGAAGCAAACCGTTTATCGAGGTCTCAGAACTTAGGAACTCGACAGAGAGTTTCCCGATGCGGTTGAATCTTGACCAATTCAACGACGTACATACGATTCTTTCATTACTGGTGCGGCAACCCGTTAATTCGCCGCCATCAAGTAGAGCACTTGGTACAGGAGACATGTTGACCCGATTTCAAGGAGGATTAGGAATGCTCGTACTTAGTCGAAAAGCTGGTGAACGGATTCATATTGGCAATTATGTCACGCTGACAGTGGTTTCTATTAAAGGAAACCGAGTGCGTCTCGGCATTGAAGCACCTCAAGACTGCCGAATTGTGCGAGATGAAATGCTCTGGGACAATGAAGTGATCGAATTTGAACTCCAAAAAGAAAAATCGGACACAGAGCTTATTGCCTGTTGATCTAGTTTCTAGTCATAAAGAAGCACCTCTTGATCATCCAAGTGGTGCTTTTTTCATGGACGGGATCTCTGCATCGAGTTCCATAATCGTTGTGAATACTCGTCCATCACAGATCCCATCGTCCGCTCCAATCCAGACCATTCCTCTGTATCAGGCTTCATAGAGATCCAAAGATCGGCGGCTTCACGCCGAGTTTTCCGCTCGGAGCGAATCAGCAAGTCCATCAAGACTGAGACGACCCGCCCTCTTTGCTGAGGGCGTTTTGCCAGCGCCTTTGAAGCAACCAATCGGACACGATCCATTTCGTCATCAAGGGAATTTGTCAAAGCAGACACCGACTCTTCCGAGAGCGAAGAGCTTTGCCCCAAGGCAATGACACTGAATTCTCTGACCAGAGGCTCTTCGTCGCGTGTTAATCCCCCCAGGAGTCGTTCTCCATCAGCGCCAAGTCGTGCAAGTGCAAGTGCGGCTTCACGTCGGACTTCTTCGGCGTCGTCAAACACGAGCTTCTCTGCGAGTGCCGTTGACGCGGGACTCGCCGATGGCCCAATGGCTCCCAACGCGATCACAACTTTAACCCTTATGAGATCATTCGAATCATTTAAGTATTCCATGAGAACTGGCACTGCGATGGAAGCATCGGGACCGATTAAAGCCAGCGCGTCGATGACAGCCCTTCTGATCTCCAATTGTTGATGAACATCAAGTTTCGAGGGTAGGGACTTCAATTGCTCAAGGATTGCGGGAATCACATCGGCATGGACTCCCCCAATGCGTGCCAGCGCTTCGAGACACGCTAGCCGGGATTCCAAATGTGCCGAAGAGGAATTCAATCGTGCGATCAAATCAGGAGTCGCCTCCTTAGCAGACGGACCAAGCAGTGAGATTGCTTTGGCCGCCCATGCCGCCGGTGCATGACCTTCACGGGCTTCTTCTTTCAGTAGTATTCTCAATGTCGGCAAACCTTCCAATCCGGGTTCTCCCAACCGACCGATCATAATTGTCGCCCGTCGACGATCTATAGGATCCGCAGATTTGTCAGCAGCTAACTTTGTAAGCCCTGGAATTGCCGCAGAGGCTCCCGGAAGATCGGAACCGAGCATTTTCAAACGAGCGCGCCATTGTTCAACCGTCAAACCGTCATAAGTTTTGACATCGGGGTCAGAGATCGAAGATTTCTCTTCGGAAGTATCCGTTTCCGCCTGGGGTTGTGAGGTCGTCTTTTCGGCCTGACAACCACAAAGCAAGGCCAGAAAGGTCATGCTGGCCACACGAACGAACTTCAATTTGAAAGCGTTCGAGGCTGTTTTGACAGTTTTGAATACTGAAAATCCAACTCGCATTGGAGGTCAATCTCTGGTTATACTTGATTCTGTAGTAAAAACAGACACGGATGGAATCGAACAAAGATTCCGTACTTAATCATATATCAATTCTCCCACTTCTCGTGTGGGGATCAACATATACTCCAATTCTTATGGCCAATTCATTCATAGTACGTTATGGATCGATGCGATCCATCGGTGAGTTTTCCGCTCGCCCCAGTGATCAATTTCTCAGGAATCAACAAATTCTCGTTCGCACTGATCGAGGGATCGAATGGGGAGAGGTACTTTCAGAAGCGAGTGAGATGACGCGAAAGTATCTCAACTCCAAAAAAAGTGCGGGGCGGGTTCTGCGCGTCGCCGACGAACAGGATCTCAAGTCTCGCGATGAACTCGAAAGCAAAGAGCGCAGTGAATTTGCCAGATGCGGAGAGATGATCGCCGAACGCAAATTGCAAATGCAGTTGGTTGATGTGGAGCATGTGTTCGGTGGAGAGCGAATCATTTTTTATTATCTGGCCGAGAATCGTGTCGATTTTCGAGAGTTGGTCAAAGATCTCGCTCGTGAATTCAATACTCGTATTGAAATGCGTCAGATCGGTGTTCGGGATGAAGCAAAACTGCTTGCCGATTACGGCGACTGTGGCAAGCCGGTCTGTTGCAACACTCATCTGAACGAGATGCCGCCCGTTTCGATGAAGATGGCCAAGATGCAAAAAGCGACCCTCGATCCCAATAAGATTTCAGGGCGTTGCGGACGGCTGAAATGCTGCCTGCGTTACGAGTACGATACTTACAAGGAGTATCAACGCGAGCTGCCCAAAGTGGGCGCTACGGTGATGACCAGAGAGGGTCAGGGACGTGTTGTCGCTCAAGAGATTTTGGCGCAGAAAGTATTGGTCAACTATGAAGGCGGGACAACGAAGATGACCGATGCGAGCGATATTGTGACGGTTGTCTCTGGAAAAACGAAAAGCCAGTCCTGACGCCAAAAGCCTTTCCCAATAAATCTTCTCTGAAAAACAGGTCCGATTCTCGGGAGATTAACGTGTCGAAAGATCAAAATTGGCTCGTTTTTGTGACAGACACGAATTCCCACTTTTCAGTTGCCGTTTCAAAATCTATACTGCACAGACAGACTGATTGGTCTGCCTGTATTGAAAGTTGAGACTTTCCCACCCGATCTTCAAAGATCACATGGGTTTACATAAAGCGTGAAATTATGACAACGTCCTCGTTACGTCGGCATCAATATCCTCGGAGCGCTTATAAATTTGTGTTCGATGCTCTGCATCAAACGCAACGGCGGATTCACGCTCAACAAGCCAATGATGAAGAAGAGACACACATCAGCGGCTCCGAGCTGCTCGAAGGAATCCGACAATTGGCTCTCAAACAATTCGGTTTGATGGCTTGCACCGTCTTCCACCAATGGGGCATTGAGTCCACGGAAGACTTCGGAAGACTCGTGTTTGAATTGATCGAACGTGGCGAGATGAAAAAGAACGAATCCGATTCCCTCTCCGACTTTTGTGGTCTCTACTCTTTCGAAGAAGAATTCGATCACAAATACCTCATCAGTACGTCAACCGCCTTTGAGGTTTGAGTTGAAGCTGGTGTCGGGGTTTTCTGTTTGAGCGGGGCTTTCATGGATGATCCAACCACCGAAAATAATTCCCTCGAACAGGTTAGCGTAAGCTCATCACAACTTGGCCCTTTCTGGATTGTGATTGGCCTCTTTGCTGTTTATGCATGCTTCCTGATGGGATTAGCCTTCGCGACAGCGAACCCGGTTCTGATTAACGGACGACAGATTGAAAATTCTCACCTGGTGTTCGTGGGCCAAGTTTTGAAAGTGGGAGATTCAACGGTTGAATTCCAGTTGAAAGAACTTCTCAAAGGAAAATTGGATCAGAAAACGATTCTCGTGAGTGGCTTCAAACCAAATCAGGTGACGGAAGGGGAAAATTGGGTCGTCCCGGCAATTATTGTCTCGGCAGAATCCGCTCAAATCACTCCTCTCAGCTTCCACCCAAACGCAAAACCGACCAGCCTGATCTACCCCTCTGACAAAAAGACGCTCGACAATCTGAAATCGCGACTTTCTTCGAACGAAAACTCTCCGTAGAATGGTAGAACCTCTCTTCGCAAATTCGCCCTTGAGAGGGAGTTACGAAACAGTCCTGAGAGACTGTGATCATTGCCTCGCAGGAGATTGTGGTGAGTTTGGAAGATCGCTACCAGCTATTGGAAAAGATCGGCACGGGATCGTATGCAACCGTCTTCCGCGCACGGGATCTGGAACTCGGCCGCGAGGTGGCGATTCGTCAAATCAACGAGAGATTTTTAGCCGAACCCCAGCATCTCGAACGATACTGGCAGGAATCGCAACTTCTCGCCTCTCTGCAACATCCGAACATCGTCACCTTATTCGACCTGGATCGCGAGAAAGGCTGGGTAATTCTGGAACTGATGCAAGCCAATCTGCGAGACCGAATCAGTGGTCGACAGATGGATTTAAAGTCGTTGCGAACGACGCTTGCTCATAGTTTACGAGCGCTCAAATATCTGCATTCACAAGGAATTGTTCACGGAGACATCAAGCCGGCTAACCTGATGCTCGATGCCCGGCGGCGTATTAAGCTGGGTGACTTTGGATTGGCACGACGTGCCAGCGACTCTGAGGGTGAATTGCTCAAGGGAACAACAAAGTACATGGCTCCCGAAACCGTTTCCGACGATTTCGGCGAGATCGGACCTGCGAGCGATTTATATTCACTCGGATTCAGCGCATACGAATTATTGTGTGGAACCAATTTTGACAGTCTGTTTCCCGGCTTGTCAGCCTTCGGAAGCGATGAGCAAATTGCTTGGATGATGTGGCATGCGGCTCCCGACCGAAAGTTACCCGAGATCAATCGTGTCTTGGAAGGTGTCCCCGAAGATCTCCAACACGTGATCCAGAAACTGACCGCAAAAGATCAAAAGAACCGATATAAATCGGCCGATGAAGCGCTTTCCGATCTTAATATCGATGCCAACCTGACAAGTGTTCGGCCAGCACTAGATGCCTCGGAAACGCTTGATCAGGAAGACGATGGAGAAGGCGACCGCACTCCCGCCGAGAAAAAACGGCTGATGATGCTCGGTGGAGCATTTGCGTTTTCGATGATCATTTCACTTTCGATGTTGTTCATGGGAGGAAATGATTCTTCCTCAGACGATCAGTCATCGAAAACTCCCCGACTGGTGGGTTATGTACGGGACATTGATCTCGAGAACAACGTGATTATCTATAACGATGTTGATTTCACACAGGCTGCAGAAATCAAAGTTGGGGAATCGCCGCTGATCTACTTTCGCAATAACGACGAAAACATTTTGCTGAGAGAAATCGAGAAACTCGACCGTGTCATCATTGAGAAGCGCGAAGTGGGGAAAGACAAATTTCAATTGTCGATCACCGTTGATCGCCCAAAAGTGACCTATGGTCGATTGGTCACCCGAGACACGCAGCGCAAACGGATCACCATCGAAATCGAAGAAGGTCCCGAACGCGGCTCTCTTTCTTTACGAGTCCCCGAGCGTCCACGAATCAAAATCAATAACCAACAAAAACAACTCGTCGAACTCAAAGACGGCGACATGGTGCGAGTGCGACATCTTCCCGATGTGACCGGTACCAGCGGACGCATGCTGAGCGAGTTAGTTTCGCTGCGACCCGAAGAGATGACGGGGTACATCTCACAAATCAAAATGTCTTCTCCCCCAGAACTGACGGTCCGTTTCGGTCGTTCAGAGTCTTCGGGAACCGCCACGATATTGCCTCTTGCTGAAGACGTTCTCATTCAACAAAATGGTTCTGGCACCGAAAAGCTGAACCTGGAAGTTGCCGATCTTGAAGAAGGAGATCGCGTCCGAATCGTTTATGATGTGGAAATTCGCGAAATTCTGGTAACTCGCGAAGAGCGTCAAACGGGCGGAGTCATTCAATCAATTGAGGATGGTCAATTTTCATTGACGCAGGATGACCGACAAAAAATCTCGTTTTCGCTGGCCGACTCCACCGAAGTCACCGTGAACAGTGGTAAAGCGACTCCCGAGGATCTCCGACAATTTGATCGATTAATTATCTCTTGGGACGACTCTTCGAGCCCACCCAGACCAGTGGCCGTTGATGCCAAACGCCCTATTCTCAATGATCGCTGGGCGATTCTTATCGCCAATGAATCCTACACCGATCAAACTTTGACCCCCGCGAGTAACGCGGTTCGCGATGTCGAGTTATTGAAAACTGCTCTAGTCAGTCGTTATGCGTTCGCAGCAGACCGTGTTGTTGTACTGATGGACGAAACCAAAGCCGAGATCACGAAGGTGATCAACAAAACGGTCTCGCTTTCACGCAGCGATTCGCAAGTCCTAGTGTTTGTCAAAGGACACGCTTATCAAACTCCCGATCAGAATATCTACTTGGCGGTCAAAGATACCAATCGAGACAACCTGGCCGGGACGGGACTATCATTACTCACACTGGTGGAGCCTCTGGAAAATTCCAGTTCGACCAACAAGTTTCTGTTTCTGGAAGTTTGTAGCGACGAAGCCGAGCAGGATTTGCAAAATCAACCTTCCTCGGGAGAGGCACTCAAATATTTAGTCCCGGGAACTAAATCGACGACTTTAATTGCCGCTTGTCAGTCCGATCAAAAAAGTCTGGAACATGCCGACGAAGGATACGGCTTGTTTGCACTTTGTCTCGCAGAGGCATTTCAAGGTTCAGCGGACATCAATCGAGACCTTCGAATGACTGCCGAAGAACTGAGCAATTTTCTGACTGATTGTCTGCCGACTAAAACACCCGCTGGCAAAACTCAAACTGCTACAATCCACCAGCCTTCCCCTTAGGCTTTCGTTCGTCATTCTGCTCAAATTTGTATCAACTCCAACATTTCGACTCGGGACACGCCATCATGATTGCCCGCTTGATTCCTGCGATTTTCTGTCTCCCTGTTCTCCTCCTGAATTCCTCAGCATGGGGACAACCTCCAGCCGAAAAAGAACCGAGCCCTGCGATTGAGTATCTTGAGTTAACCGAACTTGAGTCCGAACACATGACCAATCTGCGACAGGTCACCATGGGACTCCCTAGAGCGGGTGAAGGTTATTTCTCAAGCGATGGCGAATGGGTCGTGTATCAGGCGTATCCCGTTGGTTATCCGTTTTATCAAATCTATGTTCAGAAATTGGACGAACGAGTTCCTCGTCGCATCAGCACTGGTCGAGGTCGTACAACTTGCGCCTACTTCACACCCGACATGAAATCGATCATGTTTGCCTCGTCCCATTCTGATCCCGATATTGATGCGACCGAATTGAAAGCCAGAGAGTTAGCGGCCGCCGGTGGCCGACGCCGTTACGAATGGGACTTCGATCCTCATATGGAAATCTATGTGACAAAGATCGATGGGACCGGTTTGACGAGACTCACAGAATCTGCCGGATATGATGCCGAAGGAAGTTACTCATCCGATGGAAAGCAAATTGTGTTTACCTCAACTCGTGATGGTGACCCCGACATTTTCATCATGGATGCCGATGGTGACAATGTGAAGCAAATCGTCAATCAACCCGGTTACGACGGCGGACCATTTTTCTCTCCCGATAATAAATGGATTATCTTCCGTAGCGACCGAGAAGAAGAAGACATGCTTCAAGTGCGGGCGGTTTCTGTTGATGGAAAACATGACATTCGGCTCACTAATAACCTGAAGCAAGTCAACTGGTGCCCCTACTTTCATCCCAGTGGCGATTACATCATCTGGTCGGGAGCCGACTATTCCCGCGGTCCTCGCGGAGCCAACTTCGATCTTTGGATGATGGAAACGAGTTGGACTGATACCGAATTCCAAGGCGGCAAGATCACACAAGTGACCGATCACGCTGCCGCTGATGTACTTCCGGTCTTCAGTCCTGACGGTACAAAATTGATGTGGACCGCCACCAAACGTGGGCCGGATGGATCGGCTCAACTATTTATTGCGGATTGGAAACGCGGCCTGAAATGAAATCTGAATTGATGTGCGCTCACTCGTCTTCGAAAGGAACACTCATGTCTGAACAAAATCGCCGACATTTCCTGACAACATCTGCCGCAGCCTCATCCGCATTGGTTCTCAATCGGTCAGCGCAAGCAGAAACGACAACAACCGCCGCCGGCCGAAAACCGGTTCGAATGCTCATAATGGGCGTGAACGGTCGCGGCAAACAGTTGATCAAAGGATTTCTTTCGTTCGACCATGTCGAAATCGCTTACATCGCCGACCCCGACAAAAATGCCATCCCCTCAGCCGTCAAAATGGTGACTGATCGCGGTCGTGAAGAACCAAAAGTGATCGACGATTTTCGGACAGTCCTCGACCAGGACGACTGGGATGTCCTCGTTTGTGCAGCCCCCGATCATTGGCATTCATTAGCCACGATTCTGGCATGTGAAGCCGGCAAAGATGTCTATTGCGAGAAGCCTGTTTCTCATAACGTTATCGAAGGTCGGCGTGCGGTGGAAGCAGCTCGAAAGTACAAAAGAGTTGTCGGCACAGGGACACAGCGCCGCAGTGGTGCCGATTTTCAAAAAGCCATCGAAACCGTCAAATCAGGTCGTCTGGGCGATGTGAATATGGCACGCTGCTGGATCAACAGTACGCGGCCGAACATCGGTTACAAAGAAGTGACCGAGCCACCTTCATCCCTCGATTTCAATTTGTGGGCCGGACCCGGACCCGGAAACGACTACAAAGAAAATCTCATTCCCTACCACTGGCATTGGCGCTGGGATTACGGAACGGGTGAATGTGGCAACAACGGCATCCATGCTCTCGACATCGCACGCTGGGGAATGGGCATCGATGCACCAACCCGTATTTCGTGCGGTGGTGGAAAATACTTCTTCGACGACGATCAGGAAACCCCCGATACACAACTTGCCCAATTCGATTTTGATAATGGCGTCATCCAATGGGAGCATCGCACCTGGTGCCGACGAGGTATTGAAGATTCAAGCTTCGGGATCGCCTTTTATGGATCAGAAGCCTCACTCGTTCTCGGTAGCAGCGGCTATAAAATTTATCGTGGGACAAAAGAAATCGAAAAAGAACCGGGGGCCGAACGAGAACTCGCTCACCTCGGTAACTTTCTCGATTGTCTGGAAACGCGTGAACGCCCCAATGCGGATGTGGAAATCAATCACCGCAGTACTTCGTTATGTCACTTGGCAAACATCGCCTGGAGAACTCAGAAGACACTGCAATGGGACGGCGAGAAAGAACAAATTATCAATGATGTCGAAGCCAACCAGCTTCTCGGTCGCACCTACCGTAAAGGATTTGAACTACCGGATGTGTGAGCAAGTTCCGCGCTTGCAAAAACCGGCTTCCATTATGAAATGGAAGCCGGTTCTCACATTGTTTCAAACGTCTGCTGTCTGAATTATTTAGTCTTCCGAAACGAACGGCAGCATACCAATGAAGCGGGCACGCATGATGGCCGAGCGGACGGCTCGTTGATATAAAGCAGAAGTTCCGGTTTTGCGACGAGGCAAGATTTTGCCTTCACGGTCAACAAGGGACTTCAACAGGTTCACGTCCTTATAGTCGATGTAGACCGGGCGAACCGGTTTGCCATCGGGACAGAAGCGGCATTTGACCTTCTTCTTAAGTCGTGAACGTTTTTTCCGCAATTTGCGGAGATCGGACTTTGAAACGGTAGGCATCGTTGATTCTCTCAATACGGGTTCGAATGGAATATCGCTCCCTGACTCGATTGTCGGCAGCGTCGAACTTGGTGAAAATTCTTTTCACCAATAAGCTCCTCTCGCGATGGAGCAAGAGAGGGATTATTCTAGGCAGAGAGTAAAATTGCAACGCTGAGGGCTCGAAATCCTGAGTAGGAAACAGTTTCCGTGAGAGACAAGCTGCTGAATCGTCTTGGAAGAGTCGCGTACTACCCGACATAATCACCACTATTATTCTTTGTAAACTCATAACTATTCAACTGTTAGGCGAATCTCTTGCCGGTCTGGCTCCAACGATATCTGGACATTCCGCCTTCTGACGGAGGTGAGGGGACCGCTTGGCGGATTCTCTGGGAATCACCTTGGCCAGTCTGGATGCCCGACTGGTTCGGCTGGTTATCGTGTGTCAGCGTTGTGGGCTTAATTCTGTTCGTGATCAGCCGAGATGCTGGTAAATTGGCACGATTCTCTCGCATTACGTTGATGACTCTGCGTGTGGCTGTACTGATACTACTGCTGGTACTGATCTGCCGACCCGTACTTTCAGTAAACCGCACCATCGATCCACTCATTGTGATTCTTGTAGACACCTCGGAAAGCATGTCTCTCAAAGATGAATACAAACAACGCAATCTCCAAGCAGCCGCCAAACAGTCGCTCGATGCCATCAACTCCGAGCTGCCGACACGTCTCAACATTAGTCGAGGACTTTTATTAGCCGACGATGCCAAGTTTTTGAAAACGCTCCTAAAATCTCACAAGATCAGAGTTTATCGATTTGCCGAAACGGCGATCTCACTTCATGCGGGTGAGCTTACGACCGAGCAGGAACTCCCCGAATTATTGGAAACATTGCGAACACTCGAATCATCGGGTCAGGAAACGAAACCTGGTGATGCCGTGAAACAGATTCTCTCTGAATTAAAGGCAACCCCCCCTTCATCGATTATTGTTGTCAGTGACGGGATCGCAACCGGTCACACTTCGTCTGGTGTGGGGCGTTTGAGTGACGCGATAGAAGATTTGAAGAAAGATCGTGTTTCGGCATGGACGATAGGTATTGGCAGTCAGACGGCAGCTCGCGACATTCGGCTCGTAGAAGTTCGAGTCCCCGAGATTGCTTTCCTCGATGATTTGATCACATTTGAATGTTTGCTTGATCATGTGGGATTCAAAGGCGAAACCACCGAATTGATGGTCGAAATTCGAGAGAATCAAGAAATCGTTATTTCGGACAGCGTCACCTTCTCGGACAGCAAAGAGCCTCAGACAATCACTCTCGAATGGCAACCCGATTTAACAGGTGAAATTGAATTCGCCATCCGCGCGACACCGCTCACGGAGGAGACAGACCGCGACAACAACCAATTGATTCGCAAAATTCTGATTCGCGACCAACCCTTAAAAGTGCTGCTGGCTGAAGATCGTCCGCGCTATGAGTATCGCTACCTGAAGCATTTTCTGGAACGCGAACCCAGCGTTGATCTCGATTCCGTTTTGCTGGGTGGAGATTTACAGCAATCTTTGCAGGATCCCTCCGGTCAAAAACTGGCCGGACGTTTCCCCGTTCGGAAAGATCAAATCGACAACTACGATGTGATCATTTTGGGTGATCTTGGTCCACAAGATGTTGGCCCGGGTGTTGTCAATTTACTGAGAGAAGCCGTGGAATCTGAAGGGCTTTCGATCATTCTGATCGGTGGACCGCAAAAAAATCCGCAAGCCTGGAAAGGCTCTGCATTCGAAGCCATGTTTCCTATCGCGATCGAACGCGCTTCGTTTGCTCCTCCTCTTCGTTGGCAAGAACGTGGCTTCCAGCCACGCCCGACGATTGCCGGTTTGCAAACCACACCAGCATTTCGTTGGGGAGATGATCAACCTGGTTCTTCCTCCTATTGGGATGAATTAAGTCCGTGGTATCGATTTCAAGCCTATCCTCATTTGAAACCGGGTGCTGTAACCTGGTTAACGACCGAGCCATTGGGTGAAGACCGACCGGGACTCCCCTTGTTAGTTGAACAACGATTCGGAACTGGCAAAGTCCTGTTTCATGCGACCGATGAAATGTGGCGGCTGCGATTTTTAACGCAGGATAAATTCTACGGTCGCTTCTGGTTGCAGACACTCAGATATCTCACTCGTTCTTCGGCGAGCGATCAATTAGGAGAGATCACAACGGACCGTCGAATCTACGAACGAGGTGAGGCGGTTCAGGTTCGTTTGAAATCGTCACTCGTCAAAGCGGCAGACTCTCCTCAAATCACTCTCACTGGCCCAGAATCGTTTCGCAAACCCTTAAGTGCTTCGGAGCTGCATCCTGAACTCTTCACCACAGAACTCACAGGTCTGCCGGAAGGAACGTATCAAGTCGGTTGGACCTCCGCCGAAACCAATCAATCCCTCACAACCGACTTTCGAATCGAACTGGCACAACAAGAACTCAAAAATCGAAACCTCAATCAAACAGAGTTGCAGAAGGTGGCAGAAAAAACGGGTGGGCGATATGCGACCATCGAAACCGCAAAACGAATTCCTGAATTAATTCCCCCGGGGCAAAAAATACTGCTGGAAGCGTTAGCACCACGACCTTTATGGAATCGATGGGAACTTCTGGTTCTGCTTTTCGGTCTCTTAACGGCAGAATGGGTACTTCGCAAACGCCATCAACTGATATAATCATTGTGTCGATGAATACGAGTTATTGATAAGTTTCTCAAACATGCCTGAAGTATTGCGTCTGAAACTGACTGCCGTCCGACGACGTCTTCGCTCGTCGTTGTGGAAGGGTGGAATCTGCGCATTCATCGCCGGTGTTTTACTGATTCTGCTGGTCTCTGGACTGCTCGACTGGTTGGTCATTGGTAATAGTTTGAGCGGTCGATTGGTATTATCCGCGTCAGCCTTTGGTTTCTGTCTGTGGGTGTTGATTCGCGAATTGTGGAAGCCTTTGTCACACCCGCTTTCTGATCGTTGGCTGGCACAACGACTCGAACGAAAAATTCCCGAATTGGGTGGTCTATTAACGAGTACCGTGGAATTTAGTGCTGAACAATATCATGCACGCTTCGGCTCTGAAACTTTGCAACGCCAAAGTACGGATCAAGCCATTCGAAAACTTTTGACTCTCGATCTTCTGCATGTCATCGATCTGCGTCCTGTCCGATTAAGAACCTATTTGGCAACAGGCTGCGTGATACTAGCTGCAATCGTCAGCATGATGATCCCCGCACATGCGTTGACTTCGCTTCAGCGCTTGGCATTACCTTGGCAACCTATCGAGTGGCCACGTGAAGTGATCTTGAAAATCGAAACTGTTGACGGAGAAGAGATCAAAAAAGAAGTCTTTGAAAATCAATTATTCCCGCGCGGGACTGCTCTGGAATTATACGTCACGAATGTGCGTGGCGAGCTTCCCGATGATTTGGAGCTTATCATACGAGATTCAGAGGGAGAGATTCGTCGCCAGGCATTGCCACGAATTTCAGGCAACACTCAGCAAAGGACTGTGGGGCAAATTCTCTTGCCACTGAAGGACTCATTTGAGTTTCGGATAACGGGTGGAGACGACACGAAATTCCCGTGGATGCCGGTTGAGGTCGTCCCTCCTCCGATGCTCTCTGATTTGCAAATGGAACTGATTCCGCCAGAATATTCTGAGCGTGAATCGGAACTTATCTCTGCGGGTTCCTCATTCGTTCAAGCCCTCATTGGTTCGCAACTATTGATCACCGGATCGGCAAATGTCCCTTTGGGAAGCGCGAAATTCATCACTTCCGAAAGAGATTCTAGCTCGCTGGAGGTTGTGGAGAAGACGGCTCAGTTTTCCGGGGTCTTGCCAATCACATCGACAGGGAGCCAATTCTATCGTTTACAACTGACCGATGAATTGGGGATTTCCAACGACTCTGCATTGAGATTGGAAGTCATTGGAATCGCTGATGCCTCGCCGCAAGTTCAAATTGTTTCTCCCGAAACCGATCAATTTTTAACCCCCGATGCACGTCTCGACATTGCGGTGACCGCGAATGATGATGTGGCCATCACGTTCTTGGAACTCTCTCTCAGCCCTCAAAACAACCAAACGAATGACAAAAACTGGCGACAAGAGTTACTGAAACTCTCCGACGATCCCGAGAAAAATTTTCAGTCCAACTTCACTCTCAGTCTCCGAGAACTTGGATTTCAGGAAGGTGATGTGCTGCAATTAAGCCTCGTCGGTCGCGATCATCTTTCGCTCGAAGAAGAGCACATCGGCATTGACGAGCGATTGTTGACATTGATCTCTTCAACAGAAAAGCAACGAGAACTGGCTGAGCGTTTACAAGAACTGGTCGATCAGATTGAACGCATTGCCGATCGTCAGGAGATACTCAGAGAGACGTTTGAAGAATTGGGGGCGGAGAAAGAATCCGTACCAAAATTAATGTCGGACCAGAAACGACTCGAACGAAAATTAGTGGAGGACGAGCGCTCTCTGCAGGCAGAACTCCAGCAATTGGCGGACGAAACAGATCTCAATCAACTCGAACAACCAAGATTTCGCAAGCGTTTAAGTGATTTACAACGAGACTTTGAACGGCTGGAAGCCAATGAATTTCCCCAGCTCAATCAATATCTTGGTCGCTTGAGCAGCCAACCTCTCACCGCCCAGCCAGACACGCAAACCCTCGCTCTGCCAGATGATCAGATATTGGCAGATCCTGCGAAAGTCGACGAGTGGCTCAAAAAACAGCCGCGGAGTCAGCAGTCAGCGTTACTGGCTCAACTCACCCGGCGACAACAAAACAAAATCGAAACACTCTTGAAGGACATGTCTGGCTCTTTCTCGGAATGGAAGAAACAACAATCGATTCAGGATTCTCTGGCAGACTTAATCGAACATCAGCAAGACATTGCCGACGAAACACGACGACTCAATTCTCGCTTACTCGGAAAATCTACGAACCGTCTCACCGATGATGAACGCAATCAACTTCAGGATCTTTCTGCCGACCAACTTCGTAATCAAAGTCGTTTGCGCGAATTTCAAGAAGCCATTCAACAGGAGATGGACGGAGAAAATCCTCAATCGATGGTGAAAGACCTGTCCGAGAACGTCGAAGCTTCGGACGCTGCGACTCAAATGTCTGACAACCAACGGTCGCTTCGCGATAATCACCTGAACGAAGCCATCGAACGAAATCAGTCTTTGTTACAAGAATTTCAGGAATGGGACGATCAACTCAATGATCGACCGGTGACCGATGCTGAATTAAAAATGCAATTGCTCGACGAACAATCTCGCAACCTCGATCAACTCACTCGCAATCAACAACAGATCGGCGATGAACTTCTCAAAAACAACGGTGATCCGCAAACACAAAATGAACTCCAATCCCGCCAGGACGAATTGAATCGCGAAGCTGGTCGCATTCGTCGTATGCTTGATCGACTGCAACTTCCCAAGTCGGCCGATGCTTTGGAAGCAGCAGAACACCCCATGCAGAAACTTTCGCAACAGATCGAGAAGAATCAACCGACTGAAGCTCTCTCTCAACAAGCCGAACAGAAACTGGCAGATGCACAAGACGCCATCGATCAGGAACGACAGAGTCTCGAATCGAGTCATCAACTCGAGCTATTAACCGAGTTATTACCGAAACTTCTGCAAATCGCTTTACGACAAAAACTGATGAACCAAGTTGCTTTGCATCTGAACCAAGAAGTCGAAACGGCTGGTCGGTGGAACCGTTCGCTCTTAAAGAACCTGAATGAAATCCGTGACGGACAACAAAATCTCCTCAACGACTTGGACGAATTACGAACGGCATTGGGAGAAATCGAAGCAGTGGAATTGGCCCTGAGCCATGTTTTGGAAACCATGACACAGAGCTATCAGACGCTCGATTCTCGCGAAATCAAAACCGCCGCAACCAACTCAATGCCTCGCTCACTTCGTCAACTCGAAATTCTTCTCGACGTGTTGAAGCGGATGGCCCATGATCAGCAAGCAGACAACGAGAACAACCCCTCAGATCAACCTGCTGGTGAAGAGACCGAACAGGGCGAACAACAAACGATTTACGTGGAGCTTTTGTTGCTGCGAGCTGTCCAGCAGCAAATTCAGGAGGAGTCGCGAGAGCTATCAGCACGCGAGTTTTCGGAAGGATCGAATGAACAGACACAGGAGGCGTGGAAGCGGCTGGAAGAAAAACAGGCAGATGTTTTGCGACTGTTGCAAGACATCATGACACGCCAACAAGAATCACAAACACCGGTGGACGAGGTCATCTGATGAATTCTGTGTTGCTACCACAACTCGTACTTGCGATTTATCTCGCGTCTTCTCTCGCGCATGGTCAGGCACCGCCGCCTGATGTTGAGCAAATTCAGCGCGATGCCAAATTATTATTCGAAGATTTGCAAGCTCATCGTGTACAGATGGAAGAAAGAACCGTCGATGATTTGACACTCCAACTGCAAGGCGAAATTTTGACTGTCTGGGATCGACTTCTCGATCAAGCCGATCAGCAAAAGAAGAAAAACCAACCTCAAGATCAACCGCAACAAAATCAACCGCAGGACGGTGAGAAACCTCCCGAGCAGGCCCCTCCCTCTCAGCAGCAGTCCACACAGCCGATGGGCAAACAGCCAATGCCCGAGGATGGCCAAGAACCACAAGGTTCGGGGGATGCGGAAGGGCAAGCTCCTGGCAACGAATCGAAAGAGCCCGCGGACCGAGCCTCTGAAGAAATTCGTCAACGCGAACAAAGTCGTTTACTCGAATTGCGCCAAGCAGAGCGAGAACGTCTTATGAAAGAAGTGTGGGGGAAATTGCCTCCTCGTATCCGTCAAAAGCTATTGAATGCTTCAGATGAAAAATATCTTCCCGCCTATGAAGATCGAATCCGTGAATACTTTCGACGCCTTTCCACCAATGAACGAGAATGATTTTGATGTGCGTCACTCCTCATAGATTTCACCATCTGTAGAAGAACGAGTGGAATTGCCGGTAGAATTGAGCCGCGTGCAAAACTTTTATCGTGAATTGCATAGAAACCTCTCTCAACGCAGGAGACTCTGTTTTTGGAAGAAAAATTGCTATGCTGAAGGACCTTCCACACGATTACACTTATTGAGACGACTTCCCATGTCAAACACTGGCGACGAAAAACCGATGCGATTGCAACGCTATTTAGCGGCTGCCGGTGTCAGTTCGCGTCGTAAAAGCGAAGAACTCATCACAACAGGCCACGTACAGGTTGATGGCGAAGTGGTCACAAAACTCGGGACACAGGTCGTTCCTGGGAAGAACGAAGTTCGCGTCGATACAGAAATCGTCAAGCTCAAACCCAAAGTCTATTACCTGCTCAATAAACCATCGGGAGTGGTGTGTACGCACGAAGATCCCAGCGGACGCCCGCGTGCCATCGATTTAATTCCTCACAACCGGGCAGTTGATCATCTTTTTACCGTCGGTCGTCTCGATGAAAACTCCGAAGGGTTATTGATTGTCACTAATGATGGAGAACTGACGAACCGTATGACGCATCCGAAGTTTCGCGTTTTGCGAACCTATCGTGTGTTAGTCGCAGGTGATCCCGATTACTCCGCCATCAAACAGTTACAGGATGGTTTGTATTTCCGCGAAGGACGTTTCAAAGTTCACCACGTGAAAAAGCTGAAGAAGCAGGGAAGAAGCACCATGCTGGAACTGCAACTCAGTGAAGGACAAAATCGGGAAGTCCGACGCTTACTCGCCCGCATCGGTCATAAAGTGATGACGCTGACACGGGTTGGCTTCGGTCCCATCAAACTGGGAACTCTCGCCAGTGGTGAATACCGAATTCTGACTCATAAAGAAGCCAATGATTTGCTGGAGTTTGCCTTCAGCAAGCCCGGCAATGAGCCACGCGGCCAAGAAAAACACCGCGTTCGCCCACGTCGGCAAAGAAAAAGCAATTCCAAGAATTCAACACGACGCAAGTAACAGGATTTTGACATGTCTTCTGAAACCACTCTACCAGGACTGGTTCCCACCGCTCGACAAGTTTCCGCTGTGGTTGTCGAACAAGAAAAGCTTGCCACCAATACCTATCGCTTGCGACTGAAGTGCCCCGAACTGGCCCAGCAAATTCGTCCCGGTCAATTTTTCATGGTGAAAGAACCCGGCACAAACGACCCGCTTCTCGGTCGTCCCTTCGCTTTGTTTGACACCTATGAAGAAGACGGGCTCTCAGTCGGAATTGACTTCGGGTACGTCTCCATCGGTAAGCTGACCAACCTGATGACACACTGGTCTGCTGGTGACCCCGTACAAGTTTGGGGACCGCTAGGAAATGGATTTCCCGAACCGGGCGATGGGCATCTAATGATGGTCGCGGGAGGAATCGGACAGACTCCCTTTTTGGCAGTGGCTCGGGAATCGCTGGGATTAAAAAGCTACGGCAACCCACCCAGAGAACTCACTGGCAGACCCTCGAAATTGACGCTTGCCTATGGCGTCCGCTCAAAAGATTATCTGGCCGGGATCGAGCAGTTCACGATGGAAGGGCTCGATCTGCAAATTGCCACCGATGATGGATCATTCGGTCATCACGGATTTGTCCCTGAGTTACTCCAAAACGCCATTCATTCCGACACACCTCCCGACAAAGTCTATTGCTGCGGTCCCGAACCGATGATGGAAGCCGTGCAAAAGATTTGCTTGCAGGAAAAGGTCGCTTGCTGGTTGTCGTTGGAAAGTCCGATGGCATGTGGATTCGGTGCTTGTTTCAGTTGCGTGGTTCCCGTTCGACAAGCCGACGGCAGTTGGGATTACAAACGAAGTTGCGTCGAGGGCCCTGTCTTCCCCGCCGAGACACTCATCTTCGAAGACTGACTTGCCGCACGACTCGAAAGATCGATACAACCGGACGTAGAACCCGAATATCGCTCACACGTCTCCTTGTATTCATGGGTCTGTGACTGCTAAAATGGAGAGAGCTGGCAAAGAATGCCGATCAGAGGAAGGATTCCCACCCCATGTGTGACTCTCATGGCTTGACTGCGAAGTGATCACACCCCACCGTCCGACCTTGTGTCGTTGAATGAATCTACCCCCCCCTTTTTTTCCACACTCAGAGAGGTTTCCATGATACGTGTTACACTTGTGACGTTGTGCGCATTGCTGTTGAATTCGGGGTTCTCGAATCTCGAAGCTGGCAAACCGAGTTGTTGTGCTCCAAAACCAACCTGCTGCACTCCAGGCACTCAGAAAACCACCAGCTTTCGCTATCCATTGCCTTACCACATCGCTCTACAACGAGCCGATGACGCCGACAAAGCCGAAGCTCTGAATACGGAACTCGCTACCAAACTCGAAAAGCTGGAAGCACAACTGGCCTCCACTCAAAAGTCATTGAGCGAAACACAATCTAAACTTGCTTCGACTCAAAAATCGTTGAAATCAACGCAACAGTCGCTGACAAAGGTCGAAACAGAACGCGATGCAGCCCGTAAGCAGGCACAAAATCAAAAGCAGGCCGCTCAGAAGCAGGCTCAACTTGCCAAAGCCGCCAAAGAGCGCGCTGAAAAAGCGGAAGCCGCCAACAAAAATGCTCAGCAGCAAGTCGCCAAGATGACCAAAACCGTCGCAGAAGCAAAAGCGACTGCTCAAAAAGAAATGTCAGAGTTGAAAACTCAACTCGCTTCCGTCAGTGAAGAGCTGAAAAAAATGAAGGAAGAACAGCAGGAAAAACCACCGGTCCCGGAAACTCCTCCCGCGAAAGTGGAAGAGCCAGCCCGCGTCAAAGAAGAATCAACCGATGATTCTACGGACGACAAGACCGACGAGTAAAGTTTTCGGTTGACGTAGAATGACAATCCTATCAACGCGAGGTCATTTTTGGCCTCGCGTTTTTTTATGGACACTCGGTATTCACGGTCTCATTCTCCCGAGTTGAACGCCGGCTCGGCGATCCCGGCATCATCGATCAGCCAGGGGGTCCAGACAAGTTGCACGTCATCGGTGCGGATGTCGCTCTTGCAAGGCGTTACTTCAAGTTCTTCGAGACCCAACTTCTCAGAATCCCAATGTTCTTCGAGTGATTTAACCTCTTCGTTCAGTTCTTTTTCGAGAGCATCCTTGTCCTGTTTGAGTGTGGAGACTTTCTCTTTCGCACGTACAACATCATCTCCTTGCTGAGATGCTCGCCCCATTGATCGTGCCGAGGTCGTGGCTTTGGAAACATTCGTACGTGAGGCAATCTTGCGTCCGAATAACGCACCGAGCAACGTCGAGCCGATGCTGAGATAAGAATCGTTTCTGGCTTTCGCGTATTGAGACTCTTCCCGTTTGACGGCGGCTTCGGCCGTTTCAATGCGACCTTGTAATGTCGCGATTTTGGAACCGAATTTTTTGCGTAATTTTTCGACATCGACATCCCGTTGTTCCGACACCGCTTGTCGTATCCTTACTCGAAAATCCCCTTCCGTTTCTCCCGGTTCGGAATAGAGTTTCAGATCGGTACACTTCCAAACATTCACACGTTGAGTCTCATAAAACTCGGCCTTCAGTCGCGAGGTCCACCGCTTCAGGTTTGTCTTGTTGAGCAACTTCGACGGAACATCGGCAAACACGGCTTTGGGATGAGGCTCGGATGTGAATTGAAACTGATGCGAATCGACGGGGGTCGCATCTTCCCAATCCGGTTCTGTAATATTGTTGTCAAACGCTTGCAGCAGTCCCGCTTCCCGCCACTCATCGACTTTGTAAGTCGAACGCACAAAATGCAATTCGCCCGTTCCCAACATCATAGGACGATAAACCAAACGACTTGATTCAGAAATTGGTTGTGAGAGATCCAGAAAAGTCTCTTTGACGTAATCGGGAATGACAGGTCGAGCAGCGGCCGCCAAAGATGTCATCTGGGGAGCAGGCTGAGCCTTGGCTTTTGTCACTGAAGGTATGTGGCCGGGAGCAGTCGAGGTTGGCTTTTCCTCAACCTTTGGACGTAACGGATCCATCAAGGTTTTGATCTGCTGACGAGTCAGGGGACCGCGCAGATACGATAACGCCCACCGAGTTTGAAACGTCACGGGTCGGTTTTCATGGACGTTATTCATCAGAAAGACGCGGCGACCGAGACCAGCCAGCGTGGCTTCCATTTCTGCTTTGTTGAACTCCTGCCCCGCTTGAATCGAGGCCCCTTCGAGACCTTCCAGCACTCGGGCTTTATCTCGTTCGGTTTGTAATCGACCTAGGAACCAGGTTCCTGTATTGGACAGACCTTTGTAGTCGAGATCGACGGGGTTTTGAGTGGCCAAGACACATCCCAATCCGTATGCGCGAGCCTGTTTCAGTAACGTCAACATCGGCGTCTTGGAAGGAGGGTTCTTTGTTGGTGGGAAGTAGCCATACACTTCGTCCATATACAAAATTGCCCGCAAGCTCGATGTCCCCGGTTGCGTTCGTACCCAAGAGAGAATTTCGTTAAGCAAGATTGTCACAAAAAACATACGCTCGGGGTCGGAGAGATGAGAGATGGACAAAATCGACAGACGCGGCTTCCCTTCCTTCGTGTAAAGCAGCCGTTTGATGTCGAGCGGCTCGCCTTCCAGCCAACTGGCAAACGTGGGAGAGGCCAGAAGATTATTCAAGGTCATCGCCAACTCAGTGCGATCTTTGGGCGGATAAAACGTCTCCAAGTCGAGTACACCGACGGAATGGAACGGCGGGTTCTGAATCTCTTTGATCAAAGAGGGAATATCCATGTCACGACCAGAAAGCCACGCCGTCTGGAGAATGTTCGAAATCAGGATATGCTCGCGGCTATTAAGCGGATCCCCCTCAATTCGAATGAGCGCCAGTAATCCCGAGGCCGCCGATGAAACCCGTTCCCGAAAGGCTTCGGGATCATCCAATATTTGCTGCGCTGGTGCGTTAAAAGATCGTAAGACTGTGATCGGTAAACCGGCAGTGCTTCCCGGCGTGTAGATGGCCATATCGACCGCATCGCGGAACCGTTTGATTCTTCCCGGAGACTGCCCCCAGGAAGCGAGTCCTTCTTTCCACATGGTCGCCGTCTTCTCGGCATACTCATCGGGAGACATCCCTTCGCGGGCCGCTTCACTCTCATCAATCCACGGCCGAAAACTCTTTGGATTCATTTCTGGGAACGTCAAAAAGACGTTACCGAGATCCCCTTTGGGATCAATGGCGATGACGGGAATGTTATCGATGGCGGCTTCTTCGAGCAGAGACAGACAGAGTCCTGTTTTCCCACTCCCCGTCATCCCGACACAGACGGCATGTGTTGTCAGGTCTTTGGAGTCATAAAGAATCAAATCATCCCGGCATTCGCCCGCTTCCAAATCGTATTCTTTGCCAAGATAGAAGGCGCCCAGTTTTTCGTATTGTGGTAACGCAGTTTTCACGATGGTCACTCAATCGGTCAGAAGAATGTAAAGAGAATGATCTTCTGATTTTCATAGGAACCGGGTTCAGAGTCCAGCCTTGAACACGGAATCCTGACATTTCGTCAGCCATTCGCGCTGCAAATGTTTGTGAGAGAAAAATGTATCCGTATTGAGTACCGATTCGGTTATGCTGGAAAGAGAAATCATTTCAGAAAGCTCGATCAACGATGACTGAAAACGAAGGCTCGCTAATTTTTACTCTGCTCAATCGAGCCCGGGAAGGAGACGATCATGCGCGCGATGAATTATTCGAAAAATGTCGGGCTTACGTCGGCTTCATGGCACGATCTCAGATGGAAACATGGATGAATGCCAAAATCGATGCGTCTGACCTGATTCAACAAACCATGATGGACGCTCATCAGGGATTTGATCAATTTCGTGGGAAATCGGAAGCCGAATGGATTGGTTGGTTGAAGAAAATACTGCAACATAACACCGTCGACTTCTGTCGAAAATACAAAGGGACAGAAAAACGAAACGCCAATCGTGAAGTTTCATTTGCGCAATCGCAATCACAAAGTTTGTTTCGAGGCGCGGCAGAACCCGATGCCAACGAAGAAACTCCCAGCGAAGTGATCATGCGCAAAGAGAATGAAATTCTGCTGGCAGACGCGCTCTCGAAACTCCCCGACGATTATCAGGAAGTGATCTATTTGAGAAACATGCAACAACTGCCATTCCAAGAAATCGCTGACAAAATGGAGCGATCTCAAGGAGCGGTTCAGATGTTATGGTTGCGAGCCATCAAACAATTGCAGGAGCAGATGCAGCATGTCGAATGATGTCGGTGATCGTCCGACTCCATCTGACGAGTCCGAAGAATTGCTGTTTGCGCAATTGGAAGCCTACACCCAAGCGCTTCAGGTGGGAGAACACACCACTTGTGAACGCATCCTGAATGAATCACCAGAGATCGAACCCTTCATCGGGTGTCTGGGAAATTTGAATGACTTCAGTGTGGTGCAGTCTCGTTCGCTGGCTGACATTAATCTTCCCGAATACGCACCCACTATTTCCAGTGGCTCGGGATCGAGTTCCTCGTTCGGCTCATCCATGCTCAAACCGAACCAGACATTCGGAAAGTTTGAGATTGAAGAAGAGCTAGGCCGTGGTGGAATGGGTGTTGTGTTTCGAGCGCGTCAAACAGACCTCAAACGCGATGTTGCCATTAAGGTCATCCGCTCGCATCAATTGGCTGATGACGAAGATTTACGGCGTTTTCAGATCGAAGCCCAAGCCGCCGCAAGATTGAAGCATCCCAACATTGTCACCGTTCACGAAATTGGTGAAGTCGAGGGACAACATTACTTTGCCATGGATTATGTCACCGGGGACACATTGTCCGACCGGTTGAAATCTGGCCCTTTGGACATCGAAGAAGCGGTCACATTATTGATTCCGATCTCTCAGGCGGTGCATTATCTCCACGAACATCAGGTCATGCATCGTGACTTGAAACCCTCAAATATTTTACTGGATGAAAACGGTAAGCCATTGGTCACCGACTTCGGGCTGGCCCGAATTTTTGGAAACGATGATGACCAACAGACACAAACCGGCGTGATTATCGGGACACCCAGTTATATGTCTCCCGAACAGGCAGCCGGTCGCGTGAAGCTGATCACCAATCGCAGCGACATCTATTCGCTGGGAGCGATTCTGTACGAAATGTTGACCGGGAAACCCCCCTTCAAAAAAGACCACCCACTCGACACGATAGTCCAAGTGATTGAACAGGAGCCGTTGCTACCGCGACGATTGCGCTCGGGGCTTCCTCGTGACTTGGAAAAAGTCTGTCTGAAATGTCTCGAAAAAGATCCCGACAAACGGTACGCAACTGCCGAAGAACTGGCAGAAGACTTACAGCGATTTTTGCAGGGCGAACACGTTCAAGCAGCTTCACCATCGTTGATCAGTCGCGTGAATCGTTGGTCTCGTCGATTTCCTGCCGCGTCTTCACGCTGGGCCGGAGTGCTCGCTGCCGCGACGATTGTTCAAGGACGGTACTGGATCAGCGGAGTCGAAAGTCAGCCCTATCATAATGAAGTCATGACGATTCTCGGCGTGTGGGCCATTGTGATTGGGTTGTTTCAATTTCTTGCCGCGAATCGGACTGTGAAAACATATCTGGAATACGCCTGGGCCGCGACGGATGCTCTCCTGCTGACGTTTGTCTTATTGAAGGTGCCCGAAGATTTGGGACCGCTGGTCATTGGATATCCCATGGTTGTCGTCGCTTCGGGGATGTTTTTCAACGTGCGCGTAGTGGTCTGTTCAACGATTCTATCATGTCTTGGATACCTGGGACTTTGGCGATGGCATCCCACCGAACCCTATCTGCCACATTACGGAGTGATCTTCATGGTCACTCTCGGAATTCTCGGAGCAGTCACCGCGGCACAGGTCCGAAGAGTTCGCGTCTTGAACCAGTATTACGAATCGCGACAATAAAGCAGTGTCGCCGAGGGAGAAAATAGATCGGCTTACGAGTAATCTTTGAAAGTCTCGTATCCCATGTAGCCAATGAGACCAGCACCGATCAGAAACATGATATCGAGCAGGAACTGCCGTCCATAAGGGATGGCAATGGCCATATCGAGAGCCGCGCTGACACCGACAATACCTGCCAGAACCAAGGCAACAATTACTAGATATCTCGAAACATTCGACATTCAGCCGTTCCGATCGTCTTCGGGCGAAATCACTATTACAAATCGTGTCAACTCAACATGTTTCGTCAACGAGGACGAGTATAGAACACCCGGGGGGGGCGAATCCACCCCGCATTCCAGAAACACGTCCGAATCAGTTCCCTTGACTGATTCAGTCCCTATAACCGGACCGAATTTCAGGGGTTTTCACGGCTGACAAAGCTCGACCACGTAACCATCCGGGTCTTGCAAAAAGAGCTGGACGGCCCCATCAGGACGTGATTTGGGTTCTGAAATAATTGTGGCAGACTCCGCTTTTGCGGCCTCAAAACAAAACTGAACGTCTTCGACGAGGAACGCAAAATGATGATTGCGTGTCGTCGGTTCACCGGGGCGAATCTCTCCAGCCGGTCCTGATTGTCCATGTTCGAGAATCAGGTGAATTTGTGTGTCTCCCGCCTGAAACCATTTTCCAGCGAAAGTAAAATCAGGGCGAGGAACATCCTCCATTCCCAACAGACCGCAATAAAATTCTTTACTGGCTTCCAGATCTTTCACAACCAACGTGACATGATCGAGGGCTTTGACCTGAATCGGTGTGGTCATTTTATTCATGAGTTCGCCATTTCAAAAGTGTGTGAATTCTCTTGATCTTGTTCCGACCGAAAGCAGATTGCAAGTCGCAATCTTGTCCTCAAAACTACTGAACTATATGAATGAAGCCGAAGTCGGGACGATAATGAGTTCTGGCACTCGCGCCCGTGCTGGAAGACACGCCACCATGACGGCTGTCGCCGCCACATCTTCGGGCTGCAATATTCGGGCACGATGCTCGGCAGAAACCGGAGTCGGTCGGTCATCCAGAATCGGAGTTTCCACTTCCCCCGGATGAATGTTCGTCACGCGGATTTTGTTTTCATGCTCTTCCTCACCGACCGTCATACCAAGAGCTCGCATCGCATATTTCGAAGCGTTGTAAGCAAGGCCACCCAATGGGTTCGAGCGAACACCCGAGATCGAACAGATGTTGATGATCACGCCATCCTGTCGCTCGCGCATTGAAGGCAATACAGCTTGAACGCAATGGAACGCGCCAGTCGCATTGATCTTAATGAGCTTGTCCCAATCGTCGGGATTAAGTTCGGCGACTCGTCTCTTCTGAATGTTGGTGCCTGCCGAGTTGACGAGAATGTCGATGTGTCCGAGTTCATCGGCAGCCCATGCGAACAAATCTTTGACACTTTCACGATCCGAAACGTCACAAGCATGATATTTGAAGTTGGTCCCTTCAGCGGTTTCTTTCAACTTCTCTTCACGACGCCCGGTGATGGCAACCTGACATCCGAGATCGGCCAGCCCATGCGCAATGGCGGCTCCAATTCCCGTTGCTCCTCCAGTAATTAGCGCAACTTTTCCTGCGAGTATCGACATCGTATTTCCTCATCTGTGACTTCAACGTCTATCTATGATTCTCTATTGAGGCTCACATTATACAGCGGTGCCACATCCGATGCGAGCAGTCAGAACACTTTGAAAGGCTGTCATCTGAAGATGATTACATGTTCGTCTTTGCATCAGCCGCTTCGCCCAGCATTTTTCCGAGAGATTCATTCAAAGCAACATCGTGATCATGATTCTGTGCATAGATGCGGAAGATCAGAAAGCTGGTCGGAACTGACCGGAACAATTCATCATCCAATAACTCTTGAGCGTCTCCATACGCCGGATCGATCAAGTAGTTTTGGCCGCCCGCAGGAAGTCGCCCACTTGGACGGTGATAATGGCGAGCCACATCGACTTTCAGAGGGATCTCGTTAATCGCTTTCGGCAATCGTTCTCGGACCCGTTTTTCCACGATTTCAGGTTCGGAAAAGATCGACATTTGCTCGGCTGCTCCTGTGTGAAAGAACATTGACTTTTCACACGCCATCTTCCAGCCAAGTTCCCGGCAGAGAATTCGATTCCAGCGTTCGCCAATGTCTCTTTTTCGAGGATCGTCGCTATCGGCCCACCGTTTTACATCGACAAGAAATGTGGATTCGGTGAGTTTGCAATATTCATCCAGATGTTCGAGGGGATTTCCAGGAAACAGATGTTCCATAATCTCGCCGAAAATGTCTCCCAAAGATAAATCGAGTGAACGTACCGCGCGATGAAAATAAATGGATCGGAAGAGATTCGCACGCGTTTCGATAAAGTTAATGAGAGTCGACAACCCACGAACATGGATTGTTAATCCCGAAGGCGTGAAGAAGCTGTAATGAAGTAGCCGTGAAATATCGAACGAACGAAGCGAGTAGCCTGTCATGTAGGCGTCTCGCAAGACAAAGTCCATATTATCGACCGTATAGATACCGCTGAATAATGCGCGCAATTTGCGCAGCCAATCGGGTTGTCCTTCGTGGTCATCTCGGCTTTTAGGCCGACGGATTAACCAGGAGATTTGTCGAGGTTCGAGTTCTTCTAAAGGCTGTAACTCTCCTCGTGGGTTCCGACGGATCTGTCGCAACAAATCCCCTAATTCATGTTCAATGATATGAGCGCCGATATCTTCATGTGTCAGGTCATACTGGTCGAGATAATGATCATCAAAGAAATGCCCGAACGGTCCATGTCCAACATCGTGTAATAACGCCGCCATTCTCACCAAACTCTCGACGTAACCGCGAGAGGGAACATTGTCGCACGCTTCAACCAGCGAATCGTACCAATGTTCGATGACTCGGGACGCGAGATGCATTGCTCCCAAGACATGCTGAAAACGCATATGTTCGGCGGAAGGAAAAACCCACCAAGCCGTTTGCAACTGATGAATTTGCCTCAGGCGCTGGACCCACGGGTGATCAATAATTTCCTGTTCAGAAACTTCGCCTTCAGGCAGGGATCCTTTTGAGACAAAGGGAATGTAGCCGTGAATCGGATCGTGGATGAGACTTTCGAGCTCAAAATCGCGGACCATCAGAACTTCCCGTCATAAATCTCAGGAGAATTGCTATCGGCACGATGATAACTGATGAGACCCCTCTTCGGATAGTTGAGTTTCATTGTAGTACCCTCCCCGGATTCGCATGATCCAGACGGACTGCCGTGCGTAGAGAGAGTGGTTCTGGTATTTTGAGGATCGTCCCTTTCAGAGAATGATTGATATGTTGCCTCCTGAAGAATCTCCAGAATTTCTTCGCTTTCGAGCAAGTCAGCACGAGCGCGGGTCAACTCGACTCGTGCAGACAGAGATGTTTGCACTGATCACTGCCATCGTGACACTCGCGATTCGACACGGCTTGCGGCAGTCCTCCGATCAGCAAACCGATTTACTCGGCGTTTTAATCGTGATGGCTTCCTTGACGATAGCCGTCTCTTGTATCACCCGCTATCGGTGGAGCCTGCGGCGTTCTTCATTTTTGAAAGAACACTGGGCCAAGGTGAGTTTTGCGGGGCTGTTTTGCTTTGGCTCAATGCTTGTGTTCTCAACGGCGCATTTACTACCGTTTATCGATGGACCAGCAGGACAAAGGTTTGAATGGTTGTATGTCTATTCGGAAGGATTGATTCTGGTCTTGGGATTACTCCAGGGCCTGTCGGCTAGTCGGGCGTATACCTCCAAAGGAATTAATCCGGCACTCTTGTTGGTTGGGTCGTTTGTTGTCTTGGTGATGATTGGAACCTTCCTGTTGATGTTGCCTCGTGCTCGTGCTGTCATGCCAGGAGATTCTGTCGTCGAGAGCGCACCGTTTACGACCGCTCTTTTCACGGCAACTTCAGCCAGTTGTGTGACCGGATTGATTGTCGAACCGACGGGAACGTATTGGAGCCGCTTTGGACAATCGGTCATTCTGGTTTTGTTCCAGATCGGTGGACTGGGCATCATGACATTTTGTGCTCTATTCATCGCGTTGGCGGGTCGGCACCTGCAAGTTCAGGAAACAGCCACACTCAGAAAATTGCTCGATTCAGATCGGTTAGCAGACGTTCGACAATTGCTGATCACCATTTTAATTTTTACGTTTACCGCCGAAATAGTGGGTGCATTCCTGATGGCGGGATTGTGGCCGGATGCCGCTCCGAGCGAACAAGCCTTTCAGGCGATTTTTCACTCGGTCTCGGCTTTCTGTAACGCGGGGTTTTCCTTGACGGACAACAGTTTTGTCGGGATGGCAGATCGCTGGCAGATCTAGTTTGTTGTATCAGGATTGATTGTCGTGGGTGGTTTAGGGTTTGGTGTCGTTTTCAACTTGTATCGAGTTCTTCGCAAAAAAATACGTGGGCCAGGGAAACGGTACGCGATACGTGAGAATTTTTTCACTCAAACCCGGCTGAGTTTGACTTCGCGATTAGTCCTCTATTCGTCAGTCAGCTTGCTGGTGATTGGGACATTGGGGTTTGTCTTGTTGGAGTCATTTGCTTCAACCGGAGAAGATTTTACTCAAGTCGCCTGGAGCGATGCCTGGTTTCAATCGGTCTCTTTCCGAACCGCCGGCTTTAATACCGTCGATCTCGGAGAGCTACAAACCACCACCAAAATGTTCGCCATCGGCATGATGTTCATCGGAGCATCCCCCGGATCAACGGGAGGTGGCATCAAAACAATCTCGGTCGCATTGGTCCTCTTATCGATTGTTTCGTTACTCAAAGGTAAGGACCGAGTGGAAGTTAGGCACCGCAGAATTCCTGCAAACCAAATTCAACGAGCGTTTCTCGTCGTCACATCGGGTTTGTTCATTGTCATGGTGGCTACTTTTTTACTCGTCTTGTTTGAAGCCAAACCCGCACAATTAATCGACCATTTGTTTGAAGCAACCAGCGCCTTTGCGACCGTCGGTTTATCGACCGGCATTACCGCAGAATTGACGACACCCTCTCGAATCGTCATCGTGTTCACGATGTTTATCGGTCGAGTCGGCCCATTGACGTTGCTGCTGGCATTGGCGGGAAAACAAAAACGTCCCGTCTACGATTTACCGGAAGAGCGAGTTGCGCTGGGTTAATCGACTTACCGATTCCTACATTATTCGGATAGACAATCATGCATCGTATTGCCGTTATTGGTTTAGGACGTTTCGGAACCGCGCTTGCGCGTCAATTATCGGTGAGTGGAGCGCAGGTCATTGCCATTGATGCGGAGCAGCAATCTGTGGAAGAGATTAAAGACCAGGTTCCTGTGGCCGTTCGTCTCGACTCCACCGATAATCTGGCCTTAAAAAGCCAAAGTATCGATTCGGTCGATGTTGCCGTGGTGGCGATTGGAGAAAACTTTGAAGCCGCCCTTCTCACGACGGTCATCCTCACGAAGTTTGGAGTTCCAAAAATTATCTGCCGCGCTCAATCAGTCTTCCACGCCGAAATTTTCAAACAGATCGGCGCCCATCAAGTGATTCAACCCGAATTACAGTCGGGAGAACATCTGGGCCGTCAACTGGCAAACCCCCGTATTGACGATTTTATCAAACTCGGAGAAGACTTCTCCTTAATTGAGTTGCATGCTCCTAAACAGTTTCAGGGTAAATCTCTCGCAACTCTTCGCTTGCGACAAGATTACGGCGTCAACCTGGTCGCACTCATGAGAAAAAAGATAGAAGTGACTGAGGAAGGTGAAGTCACTCGCACAAAAATCATGGCCGTTCTCGACGCCGAAGAAGTGATTTGCGATCAAGATGTCTTAATGCTGGTTGGTTCCGACGACGCGCTCGCCAAACTTCCACAAGAATAATCGTGGGAACCTTCCTACAGTCGGTCCTGTTTTCGAATTGGTAAATACGTAAGCCAAAGTTCGGGGATGGCACGAAGTGCAGATTCCAACGTCAGTGACTCGCGTTCCATGACGAGCTGTCGCGGTTTCAATCCCGCTCGTAAGGTTCGAATTCGCAGCGGAGAGATTTGCAACGGGCTACCTACCAATAAAACCGATCTTACATCGTTCTCGACTCTTAATTTTTCTAATTGGCTTTGGAATTGGTGATCTGCCGTTGATGTTCCCGCGATCATCGTGATTTTCAAGTCATGTTGATCAACAAGAGATTGAAATCTTTCTTGCCAAACTGAGGTCGTCTCTTCCGATCCGACGAGAATCAGTTGAGTCGGTTCAGTGATCGAAAAATATCGACTCAAATCGTGGGCGGCATCGACTGTGGGATCCGGTAAATCATCGACAGCAAATAAGATTGTTTGTGAGGGAACCGCATCGGTTGTTTGTCCCAGACAATAAATATGGGACAGAGGAACAACCAGTAAACACAAATCAAACGCAATGATCGCCAAGAGCAACCCCCCTTGTCGACCACGTTCGACTTCACTCGGTTGAGAGAGTCCGACAAAGATAACCGACAAAATTCCCGTCACTTGCAAGACAAACGGAACCCTGACGGGGGAATCGATCATGCCGGCATCTCTCGCAGTATACCAATTCCAAACTTGTAGTAAGGAAAATCCCAGTAACAGCCCAGTCATGGTCCAGGTGAGACCACGTACAATTTTGGGTTCTCGTTCGGTGAAGGCGTAAACCAACAACAAAACTCCGAACAATGCGCTCGCCCCACGTTGTGCGGTCGAAGGAAACGGTAACTCTCCCAACCACCAAACGGTGTAGGAATCACCCCAAAGAAAAACTTGCAGGAGCAAAAACAAACCCCAAAAGACCGCCACCCCACGCGAAATCGATTCCCAAGCGGGGCGCCGATCGATGGTGGAGCGTTGTGGCTTTGTCGGCCTGTTTACGACCGGACGTGCAGCACTCGACATAAGACATCCTGAGGGGCAATTGATGCGAGAGGACCGGTCCTCTCAGGGGGATTCCATTTCAGAAACAAATCGTCGTAGTTCGGACGATTTTCTGCAACCTCAGTTCCCGGGTGAATTTGTCGATATCAGGGTTTGCCCTATCGCGAGTAATTCATCCAATTGTTGATTACAAAAATGTATACCGATGACGGCTTGCTGAAAGTTGGTATGCGTGGAAGCTTCTTTCGCATCAGATTCAAATTGATGTGCGGCGGTTTTGAGCTTTCCGATCTTCTTTCTCAGCATGTGCAGATAACCGGGGGGATCATCAATGCGTGTTTCCAACGCCCGGGACGTATCAAAGACGGCTCGTACGATTCCCATCAACTCGGGAAAGTCTTCCACTTCTTCACTATGTTTGATGAAAGTCCGCACCATCCAGGCGTTCGCCATCACTTGCTGACAACGATTCACCACGTCTGGCAATGTTTGGGGGAGTGATTCATTCATCGTTGTTACATTTGCCCATCAGCACGATTGCTCCACCACGGTAAACTGACACCGCCATCCATCGTCACGGTACTTCCCGTCATATAGTCAGCATCGGCAGAGAGCATAAAGGCGATCCCCTTAGCCATCTCTTCGGGAGTTCCCATTCTCCCCCAAGGCAAATTTGCTGAACCTTCCTCAATTTGCTCTTCCGTGAAAAATTTTCGTTCTCCCGGAGTATCAATCCAACCGGGATGAATCAGATTGACATTAATCCGATGCTCGGCCAATTCAATCGCCGCGGTTCGTGCCATGTGATCAATGGCGGCTTTCGACATATTATAGGCCATGGCTGTTGGAATGGGGATCACCCCATGCGGCGAACTAACAACAACAATCGAACCTTTCGTTTTGGCCTTCACCATCTGTTGAGAAGCCGCTCGCACACCATAAAATGCCCCCCACATGCTGACATCGACTGTGCGCCGAAAACCGTCCATATCGGCATTGATCATTAACTCTCGATCAGAATACGCCGCGTTAGAAACATAGCCGTAAAGTTCGCCAAATTCTTCGATTGTTTTGGCGACCATTTCTTCGACAGCGTTTTGATCAGCGACATCCGCTTGAAGCAGCAGACATTTTTGACCGAGTGATTCAATCTCTTGTTTGACAGCCTCCGCTTCTTCAGTATGTGAACGGTAATTGAGCCCAATATTGGCCCCCTCGGAGGCAAGCTGAAGTGCAACAGCACGACCGATGCCGCGCGAAGCGCCCGTTACGATGACAGTCTGGCCTTCAAATCTCATATCAAACGTCCTTCAAGAGAAGTCACTCATAGTCTGGATGAGCAATATTTTAGCAGCAGAGCGTATACGATGTGAGGAAGTGAACCGCACAATTGCCATTCCCGGCGAAATCTTCAGAGCGAAAATCGTGATTTTACAATAACTTATGTCTTGTGAATTCAATCTGGGCAGAAAATCGCTTGTCTGCTACGATTCCACCCACTCAATCAGATATTGAGGGCGTATTCGAACCCCAAGAACGATTTCATCTCGTGAAACCAAATCACAATATCATATTATGTCTTCCTCTCGGAATTCTGGCCTGCTTGGCTTCCGGCTGTGTCAGTCCTTTGAATACGCGCTTTCCTCAACCGTTTATCTACAATCAAAAAGCAGAAGCCGTCTCTTATCAGTATCACGATCCGTTTCCTGATGAAAATATCGGGCCCGGCGTGGGAACTCGCCCGCCGTCGTTCCAGACTCAAAGAGACCCAGCACGACGCGCTGCGGAAAATCGATTGCTGAGAGGTTATAATCTGGAAGGAGCCCCAACCGGCTCGTTGCCTCCCAAAACAAGTTGGGATTATCCAGAAGCTGTGCAGACCCAATAAACTCTCGATGACACTTCGTCGGGAAGGAATACCGCCCGATGACTGATCTCATTTCTCGTCGCCAAATGCTGCTGTCTTTTTTATTGGGAGGACTTTCGGGATCGAAACTCTCTTATAGTCTCGTTGCTCAAGACACAAATGATGATGCCCGCCGATTGGTGACTCCCCAAATTCGCCAGACCATCGAACGAAGCTTAGAATCTCTGGCAGCTACGCAGCACCAAGATGGCTCGTTTGGATCGGGGACTGTCGAAAGTCATAGCATCGGAGTGACAGCTCTTGTCGGCCTGGCATATCTTGCGGGAGGCCATACACCCGGCAACGGGCCTTATGGTGAAACCGTGGAACGAATCACTGATTTTCTCATTTCTCGTTGTGATGCCAACGGTTTTATTCAGAGACCAAATTCTCGGACTCATGGCCCGATGTACGGGCACGGATTTGCGGTCACTTATCTCGCCGAGATTTACGGCATGACCGAACGAGAAAACCTGAAGGGCTGTCTCGACCGAGCCATCAAATTGATTCTCTCTTCTCAAAATGAAGAGGGGGGTTGGCGTTACCAGCCCAAGCCATCTGATGCCGATGTTTCTGTGACAGTTTGCCAAATCATGGCACTGCGTTCGGGAAAGAACGCAGGATTATACGTGCCAAAAGAAACCATCGACAATGCGGTCAACTATCTGAAGGCCAGCCAAAATTCTGATGGTGGATTTCGCTACCAGAAAGGGCGTCAACCAGAATCCGAATTTGCGCGTTCTGCTGCCGCACTTGTGGGTTTGAATTCTGCGGGTATCTATGAGGGCCAAGCCATCGAAGATGGCCTCAAGTTTTTGTCACGGTATCGCCCCGGTACCAGAGGACCGAGACATTTCCAAATTCAGAACTACTTCTACGGCCACTATTATGCAGTGCAGGTCATGTGGCATTGTGCAGGCGACGAGTGGCCACTGTGGTATCAAAGTGTGAGCGAAGAAATTCTCTCGATGAAACGCGACAACGGATTATGGCGAGACAATGTCATTTGCCCCGAATACTCAACCGCAATGGCATGTCTCATACTTGAGATGCCATTCAACTTTCTGCCAATTTTCCAGCGATGAGCAAAACTACGCGGTGAAAAACTACTCAGCCGCGGCTGCCTCTTTGCTTTTGAGTTCAGTTCCAGGATCGGCGAGTGTGACGGTAAATTTAGCCAACAAATGACCGGCAAAACGTAGCAAGCCAGTGTCGAGCTGCCCGCCACCCGTCACATTATCTCCATCCCTCTTCAGTGAGAACGTCAGAATATCATTACCCGATTTGAAGGAGCTGATCGCGATTTCCCGCAATTCATCCTGACTCACCTTGGGTTTGGTGTCTTCTTCACCATCAGTCGTCGTTTCTGCTTCGGCAACTTTTTCTTCGACTGCCGGGTCCTCCGGGGTGATGTAACGTCCTCGCCATTCGACCCAAGGCCCCAGTTTCAGGAACAATGAGACAAATTCCATAGAAGGCTTTTCGATCTTGGTGTCATTTGCTTTGGTCACTGCGGTTTTGATCGCATCGATTCCATCTGCTCCAATCGCATACCAGAACTCATGCTCGCCTACTCCAAAGTACAACGTGTCACCGCCAAACAAATCCATGTAGGCCGCCTTCATATCGGCTGAGGCAGTAAACGAGTGAATGGTCACTCCGGCATGTGTTTCGATATTCAGGTTCACTTCGCGATCAGGACGACCTTTCTTAACCAGCTCGATGGCGCGACTGACACTTTTTGCATTCTTGAACGCCATCCCGCCTTGCAGTGTGAATTTCCCGTCGGCAGAAGGTGCGGTGAGCACGTAACCGTCAAGCCGGCCCTCTTTTAGTGTGTCGATCATCGAAGCTGACAAAATTTTGACGATCTCGTCATAAGCTTCCTTTTGGCTGTCGTCGAATTTGTCCGAATTTTTCACTTCGGCCAGTCCGCTTTCGCGGTAAAGTTCCATGATGCCAACGAGGTTCGACTTTTGTTGCTCGTCGAGCGGAAGGTTAATACTGCCGTGTAGAATTTTTCCTTCAGGAACCGGTAATCCTTCAAAACGTGAGGGCACTTGCCCCAATTGCTCCACCGCTTCTGCCAACATCGATTTTTTATCAGGGACCAAATTAATCGAGAGGTTGCCGGTGTTCTTTTCGTTATCAAGTAACCAACCGATCACGGCTTCTTTCGGATCGGCAAAGTAGCGAGCCAATTCGTCCAATTGAAGTTCGCTAACGGCACGACGCAACTCATAATCTTCCTTGGTTTCATCTTCTTTCTGTTTGACGGCCGCTAATAGCTCTTCTTTGATCGATTCATATTCTTTGCGACGATCTTTGGCAGAGCCTTTTTTATTCAACATGTAAAACAAAACATCGAATATTGTTTTTTCATTTTTATCGAGAGCGTATTTCTTAACATCATTATCGATGGGGTCGAATCCACGCGCGGGAACAACCTCGCGGTCGGGACCAATCACACCGAAATCATCTATGACTCGCAGGATTCCTTCATAGGCATTAGAGAGTTCGTAGTAAGTGCGAGTCCGACGTTTCGGTTCGATCCCAAACAGTTCCAGGTTTTCCAGAAAATCATTCAAATCTGCGATAGGAAATGATGAACGATACTTCACGCCCTCATCCGAATTGACGAGGTCAACTCGAATCAGACGCGTCGGATCGACACCTAACAGAAAGACATCATCGAGATATCGTTTCAGCACATCCCAGGGCTGTTCGACTTCATTAGCACGACCTTTGAGCTCACGCACCAACTCCAAATTGGGATTCAATTCCAACATGAGTTTCAAGTCGGCTTTGATTGCATCCGCGCTGGAAAGCGCGATTGAAATTTTGGGGTCCTTCTCGTCACCAAACAAGGAAACAAGAGGGAAGCAGGCCAGGCAAAGAGCTAATCCGGTAATCCGGAGGAGATGTTTCACAAGAAACTCCTTTTTCGATTCATCAATCGTGATGTATTTCTGGGTGATCCGATCACAGACAGTCGTCAGACGTGAGGGAAATCACATCTCAGACGTTGACGTAATACTAAGACTATCAGCTTGTTATGGAAAGTCCGAAAACGCACGTTTCAGGTGGAAATTGCCCAACAAGGAAGACGGGTTTGAGTTCAATCTCTCCAAGATTCAGTCCAAAACCGACACCAAACGAGTCATTTTCTCCTAATTTCACTATTTTTACAGAACTAACATTACTCAAGCCACGCAGGGACAGCTTTCTCGACTCTACTCCGCAACTTCGTTGTTGTCAGGTTTTGGTTGAGAAGTGTCCACGCCGACACAAATGCCTGCCAACATGGAAACTTCCTCGACCGGAGCCGGCAATTGCTTTTGAACCAGTTTCTGAAACTGCTTTGGCTGACCAATTTGTCCGGCAAAACGCCCGAGAAAATAATTCAACTCTTCCTTCATGACGGTCAAATCCATACGAGTAGTGCTGATCCTCTTAGGAATCGCCTGAATCGCGGAGACCGTCAACTCAAGATCACCAGCTTTTGCGACGGGCAATAATCGAGCAAACAACGACATCTCTAATCGTTCGCGATCAATTTTGCTGGTGTTAATGGCCGATTCCAAATTGCTGAAATCTTTAGTAGCGATCATTTGATCCAACTCAAAGAGAAAGACCAACTGCGCATCGCGCGATGGTAAGGTCGATCCAATTCTTCGATTCAATTCATTCAACTGACTCGATGCCTTCGCTTGCTGAAGCGCGGCTTGGACTTCAGGTAACAAAGATGATTTGAGAAACGGTTCTTTCAAATCTCCGTTGGTTTGATCGATCCTGGTCTGCATCTCTTCCCAAACATTGACGGCCTGCCCCCAAAGTAGCGCTTCGCTTAACAATGTTTCGAGAGTTTGTATTCGCAAATCTGCAGAGGATTCCAATTCGTTCAGTTTTTTGACGTAACTGTTAAATCGAATCCGAAGAGTGTTTTCGTTTTCCAGTCCCAGTTTTTCTCTCAACTCGGATTTGATGGCATCAGCGCCCACAGCATTCTGATCATGAGGTCGGGCAGCCAATGCAGAAGGAGTTGGTCCGATTGATCGAGCCAGCGTGAGAGCACGCTGCATGATGCCCCATGCTTCATCACTTTCTCCAACGGCATCCTGAGCGCGAGCCAAAGCCAACAACGCTAAAATTCGATTGAGCACCGCAGAAGGATCGGAGATCTCATAGTTCAATAACTCGGCAGGAGCCGGAATCAAAAACTCGGTTCCTTCTGGCAAATTTTCCAATTGCTGGGTGGCCACATCGAGAACTTTTTTGGCGTCCTCTTTTTGACCTCCCGAGGCAAAGAAGACCGCGGCATCGGACAAAATTCGCGTTTTTGTCGCGGAAGGCTCTGAAGCCACCAGCTTCACAATCTGATCTGCCGAAAGCTCTCCCGTGAGGGCTTTCCACCGTGAATAGGCTAACAAGGTATCTGCACGAACCCGATCCGTCGGCGCGCTTTGAATCCAAGCTAAGGCTTTTTCATCTTCGTCGTGAGCTAACAGCAACATGGTCACCGTGACCCATTCGGGTTGCGCCCATTTGTGAGCAGGGTGACTAATTAAAGGCGAGATCGGATATCCTTCCAGATCTCGCAGAACACGAAGTTGTGACGAACTTTGTCGCAATCGATCAAATTGTTGTTCATCTGAAATGTTCGCACCTTTGACGGCAACCTCCAACCACTTGATCGCATCTGCCTGTCGCCCTTCCGAAACCAATAAGGCCGCCAAACCGCTGAGATCGTCGAATCGAATTCGTCCGGCGGTGGGAGATTCGGCAGCCGCTTTCTCAGCTTCAGCAATCAATTCTTTTCGGTTGGAGATATCTTTCTCGCGCCAGGCAATTTCTACCAGAGGCATGAGCCTCTTATTAAAGAATGCTTCTTTTCGATATTGATCGATTTTATCGAGTTGCTCTTTGGCAGAGTCGAGCTGCTCGAGTCGTGCGAATGATTCGGCCAGTAGCTGACGACAGTCCGCTTGCCGATTGGTTTGTGAATTCCATTCTCGCTGTCGAGCGATTGTAGGAATCGTATTACTCAAAAGTTCCTGACGATAAGCGACCGGATCAAACGGTTTTTGATCATCTTCGTTCTCATTCTTCTTGTCGTTTTCGAAGACAGGATTGTATTCGATTTTCTCAACAGGCTTTCTGTTCTGCTCGTTCGCGAGATTTTCGAGCTCGTTCGGATCCTGTGGTGGTTCTCTTAGAACAAAGAACCAAACGGCCCCTCCCGCAGCTCCAAGAAAGATCACGGCAAAAATGAGCATAAATAAAGAGCTTCCTGACGACTCTGGCTGAGGCTCTTCGACCTTTTCAAGTTTGGGAGCTTCAAAGACCGGAACCATGCAGGAGGGGTTGGCACATTTCACCGATTTCCCAGCAGCCGCTTCCGGGACATATCCCGAAGTTTCGCACATGGGGCAAGTAACCGCGTGTGTTCTTCCGGGGGCTTTTCGCAAAGCGACTCGAACCGCAGCTTTTTGAGTACTCGTTTCAATCGCGAAAGGGTCTTCATCTTTGGAAGTCAGTTGTTTCTTTTTCGGTAGTTTCTCTGCCTTTTTCTCAGTCGCAGATGCTTTACCGCCAGTTGACGACATGGCAGCGCCACAAAACGGGCAGGTTTCTGGATTTTCGTCCAAAACCGATTGGCCGCACGAAGGACATGAAGGAAGATCCATTGGCTCGTTTCCAAATAATTTAAAGTCGCGGAAAACACATCAGGACACAGAACGTGCCTGCCACCGAAAAGACGATCTATAAAACGCTACCCAGAGATCAAAAGTTCCCGAAAGGAGACGAATCACCTCTCGAGTTTCTTATTGTGATCTCAGATCAGGAAATCCTGAAATCGTCGTGACTTGCAACAATTATGAGAATCCATTGTATGCTGATCGCGGGCTCTCAGGCAATTCCCGGTCTGAAGAAATGCCGGAAGTTCGTGCAGAGTTTCGACTCGATTTCATCGAGGTTTCTGACCACTTTCAACGACAGAACACCAGATCCAATCGTTTGAGAATTTGAAATTCGGAAATTGAACTTCCTATAATCCTTGCTTAGGATAACCGATGGAGAAGACGATGAATCGTCTTTATGTCAACATGGTGTGAGCCATTCCCGGGATACAGAACGTTGATAGCATTATTGTTTCATACGATCTGACCAGTCGTGGTTCGAGGATGTGTTAAGGGCTTCAGGATGATGCGCGACAATCGTGGCTCGCTCCCTTTTTGGTCAATTCCCATTAGTTCTGTCTTGGGAATTCGAATTCAGATCAATCTTTTGTTCTTTCTGCTTCCTCCTGCTTTGTGTTTATGGTTCGGTTTGCGACTTGGCTGTTCAATTTCTGCCCTCTTATTTTTCTCTGCTGTGATTCATGAGTGTGCTCGAATCATAGTTTGCAATTGGCACGGTGAACCACCGACTCAATCAATCTTGTGGCCAGCAGGTGGTTTGATGACCGCTTCTCGACCACGGACGCGAGTTCTCGGAGCCATCGCCGGAATGACAGCAAATCTGCTGATCTGTCTGCTGACCGCATACCCGCTGTACCAATCGGGACGACTCGGGACGGCTCTCGATCCAATGTTGCTCGATGAATTTCAACTTGGCCAGTCCCCTGGTACGAACATCATCTATCTATTGTTCGCCATTAACTGGACTCTCACATTAGTCAACTTGCTGCCGTTATTGCCGATGACATCGGGAATCCTTTTCAAAGAGCTTGCCCACAAAATTTTTAACGAGGACAATGGCGAAATCATTTGGCTGCGCAGCAGTTGGTGTTTGGCAACCATTTTACTGCTGACAGGATTGACCTTGGAATTAACGATGGTCGTGGCGATTGCCAGCGTGAGTATGTTGGCAATCATGATGCAATCCCAAGTGGTGACACGCTTTGAACCCGAACCCAAAGAAACATTTCTGGGCTATGATTTCTCAGAAGGTTATACCAGCCTGAATCGTGACTCTGCTCCTCCAAAACCGGAATCCTTGGTACAACGCTGGAAAGACAAACGAGAAGAACAACGCCGGATTCGCGAAGCGGAACTTGACCTGGAAGTGTCCGAAAACCTTGATCGAATTCTCGCCCAGGTTCATGAAGATGGGATGGATTCTCTCAATCAAAATGATCGCAAGCTCCTCAAACGTGCCTCCGAAAGATTCCGCACTCGAGAAACACTGCCAAAAATTTCTAAACTCGATTAACGAGGACGCCGTTTGAATTGATCCGCTTTGGCGGCATCATAATCGGGATTTACCGTCGGCATTTTTGCCCCCACACGTTTTCTCCAGGCGACCAACTGACGCTGCAATGCTTGAGCTTTTTGGGGATTTTGTTTCGCGAGATCTGTTAGCTCGCCGATGTCATCTTTCAAATTGTAAAGTTCGACGCGATTCTCATCGAAGTATTCAATCAGTTTCCAGTCTCCCGCGCGAACCGCTCCCGCAGGTGACGTGTGATGGTAATGAGGATAGTGCCAATAGATTCCTTCTCGTCTGAGAGTTCCTCCCTCTGTCAATAAGGGAACCAAACTCTGTCCGTCAATCTGAACCTTCGATTGATCGACTCCCGCCAGCTCCAACATGGTGGGAACAAAGTCAACGCTGCTGACCGGAGTATGACAAACTGAGCCCGCAGCTATCTTTTCCGGCCAACGCACAATAAGTGGGACACGAATCCCTCCTTCGTAGAGAGAACCTTTCTCATTTCTCAAAGGCAGGTTGACCATGACCGGTTCCCCCTGTTTGTCAAACCGCTGATACAAGCCTCCATTATCGGAAAAGAAAATCACGACTGTGTTTTCGCTTATCTGAAGATCATCCAGCTTCTTCATGATTCGACCAAGGCTCTGATCAATATGTTCCACCATCGCCGCATACGTCGGGTTGTTCACACGCCGCTTGTCCGTCTTTGGCTTCTGTTGATATTTTGAAACCAATTCTTCCTCGGCCTCAAGGGGAATGTGCACCGCATAATGTGGAAGATAAAGCACAAACGGATCGGCTTGATGTCGTTCCAGAAAATCTTCCGCTTTGTCGGTCAGATAGTTGGCCAGATAAGTTCCATCGGGAACATTTTCTCGAGGAGTGGTTTTGAATTTGGGAGAAAAATGCCGACCTCCTGTCACGGTGAACTCATCGAACCCTTGTTGCTTGGGGTAATGCGTGGCGGCTCCGAGATGCCATTTTCCGAAAGAGCCTGATACATAGCCGGCTGGCTTGAGCAATTCTGCGAATGTTTTTTCTTCAAGAGGCAGGTTCAGATTCATTTTTGGGACCACCAATTTTTCCCACGGACGCCAGTGACCGGGAATGAAGTCGGTCAAATTCAAAGTGGCCGGATACTTGCCCGTCAGAATGCTGGCGCGAGTGGGCGAGCAAACAGGACACGCTGCATAGGCGTCTGTAAATTTCATCCCTTGACTCGCCAAACGATTGATGTGGGGAGTTTCGTGAAACGGGTTGCCATAACATTCGGGATCAATCCATCCCATGTCATCCACGAGAAAAATGAGAAAATTGGGCTTTTCCGCACTCTCCAAGGTTTTCGAGCTGAGGAATAGAACCGACAGAAGTAGGCAAAGACGATGAGTTCGCATGAATCGAGACTTTCGGACGCAAATGGAAGAATCTGGGTGTCTCACCAGTAAAAGCGGTCTGAATACATGATTCAAGCACCCTTTTCCAGTAATCTGAGTAGGGCGTTATCTGGAAAATTCCTGTCAGCCTGCTTATGATTTATTGGAAGAAGAGGCTCCATTTTTGCAATCCCTTTGATGAGGAAGCGTTTCACGATGCCGGAAGTTAAATTTGTGAACGAAAAAGTGACGGTCGATGTTCCCGAAGGGTCTAACCTTCGCCAGGAAGCTCGCAAAGTCGGCGTTCAGCTCTATTGGGGACCTCATAAAGTCGTTAATTGCCGAGGCATGGGAATGTGCGGCAGTTGTCATGTTGAGGTTTCGAAGGGCGAAGAGAATCTCAAGAAGCCCGGACTCTGGGAACGTCTTTGGCTCAGTCTTCATCCAGCACTCTTCTTGGCCAAGCAAACCGAGAAAGATAATTCTCTACGATTGGCTTGCCAGTCGAAAGTTCAGGGCGATTGTGAAATCAAAACACAGCCCGATGTGAATTTGAACGGCGAAAAATTCTGGGGCTAATCAAGTGAGTACGGCAGCATGAGAGAGATTCGCATCGCGGCCGCTCAGTTTGAACATAAAAACGCAGATACCGAATACAATCTGTCTCGCATCCACCAACTGACGGCAACAGCCGTCGAACAAGATGCGGAAATCGTCAGTTTTCACGAATGCTCTCTTCACGGCTACTCGTTCACACAGACGTTCGATAAAGAACAACTGCTCGATCTTGCCGAACCGCTCGATGACAGTGCCAGTCTGAATTCGTTGATCAATATTTCTCGCGAGTTTGATCGTCCCATCACTGCGGGTCTCTTCGAACGCGACGGCGATCAGGTTTTCAACACCTATGTCTTCGTCACCAAAACAGGCATCCTGGCACGCTTTCGCAAATTGCATGCGTTTGTGAATCCTCATCTCTCATCGGGAGAGGAATTTGTCGTCTTCGAGTGGTCGGGGTGCAAGTTTGGTATGCTGATTTGTTACGACAACAATCTTCCCGAGAACGTCCGTATGACAACTCTTCTGGGAGCCGATGTCATTTTCATGCCACATGTAACAGGCTGTTTACCGTCCGTCATGCCGGGTCGGGGAACCGTTGACCCCAAACTTTGGAAAAATCGGGAGCACGATCCTGTCCGATTACGGCAGGAATTTGACGGACCGAAAGGCCGTGGCTGGCTGATGCGGTGGTTACCGGCCCGCGCGTATGAAAATGGAGTTTATGCGGTTTTCACGAATCCCGTGGGACTTGATGATGGCGAAGTCCGCAATGGACAATCCATGATCCTCGATCCGTTTGGAGAAGTGATTGCCGAATGTCGCCAACTGGGTGATGATGTCGTTACTGCAATATGTACTCCTGAAAAAATCGAACAATCGGGAGGTCGACGTTATATCCGCGCCCGCCGCCCGGAGTTGTATGGAAAAATGACCGAATCAACCGGTGAACAACCAACCACAGAGCCGGGCTGGAATCTCAAATACAAATCAAATTCTTGAAGCATCCGACAGAGACTTTCGAGATTTTCTTGACGGTTCCAGAAGACAGTGCGTATGTTGAAGTATTGTAGCGACTACTTTTCATAGAATTTTGCATGCGATACTGGTACTCAACAACATGTTCTGCAAACTGGCGACTGCTCTTCACAGTCGCTCTGATTTGTTGCGCAAAAGCGTCATCAGCAGACGCTTCTTGTGGTGACTACCTGCATGTCAAAGGAATGCCAGTCTCTCTAGCTGAGACAGATCAGCCACAGTCGCATCTTGATCACCAACGTCCGGTTGAACCCACACCCTGTGCGAACGGAAATTGTCAATCACGCGATCAACTTCCCATCGACCCGGCAACGACTTTAGATTCTCGCATCTTGGAAGACATTCGCCTCTCTCATGAAATCCATGGTTTGGGGAAAGACTCACTCCTTCCAAAATTTGCCACTCATCGATTGAGTGACGACCAACCTCCAACATCACCGTTCATCGCTGCTCTCGACAAACCACCCCAAGCCACTTTCGTCTAATCGACAGATTATTCTCCGGCTGATTCTTCATCGAGTCACACCGGACGCTCTGTATTAACGAAAGTGATTCTGATGTCGAATTCCTCCGAAGAGAAATCCTCTTCGCGCCCCGTCAGGAAATATGTTCCTGCCATCGGTCCGCGATTAAAAGTCTTATTGAATATCGTCTTTTTTCTGGTCGCATTGTTAGGCGCCAATTCTCTCTATCTCGCCGCCATCACGTTGATGGAGTGGTCGCAAGAACAAACGTATCAAAACCAGTTTTATCTGTTCATGTTTCTGGGACATGTCGTTTTGGGACTGATTCTTCTGGTGCCGTTTGTTGCGTTTGGCATCACCCATATGCTGACATCTCGCAAACGCAAAAATAAACGAGCGATCCGCGTTGGGTATGCGTTATTGATCGTCAGTTCTCTGGTTCTTGTCAGTGGATTGCTGTTAGTTCGCATCGGTGATTTCGAACTTCGCGATCCCGGTTCTCGTAACATGGTTTATTGGTTACATGTAGGATTGCCGTTTGTGAGCGGGTGGTTGTATTGGCTCCACAGGCTGGTTGGTCAGAGGATTCGCTGGAAGCTGGGACTCGCCTATGGAGCCATCGTCACTGTCGCCGTGGGAAGCATGATGGCCTTTCACACCTCCGATCCTCGTGAATGGAACAGTATCGGACCGGATGAGGGAGTGAAGTATTTTGAACCGTCTCTCGCTCGCACAGCCAGTGGAGACTTCATCCCCGCCGCAGTTCTGGACAACGACCAATATTGCCTGAAATGTCATGAAGACGCTTACAACGGCTGGTTTCACAGCGCCCATCACTTCAGCTCATTCAATAACCCGGCTTACTTAACCTCCATTCGGGAGACTCGAGAGGTGGGATTCAAGCGGGACGGCCATGTGCGAGCGTCACGCTGGTGTGCCGGATGTCACGATCCAGTTCCCTTTTTTAGTGGAGCCTTTGACGATCCCGAGTTTGATGATGTCCATCATCCCACCGCTCAAGCCGGGATCACTTGCACTTCGTGTCATGCGATTACCAACGTGAACTCCAATCGTGGTAATGCCGACTATACGATTGAAGAACCGCTCCATTATCCGTTTGCATTCAGCCAAAATGAAACCCTGCAATGGATCAACGAACAACTCGTCAAAGCCAAACCAACCTTCCATAAAAAAACATTCCTGAAAGACTTTCACACCTCGGCAGAATTTTGTTCGACATGCCATAAAGTCCATCTCCCCAAAGCAGTCACCGGCTACAAGGATTTTCTTCGCGGCCAGAATCATTACGACGCCTGGCTGCTCTCGGGAGTTTCAGGACATGGAGCCTCCAGCTTCTATTACCCTCCCAAAGCCATCGGCAATTGCTCCAAATGTCATATGCAACCTGAAGTCTCGAACGATTTCGGAGCTCGAAAATTGATTGCTGACGATGATCGATTAATGATCCACAATCATCAATTTGCCTCAGGCAACACTGGCGTTTTGCATCTGGTTGATGCTCCCGAAAGAATGATCGAAGCGCATCGCGAGTTTCTTGATGAGACGATGCGTGTTGATATTTTCGGGATCAAGTCGGGTGGCAACATCGACGATGAATTGATCGCACCACTTCGTCCCGAAATTCCGACACTCAAACCGGGTCAAACTTATCTGCTGGAAACAGTGATTCGCACACTGAAACTCGGGCATCTCTTCACGCAAGGGACTGTAGACTCCAATGAAGTCTGGCTAGAAGTGACGTTGAAAAGCGGTGATCGCATGATTGGTCGTAGCGGAGCACTTAACGAACGCGGAGAGGTCGATCGCTGGTCTCACTTCGTGAACGTCTTCATGCTCGATAAAGACGGCAATCGCATCAATCGACGAAATGCGCAAGATATCTTCACGCCTTTGTACAACCACCAGATCCCGCCCGGTGCGGGACAAGTTGTCCATTATGGATTCACTCTTCCTGACGATCTCGACCAACCACTCGAAATCACCATCAAATTGAACTACCGAAAATTTGACCGTGAGTATCTCGACATCATTAAAGCCGAGACCAAAAATGAGCGAACCGACAATCTCCCCATCCTCACCCTTGCCGAGGATTCGATCACATTGCCCGTGGAAGGAGCAGCCATTCCCGCAGTCTCACCTGATCGTGAGATCCCACTGTGGCAACGCTGGAACGATTACGGCATCGGCCTGTTTCTCGAAGGAAAAGCGGAACTCAAACAAGCCGAAGCCGCATTCCGTAAAGTCGAGGAATTGGGACGATACGACGGGCCATTAAATCTTGCGAGAGTTCTCCATCGAGAAGGTGGTCGAACTGACGAGGCTGCCGAAGCGATTGTCCGTGCGTCTGAATATGACGAACCTGCTGCTCCCGAATGGACACTCTCTTGGCTGAGCGGCTTGATCAATCGAGAGCAATTGCGACTCAAAGAAGCCGAAGAAAACTTCCGTAGTGTTCTCTACGGGGTGACCGAAGAACGCATTGCTCGTGGATTCGATTTCAGTCGCGATTATCGTATCATCAACCTACTCGGACAAACACTGTTTGATCGTGCCCAACAGATTCGGACAGACGAACGCAAAAAAGATCGAGACACGTTGCTACGTCAGGCGGCCATGGAATTCGAAAAGGCATTATTGATCGACTCAGAAAATGTTTCAGCCCACTACAATCTCGGGCAAATTTATGATCGCCTGAATGAACCAGATCGTGCCCACAAGCACAAAACGCTTCATCAAAAATACAAACCCGACGACACGGCTCAAAGTCGGTCCATTCGGCTTGCCCGCGAGAAGTATCCTGCCGGTAATCATGCCGCCGAACCACTCGTTATCTATCCGTTACAACGAGCAGGAGCTCCCGGATTGCCGGACCAAACGCAGGATGTCTCCTCCCTCACTGAAGAAACAACACCATGAATGATCATCAACATCCAGAACAAGACGACGCCATCATCGGAACCGCGTTTGTGGGGTCGTTGATTGTCTTCGCGATCTTGGGTATCGGTGGATATCTCACATTCCAATATTTGAAACCACTCGAAGAACTGGTTGAACTCGCCAACACACCGACCGAACTTCCCTCCATTACTGAAACGGAAGACATTGAGCTCCCGACAATTCGGTGGACCGATATTACAACATCCTCAGGGATTGATTTTGTCCATGAAAACGGAGCCGCCGGTGAGAAATTACTGCCGGAAACAATGGGAGGTGGATGTGCATTTTTGGATTACGATAACGATCATGACCAAGATCTATTATTGATCAATTCGCAACGCTGGCCTTGGGCCAATCAGGACGAATCGTCTATCGCGACAATCAAACTCTACGCGAACGACGGTTCGGGAAACTTTACCGATGTCACGTCACTCGCCGGACTCGATGTTTCCTTGTATGGTATGGGAGTCGCCTGCGGTGATTTCGATGCCGATGGATGGGTGGACCTGTTTGTTTCGTGTCTTGGCAAAAATCGACTGTTACGAAATGAGGAGGGCAAATTTGTCGATGTCACCGAGCAAGCGGGCGTCGGTGGTGATGCCGAAAGTTGGAGTACGTCTTGCGGTTGGTTTGATTACGATCAGGACGGTGATCTCGATTTGTTCGTTGCTCAGTATATCGTTTGGTCGCGTGACTTCGATCTTTCGCAGGAGTTCACCATTCTGGGAAACATCCCCGCTTACGGACGACCGCAGAATTTTGAAGGAACCTTCCCTTCCCTCTATCGCAACGAGGGACAGGGAAAATTTACGGATGTGTCAGAGTCTGCGGGATTGCACGTTCTGAATCCCGCCACGCAAACGCCTCTGGCAAAATCATTGGGTGTCGTCTTTGAAGATTTTGACACAGATGGCGATCTCGACATTTTTGTCTCCAATGACACCGTCCAAAACTTCCTGTTCGTGAATCAGGGGGATGGTCGCTTCATGGAAATGGCGACACTTGCCGGAGTTGCCTTCGATCTGCAAGGAGCCGCTCGTGGGGCGATGGGAATTGATACGTCCCATTTCCGCAATGATCCCTCCATAGGAGTGGCGATTGGTAACTTCGCGAATGAAATGACGGCACTCTATGTCACTCGCGATCACAATCTCCAATTTTATGACGAAGCAGTCTCGAATGGACTCGGTCCCAATACTCGCATGCAACTCTCATTCAGTGTGCTGTTTTTCGATGCCGATCTTGATGGTCGGCTCGACTTACTACAGACAAACGGACATCTCGAAGAAGAGATCAACAAAGTGCAAGCGAGCCAAACTTACGAACAGACCCCACAGCTCTTCTGGAATTCCGGTCCCGAACACGAAACCGAGTTTGTCTCGCTTCCCGCCACGCAAACGGGAGATGATTTCTTAAAACCTCTCGTCGGTCGAGGTGCAGCCTACGCAGACATCGACAACGATGGCGATCTCGATCTCGTACTCACCGCCGCAGGTCAACCGGCTCGCCTGTTGCGAAACGATCAACAACTCAATCACCATTGGCTACGTGTCAAACTGACTGGAAACGGACAAAATCTTGCCGGCATCGGGGGAACCATTGCGGTTTCCACCAACGGTCGGCAACAATTCCGCACCGTTTCTCCAACTCGCGGCTATCTTTCACAAATGGAATTACCGGTCACATTCGGATTGGGCAATGTCGATGTCGTTGAAAGACTCACCATACGCTGGCCTGATGGAACTGATCAACTCTTGGAGAACATCGAGGCTGACCAGTTACTTGAAGTTCAACAACCGTAATAGTTTGAAAACGTAATCGTAAAATATACCCGATCTCTTCGCCCATAATTGACAATGTTACACAATCTGTCGATCATCAGAGATGACAGTCACCTCACGATCTACCAATCGAGAAAGAAATATCGATGACATTCAAAGTGGACCCGATTTCACCTGCAGAAGTTGATACGAACTGGTTGATCGTGACGATTGCCGAGGAAGAGAATTTCCATCCACAGCTTCAAAAGATTGACGACGCTCTCAACGGGCAACTCACTCGTCTCAAAGAGAATGGCGATCTCACCGGAAAATCTGGCGATGTCCTCAAGGTGCTGGATGCCGATGGAATTGCCGCGACCCGATTGCTTATAGTCGGTCTAGGAGATCCCGGAAAGCTGACACGGGCGGGATTCGAAAAAGCCACCATGACGGCAATCCGCAGTATTACCGGCAATGAATATCGTTCGGCGGGAGTCGTCTTAAATTCTTCGGCAACCCACGATGTCAATCTGTTGGCTCAAGCAGAAATCTGGTCCAAATCAATCATCATTGGTGGATCGGGACAAGCACTCCACAAAGCCGAAACTGACCGATATCCGATCAAAAATGTGACCTTTCTCATCGAATCAGAGACAGTCGAGCCGGAAGTGAAACAGGCCGTCGGTCGAGGTCGCATTCTGGGTGACGCGATCAATTTAACTCGCGAATTGGTGAATCGTACTCCCGACGAAATCTATCCCGAATCATTCGCTCTGCGAGCACGACAGGTCGCCGATGAGTTCAACAACTTGAACTGCGAAATCTGGGATCAAAAACGTCTCGAAGATGAAAACATGGGATCCATGTTGGCCGTGGCTCGCGGCAGTGATCGTGAACCGAGACTGATCGTCATGGAATATCTCAATGGTGGACCGAACGCTCCTACCATTGCGCTCGTCGGAAAAGGTGTCACCTTTGATAGCGGTGGCTATTCCCTCAAGCCATCGCAAGGCATGATTACCATGAAGTGTGATATGGCCGGTGCAGCAACTGTGTTAGGAGCGATGGCGGCCATCGCCGAACTCGGACTGAAAGCCAATGTCATCGGTATGATGGGCATGGTCGAAAACCTCGTCAGCGGAAATGCCTACAAGCTGGGAGATGTCTTGACCGCCCGGAATGGTAAGACCATCGAAGTTCATAATACGGACGCTGAAGGACGCTTGGTGCTTGCCGATGTCCTGTGTTATGCGGCAGATCGGAAAGTCGATTACATGATCGACTTGGCAACACTTACCGGAGCCTGCGTCGTGGCGTTGGGAACAGACGTCACAGGACTCTTTAGTAATCATCAGGCATGGGCGGGCAAAGTGGAATCAGCCGCGAAGAGTTGCGGTGAACCTCTCTGGCCGATGCCGATGTTCGATGATTACAACGAGTTATTGAAGAGCGACTTGGCGGATGTCAAAAACATTGGAGGCCGTTGGGGAGGAGCGATCACCGCGGCCAAGTTCCTCGAAAACTTCGTCAACGAGACCCCTTGGGTGCATCTCGACATTGCCGGGCCGGCGTTTGCGGAAAGCTCAAAACCACATCAGGAAGGTGGTGGATCGGGGAAAATGGTTCATACCCTCGTCGAAACGGTCTCACAACTCAAATAACCGATAGAGTTTATCGCAATGTTAGCAGACCTCGGAAAATCGCCGTTTGATCCTCTTTACGTTGAGGCGTAAGATAGGTTGTTCTTCCCCAATTAGACTGACACCTTCATTTTGCAGATTTTCATTGCCATGAATCGTGGTCCCATACTTGCTCTTGTTCTCTCCGTCGGCGTTTGCTGTGGAATTGTTGCTGTCGCAACTCTTCCTGATCGTGGCAAACCGACTGAGCCACCCACCCTGGCTGAGGAACCGGAACCTCAAACTGATACGAATCCATCGAATGAAGTAGAGCCGTTGGTTGTCCAGACGGAACATCAACCTCCGACGGGAATGGTTTGGATACCCGGTGGAGCATTTATGATGGGTGGTCAGGATGAACTGGCCAAAATCAAACCCGACGAAGGGCCTGTTCATGAAGTCGAATTGGATGGGTACTTCATGGATGCGACAGAAGTGACCAACGAAGAATTCGCCCGCTTCATCGAAGAGACCGGATACGTCACTTACGCCGAGAGGCAACATTCTCGCGAAGAATACGCCGGACAAGTCCCCGACATTTCGGTGATCCCCGACGAAAATCTCGAACCGGGGTCCATCTGTTTCAATCCCGATTTCGATGCGTCAGAAATTGATCTGAACGATCCCCTTTGGCCGTATCATGTTTGGAAGCTGGTCCAGGGAGCCGATTGGCGACATCCTCATGGACCGGAATCATCGATCAAAGGCAAAGAGAAACATCCTGTTGTGCATGTCAATTACGAAGACGTGATGGCGTACTGCCAATGGGCGGGCAAAAGATTACCGACCGAAGCGGAATGGGAATTCGCCGCGCGAGGAGGACTAAAAGCACAATCGTATCCGTGGGGAAATGAACGGAACCCGGAAAACAAATGGTTGTTCAATATGTGGCAGGGTGTTTTCCCGATTGAACGAAAAGTGGAAGACGGCTTCAAACATGCCGCCCCTGTGGCAAGCTTTCCCGCCAATGGTTACGGCCTTTACGACATGTCGGGCAACGTCTGGGAATGGACGGGAGATTATTATCGCCCAGACTATTACCGGTTCAGTCCAAAACGAAATCCTCCGGGACCAACAGAGAGTTATGATCCGTTAGAACCTCAATATGTCAAACGAGTCCAACGCGGCGGCTCGTTTATGTGCAACGAGAATTATTGCACCGGTTATCGGGTGTCTGCTCGCATGAAAGGTGACGAAGTGAGCGGCTCATTCCATTGCGGCTTCCGTTGTGTCATTGGTCACGATGAGTGGGACACATACGCAACAGCTCCGCGACAACAAAAGCCACCTGAGACTCAAAAAACCGCCGCGGTCAAGAACAATTAAGCAGCCCGCCAAATCGGCTTGATCCGATGGTTCTTGCCCGGGTTGGGCGCGTGAAGCGGTTTTGAAACAGACTGCGACACAAGAGTACGAACCGTCATACTCTTGAATACTCTTGAGCAAGTTGTTGATGTCATTGAGTTTGCAACATTCTGGTTATGCACACCTCACAAGAAGCATTTCCCTCAGATTTGTAAACGGCTTGGGGACGTTCAGACTTGGAGCGATGCCCCTGTGTGCTTTGCACACAAGTGATGCTGAATTCAAATTGCCAAAGATCGAGTTGAAGTGCTCGTTGAAAACCGGATGCTAGCCCACGGTTTTTAAGATCTAGCAACGAAGCACGAACGCTAACTCTGGTACGAACAAATTGGCAACAGCAGTTTGAAGGACCAGTTTTGGTCGCAAAGACGTCGAGAGGCATCGAAACGCGAAGATATAGCCTGATTGCGCTAGCAGTCGGGATGAATCGATTCTCTTCTGGTAAAAAATGATGCCTATTACAAATGTATTTAGCTTTAGCGGCAGGCGGAACAGACGTAGGTCATGCTCATGTCTGACTTTCTCTTGAAACTCAGACACAAGACACAACTATCATTTTGAACCACGAATGACACGAATCAAACGAATGAGAACAGGGTGGCGGTGGGCGCTCCGTGAAATGGAAGCCCCCGTAAACTATCAATGAAGTTTTCAACCGCGGATCACGCCGATCACACAGATAAAAAAAGAGCAAGTGAAGACGTTTCCGTAGCGTCAGTCCTCTTCCGGCATGAGCGATGTGGAATGGTGATGGAGTGCGAATGGTTCGTCAGTGAAAGCCGTGAACAGTGAAAAGACAAGAAGATTTTGGAGGGAAGATCCGGGGCACTGGCAAGATGCCTGTGGTACCCGGTGAAGGGCTGCACAGTTTCAACAGTTATCATACTATGAGGGTGACGGAATTGTACAAGGGGGTTTTACGGAGTGACTACCTTAGGACAATCATCATTCACTCGCTCTCACCTCGATGATTCGAGCCAATAAAGCCTTTGCGTCTGATATCAAATGTTCGTTACAATGCGACGTCTTCCATCGTCGGTCCATACTCGCTTACATCCCTTAGAATATTAAACATTGAACTATGAGAATTCTCTTTGCTCTGGCGTTCGCTTTCTGCACATATTCGTTGCATTCAGACGCAATGGCCGCTCATCCTCAACTGCCCGCGTTTGAGCGTTTTTATGCCAATGATGAAGCGAAAGAGATTGACGCGGGTTTATATCTGCTGGGCGAATTGAATTGTGTGAAGTGCCATCAAGCCGACAAGCAACCCGGCCTGACTCTCCGCTCGGCACCCGTCCTGACCGACGTCGGCAGTCGCATTGACCGGCAGCACATTGAGAAGTTTATTGCCGATCCACAAACCGTCAAACCGGGAACATTGATGCCGAACCTGTTCGCTGGTTTGAGCGATGCCGAGAAAGAGCAGAAGGTGACTGCACTCACTCACTTTCTGACCAACACGGGCTCGTTTCAGCCAACACCCGCAAGTGGTCCCTTTGTTAACAAAGGACGAAATCTGTTTCATCAGGTCGGCTGTGTCGCGTGTCACGGTAGTCAGAAAAAAGAGGCGAAACCACTGGCAACCTCCGTCCCGCTCGGCAAACTGGATGAGAAGTACAGCATCAATGCGTTGACAGACTTCTTGCGCGACCCGCACAAACATCGTCCTTCGGGCCGCATGCCCAATTTGAATCTCAAAAATGAGGAAGCACGCGACATCGCCAACTATTTGCTCAAAGATGTTATTGCCCCAGCCAACATTTTGTATCAAGCCTTTGAAGGAAGTTGGCAAGAGCTGCCTGACTTCGGCACGATGACACCGAAAAGTTCTGGGAAATCTGCCGGCTTTGATCTGACCGTTGCCGGGAAACGTAACAATTTTGGTATTCGCTTCATTGGGTATCTGCACATCGAAAAAGCAGGCCGATACAATTTTCGGCTCGGCTCTGACGATGGGAGTTGGTTGCTGATCGATGGAGAGAAAATCGTTGATGTTGATGGCATTCATCCACACTCAACCAAAACCGGGTCTGTCGAATTGACCGCCGGCGTCCATGAAGTGATCGTTGATTATTTTCAAGGGGGTGGCGAATGGACACTCGCTGCCGACTATGAGGGACCGGGCGTCAAACGGCGTTCGTTGGCTGCCGACCTGACTCCCACCAAAAAGAAGATTGTCGTCAAAGCAGACGGCGACACATTTACGCTCGATGAACAACTTGTCGCTGAAGGACGGCAGATATTCGCGTCCGTCGGTTGTGCCAACTGTCATGACCTCAAAATTGACAACCAGAACATCAAATCGACTTTCGCTGCGAAGAAATTGGCTGAACTGAAACCCGAAGGTGGATGTCAAGCAGCGGGTAGCATGAAAGGTGTGCCTCACTTTTCTCTCAACGAGACGCAATCGAAGGTGATAAACACAGCGCTGAGTCAGCTAAACTCTGCGGAAACTCCCACCGGGGAACAAGCCGTCTTCCGCACGATGGCGACGTTCAATTGTTACGCCTGTCACGCACGTAACGACATTGGAGGCGTGGAACGAGAACGCGAAGCCGATTTTGTCGGCACGATTCCCGAAATGGGAGACGAAGGACGAATTCCCCCCGCTTTAACGGGTGCGGGAGACAAATTGAACGACTCCTGGTTGCAACATATTCTGAACAACGGTGCCAACGACCGACCTTACATGCTGACCCGCATGCCGAAGTTCGGAGCCAATCATGTGAAAACATTGTTGACCGCATTTCCCGAACTGGATCGCAAAACTCTTTCACCCAGGGCAAAATTTGATCAACCCGATTATCGAGTGAAAGCCGAAGGCCGCGCGATGGTGGGTGAGAAAGGACTCTCCTGCGTCAAATGTCATCCCTTTGGCAACAAAAAGTCGTCCGGTATTCAGGCCCTCGATCTGCAAACCATGTCGACCCGATTGCGGGAAGACTGGTTCTATCGCTACATGATCAATCCGCAAGAATATCGGCGCGGCACTCGGATGCCTTCTGCTTGGCCCAACGGTCGCACAATTTTGCCCAAGGTTCTTGATGGCGATACTAATAAGCAGCTTTCCGCGATCTGGATGTATTTGGAAGATCGCGACAAAGCCGCCGTTCCTTTAGGGGTTGGCGGTCAATCGATTGTTCTCGAAGCAAAGAATGCTCCGATCATTTATCGGAACTTCATCACAGATTTATCACCACGCGGCATCGCAGTCGGCTATCCCGAAGAAGCCCATCTCGCCTTCGATGCCGAAGAAATGGTCGTCCGATCCATCTGGCACGGATCTTTCATCGATGCCGCCAAACACTGGGTCGGTCGCGGTCAAGGAAACCAAAACCCGCTCGGAGATCATCTGGTCAAACTTCCCACCGGGCAACCGTTCGCCGTCCTGGATAGTCTGGATGTTAGTTGGCCGACGGATAAAGCCCGCGATGCCGGCTACTCCTTCCTCGGCTACGAATTGAACAAAGCAGGTCGCCCAACATTTCTGTATGCGTTTGCCAGTGTGACGGTCGCCGATTACTCGACACCGGTTCCCAACAAAGGAGACACCTCCTTCTCGCGAACATTAACCGTTACGGCCGACGGAAAAGCTCCTGAGAATTTCTACTTACGAGTCGCCACCGGCAACATTGAAAAACGTGCCGACGGCTTGTATGTCCTCGATAAAATCCTGGAACTCAAGGTTCCCTCTGATGCCATCACTCGCTCCTCGAACGGCAAACAGGAGTTACTCCTGCCGGTCATCTTCACCGACAACAAAGCCGAGTTGAAAGTTGAATACGTCTGGTAGAAGCCCATCATTCAAACGACGTTTGGAATTTTAGCTATGCGATTATTGATCTCACTTTGCTTACTGACTATCACCACATCCTCTCTCATCGCGCAGGAGAACCCGCCGACGGAAGACGATTACTACCCTCTTGCTGCGTTCACTCTCCCCGAAGGGGAAGTGCTCGAAATCGGTGCGATTCAACCGATCCCCGATGGACGTTTGGCTGTAGGAACGCGCCGGGGAGAGATCTGGATGGTCGAGAACGCCTGGTCTACGGATGTTGGCAAAGCCAAACTCACGCGATTTGCACACGGCATGCACGAAATTCTCGGCCTCGCCTGGAAAGAGGGTTGGCTCTATGTGACGCATCGTCCCGATGTCAGCCGTATCCGAGATACCGACAAAGATGGTAAAGCGGATGAATTTGAAGTCGTCAACGACGATTGGGGCATCAGCGGCGATTACCATGAGTACGCGTTCGGTTCCAAATTCGACAAAGACGGCAACATCTGGGTCACGTTATGTTTAACGGGATCATTCTCCAGCAAAGTTCCGTATCGCGGCTGGTGTGTGCGTGTGACTCCCGACGGAAAAATGATTCCGACTTGCAGCGGCATTCGTTCTCCCGGAGGCATGGGATTCAACGCCAAAGGGGATGTCTTCTATACCGACAATCAAGGGCCGTGGAACGGAACCTGTTCTCTCAAATGGCTCAAACCGGGATCCTTTCAAGGACACCCCGGAGGTTTTGAGTGGTTCAAGATGACCGATGCGATTGGCGAAAAACCAACGGAACCAGAAAGTGGCTCTCGCATCATGGCAGAAGCGAAAAAGATTACCGAGTTCGAACCCCCCGTGATTCTGTTCCCGTATAAAAAAATGGGACAATCGGCCAGTGGCATCGCGTGCGATACCACAAACGGAAAATTCGGTCCGTTCAAAAATCAGATGTTTGTCGGCGATCAAACTTATAGCACCATCATGCGGTGTTACCTCGAAGAAATCGAAGGACACTATCAAGGTGCCTGTTTCCCGTTCCGCTCGGGCATCGGCTCGGGAACTCTCGGCGTCGAGATGACCGAATCGGGAGCGATGTTTGTCGGGGGCACGAATCGCGGCTGGGGATCGAGAGGCAATAAACCATTCTCTCTCGATCGCATCACCTGGAACGGTAAAGTCCCGTTCGAAATTCTGGAAATGAAAGCCCGACCCGACGGCTTTGAACTCGTCTTCACAGAAGAGATTGACCCCGCCACCGTCGGCAATCTCGACTCTTACAAATTGCAAACTTACACGTACATCTTCCAATCTTCATACGGCAGCCCCGAAGTCGATCACACATTTCCGAAAATCACCTCGGCCAAAGTGGGTGCCGATAAGAAAAGCGTGATCCTGACAATCGACGGCTTGCAGGAAGGGCACGTTCACGAGTTGATGTCGGCTGGTGTTCGCAGCAAAGCCGGCTTGCCACTGTTGCACAATGAAGCCTATTACACGCTCAATTACATTCCGAAATAGGCAACAAACAGAACTCAAGCGTTGTCGTGGAATTCGCTCCAGCGATTCCAGGCATAGTTCCATTCCATCCACATCCGCATCACGCTCCACAAGCTGCGCATCTTGGCGAGATGTTCGGGAGGAATCGACGCATTCTCGGTCACCGAACTCTGTGCCGACGACGACAAGCCCCAGCGATTGCCCAACTCTTTACAGATCGCATCTGCCGCCAGCGGACCTTCTTCATCTTCCGTCAATCCATTCTGATGAGCCGTGCTGAAAAGATCGAATAACTGACTGCGATACGGCTGCATTTCGAGAGGCCGAGTTTTCTCCTCGGCTTCAATAATCACAGCTTCAATCTGGTTCAGGATTTCGTGAATCAATGGACGATTGATGGACGCAGACATAACAGTATTTACTCTCAGAAAGTTGACAATTCTTCCATCATACCGTCTGAGAGCGAAATGTCATGTGTGGGGTGAATGAAGCTTCGATCAAGGGATGAATATCTTATCTCGATGTATTGAGAGGAATTTCTCAATTGATGCAAATTTGGTTGGCTTGCGAAGTTGCTTACCTTCGTAATGCGAGAAGTGTTGTTTGATCGAAATTTGAGGCTCGGCATCCCGAAGCTGTTCTGACAATACAAGTTTTAATTCATTATCAAAAGTGATTAATCCTTGATCGAATGCTTTGTCGAAGAGACTGTTGAGACACAGACCATTCTGAGGGTTCACGCGCTCATTTGGGTAACGACTCCATGGAAGTATGTGGCTAGCTACCAATAAAGTAGGAATTGATATCTGAGTGATACAACATCGCATCTCATATGAAGCCAGAACTGATTTTCGGAAAAACTGCTGCGCTAACCTTACTTTGGTAAGGCGCAGTGATTCTGTTTCTCCTTCATAAACCTTCTGCGTGGTTGAGTCTGCTTCATCTTTATTAGAAATCATTTGTGACAGTAAAATCTCGCTTTCGGCCGCGAGAGTCTTCCAATCTGAATGAAATTCTTGCCAAACAGCTCGATCACCCTTTGAGGCTCCTGATAGTCCTTTCACACCTCTTTCCGCATGAAATGGATCCAGCGACGCTAAGTTACTCAATTTCATTGCCACGGCTGAGGGAGTACGTTCTAAAATATTCGATAATTCAATAACCTGAGAATTAACTTTGTCAAATTTTCCAAACGGCAGTTTGCAATAGAGATTCATTGCAAGAATGAGTTCAGTCCGGGTCCAATTTTTTCGCATTCTAGTCGCATTTTCTTAAGGGGTATCTTTGGGGGAAGTGAGTCTAAATTGAAAGTGATTCATTAAATCAGAACTCTTTCGAGATTCTTCCTTTACTAGGGCCCATCGCTTGAAATACCGACGAATTTGATCGGAAGAATAAAATCAAAAATTGAGTGACTTAAGCTCTTATTGCTAAAATGAAAAACATCACCGATCAAGGCAGCATAGCGCCCCAGCCGTCACATTCTCCTCCGAACGGCGCGGCGAGCTGGGAAAGTTCGGCTTGAATGCGCATGATCTCGTGGTACTCGGGAGCCATGGTGATCTTGGCGTAGACGTCCCAACTTGGGCCGAAGTCTTCATCATCGGGATCGATCAAACCATCTTCATCTGGCTCTCCATTGTCAAAGAATATCTCAGACTGATAGCCGGCTTGAGTGATGGCGTTATGAATCGAATTCGCCGCTTCCTCATCAGGGGCCACCACCGGGAATTCAATTTCCAGAGGTTGAGTCATGTCGACTCCATCAGCCTCCATATTGGAAAGTACGGCTCCATCGGCATCATCGGGGTACTTGGTCATGTGTGAATTCCGTGTCGAAGTCGAAGATGGGAAGGAAGAGGATCCAATGCGAAAGAGAACTCTCTCGCTGAATCAATCTAAGTCGATACGCAATCGACAGTCAATCTTTTTCCCTGTGGGACATCGCAAAGCCGCTCATCCATTGAAAAAAAACGACGTGGGAATTGTCGCACAAGTGGAGAGCTATTTCGCCTTATCCGGCGGGAGAGTTTCGGGTTGAGTTGGAAACGATGCGCAGATTCCTCCCAATGTCAATGATCCGGTAATCCAGCCAATGTTAATCATCAATGTTGAAGGAGCTTGGTAGTAAAGCCACAAACTAAACTTATACATACCAAGAAACGAGGGCACAAATAATAAGATACTGAGACAACCGTAGATAAATCGAATACATCGTCGAACTTGTAGCGTTGCCAGACGAATTGTACCAAAGAAAATACAAAAGACTGCAAGTAGATGACTTACCCAGTTTGGGTAGTAATCGAATGGGGAGGACAGAATGATTAACCAAAAAATGCTGATCAAATAAGCAAGCACCCAAGTTCTCGCGACTTTCTGTCGTCCGATTTCTACGCTCATAGCATATTCAAACCCCTAAGGTACGAGAAACGCTGCACCAGTCACAACCAAACCTTGCGCGGCGGCCGCTTCGATATTCAGCGGAATCTGATAATGCAGATGCGGGGCCGGCTCACCTGGACGATACCAACCGAGCGTGTAACGCTTCGTGTGAGGGGAATCGATCACTGTCTGATATGGCAGACCGACCAATTGCACGCTCATGCGGGTCAGCGAAACCAGCGGTTGCAAGAAAAGATCGCCGTGCGAATGTCCGTTTCGTTCGAGGGGAGCATCTTCAAAATAGAGCGGATTGTGGAACAGGTTCGACGCTTCCCAAGCAAACAGCCGATCAGGAGAGAGTCGTTGTTTCAGTTCTTCATCCGGGAATGCGATGTCTTTCGGAACCTGATTTTGCTGGCTTGCTGGCACGTTGTCATTGAGCACCGCTTCACGCTGTCGAGGCGATTCATAATTGTAGAACGGCGAAATATCGGACAACGAGCGAACCAGTTCGCGATCTTCCATGCCTATAGCTGTCGGTTGCGAGATCGAGGAATATTGCAACGGAGCAGGAGCCGGCGCGGGAACCAGTTTCGGTGGGGCAACTTTCGGTTGCGGCAAGGGTTGCGGAACCGGTTGAACTTTCGCTTCGGCGGGTTGCTCGAACGGCGCGAACTCTTTGAGTTCATTCAGTTCCGGTAAACGTGGTAATTTGTTTTCCTGAACAGGTTTTGCTTGTGGTGGTGGAAAGTCGGCGGGTGACACTTCCTGAATCTCTGCCGGTTCTTCGAGAGGTAATGCTGCAGGCGTTTTCTGGTTTTGTAATTTTTTGAAACGCTGTTCAGCCGACCGCTCTTTTAAGCGTTCCAGTGGTGAACTTTCCGGCGCTTCTTCCTGACTCACCCGCTGAATCGTATCCGGGCGTTGGACTCGCAAGTCCAGATAGCGCACTGTCGGTTGTTGTGCGCTGGCTGAGCTTGTTGAGATTGCCAACAATCCGGCCGCAACAGTGAGTCCCGAAAGACTAGCTGTCCAGACCTGCCTGTTGAGGCGAATAGTTTGGAGATTCTTGAGTAATTGCAATGTCATGTGGATGGTTCTCCCTCACCGAGGCAGACGAGACCTGGATAAACCGCGCTTCCTTGCGTAGTTCTTCGATGGTCGACACACCGAGGTACCCCATCCCGGCCCGAATCCCACCGATCATTTGATACAGCAAGGTATTCAGATGCCCCTTGTAAGGGACACGGCCTTCGACCCCTTCAGGGACGAGTTTTTGGCCGCTCGATTTGGATTCTTCGTTGTCGACCGATTGTCGGTATCGTTCGCTACTCCCTTTCACCATGGCTCCCAGAGATCCCATTCCGCGATATCGCTTGAATGTTCGTCCCTGATACAAAATCATTTCCCCCGGACTCTCGTCCAGACCGGCCAGCAATCCCCCCAACATGACTGTCTGGGCTCCTGCCGCCAACGCTTTCACAATGTCTCCACTGAATCGAATCCCTCCATCTGCAATCAAGGGAATGCCTGCTTCTGATGCCGCCCGATACGCATTACGGACAGCCGACAGTTGCGGCACTCCTACCCCGGAGATGATTCGAGTTGTACAAATGGATCCGGGCCCGATACCAACCTTGACGGCATCGACTCCGGCTTTGATGAGATCGTGGGCGCCTTCTTCGGTGGCGATGTTCCCGGCAATCACATCGATATCATGTTTCTGTTTAATCTGTTTGACGGTCTCGACGACGTTCTTCGAATGACCGTGGGCACTGTCGACCACCAACACATCGACGCCTCTTTTAATCAGTTCGTCAATGCGCTCAAAATCGTAAACGCCGACCGCCGCACCCACTCGCAATCGCCCTCGACTATCTTTCGATGCTCCGGGGAACTGCAGGTTCTTGTCGACATCCTTGATGGTAATCAAGCCCCTCAGTTCATAGTTATCGTCCACCAAGAGCAGTTTTTCGACCTTATTTTCTCGCAGAATCCGTTGAGCATCCTCAAGAGACGTGTTTTCCTTCGCTGTGACAAGGTTTTCCTTGGTCATCACTTCCGAAATCAATGTTTCCGACGACTCTAAAAACTTCAGATCCCGGCGCGTCAAGATTCCCTTAAGCTTCCCATTTTCTGTAATCGGAACCCCGCCAATGTTTCGTTCGTCCATGATTCGCGACGCCTCGCCCACCTTTTCTGTCGGCGGTAACGTGACGGGGTCGACGATGATTCCATTCTCGCTGCGCTTCACGCGATCCACTTCCATCGCGTGTCGTTCGATTGTCAGATTCTTGTGAATAATGCCGATCCCACCCTCTTGTGCCATCGCGATCGCCATATCGCTTTCGGTGACGGTGTCCATGGGTGACGAGATGATCGGTAACGATAATTCGATCCGGTTGGTCAATCGGGTTGACGGACTGACGTCCGACGGCATGATCTCGCTGTAACGTGGTTCAAGCAGAACATCGTCAAAGGTGATTCCCTGATAAGCGATCCGCTCCTGCATGTCTCTCTCCTGTGAGTCTCTTCTTTTTTTGTGGCTTCGTGTTTTGTAATTCGAGCCGTTAAATTTGTAGGGCAGGCTCCCGCCTGCCTTCCTCAGAATGTTTGTTCTGCTCTGGTTTAATCGCACTGGCGGACAAGTCAGCGGTGCCATCCCGTGTGCTTGCACCCACGGGTTATGTTATTTTGTTTGCTCCCTCTGCGGCTTTGACTTCGCGTGCAAATCGATTACTTAATTCGACCAAGTGTTCGACAGTCAGTGCTTCCGCACGACTCTTCAAGTCAAGCTCTGCTTCTCCCAAAATCCTGTCTACTTCCCCTTTGCCGAGTTGCTTGCGGTACATCGTCACCAATACTGATCGCATCATTTTGCGACGATGATGAAACAACCTCCGTACAAAGTCGTGGAAGAATTCCCGATCCTCGATTAACGCCGTTTTTTCAGAATTCGGAATCAACCTTACAATGGCCGAATCCACTTTCGGACGCGGCCAAAACACGGTCGGCTTCAACTTCTTCAAAATCTTGATATCGGCCTGTGACTGCAACCAGACCGACAATGCTCCGTAGTTAGTGCCTCCACCATGTTTAGACGCCATCCGAGCGGCTAGCTCCCATTGAATCGTGGTCACCATTCGTGACCAGGGGAGATCGGACGCGACCAGATTCGAGATGATCGGAGTCGCCACATTGTAAGGAAGGTTGGCGACCAGCTTCAGAGTGCTGCCGGGAATCGATTCCAGCTTCTCGCGGATTGTCTCGAGCACTTCGGGAGCAAAATTGTTTTTGTTTTTGAGAGCGTCTAAATTCAGCAAGGTCACGTTGTCAAATTCACGAACCGCATATTCGGCCAATGGAACGACATTCGTATCAATCTCGACAGAAATGACGTGACCCGCCTGTTGTGCGAGAAACGCCGTCATCCCGCCCGTGCCGGCACCAATTTCCAATACCACATCGTCATCAGTCAGCTCTGCCGATTCGACGGCGAACTCAATCAGATTGATGTCGATGAGAAAGTTCTGACCATAATCTGAGCGCGGATGGACGCCCCGCTGTTCAAACAGCTCCATCAGATACGATCGCGTCTGACGGTCGGCGTCTTTCATGATGCATTGTTTCCTTGCGAGGTCAGTCCGAGGTCGGAGACCATTTTGTAAATGTATTTGCCCAGCATGTCGGCTTCGATATTGACCGTATGACCCACAGCCCGCTCACCCAATGTCGTGACTTCCAACGTATGTGGAATGAGAGCCACACTGAAACAATCCGGCTCGACATCCACCAACGTCAAACTGATGCCATCGACGGCGACGGATCCTTTAGGAATCATCAGCTTTGAAATTTCGGTAGGTACGGTAAACCACATTCGCACCCAGCCTCCATCCTCGTCAATCGTTTTGACGGTCGCAGTTGCATCGACATGTCCCTGGACGAAGTGGCCACCGAGTCGGGCGTCGGCTTTGAGTGATCGTTCCAGATTGACAAGACTGCCAACTTGAAGTTCGCCGAGATTCGTTTTGGAGAGCGTTTCGTCACCAGCCTGAAACTGCCAGGTCTTGTCAGTGAATTCCACGACCGTTAAGCAACAGCCATTGATGGCGACACTTTCGCCCAGCGTACACTCGCCTGCCATGCAGTCCGGCACATCAATCGCCAGACGCAGAGCGGCTTCACCCTCAGGGATGAGAGCGGCAACGCGACCTGTGCCTTCCACGAGACCCGTAAACATACAGGTAACAGAACTCCGTGATTTGTGTAGTCGTTCAGTCAGGTGGTGCCTGACGTTTTCTGGACAATCACGGATGGATGAGATGAGGATTTCCAGCAAGAGCGTCAAAATGCGATCATCGTCCCCATCCGTAGGTCTATGATGCCAAACCGGCCCTCATTCGTCCAGCCGACTCGCGTGAGACACTTGATACGTCGTCGATTTTTATGCCCCCGGCAACTAGACACGTGAAATTCCTGCGAAAACCGGGCCTCATCTCCCCCCCTGCGTGGAAGATTTGCCCGACATACGATAAAACGTGAGTCATACAGATAGGCCGTGGGCGCAAGCACACGGGATGTGCTCAATGCAAAATGGACCAAGGCGATAGATCGAACCCATCCGACGTGCTCGCGCACGACGGCTCTAAATTTAGACGAACAACCAGACACAATGTCACAAACAGATTTAAGGAAGCCACTATGACGATTTTGATTGCAGACATCCTCGCCCGAGAAATCCTCGATTCCCGAGGCAACCCGACCGTCGAAGTTGATGTCCTCCTCGAAGACGGCACTTGGGGTCGTGCCGCTGTTCCCAGTGGTGCTTCCACTGGAGAATTTGAAGCGTGTGAACTCCGCGATGGAGACGCTGACCGCTTCCTCGGCAAAGGTGTTCTGCAAGCCGTCGAAAACGTCAACGATCACATCGCCGACGTCCTGATTGATATGGACGCCACCGACCAAGGTTCCGTCGATGCGGCGATGCTCGAATTGGACGGCACCGAAAACAAATCGCGATTGGGTGCCAACGCCATCCTCGCCTGTTCACTGGCCGTCGCTCATGCCGCCGCTAAAGCGAGTCATTTGCCACTGTTCCGTTATCTCGGCGGAGTTGGTGCCAACCGCTTGCCCGCTCCTATGATGAACATCATTAACGGCGGCGAACACGCCAACAACTCCATCGACCTGCAAGAGTTCATGGTCTACCCGCTCGGCTTCGACAACTTCAGCGATGCCCTGCGTTGCGGCACCGAAGTCTTCCACAAGCTGAAGAACATTCTTCACGGCAAAGGTCTCTCAACTGCCGTGGGTGATGAAGGTGGCTTCGCTCCCAACCTTGGCAGCAGTGAAGAAGCGATTCAAGTGATCCTGCAAGCCATCGAAGACGCAGGCTACAGTGCGGGCGACCAAGTCAAAATCGCACTCGACTGTGCTGCGTCAGAACTGTACGACGGCGAAAAGAAAGTCTACACCGTTGAAGGTAACACCTACGATGCAGCCGGCATCGTCGATCTCTATTCCGGTTGGGTCGATAAATACCCCATCGCGAGTATCGAAGATGGTTGCGATGAAGAAGACTGGGACGGCTGGAAAGTCATGACAGAAGCTTTAGCCGACAAAACTCAACTTGTCGGCGACGACCTGTTCGTCACCAACTCGCAACGTCTTGCACGTGGCATCGAAATGGGTGTCGCCAACAGTATTTTGGTGAAAGTGAACCAGATCGGTTCTTTGACGGAAACGATTGAAGCAGTCCAGTTGGCTTACCAAAACGGCTACACCGCCGTCATGAGTCACCGTTCGGGCGAAACCGAAGACACGACCATCGCCGACCTGGCGGTTGCGTTGGGAACGGGTCAAATCAAAACCGGTTCTGCCAGCCGTACGGATCGTATCTGCAAGTACAACCAACTACTTCGCATCGAAGAAATGCTGGGCGAAAACGCCACTTTCGGCGGCACGATCTGAATTTGTAAGGTCCGCTGTGCGGACCGTTGTTCAGCTCTAAATTCTAAAACCGACGTGGGAACTATCCTGCGTCGGTTTTTTTATTGCATACTATTGTCAGTTTTCTTGATCATGAAACAGCCTCTTGAATCGAAGCCGTTATTCAAGAATACTGTGCGGTGAAACTCATTTTCTTTGACACGACAGATCGGCCGCCATGCCTTCTCTCTCAAAACTTGTCCTTCTGTTGGCGGTTATCAGCGTGGCAGGTTGTGATCTCGCCGCTGACCTCGATCCTAAAACCGAGCCGACGCAGATTTATATGAGTGAGTTTCAAGGGCTCGATTATCGCGCACGTCCCGAACTGCAGCGTCTGCGGGAATCTCTTAAATCGATCAAAAATTCGGGCAACCTGGACGCCATGGGGCAAGCAATGATCGATCTGGGAGAAAAGCATCGATCACTGGGAGAAAGAGTTTTGCGGTTAAAGGCCATCAATGTGGATGCTGATGTCGTCGCCTATGTCGAAAAATTCGCGTCTCGCTATCGAGAGATCGGTGATTTACACACCAAAGCGGGACAAGCGGCCATTGATCGTGATGAGTCGACGATGAACGATCTCAAACCCCAACTCGCCCAGATGCAAACTTGGCTGAATGAATTGCAGAGCGAACGAGAGAAACTGTTTGAAACTCTCTCCACACGCTATGGCGGTAAAGAGTTCAACACGGTCGATTATCATTAAGGCAGTCACGCGAACTGTAAAAATTAATTGTTTTTTATCTGCGACCTCAGCGTGAGATGTTCGCAATGCCGGATCACTTGCACAAATCACATCAACCCGAAACCGCTTACGGAGACGGCGATGACTTGGCGAGCATTTCGTCATTCTTCTCTTCGAACTGCACCAAGAACAGTGTCATGGCTTCAGGCAGCTTGGCACGATTGATTTGAGAAATCAGCAAATGTGATTCTTCATAACGATTATCCAAATTGGCAAGAATCGCTTTTCCCGCATCGGCGACAGCCAGCGCGTAAGTATCGCTTTGGCGGATGGAAAACTCGTTGATCAGTTTTTCCGCTTCAACGAGACGATTCACCCGGATCAAATTGATGAGAACCTGAACTCGTGCTTTGTCGCTATATTCCGGGTCATTGGGAAAATTCGTGACGACCGCTTGCCAGGCATCCAGCGTGTTGATTTGCAAGGCTTTCAGGTATTGCTGAGCGGCGGTCTCTTCGGCAGACGTTTCAATTCGATCAACGGGGGCTTCCGCCGCAAAGGGATCGGGAGTTCTCATCACCCAGCCAATCCCCGCCGAGATCAGCAAGACGGGAATCACGCCGGCAAACAACAGACCAATTTTTTTTCCCACATTGGGGGGAATAAGCGAAGCCTGTGATTGAGAGTTCGACAGTGTGAATTCACCAAGTTTCAAATCGGGAGAGTCGGGATCTTCCTGGATTAACTTGGAAATTTTGCGGATCTCTTTGAGGACTTCCCCCGCATCGTTGGGGCGATCAGATATTTTTTTCGCCATTAACTGGTTGACGATTTCGATCAAACGAACGGGAAGATCACTCCGAATGGCCGCCAATGGTTCGGGTTCTTCATTCAGATGTTTCACAGCAATCGCCATAGGAGACTCACCATCGAACGGTGGTCGCCCGGCTAACATGTGATAACAGGTGACACCAAACGAATAGAGATCGCTACGCTGATCGACTTTCTTACCATGAATCTGTTCGGGGCTCATGTAGAGAGGCGTCCCCATTGTCATTCCGACCTGTGTCAGGTTCACACCTTCGTTGTTGGTCGAAAGTTGAGCGAGACCAAAGTCGGCAACCTTCACTTCCCCTTTGCGGGTCAACATGATGTTTTCGGGCTTGATGTCGCGGTGGACAATACCGGCTTCTGCAGCCGCTTGTAACGCGGCAGCCGTTTGTCTCATGATATGCAAAGCCAGTTTCAGGTCGGGTGGTCCTTTCTTCTGGACGAACTCTTTCAGATTCGGACCTTCCACATATTCCTGCGCGATGTAATGAATCCCTTCCTCATTTCCCACCACATAAACCTGAACGATGTTGGGATGAGTGAGACCCCCCGCCGCGGTCGCTTCCTGCTCGAAGCGTTTGATCAAAATCTGATTTTTTTCGTCGAGTAAATCCGCGCGCAGAACCTTGATGGCGACCTGACGTTTGATCGAACTTTGCTCGGCCAGGTAAACCTCGGCCATGCCACCTTTGCCCAAACGTCGCAAGATACGAAATTCGCCCAACGTCTGATCCTGAAGATCTTCTGCCGACAGATTGTTCTTCGAGGATTTACCAGAGGGAGATTCAGCCATTCAATCGGGATTCAGTTTGAAATAAGAGAAAGGATCTAAACTCTAAAATACGTCGCAGGACTCATGATACTCAAGCAGGATTCAGGAAGAAATGGGTCAATTGGAACTGAAGATCGTTACAAACGGTCCCTTCAGGACTCGATTCAGGAGAAATGAGGGTGAATTTCTTGCAGCGCGTCTGCTCTCGCGTCATGCTGAATGACCCGTTTGACGCCCAATCCAGAGGATATAGACCCATGAGACGCTTTGTTGTTTACCTGCTCACCTTCTGCCTCGTTTCAAGTTTCTCGGTCTTTGCACAAGATCAGAAAATCGATCCGAAAACCTACGTCTTCACCGACTCCAAAGATGTCGACGAAGATTATGCCTATCAGGGTGAGTACGTCGGATCGGTGGACGGCGAGAAAACCGGTTTGCAGGTCATCGCCAAAGGGGGAGGAAACTTCGAAGGACTGCTGCTGTTGGGTGGCCTTCCGGGAGCAGGATGGAACGGCGAATCACAATGGCGCATGAACGGGAAACGCAATGATGACTCTCTCACTTTCACCCGTGAGAGCTATCGCGAAGTCGATGCGACGAAAGAAAAAACGACCATCACGTATCACATTGATGGCAAGACGGTTCAAGTCAAATCGGCGACCGGAAAATCATTGGGAAGTCTAAAAAAAGTCCATCGAAAAAGTCCCACTTTGGGACACCCCGCACCGTGGGGAGCCGTCAGCCTTTTTGATGGCGACGATCTGTATCAATTCAAAGCAGGCCGTATCTCTGCAAATGGATTGCTGGAACAAGGAAGCTCATTGCGAGATGTCTATTTGAAAGATGTCTACGACGATTTCATTTTACACTTTGAATTTCGTCTACCGTATAAGCCGTATGGGGTCGGACAAGATCGCGGGAATAGCGGCTGTTACATTCAACAGCGTTACGAAGTACAAATTCTGGATACGTTCGGACTCGATCTCGAATTCAATCATTGCGGCGCGCTATACCGTTATAAAGCTCCCGATCTTAATATGAGTCTTCCACCGCTTCAGTGGCAAACTTATGACATTGAATTCAAATCGGCCCGTTTCAACGGCAAAGGTGAGAAGACCAAAAATGCCATGATCACCGTTTGGCAGAATGGTGTGAAAATTCACGACAATTTCGAACTCGAACGAAAAACCGGAGCCGGCAAACAGGAAGGTCTTGAAGAATTTGTGACCAAACTTCAGGATCACGGCAATCCGGTTCGCTTCCGAAACATGTGGATCATCGACTTGAACCGTCCGGTCCCGTCACCAGCAGCACACCCCGGGTTTGAACTCTGGTCTCCCGAGCATGTCGTGGGAAAATGAGCGACTGATGTTTGATCATTCAGGAGATTCGTCTGCTGTGTTCGGACGAGTCTCTTTTTTATTGGTCGAATCGGTTGTTGAATTGTCTTGATCGGATGCCGTTGTGCGTGCGTTTTTCACGTCCTCATTGACGACTTCTTCGGCAAGCAATTCTTTGATTTTACGCTCGATTTCGCGTGCGATGGTTGGCCCTGTTCCAATGCGAATCAAATGAATCTTTCCATCGCGTCCAATCAAAACCATTTGTGGCAGACTGACAACGTGATATTTTTGCTGAAATTCACTCTGCGGTCCTGTGATGGCAAGTGGATAGTTTAAGGCTTTCTGTCTCGCATATTTTTTCAGAACATCCAACTCTTCTTTTTGAGGAACATCGCGGTCGAGTTCTTTGGTAATCTGATCTCGCTGTTCGTCCCAGGCGTAATTATAAAAGCGAGTGACACCCACCACGACCAATCCCTCTTCTTCGTACCGCTCATGCCAGCGTGATAAATGCGGAAACGAATCCAAACAGGGAATACACCAAACCGACCAGAAGTCGAGCAGTACGACTTTGCCGGCATACGCTGATTCTGTGAGAGGTTCGCTATTGATCCAGGAGATCGCTTGTGGAGGAGTCCAGTCGGTCTTTAGTAATTTGGCATGACGTTGGCCGTCAATGACCAACTGCTGCAAATAGGGAAGCGAACGTTTTGCAATCATCACTTTTTGCGTAATGACACGTTCTTCACTTTCGATACTGTTAATAAAGTCTCGTGATTTTTTCAGTAACTCAGAAGCCCGATCCGGGTGTGATCGTGAGAGGGCATTAATGGCGGTCAAATGGGCATCGAGATAGGCGGCCAGGATCTCGGCATGATCCTGAAATTCCTTGGCTTTCAATTCTAAAAAAACAAGCTGACGATGTCGGGCATCATCGAGATCATCGGCACCTGTCACATCTCGTAAAGTGACTCGCGATTGCAGGGCATTGGCCAATCGTAAAACGAAGTCTGCCGAAGCGGATTGATTCTCATATTCCTCCTTGGCCTGTTGCAATTCTTCCATCAAATAACGGTCGGCATCGTCATATTTTTGCAACCCGATCAGAAAGTTAATCAACCGCAAGCGAACTTCGTGAACCGCACCGATGAGTCGCGTATCGGTTTCATCATCACCAGATTCAGCTCGATGCTTGAGCATCGTGAGAATCGTTTCGAACCGTTTCTCAACTTGATGGCTTTGTTTGGCCACCAAACCGTAACCCGACATTGCGTCGAGAGCGTTGGCCATCTGGTGATAAAGCTCAGGGCGTTTGGCGGTCGCCGAAAGATAATATTTCACCAACTGTTCCATATGTTTGAACGCGGCCGCATGATCGTCCATCCGACGATAGGCGTAGGCGAAATTCATATGTAGCGCATGAATGCGAGCAGAGTCGGGAAATTCAACCAGTTGCTTTTCGAGTTCTTCTTCTGCCGCTTCGAGTTCACTTTGTTGCAGATGTGTCTGCACATCACGAATCGCAGTGCGTTCCTCGGGAGAGACCTCCAGCGTCTCTGCCCCCATCAAAAGGACAGGTAACGTCAGAATTCCAATCATGATCAATAGTTGTCGCATTCCTCGAAGCTCCTTTTGAGCCGCGTAGTTTAGTACGAATGGTGAGTTTCTGGCGACTCCGATTTCCTGCGGAAAGAGAGGAAAATTGTCACACTTCAGGAAAACTGTGGCATCACCCAGTACCAAACAACAAGAAGAGACGCGCAAGCGTACACTCCTGCCATGATATCATCGGCCATGACCCCCCATCCCTCGGGAAGTCGTTCGAGTCTTCGAATGGGCCAAGGCTTTGTGATATCGAAAATCCGAAACAGCACAAAACCCAGGATTGCCGAAACAAAATTGACGGGGAGGCAAGCAAAGACCACAAAAAACGCCACGATCTCGTCGAATACCACTGATCCCGGATCCTTTCGTCCAATAACTCGCGCCCCGATATTACAAATGGGAACTCCCACCAAAAAAAGCAGCACACCGATGAAAGCCTGTAGTCCATAAGCCTGTAAACCCGACTCGGGAAGCATGGTTTGAATGACCCAGATCAAAGGGGGACCGAGTAGACTTCCAAATGTTCCCGGTGCAACGGGGACCAATCCCAAGCCGAATCCGATCGATAACCAGTAACCGAATCGCTGGAGCAGACTTAAAGATTTCGGGCTTTTCTCGGAAATGGGACCGGCCTATCATTCGCGTCTGTTTGCGGGTGGAGGGCCGATGTCGGTTGCCTCCCAGCCGCAGATGTTGACAATAGAACTAAGAGTACAACACTCGTGTCAGTGACAAAAGAGTTCAAGACAATTCTTGCACTGAGAATCATAATAGCGATACCCCCTTCGCCCGACGGGAGCCCCGATGTCTGACAAAAACGGCCTCAGCAAACTCGAAATCCTCAAAGAGAACAGCCGACAGTTGCGCGGCACCATTGCCGAGGAACTTGTGAACGGAGAAGACAACTTCTCTGGAGATGCGGTGCAGTTATTGAAGCATCACGGCACCTATCAGCAAGATGATCGCGATTTGCGAAAAGCCAAAAACCCGGATGGAACCCCGAAAGGGAAAACATTCATCTGCATGGTGCGGACTCGCATTCCTGGTGGAAGAGTGAATGCAAAGGACTTTCTGACGCATCTCGATCTTTGTGAGAAGTATGGCGATGGCACTTTGCGGGTCACAACCCGACAGGGTTTTCAACTCCATCATGTCGTCAAAGATAACCTCAAAGAAACCATGCAGGGAATCAACGAAACTTTACTCACCACTATGGCGGCCTGCGGTGATGTCGAACGCAACGTGATGTGCTGCCCGGCACCTCACAAAAATAATCAAGTCTGGGGTCAACTACAGGAAGATACCGACAAAGTTGCCGAGCACTTGAAGCCGCAAACAACCGCCTATGCGGATATCTGGTTGAGGGAAGCCGATGACACAGAATCTGGTAATGGAGAGAAAATTGCCGAGTTCAAACCGGTGGAAGAACCGATTTATGGAGAGCGCTATCTTCCTCGGAAGTTCAAAACGGCTTTTGCCCTCCCCGAAGATAACTGCATCGATATCTACACTCAGGATCTTGGTTTTCTGGGCATTGTCGAGAACGATGAACTGATTGGATACAACGTCATTGTTGGTGGAGGGATGGGAACCACTCCTTCGGTCAAAGATACATTCCCGGCAGCCGGTCAGAAGATGACCTATGTCCCTCGAGACCAGGTTTGTGCCATTGCTGAAGCAATCGTCAAAGTGCAGCGAGATTTTGGAAATCGCGAAAATCGCAAACGTGCTCGCATGAAGTACCTGATTTTCGATTGGGGTTTGGAAAAATTCAAAACGAAGGTCGAAGAATACTACGGCGCTTCCCTTCCCGCTCCCCATGCTGCCGATGTGACGGGAGTCGAAGACCACATGGGTTGGCACGAACAGGGTGACGGAAAACTGTTTCTCGGGATCAATGTGCAATGTGGTCGTATTAAAGATGATGGCAATGCCCGGTACAAAACCGGAATCAGAACGCTGATTGAAAAATATGGTATGGAGACGCGACTGACCGCACGGCAGGGTGTCATCCTGTGCGATATCGATCCGGTCGACAAAGACGACATCGTCGCCATTCTCAATGATCACGGCATCACGCCAGCGGAAGAATTGACTCTCATCAATCGCTATTCAATGGCATGCCCGGCATTTCCCACTTGTGGTTTGGCCATTACGGAATCGGAACGAGCCATCGAAGACATACTTTCCGAGTTGGAATCAGAGATGAAATCGCTCGGCATCATCGACGAAAAAATTGCGCTGCATATGACCGGTTGTCCGAATGGTTGTGCGCGTCCCTACGTTCCTGATATCGGTCTCGTGGGAAAAGCCAAAGACAAGTACACCGTTTTTCTGGGTGGAAATGCGGAAGGAACGAGGATCAATTATATCTATCAAGACTTGGTACCTCGCGCCGAGATTCTCTCAACCTTACGTCCCGCGTTCACCCGCTTCAAAGAGGAGCGAGACACAGGAGAATCGTTTGGCGACTTCTGTCACCGCATCGGTCAGGAAGCGATGCAGGCACACGCAGAATCGTTTGGCTCGTAATCATTTCCGAACGACTTCAGTTGCTATAGCGGTAAAATTGACTGAATTTTCAACTTTTTCATTTCGAATTAGATGTAAATTTTTCATTAATATAACTATAGTCTTATCTTGGGATTACGCCAATTCGTACAGTCTCAAGTGCAGGATTGACCGAAAATTCCGGTTGTTTCATCGATCAATTACCGATAACTTCCGAATAGGCTCTTAACTTGGCCTGCAAACATTTCGCTCTGTATTGCCCATCTGTTGTCAAATATGACTCGGCAGAGCGCGTTGACTATTGTTGAAAAATCACTCACGGCATTCGCCGGAGTTTAAAACTATAATTGAAAAATCAATGGTCAGCCAAAGCCGACCGTATCCCTCAAAACAAAAGTCAGTGACTGTGAAGTTTTCACACAGTCTTCAATTTGTGGTTGTTGGTAGTTTGAACTTTCACTCACGTTTTTAATTTTTTGGTCTTATTTTATGGAGGTCGCGATGTCCAAACACAGACAGAGACGCGGTTTTACGCTGATTGAATTACTGGTGGTGATTGCCATCATCGCCGTGCTGGTTGCTTTGCTGCTGCCGGCAGTTCAGCAAGCTCGTGAAGCGGCTCGCCGCAGTAGTTGCAAAAACAATCTGAAGCAACTCGGTTTGGCTTTACACAATTATCATGACACTTACAAAGTCTTTCCGATGGGAGCACAGGAACGACCCGGATCCTACGGCGCAGATGTGAATGGGAATAGTGGAGTTGGAAACTATGAAAGCTGGGGTTGGGGTGCTTCCATTCTACCTTATATGGATCAATCACCTCTTTACAATTCGTTAGATGTCGGCGGTCGAACCTTGAGCGAAGTTTGTGCGGTCGCTGCAGGTGGAAATCAACAGGCTCGCAATCTGTTACAAACTGCCTTGCCCGCTTTCAATTGCCCCTCCGATCCTGGTGGAGTGGTGATGGACAAAAGCCGTTCCAACCTCAATGGTGGTAATGGCCGAAATTTCGCGGGAGATGCAGGACTGCCCGGAAACTTTGACGTATCCAAGTCGAACTACATCGGCAACTGCGGATACAACGATGTTGATCAAACTAATAAGAACCAGCAACGTGGAGTGTTCCAACGTCGCCATGCATATAAAATGCGTGACATCACCGATGGAACATCCAATACAATTCTGGTCGGCGAGCGAACATCCATTAACGCCTCTGGAACCTGGTTAGGAAATCGTAATCCCGGTGGTGGTGGCTGGCAGGGTGCCGATTACACTCTGGGTCGTGTCTCCATTCCCATTAATATCGACAAATCTCACCCCAACGGTGCCAATGCTCATTGGGGAACCGAAGGCTTCAGTAGTGAGCACGTTGGTGGTACTCACTTTGTGATGGGCGATGGTTCGGTCATTTTTCTTAGTGAAAACATCGACTACAACCTGCACATCAATGCCACTGACCGGCTACGTGACGGGGATGGCCCCACCAGAACCGGTTGGGGCAATAACGTGACCTCTCAGTTGGGTGTCTACCAACGCTTGGGAATTCGTGATGATGGGCAACCGGTTGGAGCGTTCTGATTCTCTGTTCTATGTCTTTGCCATATTCTCAGCAAACTCGGCTCTTGTACTGAGGGCCGGGTTTTTCCACACATTATAATTCTGTTTAGTCGATAAGATATTCAGCCATCTTTGTTGACCGGGCCACTCTGGGAGAACGAACCATGAAATTTCAATTGTACTTAGTCTGTTGCGCGCTGGTCTTGGGTTTTGTCGGTTGCGGTGGGAGCGGTGATGCTCCTGCGACAGGCGAGGTGACAGGCACGATTACAGTCGATGGAAAACCGGGTACGAACTTGCAAGTCGTTTTTCAACCCGAAGAAGGTCGACCGTCTTTTGCCATGACAGACGAATCAGGTTCTTATTCATTGGTGTATACCGATGCTGCGGGTGGCGCGAAGCTGGGCAAAGGCTTCCTCTCAATCTCATCGATGGAGGAAACAAATGGTGAAGGTTACAGCGATGAGGAAGACGAAGGAGAAGTCGGAGTCGAAGAAGCGGATACGAGCGACCCACTGATCCCCGCTAAGTACAACGCCGAGGCTGCCGACAACCCAGAGATGCAGGTCGAAATCAAAGCAGACGGAAATGTCTTTGACTTCGACATTAAAACTTCAAGTTAACCTGGGCAACGAGTCAACGAAGTCTCAGGTCTATTCGATCCCTTCCAGACTGCGGGTCTGTTCCAGGTTGAGGTCGTGGGTTGAGGGGCGAAACTGCATGACTTTTGCTTCGACGCGCGTGAATTCTTCGCCCGGTCGTTTTTGCCTCCAGATGGTCGTATAGCGATCACCCAAGGCACGGAACCGATACTTTTGATCCTGCTGATTGAAGGTGACCATGTCGGCTCGGGCGCGAAATTGTTCGTTGTCTTTGCCTTCCAGTTTCACATTTCCCGACGCGCGTAATTCCAGCCAGGAATTCCCGTTGTCATCGGCTTCGGTTCGCGCGACATCTAATTCCTCGCTATGAATCCAGCCTCCTTCATCGGGTAGATCATGGGGATCGATTTTCATACCCGGTTGTGTCACCGGGCCATACACAATTTTGACGCCGTTTTCAAAATGTGTAATGCGTTGATCGAGATAGCCGTCAATGTCGCCATTGAAAATAATTTCGAGATACTCCCATCCTGCCTTCGATTTTGATGAAGTCTGATCGACCACAGGCGAAGTCCTTTCGGAACCACTAAACCCCAATGGTGTACCGTCAGAAAGCCTCCAGAGATACATCACTCCCGGGCCGGTAATACGAGTCTGATTTTTGCCACGTTCGTAGACCAGTTTCCCGAACTCTCCCTGTCGAATTTCTGTCAACGTCCCGTCTTCATATTCTTCGCTATCGACCTCCACGCCGTACAGGCACTCCAGCCGATCAATTTCTGTTTCTTGTTCTGAACCCTGGCCGGGTTGCAAACTTTGTTCCTGAAAATTGATTCGAGTATCCAGCCGTACCAACATTTCCTGACATTGAATGCTGCTTTTCCCCAGTTGTGTTCGCACTCCGTCATAGAACCTGGCTTCCCGACCATCAAACTCCATTTTTTCATTCCACCAAACCTTCAGGAGTTCCGGACTCGGTAATCGGTTTCCATTCAGATCCGAATCCACTTCCTGCATCATCACTCCCGGCCCTGTCACCCACGCACGATTGGAAGAACGATCCAAATTCAAGAGGTTACCGGCCAAACTCATTTCAGCATCCGTGATTCTGGCGGGGCTTCCGAAGACTTGCACAACCTGATTCGCATTCCCCGCATCTCGATTGCGCATCTCGACACGATCACCGATAATCTCCAACGGTTGCGACCCATCAAGTTTTGGTTGAGTCACTTTCACGTCACCCGTTGTGACCACTCCACCAACATAGGATGCTTCCTGATCCTCACTGAGATAAAACAACACTTGAATCAGATCGGCCCAGGCGTGATAAGGCTCGGGAACCTCTTCTGGTGCTGCAATTTGTGCAGCAGAAGATCGTGATTGCTTTTGATACCCGACAGGTTCAATGCGTTTTTTTGTTGTGTCGTTTTTTGTGCGAGGCGTTTGGCTGATTGCCGGATTCACCGGGGCGACCTGCTTAAACCAAACCTCTAGCCGTTTGGTGGAACCTTTGAAAGAAGGATGCGCCATGCGCACATTACCCAGCGCCAATAAATTTTGTGGCTCCATACCATCCCCACCCCAACTCTCAGATCGAGAAGCGGAGCGAGGTTTTGGTGTCGTGGATTCCGTTTGCTTGATCCACAGCTTGATATGATCAGCCGCTAAACCTAATTGGTCGGCGGGTTGTGTGACGATGGCTCGTTGGTCGAGTTCAATGAGATATAAACCAGACGCCTGTTCAGGAAACACACGAAGCTGTCGTTGCCAACTGGTCCGCAGTTGCAACTCTCGAGTCAACTCGTCGTAATAGAACAATTCTCCGGTTCCATCGCAGACCACCGAAGTTAATTCTCCTGCTTCATCATGTTGCAAGACGACCGCAGGAGAGTAGATTTTTGTTTGCCGATGAGAGACCACGACTTGGTCAGAAGGATCCTGCAACGTGGCGACTCGCGTGATTTGATTGTAATGGAATTTATCCATCTCGGCTTCGAGACCATTTTGCTTCGAGACAAATGTTACGCGACGACTCACCGCGGAAGCATCTATTTCTGTCAGCACCAAGTCGTCCTGGAGCCCTCGAAACTCCTCATCGTCTTGATCCGAGGCATCCGCGAGCGTCTGATCGGTTTTCGCAGTTTCGGAGGCGAACAACAGCTTGAGAATATCGCAGTTGAGTGAATCAGGCTGATCGGATTTTGTATTGGAAAACCCGGACGGTGCCACTACGCTCACTCGATCACGAAAGGTGGCGACATTCAATTTGGTATCGAAGACTAATCCGCCATCACAATTCACGACGAGTTTGTCGATGTTCTCTGTCTGTTCGGGATAGACTTCCAAGAAGACTTTTCCACGAAAGGTGATTTTATTCAGACCGGCAACCGCAAACTCTTCCTTAGAGATTCGTGTCCGGTCAATCATCACATCCAATTGAATTCCGTCGGCACGTCCTTGATGTTTTCCAAACTGAAACTCTACCATTTCATCGCTATAGATATTGCCGTTCTCTTCGGAGTAAACAAAGTTTCGACCGACAATTTCCAATCCATCTGGTCCGGTAATTCGTACTTTGCCTTGCAAAGCACCTTCGACCGGGCGCCCCGTGTCGGGCCTTTCCATCGAGAACCGATTGGAAAATCGAACGCGGGCCGATTCTGATTGCATCGTCACGGGGCGATCTGTCTTACTTTTCAAAACCATCGCGAACGGCGTAAATTCAATCGCATTTTCAGGATCACCCGGATGATACGAACGGTGGACCCAATCATTAAAATAGAGATGAGACCGCTCGCGGTTCACCATGTAATCCGCATCCAATTCCCATGAATCAGACTCGGGCGAGATAAGATACTTCTCCGCTAACTCGCGCGGTTCCGAGGGGCGTTCGGGAGCCGGGAGTGATTTGGGAATCGGTTGTTCAAGCGTTTGGACACCAATCAACGCGTTCATCACCAGCGCATAGACCATGTACAGGCCGAAGAGACCTGAAACGACCGATGTTGTCAGTACGCTGCGTGAATTCACAATACAACTCGCGGTAGGTGGGAACTAATCTTCTTTTTCCTGGGGCATCAAACCAATCACATCCGTAATGTCGATCAGACCAATAGGATGTTGCCGATCATCGATGACGGGCAACTCACTAATTTTTCGCTCCGTTAATAAATCAACGACTTCCGATAAAATCGCATCGGGAGTCGTTGTGACGGGCGAGCGAGTCATCACTTCGGCAATCGGAGAATCGAGGGGTGGCTGACGATGTTGGCTGAATAAACGAGCCAAATCGCTGTCGGTGAACAGGCCCGACAAGCAACCTGCATCGTCGACCAACATCACGGCTCCGGTCCGACGACCCGAATCATCAACTCGGCTGAAGACTTCGCGGATCGATGTTGATTCGTTTGCAATTCGTAATTGGTCGATGCCGCGCATCGTCTCTCGAACGGTTTTCAGTTGCTGACCAAGACTGCCACCCGGATGGAACTTGGCAAATTCCTGCGGACTGAATGATCGCTTCTGACTCAGCACAATCGCCAAGGCATCCCCCACTGCCAACATCACGGACGTACTGACAGTCGGAGCCAAACTGTGAAGATCGGCTTCGCGCTGCCGCCCAATCGAAAGCACAACATCGGCACTCGATCCGAGTGTGCTGTGGTTGCCGCCGGTGATGGCAATGATGGGAACTTGTAAATCTTTGATGATGGGAAGCAAACGGCAAACTTCTTCTGTCTCGCCGCTGTGCGATAATGCCAAGACCACATCATTGGGATGGATACATCCCAAATCTCCATGAACGGCTTCCGCCGGATGCAATAAAAATGAACGAGTCCCCGTCGAAGACAAAGTGGCTGCCAACTTTCGACCAATCAAACCGGCTTTGCCCATGCCGGTGACGATCACACTTCCTTGGCAATTGTCGATCAATTCGACCGCGTCACAAAATGCTCCATCCAATGATTCTGACATCGCAAGCAGCGCACGCGCTTCGGCACGGATGATTTCTCGTCCGGTTCGGAGTTGCTCCAAAGAGGAGTTTAGCGCACGGTATGAAGGTGCCGGCAGATTCATGACGACGTCATCCTTGACTCAGCGTCAGATTATGCGGGGAAATAAGGTTCGGAAGCATAGTTCAGGTACGACTTTCGGTCAATGTGAAGTATGACCGGGAGATACAGGGGCTTTGCGTATTTCAGGAAAGTTGAGAAGATTTGAAGACTGCAAAAACCGAGAAAATTGGGATCATTTCAGACACTCACGGCCTGCTCCGACCTGAAGTCATCGAACGGCTGCAAGGAGTGTCGCGAATTCTGCACGCTGGCGATGTTGGCAGTCCAGAAATTCTCGACCGATTAACCAATATTGCTCCACTTACCGTAGTGAGGGGCAATGTGGATTATCAGGGAACACTCGGCGACTTACCGTTGCACGAAGCGATGGAAGTGGGCGAGCATCTGGTCTACATCACGCACATTCAGGAAGAGATTGATCTGGATCCCGAAACGGCTGAGATGTCGATGGTGATCTTTGGTCACACCCATTCTCCCGTGATCGAGCAACGCGGTTCGATCACCTGGTTCAATCCGGGCTCGGTCGGTCCTCGGCGTTTTAGCCTTCCCGTCTCGATGGGCTTTCTTCATTTGGAAGAAGATGGCACATTGCGACCCGAACTGGTTGAACTCGATGTTTGAGAGGTACAGACACTCCTCCTATTTCTGACAAGGTGACAGCATGATCAAAACATTTCTGTTCGATCTGGGGAATGTCTTGCTATTCTTCTCTCACGACCGCATGTGCCAACAGATTGGCGCATTGTGTCACAAGAGTGGTTCAGAAATTCGCAAACTTCTCTTTGGAGGCGACCAGAACCTCAATTTTGATCGAGGCACGATCACAGAAGCCGAGTTTCTGACCTGGCTCGAAACAGAAACCAATTCGACACTCAAGCTCAAAGAGCTTCAAACTGCCGTTGCCGATATTTTTACACCCAACGAAACCATGTTCCCGATACTCGATGAGCTGAAAGAACGCGGTCATCGCTTGGTGTTGTTGTCTAATACCAATCTCACTCACGTCAACTTCATCCGCAAAGAGTACGACGTATTGGAGAAATTTGATCACCTGATTCTCTCTTACGAAGTGGAAGCAGTGAAACCCGAAGTTGCCATCTATCAAGCCGCGTTACGGGCGATTGAATGTGAGCCTGAACACTGTTTCTATACAGACGACATTTCGGAATATGTCGTCGCCGGTCGTACACATGGCCTTCAAGCCGACATCTTCACCACAACCGCCTCGTTTCTGGAACAGATGCAAACCCGGAATATTGACCTGAGTCATTTGCTGTAACTCTACTGGAAATCAGAGGATCCGTCACCGCATACCACGCCGTGGTCACTCTTGGATGATCGGGTAGAAAATACGGGGTTGTCAGGATTTGATGCCAAGCCGGAAAATATTTCATGAATACGGGTTACGTCACATTGGTGCTGCTTGAAACAATCAAATTTCCGGCCTACAGTGACGAGATTGACAAAGTCGACCTCTCAGGATGAAGATCGGCTCAAAAAAGAAGATCCAACGGCTCGGATGCTGATAACGTAGCTTTTTGCAGGCGCAGAAGTTGCGTCACTTAAATGAAATTCATTCGCCATCCTTTTGAGAACTCTCGCCGCGAGATTTCTCTCGACCTAATATCAACAGCGGGAAATTGCGATGTCTGAAAATGCTGTGATCGAGATTCGCAACCTTACGAAAATCTACCGAGACTTCTGGGGCCGACCCAAAGTCCGTGCCGTCAACTCTTTGAGTCTCGATGTCAAACCGGGGGAAGTCTTCGGATTGCTGGGACCAAACGGTTCGGGAAAAACGACCACCATTAAAATGCTGTTGGGCTTATTGTTCCCATCAGAAGGTGATATTCGAATTCTCGGCAAGCCCGCCACCGATGTCGCCAAGAACGAACACATTGGCTATCTGCCGGAAGAATCTTATCTCTACCGATTTCTCAACGCGGAAGAGACCTTGGACTTCTACGGTCGTCTGTTCGATATGACTTCTGCCGAGCGAAAGCAACGAACTGACGAATTGATCAAAATGGTCGGCTTGGATAAAGCTCGTCGTCGTCAGTTGAAAGAATACTCCAAAGGGATGACACGCCGTATTGGTCTCGCCCAGGCATTGATCAACAACCCGAAACTGGTCCTCCTCGATGAACCGACGTCTGGTCTCGATCCGATCGGTACTCGTGAGATGAAAGACCTGATCATCAAACTGAAGGAAGAGGGTAAGACAGTCGTCATGTGCAGCCACTTGTTGGCCGACGTGCAGGATGTCTGTGACCGAATTGCGATTTTATACAACGGAGAACTCAAGCAACTCGGCATGGTGGACGAATTGTTGGCCTCGCAGGATAAGACACAAATTGTCTCTTCGTCCCTCAGCGATGAAGCGGTTGACGAGATCAAAGCCGTCATTGCCAAGCATAACGGAACGGTTCAAGAAGTCACAAACCCGACAACCAGTCTGGAAGAACTCTTCCTGCAAACGGTCGCGGAAAGTCAGGCTCGTCCCGGACAACGTTTTGTGGCGGAGTCAGAAAAAGCGGCCAACACAACAACGGTCGACTAAATCAGCCGCCCGTCCTTTGTCTTCCTCGTTGAAACTCATGCATCCACTGGAATGAGAATTTCAACAGTGCGTTTAAGTTGGATCGAAAAAAATGAATTTGAACTTCGATAAACAACCCATCGACATTCTCCAAGCTCTTGCGAACTGGGGACTGATCTTCGGCGTGTTGGTGTGCATTGGGCTGGCCATCGCGTTGATCATGTCCGTGGCAAACAACAAAAAGAAGGGCGTCTCTCGATTCTTTGAAAACCTGGGAGAAGGACTTCGAGATCTGTTTGGCATGTCGCTCAAACGATTAGGTGCGATTGCCAACCTGACACTCAAAGAAGCGATCCGTCGCAAAGCCTTGCTGGTTTTCGTTGTTTTCGCAGTCCTGTTTATGTTCGGCGGTTGGTTTCTCTCCGACACGAATAATCGCGCAGAATTACAACTCTCTGTTTATGTCAGTTTCGTGTTGACCGCGATTGGCTGGCTGATCTTTCCCGTGGCTTTGATCCTTGCCTGTTGGGGAATTCCCGAAGATATCCGCTTGCGATCACTGCATACTGTGGTGACAAAGCCCGTGAAACGCAGTGAAATTGTTCTCGGACGAATCCTGGGATTCATCGGCGTAGGGACAATTGTGGTCGGAATTATGTCTGTTCTCGGCTACGTCTGGATACTCCGACAGGTGCCTGAAGAAGTTCAATCTCGGTTAGTCGCACGTGTTCCTGTTTACGGTTCTCTGAATTTCCGCGACCGTGAAGGGGAGGATTCCGAAGCCGGCGTTAATACAGGAGATATCAATCCTTATCGCAGCTATATCGAAGGAGCCTCCAAAGCACGCGCCAAGTGGACCTTCGATGGAGTCTCTCCCGGAGTGCTGCAAACTGATCCTGAAACAGGAGAAGCCGCGCTATTGGTGGAAAATAGCTTTCAAGCATTTCGGACTCATAAAGGGGTCATCGACGAAGTCCTTCACGGTCAATATACTCTCGTTAATCCAGAGACGGATTTGCGGGTCCAACTTCCTCAGTTTCCGATTTATGAATTCCGACAGAACTTGGCTTGGATTCCTCGAGAGTTGATCTACTACAACGAAGAAACCAAAGAGACAGAAACCAAAGATCTCTTCGACGATATGGTCTCGGATGGCAAGTTGATTGTCGAAGCCCGTTGTGTTGATGTCGGACAATTCCTGGGAATGGCTCGTCCCGACCTTTTCCTCCGTTTGCCAGATCGACCCTTCGCCAGCTCTTTTTTCAAATCGGTGTTCGGTATCTGGCTGATGATGGTGTTGATCGTCGTGTTGGGTGTGACGGCAAGTACCTTCGTAAAAGGCCCTGTGGCGACCATCTTGCTCTTTACGCTCATTCTGGTGGGAACAGGCTTTAACCAATTCATGGACGACATTCTCTCGGGAGAAGTTCGTGGAGCAGGATTAGTTGAATCGGGTATTCGCATTTTGAACCATGGAAATCCGATTGTCGAAAAGCCCGAGAGCTTGGAAGAATCGGCTGCCGTACAAGGTGTCGATCAGGCTTTCACCGGCATGCTGTGGGGTGTTTCTCATATCATCCCAAACTTCAACATGTTCAGCTTCAAAGCCTATACGGCCAGCGGATTTGACGTACCGATGAAAGTTGCCGTTTTACCGGCATTGTTAATGGTGATTGGATTTTTCATACCCTGTTTGATGCTGGGTTATTTCAGTCTGAAACTGCGGGAGCTTGAAGCAAAATGAGCCAACTCGATTCCAAGTCACGCAAACTCGTTTATTTCGCCGGCATTGTGGTGCTGTCGATCCCGATCATTTTTCTCGGCATGCCTTCGCGCGGTGCGGAAGGAAGTGGAGGAAAGCTCGCGCAACTGCGGGGCGAATATGATCTGGGTGAAGCGACTCTCGGTAAGGTCGATCCCTCTTCTGCCACTATGAATCTCGTATTGCTCGGATTCCGTGGAGTGGCATCGAGCATGTTATGGAAACAACGCATCGAACAACAGGAAAACAAAGACTGGGCCGGCGTCAAAGCGACCACCGAATCGATCATTTTGCTTCAGCCACACTTCCTGGAAGTCTGGCGATTTCAAGGGTGGAACCTGGCGTTCAACGTCTCGGCAGAATGGGACGATGTTCGTGACCGCTATTATTGGGTGAAGGAAGGTGCCAAGTTCTATCAGGAAGGGACGGTGCGCAATTCAAAATTTCCCGAACTCTATTGGGACACGGCGCGCGTGATCGGTAGTAAAGTTGGTAACTCCGACGAGAAGCGATATTTTCGCAAGTATTTTCTGAATGACCCAGATGAAGAAACATTCGGTGGTGGGGCAGACCCTGACATCAATCCGAACGGCATCGACAATTATCTGGTTGCACAAGACTGGTACCAACAAGCCAACGATGTGGAAATAATGCCGGGGATCGATCAACACATTCTGATGCGGATGATCTTCCGATCTTATCCCGCCCGTTCTCAATTTGATTACGCGAAAGCCTTACAGGATGAAGGACTCTTTAACGAAGAAGGTCACGCCGCTTGGGAAAAAGCATACGACATGTGGACCACAAAATTTGGTCGTGAGGTATTCATCACACCAGCCGGTGGTGTGCGTTTGGAGTTTACCGATAAAGACCTCGAAGAACTTGCCGCAGAAGATGGTGTCACCGTTGAAGAAAAACAGTATTGGACGGACAAGTATCAGAAAAACGTCAACTACCGTTACTGGCGAACTTTGGCTTCGGCAGAATCGGAAGAAGCCGCTCGCGACGCTCATCGCAACATCTACGATGGTAAACAGCTTTACCGGAAGCAGAAGTTTCAACAGTCTGAAAAAGACAAAGAACAGGGTGGTGGTACAGAAACCTGGGGAGCGATGGAGTATTTCGATCAAGGGATGAAACAGCTCGAAACGCTTCTTCGCGATTATCCCGATTTGAAAAACGAAATGGCAGCGGTGGAAGAGGCAATGCTCGCCGTCATGTACTGGCGTAATATCTATGAATTACGAGGCGAAGCCATTCCACAAACATTCCCTTTACAAGATATTTGGGAAGCCAATCAGGGAATGGTGCCGGAAATTCAATTGCAGTTCCAACGCGAAAACACCTATTAATCGCCAACTGTTTCGCTCTGTAATCCGCTTGACCACAATATCTGCGTGTGGCAATGTGTCTGCATATGACGGCGTCATACATATCGATCATTCTGCATATTGACATGGTCGCAGCCGTATGGATAGACTCAAACCGAACAAAGTCACTACTAACTCCTACGCAACTGAATCGCCTGCGAGAAAGATGTCACACCGTACCGAATAAATGTTTTTGGTTCGGTCGAAGTCTTACAGGGATTGGTTGATCGGCAGACTTAAGATTATACAAGGATGAACATCGGCAATCTGCGTGCCCGGTTAACGGCACTGATCTGCTTGCTCGGACTATTCGCTCCCAATCTCTGCGATGCCGCCCCTCCAAATTTCGAACCCGATCCTGGCTCTGTCATGATGGGTTGGGGATTTTGTTTCGGTGGCGCACTGTTGGCATTGGGGTTTGCCTATTTCTTCTTCCAGTGGATGATCCAACAGGACGAAGGCGATGCGGAGATGATTCGCATTGCGGAAAATGTTCGTGCAGGCGCAAAGGCCTATCTGAATCGACAATATAAAGTTGTCGTGTTGTTCTTTATCGGGACGGCACTGATTCTGGGAGTTGTCTCGTTTGGTTTTAAGGCACAATCGCAATGGGTTCCGTTTGCATTCATCACGGGGGGATTGTTCTCGGGACTGGCTGGCTGGTTCGGAATGAGAACGGCGACTCTCGCCAGCTCGCGCACTGCGGCGGCGGCGAAACTCTCGCTCAACGATGGTCTCAAAGTCGCCTTTCGTTCGGGAGCCGTCATGGGACTGGTTGTCGTGGGGCTGGCATTGCTGGATATCTGCTTGTGGTTCGCGGTGCTGTATTGGATGGTCGGCATGTCGCTGACAGAAATTACCGTGACGATGCTTTGCTTCGGAATGGGTGCCAGCGCACAAGCGCTGTTTGCCCGAGTCGGCGGCGGAATTTTCACCAAGGCGGCCGACGTTGGTGCCGATCTTGTCGGAAAAGTGGAAGCCGGAATCCCCGAAGATGATCCCCGTAATCCGGCGACCATCGCCGACAATGTGGGAGACAACGTGGGAGATGTGGCCGGCATGGGAGCCGATCTGTATGAGTCTTACGCGGGATCGATTCTGGCATCAGCCGCCTTAGGAGTCGCCGCGTATCAGGGCTTTCCCAAGATGCAGATGATGATGATATTATTGCCCATGATGATTGCAGCAGGAGGCATTCTGGTCTCAATCGGAGGAATTTTCTTAGTCAAAGCGGAAGAAAACGCCGATCAAAAATCACTCTTGAAATCACTCTCGCGAGGCGTGAATGTCAGCAGCATCGGAGTCGTGATCTTCTCGGCCGCTCTTGTGTATCTGACTCTGGTCATGCCTTCGCTTGATCCTGAACTCGCGGCTGCTCTTACCGCGGCTTCTTTACCCGCCGGCAATAGCCTATTCGGTGTTTTGGGGTCGATCATGACGGGGCTCATCGCCGGCATCATCATCGGTCAATGGACCGAATATTCCACAAGCGACCATTACGCACCCACACGGCACATTGCCGATCAGGGAAACACGGGTCCGGCGACGGTCATCATTGCCGGGATTGCGGAAGGATTTCTCTCAGTCTGGGTGCCCATTGTGGTCATCGGAATCTCTATTCTATTGGCGTTCGGATGCAGTACCGGATTTATCTTTTCTGACAACAGCCTCTTCGCGATGGGATTATATGGAGTCGCCATCGCAGCGGTCGGCATGTTGAGTACATTGGGGATCACTCTGGCGACTGATGCCTACGGCCCGATTGCCGATAACGCGGGCGGTAACGCCGAGATGAGTGGACAGGATCCCAAAGTCCGAGAACGAACCGATGCCTTAGACAGCCTCGGCAATACGACCGCCGCAACCGGGAAAGGGTTTGCGATTGGCTCTGCCGCATTGACGGCACTGGCTTTGATGGCGGCCTATGTCGAAGAAGTACGCCTCGGCTTTACTCACTGGGTCGAAGCCTACGACAATCAGGTCGCGGTCTCCGAAATGCCAGAAGATGCGACCTTATACAAAGTGGCACCGAGTGTATTTGCGATGAAGCCCGCCGCCGAAAGCCATCTCGAAGCGTTTCTGCTGTTTCCACAAATCGGCACGCGCGTTCCCGATTCCTACAAACAGTTGCGCGAGACAGAAACCTATTCGCAAATCGAAAATATCGACATTGAAGAGCTCATGGAATATGGGTTGATGGTGAAGAATCAGGACGCCACCATTCCCGACTTTGCTCGTTTCTACAACATCACGCTGATCAACCCAAAGGTTTTGGTGGGTGTCTTCATGGGCGTGATGCTGGCGTTTGTTTTTTGTGCATTGACGATGAAAGCGGTCGGAAACGCGGCCGGATCGATGGTGGAAGAAGTCCGTCGTCAATTTCGCGAAATACCGGGAATTATGGACGGAACGGGCGAACCCGATTACGCATCTTGTGTCGCTATCAGTACTTCTGCAGCACTGAAAGAAATGGTTCTCCCCTCTTTATTGGGATTGGTGGTGCCGATTATCGTGGGATTGATCCTGGGAGTTGGGGGTGTTATCGGGATGTTGGCAGGAGGTCTGACATCCGGTTTTGCCGTCGCCATTATGATGGCAAACTCTGGAGGGGCTTGGGATAACGCCAAAAAGTACATTGAGTCGGGCGCACATGGTGGCAAAGGTACGGTCGCTCATGCTGCGACTGTTGTAGGGGACACTGTGGGTGACCCTTTCAAAGACACCAGCGGACCGAGCTTGAATATCCTCATCAAACTCATGAGTATGGTGTCTGTAGTATTTGCGGGCATGATTGTTCGCTACGCTGTCAACTTTTTCTGATTTAGCACAGGCACTTCGGGCTCGGCCGGAATGTGCCGCCCTGGTTAACTTTGTGAATACCAATCTCTCCGACACACAAGATGAAATCCTGCTCCGCGCTTGTGAAGTGGCCCGGATCGCCGAAGATTTGCGTGCTCAAGATGTCACTGTTCTCGATCTGCGAGAAGTGACCTCGATTTGTGACTTCTTTGTCATCGCGACGGGGGCCTCCACCCGATTGATGCGAGCCGTCGTGGAAGAAGTGAATAAGCAATTCAAAAGCGACAAATGGCCGTTTCGTCAACTCGAAGGAGCACAGAACGATCAATGGATTCTGGCCGATTTCGGCGACCTGATTCTACACATGTTCCATCCAGAAGCCCGCGAACTCTACGACCTGGAAGGTCTTTGGGCAGATGCCCCCTCTGTAGACTGGCACGAAGTCTTGGGAATCGATAAAGATCGCGGTCTGTAAGATTCTGGCTTTAGTCATGTCGGTCCTGATCCGACCCAATCGCTTTTCGAGGATCCCGCGATGAATGTGATGAAAGAACTGCGTCGGCGAGTCGCTTCCGCATTGGCCGACATGATCGACAATCCACAGCCTTTCGCCGAGATGGTCAAGCCGGCGCAAGATGCTCAGTTCGGAGACTATCAAGCCAACTGTGCCATGCCGCTGGCGGGACAATTGAAGCAGAAGCCACGCGAGATTGCCGAACAAATCGTCGCCAAACTCGATGTTGAAGATCTCTGCGAACCCCCAGACATTGCCAGCCCCGGATTCATTAATTTCAAATTAAAAGAGGACTGGATTCTCTCGCAGGGTCAAGTCTTAATCACCGATGACAAGCTGGGGGTCGAAACGCCCGACTCGGCACGAACTGTTGTGGTTGACTTTTCCTCACCCAACGTGGCCAAACCAATGCACGTTGGACATTTGCGTTCCACCGTTCTCGGAGACGCGTTGTGTCGCATTCTTCGCTTTCGCGGAATCCACGTCTATTCCGACAATCACATTGGCGATTGGGGTACTCAGTTCGGGATGATCATTTATGGTTATAAGAACTTCCTGAATAAAACTGCCTACCAAAACAATCAGGTACCAGAACTGTCGCGACTCTACCGACTCGTCAATCAGCTCAGTGATTATCATGCCGCGCGGAACTCGTTACCGCAGCTTGAAGAACAACTAGAGCAGCAACAAGAAATATTAGAATCGAAACGATCAGAGCTCGATATGAGCGACAAAAAAGCGCGCAAAGAACTCGGCAAGTTGGAAGCCGCAGTCAACTCGACCAAAGAGAAGATTGATTCGACCGCCTCAAAAATCACGGCTCTCGAAGCTGACGCGGAGCTAAAATCGCTCGCCGACCGGGATCCCGAGATCGCGAAAAACGCGCGACTGGAAACAGCCAAACTCCACCAAGGAGATAAAGAAAATACAGAACTGTGGAATCAATTTCTGCCAGCGTGCCTCGAAATGCTGCATCAAATGTATGCCCGGTTGGATGTCCAATTCGATATGGAGCTGGGAGAGAGTTATTATCAACCGATGTTGGCCGATGTCGTGGAGTCACTGAAAGCCAAAGGTCTGGCTTCCGAGAGTGACGGCGCGATGTGTGTCTTTATGGAAGGAAACGCAGCACCTTTTTTGGTTCAGAAACAGGATGGTGCCTTTACCTACGCCACAACCGACCTGGCCACGATTCGCTATCGCATCGAAGAATTGAAAGCGGACGAAATTCTATATGTCGTGGATGCTCGCCAGGCAGAGCACTTCAAGCTGCTGTTTGAAACCTCTCATAGATGGGGATTCGATCAAGCCGACTTACGACATATCAGTTTCGGAACGATTCTTGGAGAGGATAAACGCCCCTTCAAAACTCGTTCAGGCGATACCGTAGGTTTAGAAAGCCTGATTGATGAAGCCGTTGAACAATCGCGAAAAATTGTCGATGAGACAGACGATTCTAAGCCAAACGGACCGGAACTCGACGAATCAACCCGACAACAAGTCGCCGAAGCGGTCGGCATCGGAGGCATCAAATATGCCGACTTACGACACAATCGGGATTCGGACTACGTCTTTAGCTGGGACAAAATGTTGTCCAAAGACGGCGACACGGCCACTTACATTCAATACGCACACGCGCGCATTTGTGGCATTTTCCGCAAGGGTGAGATCAATCGAGAGTCCGTTCAGAATGACGGCAACCCTTTGATGATCTCTGCTCCCGAAGAGCGTGCGCTGCTAATGCAAATTCTCCGCTTTGGTGAGGCCATCGAGACGGTCTGCGAAGATTACCGTCCCAATGTGCTGACACAATACTTGTTTGAACTCTCGAACTTGTTTAGCAGTTTTTACGCCCGCTGTATTGTTCTCAAAGAAGAAAACAAGAACTTGCGAGCCAGTCGATTGCATCTTTGTGATCTCACAGCGCGGACCCTGCAAACCGGATTGAGTCTCTTGGGAATCGAAACTCCCGAGCAGATGTGATGGTTGCACGATGGAAGATCGTGATCTGATTGAATTTTGTAATCTCTGGGGGCTCACTACTTTCGTCCCCAGCCACCCATTTTGTCATTTCTCGGCGTCTTGGCGAACTCCGCGGTGAATTAAATTTGGTTCCCTCTCATCTCACTGGCGGGCAAGCCGCCAGTGCCACCCAAGA
>JAURQH010000048.1 GCA_030836185.1 Planctomycetota bacterium
GATCTTTGGCAATTCGACTTACACATAGCCATTGTGCGCAAGCACATTGGATAGGTTTGAGTGTCATTCATTGTTCATCAATGACGACCACTGCAACGTGAGAAAGAGAGCAATCTCGCGTGACGTAGAAAATGCGCACCCACAAAAAGTAACACTCACTCACAAAATGAAGATCAACGCAAACCGAACGGTGCCAACAACTTGCTCAAGAGTATGGAAGATTCGGAATCAAGATTCGGGAAGATTTGATTCAACATTTGGTCAAGATTCGGTCAAGGTGTGTCCCCGAATCTCCAAATCTTGACATCTTGAAACGGCGGTTGAGTGTTTGAGAGACGACATCGGAACCAAAAAAAGCCCCCACAATCATAATGATCGAGGGGGCTTCGAACTCTTGAAGAACAATTAGATTAGTACTGAGAGAGTTCACACAAGAAGTAGGTGCGATCCCAACAGCTCACATAACCAGACTCCGTCGTATGGTGGGAACACCAGAATTCTGCCCGATAGATGCAGTCAATCTGCTGAAAGGCTTGCAACTGTGATGCGAAACAAGTTCCCAGCACAAAACACAGTAAAGCCATTCTCATTAATAACTTCGATTTCATGATAACTCTTTCTAATAATACAATACCTGGTTAGTGAGATGGATAACCAGGGCAATCGCATGATTTGAGCCTTATTTTCCCGAGAGAATCTTCTCCAGGACCTTCGGATTCCAGCCCGCCATCAAACGTTTCCCGCGCAGACTCGCTTTCACCGTCGTGTTTCTCTTTAACAGCGACAACGCCACGCGACGAAATGCTCCCGCGATTTCCGGGCCGTTCCCTTTCCGAATCCGGCTGGCGTCTTCTGCAAAAGTTACATCCAACGACCAGTGTAATTGGTTCTCCACCGTCCAGTGATTGCGAAGATGTTTCGCGATCCTCCGAACCTTCGGCGGCAACGAACTGATGAAGTAGATCAACTCTTCCGAAGTCTTGCCGTTCACAGTTCGCTCGCGATACACCATGCCGATCGTCCGGATGTCGCACCACTTTCCATCACGAAGTTCGGCAGGAGCCGGAGCGACCGTGTAGGCTCGTAGTTCCTCTCGACCGTGTTTCCGTTCACGGGTTTTATGAATCCGCACACGCGAGTTGCGATAATCGTCTTCCGCATAGCGTATGAACTCCGCGCTGATGATCTCTTGCAGCGACTCCTGATTGCCTTTCACAGTGAGAATGTAATCCGCCTCTTGGTCTCGAATCGCTTTGGCGGTCTCCTGCTGGCAGTGCATCGCATCGAGCGTGACCACGGCTCCCGATAGTTCCAACATCTTCAGCAGTTTGGGAACCGCCGTGATTTCGTTGGAGTGTTCGTCGACGGCGATTTGTCCCAGACAAAGATTCTCGTCGCTGGCCCACGCGCTGACCATTTGCAATGCGGACCGGCCTGCTTCCGAATCGAAACTTTGGCGAAGTGTCTTGCCGTCGATATGGACACCTTGATCTTGCAGGCAAATCGCCAGCGATTCGACCCATTGTTGTAGACAGTCGTAGAACTCGTCGGTATCGAGTCGGGCAAAGACACGCCCAAGTGTGTCGTGAGAAGGGATGCCGTTTTCGAGTTCGAGGAAGCGGCGGAACCAGGCTTCCTTGGCGTCCGCGAACCGTTCGAGATCGGCCCAGGTATCGACGCCGCAGATGGCTCCGCACAAGGCGATGACCAGCATGTCGGAGAGCTTGTGATCGACCTTTTTAATTTGTCGGGGATCGCTCAGCGCGTGAAAGATTGTTAAAATGGTAGGCGGTTTTGTAAGCATGACAACGGTTCCTCGGAAGTGGGTTTTGAGTATTCCGAGGCAGTCCCTGGCCTCACGTGTGAACTCTTCAAACCATGCAACTTCCAAGCCGAAATATCATGCGATTGCCCTGTTATTGAGAGACTGACCCGCACTCGATGGTTGATTATATTGCGAAAAATCCATATCCAATAGATCGTTCTCTCCCTCGGGAACTGTCACGGAGGAACCTCAATCGGGACACTTACCCGTCTTGCCAGCAAGTTGGTCTTTGACACGCATTGCTCGACCGCAGCCATCACAGTTAAAATCAATCACCACAAAACTCCTCCCGTTGCCGGTCGATAGGAACATTACGAGCATGCATGCAGTTAAAAGACTGCATACAGTCTTGTTCGTAAGCAACCACGGTACAAGCATCTACGAGATTTGTAATCCGTCCGCTGTTCGGTTTTGCGACTGAGGAATCAGAAAATCTCGATGCACCAACTTCGCAGAAGACATTTCATGTGATATTACAAATTCGAGTGATGCCACCTGCAACTCATTCGCCATCGAGTCGTGGGAGAAGGTGACCCATTTTAGCGCGTTTGGTTTCCATGTATTTCTCGCGTTCTTTTTCGGGCGGCGCGACAATGGGAACCTGTTCCACTAATTTGAGATCGAAGCCTGGGTAGATGAAGGCGTCGGTCTTCTTCGGATTATTCGTCAGCAAGCGAATGTTCGACAGGCCAAGATCTTTGAGGATCTGCATGCCAATCATGTAGTCACGCATATCAGACTTGAAGCCGAGCTTGTGATTCGCTTCGACGGTATCGTATCCCTCATCCTGTAACTGATACGCTTTAAGCTTGGCGGTCAGCCCAATTCCGCGTCCTTCTTGTGGTAAGTAGACAACGGCTCCTGTCCCTTCATTGTGAATCATGCTCATTGCCATGTGGAGTTGATCACCGCAATCGCAACGGAGAGAATCGATCAAGTCGCCCGTGAAACAGGAAGAATGCATTCGCACCAGAGGTGCTTCCACTTTTGAAAGATCTCCCCAGACAATGGCTATCGGTTCCTGATCTTCGTGTTTGACGCTATATGCAATGACTTTCGGCGACCCAAATTGTGCAGTGGGGATTTTGACTTCCACCTCACGCGACACCAACCGTTCGCTTACGCGACGATGGCGAATGATTTCTTCAATCGAGATGATTGGGATTTCATACTGTTCGGAAACTTGTTTGAGTTCTTCATAACCGGCCATACCGAGTCCCGTCTGACTGGTAATTTCGATCAGAACTCCTACCGGATTGAGTCCTGCCATCTCCATCAAGTCAACGGTCGCTTCGGTGTGTCCGGCACGCCGAAGCACGCCGCCACTTTTTGCTTTGAGTGGTTTAATATGACCAGGACGCAAAAAATCTTCAGAAACCGCCTTCGGGTTAGCAAGTTCATTTAGCGTTAATGCCCGCGAGATCGGGCTGACTCCCGTTCCGGCATCCCGGTGGTCAATGGGAACCTGAAAGGGTGTTTGATGCGGAGCAGTATTATCATCGGAATCGACGATGGGATTAAATCGCAATCGTTGCGCAACCTCAGCCGTCATGGGAGCACACAATTCTCCACGCCCCACTTTGAGCATAAAATTGACCATTTCAGGGGTAATTGTCTCAGCCGCACACACGAAATCGCCTTCGTTTTCGCGTTCTTCAGCATCAACCACGATGACCATATGCCCCTCACGAAGTGCTTTCACGGCATCATTAAGAGGTGACCACTGTTTCTGATCGTTAGAATCTGGCATAGGAGATCTCAATTGGGAGATAATTCAATGTTCATCGATATCTTACGGCACGAGGAGAGAACTGACCAATGTAGAGCGTAGGATTTCGTGCAGGATCGGCGTTGAAAGCGGATTTCCTCGCAAAATCATCATATTCCGAGCAGCTTCCCAAGTCACACGACTGTTGGAACGAGTCCGAGTCATTTTCAGAAATACCCGTCATTCCAATAAAATGTTGACATTCCAATGATTGTTGATATGTTGGATGTAGGCCATAAGCTGTTGATACAGCCGATATTGAAACAACAAAGTGCATCATTCCGATGACGGGTTTTGCATTTTGGCCCACCATGACATCCTCCACACGACTATCCCACCAGCAGTCGACCCGCCTCACGAAGAGGAGAGACATCGATGCGACACTTCTTATTACAGACCTCACTTGCCCTCACATGCCTGTTTTCCACAGGTCTCGTTGGTTCTGCAGTTGAACCCCAAGGGCTCGGCGACCCCGGAACTTTGCAATCGATTCAGGTCGAGCCGAATCTAAGCGGGCAGGGGATTTCTATCCGAAGTAAAGATGCCCGTCAGCAACTTTTCGTGACGGGTGTGTTTAGTTCGGGACAGCTCCACGACTTCACTCGCAAGACAACTTATACGACCGAGCCAAATGGCATCGTGACTATCAGCTCTGAAGGCATGGTGACTCCACTCGCCGATGGCGATGTCAAAATCATTGCCAAGTCAGAAGGGAAACAAGCCGAGGCTTCCGTCAAGGTCACCGGGTTTGCTGAGCAAACTCCCATCAACTTCAAGAATCAAATCGTCCCCGTCTTCACGAAGCTGGGCTGTAACAGTGGTGGCTGTCATGGAAAATCGGGTGGGCAAAACGGATTCGCATTGTCGCTACTCGGTTTTTATCCCGAAGACGATTACGAATTTCTGGTGAAAGAAGCACGGGGACGTCGACTGTTTCCAGCCTCTCCCGGCGCATCTCTTTTGTTAACCAAACCGGTCGGTCAATCACCTCATGGTGGTGGAAAGAGAACAGAAGTTGGCAGCTACGAATACCGCATGATTTATCGCTGGATCGAACAGGGAATGCCTTATGGCTCAGAAGACGATGCCTATGTCACAGGGATTCGCTGTCTGCCTGAAGGTCGAATCATGGACCGTGGCTCGGACCAACAAATCACCGTACTGGCAGAATACAGTGACGGTACGACTGAAGACGTCACACGCATGGCACTCTACGAGGCCAATGACAGTGAGATGGCGGAAGTGACTGAAGAAGGTGTCGTCAAAACTCTCGACCTGGCGGGTGAAGTTGCCATCATGGCCCGCTATCAGGGACAAGTCGCGACATTCCGAGCCACAATTCCATTGGGCGCACCAACCGATAGTATTCCTGCACTAAACAACGACATCGACCAGAAAGTCTTTGCGAAATTGAATGTGCTGGGGATCCCGGCTTCCGACGTTTGCGATGACGCGACGTTTCTGCGTCGTGTCAGTATCGATATCACTGGTGGCGTTCCGAGCGAATCCGAAGTGAAAGCGTTTCTCGAAAACACTGATCCTGACAAACGGGCAAAAGCAATCGACCAGTTGCTCGATTCTCCCGCGTATGCGGACTACTTTGCGAACAAATGGAACCTGGTATTACGCAACAAGAACCCAAGAGCAGGGGAAGAAGAAGCAACCTTTGCCTTTTATCGCTGGATCTGGGACAGCGTCTACGAAAATAAACCGTACGACGAGTTCGTAAGCGAGTTGTTGACGGCGAGTGGGAATGTTCGCTTCAATCCTCCCGTTGTGTGGTATCGACAGGTCGCAACACCGGAAGAACGTGTGGAAGATACCGCTCAGCTCTTCTTGGGGCTGAGGATTCAATGCGCTCGCTGCCACCATCATCCCTTCGAGAAGTGGAGCCAGAACGATTACTACAGTTTCAAGGCGTTCTTCAACCGAATCGGTACGAAGAACCAAATTTCAAGGCAACAATATTTCGTCCAAGCCGAATTGTTCCACAATGTCGGAATCGCCACTGACAAGAATCCACGTTCAGGGGCGACTCTCAAGCCGGCTGGTTTAGGTTCCGAACCGCTTGAAATCCCCGACGAACGCGACCCTCGCGCCTATCTGGCCGACTGGATGTCGTCTCCCGAGAACCCATTCTTAGCCAAAGCGGTCGTCAATCGTTACTGGAAACACTTCTTCTCACGAGGCATTGTCGAACCGGAAGATGATATGCGAGAAACCAATCCTCCCTCCAACCCGGAGTTATTGAACGCATTAGCAGACAACTTCATCAAGAGTGGCTTCGACCTGAAACAACTGGTACGCTCCATCTGCAACTCAAAAACGTATCAGCTTAGTTCCTTGCCGAACGAGTATAACCTGAAAGACAAACAGAACTTCTCTCGCTATTATCCCAAACGATTAACGGCAGAAGTTCTCTATGATGCGTTCCACGATGTGACGGCAACGACACAAGGCTACAGTGGATTGCCCACTGGCACACGAGCCATTCAACTTCCCGACCCCGGCAAAGGGCCGTACTTCCTCAAAGTCTTCGGACAACCTGCCGGCGATACGGCTTGCGAATGCGAGCGATCTCAAGAAGCAAATCTGGCACAGGCCCTACATTTACTGAATAGTAGCGAAGTGCAGAACAAGATTTCCTCGGGGAGTGGTCGAGCCGCCATGCTCGCCAAGGATAAAGAGCGAACCCACGAAGAGAAACTTCATGAGTTATACCGTTGGGTCTTCTCGCGGAATCCTCGTTCCGAAGAACTCTCTGTCGCGATCGCCCATATCCAGAAGCATGAAGAGAACCCACAAGTCGCCTATGAAGACATTTTATGGGCTTTGATCAACAGTAAGGAATTTCTGTTTAATCACTGATAAATCAGGGATGTTCCGCAAAACGGCCTTTAAAGTCGATCCGGTTATCCGGGTCGACTTTTTTTGTGTAGACAGCCAGACTCGACCAGTTTTTTTTCGACCTTGGCGACCTCTCTCGTTATCATGAACTAATCACGATGAAGCGATACTATTCATCGTTCCCACCAATATCCACACAATCATGTGAATCCTGCGCGTAAATCCGTTCGAACCACATTCAACGGATCATCACAGACCAACCGAAAGAAGAGGTCGGAATGTTATTTCCCGCTCAAATGCGCATTGCCAGTTTAATTCTACTGGTCTTGTTACTTGGCTCCAACTTAGAAGCTCAAGTCGCCCAAACGAGTATCAGTGCAGTCTCTCCTCCGGGAGCCCAGCGTGGACAAACCATCGATGTCACGATTAGCAGTGGCAAAGATCTCGACATGGTCGATAAATTAGTCTTCAGTCACGCCGGTATCACGGCCAAACAGAAGATGAGAGACCAAGCGGGCAAACAGGTTCCCGTCACCAACACATTTGAACTGACAGTTGCGGCTGATGTTCCAATTGGATTCCATGATGTCCGCGCTCACGGTTATTTCGGCATCAGCAACCCGCGAACCTTCGTCATCAGCGACTCACCCGAAGTTTTGGAAAACGATGCCAACAACACTCTCGACACGGCACAACCGGTCGAACTCGGCCACATTGTAAACGGAGCCAGCAATCGCGCTGCTGACGTTGATTTCTATAAGCTCACTCTCCCCGCCAATTATCATCTTGTGACTGAAGCTGAAGCACAAACTATCGATTCGCGAATGCGGGCTCAAATCGAACTCCTTAACGCCAGCGGTCGTCGTCTCGAACGCTCGCGTGGCGGTTATCGAGGCGACCCGGTTCTCGATTACACAGTGAAAGATGCAGGCGAATATTATTTGAAAGTCACCGAATTCAGTTATCGTGGCAGCAACGATTATTTCTACCGCTTACATGTGAACTCACGACCGCATATCGACTTCATCATACCCGCTTCGGGGCAACCAGGTTCGAACTCCTCGTACACAATTCACGGGCGTAATCTTCCGGGAGGCGCACCAAGCGGAGTCATCATTGATGGTGTAGAATTGCAGAAAGTCACAACCAACATCGCCATTCCCGCCAATCCTGACCAATTGAAGCTTAACCATAATCTTCTGCCAGCAGAATCCTCGGCTGATGTCTTCGGTTGGCGTTTGCAAACTCCGCAAGGAACCTCGAACTCACTTTCCATCCATTATGCCGATGCTCCGGTGATTCTTGAACAGGAACCCAACAACGACGCTACGCATGCTCAACAAATTACGATACCGACCGACATCACAGGACAGTTCCAGGAAAAACTCGACACAGACTGGTATCAGTTCACCGCAAAAGCAGGCGATGTCTATGCAATTGAGGCTTACGGTCAACGTCTTGGGAAACAGACTGACCCACGTTTTATTGTGGAGCAAGTCACCGTCAACGACAAAGGAGAAGAATCCGTCAAACGACTCACTGATCAAGACGATGTAAAAACAACGATTGGTGGCGACGACTTCAATACTCGACACCGTGATCCCGTCTGGATGCTCACGGTTCCGGCAGATGGAGCCTACCGGGTGATGATCAGTGATCGCTATCGTGAGAACCGTGGAGACGCACAACTTCTCTACCGGCTGGTCATTCGTAAACAAACTCCCGACTTCCGCTTGGTTGCCTTCGCATCAACTCCTAATGCGGCCGCTAATCAACCGGGTACGACCGGCGTCTTGTCTCTCCGCAAAGGAGACAACTCGTACATTGATGTCCTTGCTCATCGAATCGATGGATTTAATGGCGTCATTGATGTGAAAGTTGAAAATCTGCCCGCCGGTGTCACATGCCCGGGTGCTGTCATTGGCCCAGGGACGAACTCGGCTCGTCTGATTTTGACAGCAGCTCCCGATGCCGAAATCAATGCGACAGCCATCCAAGTCAAAGGGGAAGCAAAAATCGAGGCTCCACAAACCCAAAAAGAATTAAAGGCAGCCGTCGCAGCGATCAAACCGACAGAAGACAAAATCCCGGCTTTGAGCAAAGCCGTTGCGGATGTCATGCCTAAAATTCAAGCCGCGCAGAAGAAACTGGAAACCGACCGGCAAACGGCGGAAGCCCAGGTAAAAACGGCTCTCACCAGTCTTACGAATGCTCAAAAAGCACAACAGACAGCGCAAGCTGTTGTCACTGAACAACAAAAGAAAGTTCAGGCGGCAGAAACCGTTCTCAATACTCGCAATGCGGAATTGAAGACCACCCAAGACGCTCTCACCAAAGCCAAAGCCGATGCAGCCGCTGACGCCGAAAATCAGGACAAAGCGAATGCTGTCAAAACAGTTGAGCAACAGGTGCAAGTCGCGACCAAAAATCAGCAGGATGCGACCAACGCCGTCAACGCCGAAAAGCAAAAACTGACTCAGGTCGATAATGATCTGAAGGCAAAAACAGCAGTCGCCACGAAAGCGGCAGCCGACAAGAAAACCGCCGATGACAATCTGAAAAACAAAGTCACCCAGGCCGAAGCTGAACTCAAAAAAATTCAGGATGTGTTGAAGGCTGCGCAAGACAAATTGACCGCTGGACAAAAAGTAATCGGCGACACGAAGCAGAAGGTCAACACCCTACAACAACAACTCCAACAAACCGCAAAACCAACAACTCACATCGCGCGGACAGCCTCTCTCATCTGGACCGGTAGCCAGAACACGGGCGAAAATACCGACTCGCGCCTAACACGCTCGTTGATGGTCAGCGTGATGGACGACCTTGCCGAGTTTCAGGCAGTTGTCACAGCCCCCTCAAATCGTTTTGAGGTCTCGCAAAGCTCCCAGGTCTTGATCCCGGTGAAGGTCGAACGGCGAGAAGGTTTTGACAACAACGTCACTCTTACATTCGCCGGCTTCGATGCGCGAACCAGTAAACTGCAAGTCGAAAACAAGCCTCTCAACAAAGGTGAGACCGAGGGAGTTCGCCGCGTTTTCATTCCCAAAGATTCTCCTCCCGGCGCTTATACATTGTATCTGAATTCACAAGCACAAGTTTCGTATGCGAGAAACCCAGTCGCCATCGCAGAGGCCAAAGCAACTGTTGATACTGCTGAGGCAGACCGCAAAGCAAAAGAAGAAGCCAACAAACAGGCCATCGCTGCTCAGCAGAAAGCCGACGCCGATCTGAAAGCCACCGAGCAAAAACTGAAGACGGCGACCGATGCATTGACCAATGCTCAAAAAGCACAACAAGCATCTCAAAAAGTGGTGACCGATCAACAGGCAGTCGTCAAGACAGCCGAAGCAACCCTCAAAACTCGCGATGCAGAACTCAAAACCGCACAAGACGCCCTAGCGAAAGCGAAAGCCGACCTAGAAGCCGACAAAGAGAACCCAGAGAAGGCCAAAGCCGTCGCAACTACCGAGCAACAGCTTCAAACTGCGACGAAAGCACAAGTCGATGCGACCAACGCGACGAACGCGGAGAAGCAAAAGTTGACTCAAGCTGAGGCAGATCTCAAAGTCAAAACTGAAGCAGTGACAAAAGCGGATGCCGAGAAGAAAACGACAGAAACCGCGGTCGCAACCTCTAAAGAGGTCAAAACAAAAGCAGATGCCACCGCTAAAACTGCCGCCGACGCTTTAAAAACTGCCACAACCGCCAAAACAAATGCTGATAAAAATCTGCAAAACGTCACAAATGCCAACAAAGCAAAAAACGTGAACCTAACCGTCCCTTCGACTCCCGTTGTCCTGGTCGTGAGTGAAGCCCCTTATGAAGTCGCCATTGCTGCTCCCGATGGTGGCAATCTCAAGAAAGGCGCATCAACCGATGTAAAAGTCACTGTGAAGCGTATCCCCCGATTCGATGGCCCCGTGACAGTCACCTTACCACTTCCCCCTGGAGTGACCGGCCTCAAAGCCGACCCTTTAACAATTCCCCCCGATCAAACTGAAGGCATCCTGAAGATTCACGCCGATGGGAATGCCCCCGACGGAAAACCGACGAACTTGATCATCCGCGGGCAAGCCGATTTTCTCGGCAAAGCGTCCGTTGATGCACCATTGAGCCTCAACCTCACAAAATAAACATCCCCAGCTTTCTCTTTATCAATTTCCAACCGAGCTCTTTTGATCCACCAACACAGGTCTCAAATCATGACACGTGTCTTCACTCTATTCTCCGCGATCTTACTTTCGAATCTGCTATCAGCTTCAGCGGAAGACAAACTACCAGTGATCAATCACGAGGATCCGAAACTGGGTCGACCCGTCGATTTTGAGCGGGATGTCTATCCTATTCTCGATGCCAAGTGCGTCGCCTGCCACAACGTGGCCGTTGATGAGAGCAAACTGGTACTGGAAGATGTCGAGGGAATTTTGAAGGGTGGAAAACGTGGCCCGTCTGTAATTGCAAAAAAACCGGACGAAAGTTGGTTATTCAAAATGGCTGCCCGAATAGATGGTCCTGCCATGCCCCCACAACCAAACTCCGTCGAGGCTCCACCGTTATCTCCTAAAGAGTTAGGCATCATTCGACAGTGGATTATCGAGGGAGCGGCTGCAGGCAGCGGCGCAGCAAAGATGGTCATCAATTGGGGACCAGTCCCTCCAGAGATTCAATCAAGTTACAGCTTGGCCCTCTCTCCCTATACACGTTTGGCTGCCGTTGCACGAGCTAACCAAATTCATGTCTACGACATCGCCAGTCAAAAACAGATCAACCAACTGACAGACTCTGCACTCGCAGGGTTGAAGTTCAACGAACAGCCTCTTTATCCCAAAGGAGCCGCCCATCAAGACTTCGTCCACGCTCTGGCATTTCATCCGTCTGGAAAAATGTTGGCCAGTAGCGGATACCGCGTGATCAAACTATGGGAGCAACCACAAAACGTACGTCTGTGGGAAAGCCCCGCACTCAGCGGCGAAATCACCGCTTCCGCGATCTCCGCGGATCGTAAATTCATCGCAAGCGGGCTCTCAGATGGAAGGGTATTGCTAATTGATGCGGCCACTGGAAAGACGCTACGCGAGTTCCCCGGATTGACGACTGCCGTAACAGGCGTTGCGTTCAAACCGGATGTATCCCAGATCATTGCAGGAAGCCACGACAAAAAGACCATCGCCTGGAATGTTGCTGACGCTGCTGTTGTGGGAGAAATTGTCACACCCGTTGAAATCGAATCCCTCATCATCAATAAGGACGGCAATCGTCTCGTGACGGGGCATCGTGACAATATGATTCGCGTTTGGGAGATGCCGGGAGTCGCCAAACCCAAAGAGGGTGAGACCGACATCAAACCACTCGCCGAACTGAAAGGGCACAGCCAACCCATCACCACGCTGGTCGCGCATCCAACCGATGCCAATCAATACCTCTCAGGATCTGCAGACAAAACCGCCCGCCTTTGGCGTCTCGACAACGGCCAGAACCTCCGCACGTTTACCCACAATGCAGCAGTCCACGATTCTGATATTTCGTCCGATGGAACTCAAGTTGTGACAGCCGGGCAGGATGGTTTCGCACGTGTTTGGCGTGCCGATAATGGGCAGAAAATCGCAGAGGTCTCAGGAGATTTGACGGCAATCCACGATCAGGTACTCAAAGCGGAAACAGCATCTGTCGCCAAACAGAAAGTAACCCTTGCCGATGCTGCCGTCAAAGCGGATGAAAAATCTGTCACCGAGCGAACTGAAGCCCTGAAAAAAGCAAACGAAGCTGTCACCGAGGTCGATAAAAAACTGAAAGAAGCACAAGACAAAGTCCCACCGGCGCAAGAGGTCGTCAACAAAGCCAAAACCGAATTCGAGGCCAAAAAAGATGACAAAGCCTTAGAAAAGAAACTGAAAGACGCGGAAACAGCTCTTACGAAAGTCCAAGACGAATTGAAAAAAGCGGAAGAAGCGAAGAAAGTCGCCGACAATGCCGTCAAACTTTCAGGTCAGTCTCTCAAAAAATCACAAGCCTCGTTAGAAGAACGCAAGAAAACTCTCGAAACGGCGACTCAACAACAAACAGCCGCCGATAACGAATCCAAAGCCGCAACTGAAACACTGAAAACAAGCGTCAAGCCAATTCAGTCTGTCGCGTTTTCCCCAGACGGAAAATCATTCGCAACGGGTGTAGAGAGCGGTCACTGGACAACCTGGAATAGCGCAGATGGGCAGGGCATAGACACTTTTCAACGCTCTCAAGCCCCAGTCACATCGATCGTATTTGTTTCAGAGACAACGGTTCTCACAGCAGGGAAGGACAAACAGTTTGCCACCTGGAATACACAGCCTGATTGGCAATTGATCGCCCGACTCGGACCACCGGCCGACAAACCACTCGATATCGCAGATTCTGTCCTTGAAGACCGCGTCGTTTCACTCGATTTCAGTCCTGATGGAAAATGGCTCGCGTCGGGTGGTGGAGAACCATCACGGAGCGGAGAGCTCATCCTCTGGGACATCGAGAAGCGTACTGTGAAACAAAAGTTCGAGGAGGCACACAGTGATACCGTTTTAGGCGTCGAGTTTTCTCACGACGGACAATTTCTCGTTTCGGGTTCTGCCGACAAATTCGCCAAAATTTTCTCTGCGACGACGGGGCAATTAGTCCGTGCGTACGAAGGACACACTCATCATGTGATGGATGTCACCATCAAGAAGGATAACTCTGAACTTGCGACTGCAGGTGCCGACAACGCGATTAAAATTTGGAATGCAGAAACAGGCGAACAAAAACGAACCATCAGCAACTACTCCAAGCAAGTGACGGCCATCCAGTACGAAGGTGATAAGGATAATATATTGAGCTGTGGTGGCGATAAGACTGTCCGCTATCATCGCACACCCAATGGACAGAACTTTCGCAATTTTGGGGGAGCGACCGACTATCAATATGCCTCGGCCGTGTCCCGTGACGGCAAGCTAGTTCTTGCCGCAGGAAATGATGGAATTCTGCGTCTCTGGAATGGCACGAACGGACAGGCAATCGCAACTCTGGAGCCGCCAAAAGCTGAAGTAACTCAGCCGGTTTCCACTCAAAAATAATCGCGACACTGGACTAATTGGTCGAACTTGATTGGCTTGCAGTCTCCTACGCGAATCGCGACACCTAGAGTCCGTAAACACTTATTTGTCGACGAAAACCACGAGAATCCACATGTCTCAAGAACTTTATCAACGTCTGCTGGCCGAACTCGAATCACTCGTCCTGATCGATCCTCACACCCATATCAACCCCCATTCTGCGGCCTCCACTACGCTGGCAGACATCATGGGGTATCACTACTACACAGAGCTGGCTCATTCTGCCGGTTTGCCCAAAGAGCAAATCGAACAACCGGGAATTGAGCCCAAAGAAAAAGTCGGTCGACTGGTCGAGAAACTGCATACACTGGAGAACACCGCACAGGTGAGCTGGTTGTTAGAAATTTGCCGGGAGTTTTTCGACTTTGATGAAGAAATGCTAACACCCGACAACTGGGAAACAGTCTATGACACGGCACTCCATAAAATGGCTCAACCTGACTGGGAAGAGCAGGTTCTCAAGCAGAGCAAATTAGAGAAAGTTTTTCTGACCAATGACTTTGACGATCCATTGGAAGGATTTGACACCTCGCTGTACATCCCTTGTCTGCGTACTGATGATCTCGTCTTCCATCTGACAAAACCTGAAACGCAACAACGATTGCAAAAGGCCACCGGCCTCGGTTGCGGATCCGCTGACGAACTGAAATCTGCCATCGGTAAACTGTTCGAACACTTCACTGCAAACAATGTAAAGGCGTGTGCGATTTCATTACCTCCCGACTTCGCACCCGCCCCCATTGACGGGGCTCGTGCAAACACGGTCGTCACGAAAGCCGGGCAAGGAAGTGAGCTGTCAGCCGATGAAGCCCGCGATTTGTCCTGCTTTGTCTTCTGGACACTTGCAGAATACTGTTCCGAATACAAACTTCCCTTCGACTTGATGATTGGCGTCAATCGAAGAGTCTACGAAGAGGGTGTCTTCCAGGGACAGGATCTGTACGACAAACGGACATCGTTGATCCTGTACTCAAAATTATTCAATGCGTTTCCGCAGGTCACTTTTCCCGTTTCGGTGCTGGCTCAAACCAGTAATCAGGAACTCGTCAGTTACAGTTGGATTTTCCCCAACGTCGTCACCAACGGTCATTGGTGGTACTCCAATATTCCAGCTTATATCGAACTCGATTGCCGTAGTCGCCTCCAGGCGGTCCCACAAACCAAGCAAATTGGTTACTACAGCGATATGTATAAACTCGAATTCGCCTTGCCCAAATTTGCCATGTACCGACGAATCCTCGCCAAAGTCCTCTCTGAAGACTTTGTACAAGGACGCGGATGGTCGGAAGAAAAAGCCGTCTCATTAGGGCATTTAACCTTGAGAGGCAACGTCGAAACGATTTTCAAAATGTGATCTCGATATACTCTGACGGTCCGTTGTTGTATTAAGTTGTTGTATTAATACGTGCAGATCGGTAATTGCGTCACCTTTGCTCGCAGCTTAGAATATACCGATTCTTTCTTTCCTTTTTTGCGGAACGACCTCTCATGTCGAAACTGGTTCTCTTACAAGGCGGACAAGCCACTCCATTTGCACTCACGGAAGAGCAAAATGTGATTGGCAGACTTCCAGAATGCGCGATTCAACTACAATCGAACATGGTCTCTCGGAAACACGCTGAAGTTGCCAAGTCCGACGGCAAATTTCTGGTCAGAGATCTCGGTAGTGGTAACGGCACATTCCTCAATGGAAAGAAAGTTGAAACCCCAACAGCGTTGAAGCACAACGATCGACTGAAAGTCGGCCCGATGCTGTTTCGTTTTGAAACCGACGAGCCACAACCTCCGGCTGCCGAAATTCAAGAATCTGATTTTCTCGCCGATGATTCTGAAGGCTCGACGATCATGGCGACAGCCACCAACCTCGATGGCTTCGGTATGCTGGATGTTGCTCCTGAGGCAAAGCTGAAGGGGGTTCTTGAAATCAGCCGCAATCTAGCGGGGTCTGTGGAAATTGACAAGATTCTTCCCAAGATTCTTGATACTCTTTTCCGTATTTTTCCCGGATCAGATCGTGGATCAATTGTCTTGAAAGACTCCGAGTCGGGAACACTCCGCCCCGCGGCCCAAAAGCATCGAAATCCCACAGAAGACGAAACCGTTAAACTCAGTCGTACTGTTTTGAACAAAGTGATTCAAGAGAAGGCAGGGATTCTCTCTGCTGATGCAAGTAGTGACCAACAATTTAGCGCGGCGGAATCGATTTCTGCACTTTCGATTCGATCCATGATGTGCGTGCCAATCATTGATCTCGAAGGAGAGGCAATTGGCGCAATCAATATTGACACGCAAAACCCCATTTCTCAGTTCAAACAAGAAGATCTCGAGATCCTCTTAGCCATCGCCGGACAAGCAGGCATCACTATTGCCAACGCCAGACTCTACGAGTCATTTCTGCAAAAACAAAAGCAGGACAGCGAAATGCAAATCGCACAAAACGTCCAGGTCGCATTGCTACCCGAGAGCCTTCCCGAAATCGAAGGCTACTCGTTCTTCGCCTCTTACGAATCTGCTCAAGCGGTGGGGGGAGACTACTACGACTGCTTTAAGCTTCCCGACAACCGTGTTGTGGTTTCATTTGGAGATGTGGCGGGGAAGGGGGTTCCCGCATCGTTAGTAATGTCTCGGATCGCAAGTGTCGTGCAATGCACTCTGAAACACGAAACCGATGTGCAACAAGCCATGCTCACAATTAATGACTTGATGAGTTCACATAGTATCGATGGGCGATTTGTCACGTATGTACTCTGTGTCATCGATCTGAATTCACACGAAATCACCTTCGCGAACGGAGGCCACATGTGTCCGATCGTCCGTAAGGCCGATGGCTCGCTCATCGAAATTGGCGAGGAAGAAATTGGCATCCCGGTCGGAATTATGGAAGGCTATCCGTATGAAATAGTGAAATACACTCTCAATCCGGGAGAGACCGTTGTGATTTATACCGACGGCGTCAGTGAAGCCATGAATTCCAAAGAAGAGCTTTATGGAATGGAACGGCTCAATGAAATCGTCTCACACAACAGTAGCGACCCCGAAGAACTGGGAATTGTCATTCGCGAAGATGTTCGTAAACATGCGGGCGGATTCCCTCAAAACGACGACATTACCCTAATGACGTTTGGAAGAACGGAATGATGATTCCTCCAAGTGCGAATCAGGGATTCATCCGTTTTTCGTGATTGATCTCTGAAGGTTCAGCGACTTTGAGATAGCCCAATGCATTAAGGACTTCCAGGACTTCACTCCAAGTCGGAAACTGACGACCACTCAATCGTTTGTAGTCGTCCATAGCCTTCATGAACTCGACTTCTTCCGCGTCATAGTCACGTTCGCAAGTTGTTGGGTCGATCTGTTTTCGACGTTCCTGCTTTCCATCCTCCGGCCCACGATCCTCTCTCCGTCGATCAACTTTCAACACTCCGTCGGACACTTTACTCTTGGATTTCGTCTCGACATTCATGGTTGGTTGCTCCATTGGTCATACTGGAATTCTCAAGGTAAGTGCCCAGATTTTTGACAACTCACCATTCCGAATGAGTCAACCGGATACTGCCGGATGACGTCGCTCAACAAGTATGACACGAATACTTTTGCACGCCAGAACATTTTACAGATTAAGGGGTTACCACCCACCGCCACTCAGGGATTCCCCTATCGCAAATGAGATTGTTATAGGATTTACGCGGCATTGATGATCATTCATTGATCAATATTGCGCCAAAGTAGAGTTTCCAACCCCCATCGACACACTGCCAAAAGGCGTACCCTCCCTCAAACAAGCCGAGCGTATCGGCTGCGAAACTCAGTGACTGACGAGCACTTCTCTGCTTCACGACGGGAATATTCAGGAGTTCGAACAGCTCATCAGAAGGCTCACCAATCACCTCTCGAACAACCTGAAAGTCGACCATGACACCCAACTGCGAGTTCGCCAACTCTCGGTTTTTCAAAGCCCCAAAAGGACTGTCGGACTGCGTTCCATTGGCCTCCAGAACGGCTTGCCGGACTCGTTCTTCGTCGGAGGCGATGAGAAGGTGCGAATTGGTCACCACAAAAGAGGGCTCCCATCCGAGTCGAGATTTGTACCTGTGAACACGATCACCGCCAGGGAGATCCTCTGAAATGACATCCTCTGCCAAACGCTTTTCTGAAATCGCAAGAAATTTCAGGCCCGAACGGAGCAAGTTCTCCAGCGATTGCTTCAGAGTCACCGTTTCGTCACGAGCAGGCTCCAAGCTTGTGCTCATTAAGAACTCAACGGGATGCTTTGACTGTGAATCACCACGCCTGATTTCCATCATCCATTGTGCCCCCATAGCAGGAAGAACATCAAGATACGGATCTTTATCGATGAGTAATCCAGAAAGGATTTCGCGAAAGTATTCCTGTTCCTGATTCTTCTCATGCGCCAATCGGCGGTCGATAAGAGTTCCCAGGAAGCCAAGCCCACCACGACCTGTCATCAATGACATCGTTTCGGGAGAAAGAGAATCTAGAATACCGGGCTGAGGTGGAAATTTTTTGCGGTATGCGATCAATTGATCCGGCTCTTTCCCTGTTTTGTAAATTAAATGAAGCGAGGCATGAACTCCTGCTTCCGTGTCGACTTCCAGTAACAGGCTCTCCGCACGTTTGAGCTGATCGAGGAGTACTCCCTGTGGTCCTCCCACTTGCGGTAATTGAATGACACCTTTCCATAATTCGGGACGAAACCACACACGCATCCAGCTAGCGTCACTCGCTTGCGTAATTCCCTGTTTCCAGAAAGGTTGTTGCGATAGACTCGACTCTTGAGAAATTTTCGAGGGTTTAGATAAATCACGTATCAACTCTTCGCGATCACTAAGCGCGAAGAACCCTTCTTCGAGAATGTAGTAAACAGTGATCTTGTGCGTTGCCCGTTTCCAATGCCCACCTTCCATTTGAGTCACATCTGCATTTTCCATGAGATGCCACAAATCCAAGAGTCGTTCGGCCTGCTCATAATTGGCAGGTCGTGTCATCAAAACTCCCGCTGGTCTCTGATCAGCCTGTGGATAGATGGCGATCAGAGCTTGCTCTCCTACCAGATTCAACATTGAGTTCGGGATTGGTGTCCCCAGGATTTCCTGCAACTGAGAGAGAGTTTCTTTGAGCTTTGTAACATCCGACGCTCCGAGCCATTTTTGATACAGCTCCAAAGACTCCAGACGAGCACGTAGATCGGAACTTGCCAGTTCTTCAAGATGAGTGGGGAGATCATCTACGATTACACACAAACCGGCATCCGCTTTGACGCGTTCCAGCAAGTCGGCTGCTGAAACATCACTAACAGGCCCTAGTAGCGCCAAACATGTTGCAACGAAGAATACCTTCATCCCCAAGCTCCTTTGCCACCGAACAATCATACGATGGCGATGAGATTGATGAGTGAATCGAAAATGAGAATATTGCATTTACCGTGATCCTGTTTCGGGAAACAAGGCTGTCAAAAAGCTAACAGATTGTGTGAACTCTTCTTTCAAAGGTTGCAGCTCAGCGGGAACAAATGACAAGCGTTCGCTGCCAGCAGAATGATTGTCAGTTGCTAATGATTCGGGCTCTGCAATCGCCGTCTTCAAGGGGGCCATTGTGGACTGAGCCTCTCCTAACAGACTTCCGTAGGCATTACGGGTTTCAAGAATCACCTGCTCTAAATCCACCTTCTCGGAAGCCCTTAAGTCGTCCTGGCTCACTGCGGACCCATTCACCAACATCGTTGGTGAATCATCCTGGGAACCGTTTGGCTTGTTGAAAAGAATGATGAATAATATTGCAACTGAAGTGGCAAGTATCGTGATCAGTGGAATGCGAGAAAGACTCATGCTCTGTGTGGAGGATTTTGGAAGATCGTCTCCGTCAAGAAGGGCTAGAATCTCCTCCGTCAGATCGGGAGTATCTTCAAAACTTGTCCATTCTTCAACGGCATGGTCGAGTAGCTGATGGTCTTCGCACGCACGACGACAGGCCTCACACTTTTCCAAGTGCTCACGCCAGCCATTAAGGGGCAGGGGGGTGCGTGCCTCAACCGCCGCCTCCAATTGTTGTTTCAGCTCATTACAATTCATAACTTAACTCCGGAACAACGCCACGTTGCCTCAATATCTCGGCCAGTTTTTTTCGAGTTCGATGTAACCATGTTTTAATCGTTCCTTCGGGATGTCCGAGAACTTCACCAACCTCTGCACAGCTTAGTTGGTGTTCGTGGAATAACAAAAAACACTCTCGATGCACGGGCAACAACACTTCCAACGCTAAATCCAATTCTTCTGCAAGATCGACTCGGCCAGGATTCTGATCGAGTGCTCCCGGCTCCCCGGAAAAATCTGTGGGAAATGGTTTTCGACTTCTCTTCATAAGAGCTGTCCGGCAACGGTTGGCAGTAATTGTCAGTAACCAGGGTTTCATCGGTCTTTCAGAGTCCCACCGGTCGAGTGCTCGCACCGCCCTCACCAGAGACTCCTGAGCCACATCTTCTGCGTCTTCATAATTACCCAACATTCGATAACACAATGAAAAGACCATACGCTGATAGCGATCAACATATTTGCGCAGCGCATCACGATCACCGTCAAGGCAACTCGTGACAAGCTCTGCGTCGGTCTGCATCAGTGATCTTCCCGCTCGAATCCTCGGCAAGTTCTCATTCGACTCGCAACGCGCAATTCATGAGAATATCGTCTGCTGGTAATTCCATCTGTTTAACCATACCCGGCGTGGCAATGATCAGTTTCAAGCGTTTTCAAAAGACGTAAAAAAAGCCTCTTCCTTTATCAAAAGAGGCTTTGAGATAAGTTTTCAGCCAAGCTAACTACTTCTGAATGCACTCCCGTGCAACCTGACGAGCTTCTTTCCAGGCATGCTTGATCGTGAAGGCTCGTGCCTCAATCTGTTCTTCTGTGTAAGGACGTGTCCCTTCGCTGGTCGGTAAACCTGCTAGAGATAACGTGAGCGGCATGAGGTCCAGAAATTCGCGATATCGCCTTTGTGTATCCTCTGGTTTTTTTTCGTCTGACATATTTTACGTTTCCAAAATAGCAAATTTAAAGAGGGGACAGCACCGACATTAAAAAATGAATCCTGCCTCCGAACCTTACCGACGTTGCTTCATTTTATTCAAGAGATCGGCAGCCGTGTTGGAAGGATTCTCGTCATCAGAACCCTTATTCTTCTGAGCCCCACCCCCGGAACCAACTACCACGTCTTTTGCCCCTGTCTCCGCAGGATCAGGTAAGCTAATCGACGGCAAGTCTTTGGGAGCCTCGGGAGCCTGTGGTGCCTCTTGCTGCGTTGGTTGCTGTTGCTGCTGATCCGCAGGCATCGGTTGCTGGGGATAGTACGGATAACCTGGAGGAGGGTACGGCATTCCTTGTGGTGGATAGTAACCCGGTGGATATTGTGGGTAGTACCCTTGTTGTGGCATGTTGGGCCACGGTTGTTGCGGATTTTGTGGTTGTTGATTTGGATCGAAAGTCGGAATCGTTCCGGTATCACCCGTATTCTGTCCGCTGAACTGTTCGGTCGGGGAATCGGCTTCGGGATCATTTCCGAGCGGTAGCTTCACATCGACCAATGTTTGCGAGCCTGACTGCTCGAGATCAGCTTCGATCAGAATGCGAGAATCTTCATCGAGATTGAAATCATCGGCGGGTTCAGCGGCGGCTTCTTCAGTTTGAAGCAAGACAATTTCAAAATCGAGGTTCCCGATTCGAACTCGGTCGCCCGATTCCAGAACACGCTGACCTTCCAATCGCTCGTCATTAACCTGGGTTCCGTTAGTGCTCCCCAGATCACGAATACGTAGCGTGTAATCATCAAGTGTGAAGACACAATGATGGCGACTCACCATGTCGCTGTTTGGTCTCAGATGGCAGTCACTTTCGCGACCGACCAAGAACTTCTTCCCTAAGGCAATTGACTTTCCAGCCTGCTTGCCTCCAAGCACTTTCAATTCCGCTTGTAACATTCGAGTAACCTCGCGTTGTGAATTAAAACGAAATCGTACCATTGTACGACTCTCCCGCGATTGGGGAAATCTCCCGTCCACGAGAAATAAATCTGATTGTCTGTTCGTAGAGTAAAAATGTAACGCGAAAGGAAAACGCCTCAAAAAAAGATGAGTTCTCAGAGAGTGGTATTGATGCCCCTGCGTCTAAAATTCTCATTGGAGGAACCGGATTAAAAACGATCCGATATTTCCGTAATCAATCAATGAATAACAACTTATGTCACCGTATCACTGTGTATCTTTCTTGTCAACGAAATTTTGAGACACGGGAATAGGGGGAACCCCTATTTTCAAAGACCAGAACGAGATCCTTTTGACGATTCAAATCTTCTACCGGCATAGCGGTATTTGTCCTGAACCAACGCGTCTACACTTGGACGAAGAGCAACTGGGAGCTGAGCTGTTTTCAGGCAATTTTCAAAGAGACTGAACATCACCTGTACAATCTCTTCACAAAGTTCAGAGACGTTCAAATCTTGCCCCTTTAGCCCGAGCTCATGAACACCGGGAAACTGAGGGGCAAATTGGGAACGTCCTATCAAAATGCTCCCATGCTGGAGAATCGCCCCTTTTCGTCGTCTCTGAGCACTCCCCACAACTTTATGCGATCCATGAACAAGATCGCGTTCGTCACCACGGGAGTAGCACAGAAAAGGTTCCCCGGCAGGAAAAGACTTGGAAACACCCCGAAACTCACAAGCAAATCCTTGGCGCGCGAGAGCGTCCCGTATGACCTGATGAATTTCTGAATACAAATCTGAGGGGGATTCTTGCCATCGATTCTCTGATGGCAACGAACAGGAATAGGTCAGTTCATGATGGTGCAGAATCGCTCCACCACCTGTCAGCCGTCGCACAACGTCGAGAGACTTCATCTCCTCGGGAATTGTTTCAGGCTGATAATCCTGAAAGTACCCAAGAGTAATCGTCGGAGCCGACCATTGATACAAGCGAAAATGCCCCATTCGTTCGCTGATGGCTCGTTCCAACAACACTTCATCGATGGCCATATTCTCAACACCGGTCGCTGTTTCACATTCGTGAAAGATTTCACAGCGAATCGGGACGGACATTGTGAACCCCCTGTTATTGCGCTTGTGCCGACCACTTCAAGACCGGCTTACGTGCAGCAGCAACATCATCGGGACGACTGTGCATTGTGGAGTGTGGCGCTTGATGAAGAAATTCGGGTTCTTCATCGACGATCTGACGGATGGCATCCGCGAAGGCATCAAGCGTGGCGCGAGATTCTGTTTCCGTAGGCTCGATCATCAATGCTTCCGCGACCACCAACGGGAAGTAAACAGTCGGCGCGTGGAAGCCAAAGTCGAGCAATCTCTTGCCCACATCCATTGCCGATATTCCCTTTTCTTTTTGCAGAATTTTGGCCGAGGCCACAAACTCGTGCATGCACCGGTCACCATTGGGAACAGGAAGAATGTCCTTCAATTTTGCGAGTAGATAATTGGCGTTGAGGACCGCGATTTCAGAAATCTCTCTGACTCCATCCGGGCCAAGGGTACGCAGATAGAAATAACCTCGCAGCAATATGCCTACATTTCCAAAGAACGACCGGACTCGGCCAATCGATTTTTCAGGATCCCTTAATGAATAAAACGGCTCGCCATCGTCTCCCTCTAACTTGGTCAAAACTGGTCCCGGCAAATATGGCTCCAGAAAATCGCGGACAGCGATCGGACCTGATCCGGGACCGCCTCCACCATGAGGACCAGTAAATGTCTTGTGGACATTGTAGTGCATCATGTCACCACCAAAGTCACCGGGACGCGTAATCCCAAGAATGGCGTTCATATTTGCACCATCAATATAAACCAGCCCACCCGCTTCGTGCATCAAACGACTGATCTCGGCAATCTCTTTTTCAAACAATCCGACCGTGTTCGGATTCGTAATCATAAAGACAGCCGTATTTTCATCAATGTTGGCCTTCAACTCTTCCATGTCCACCAGACCATCAACCGTCGAGTTGAGTTGCACACACTCGAAGCCAGCAATCGCGGCGCTGGCAGGATTGGTTCCGTGAGCACTCGCAGGAAAGAGAACCTTCTTTCGATCTTCACCTTTGTCCTGAAAATAAGCAGCAGCGGTCAACAACGCCGTTAACTCTCCTTGAGCACCTGCAGCCGGCTGCAACGAGACAGCCGGTAAGCCGGCAATCTCACCCAACATTTCCTGCATTTCATACAGAATCGCCAACATCCCCTGAATTCGACTCTCGTCGAGATAGGGATGTAAGTCGCCAATACCGGGAAGTTTTGCCCAGCGTTCATGTCGCTTGGGATTGTACTTCATCGTACAACTGCCGAGCGGATAGAAGTGTGTATCCACCGACATGTTGAGTTGGGACAAATTGACAAAATGGCGCACGACATCGGCCTCGGTCACTTCTGGAAGTGGAGGAGGTTGGTCGGCAAGTTGGTCGGCGGGCAAAAGATCTGCCAACGGTTTGACAGGCACGTCAGACTCGGGAAACTGGGTGCCGCGTCGTCCCGGCTGCGAAAGATCAAAAATCAATTTTGTGGCTTGTTGGTTACGCATGTTGCGCGAGAATCCTTTCCGAAATTCCGTTGGCCAGAACTTCAGCGAGGCTATCGATTTCCTCGCGTGTTCGTTTTTCAGTCACAGCTACCAAAAGCAGGTTTTCAGTGTCGGCAGCCAAGCCGTCAGCAAACAGAGACAACTTGGGACCGAGACCCAAACCAGATTCTGCGGCTCTGGCAATCACTTCTTCTGCGGGGACCGGACAACGCAAAACAAACTCTTTGAAGAAGGGACGATCAAAGGCCAATTCATAACCATCAATCCCAGAGAGCGTCTCGGCCGCGTAATGAGCTTTCTGACAACAGAGTTCACCGACTTCTCTCAAACCTTGCGGACCAATTAATGTCATGTAAATGGTGGCACGTATTGCCAACAATCCCTGATTGGTACAAATATTACTGGTTGCCTTGTCTCTTCGAATATGCTGTTCTCGGGCTTGAAGATTCAATACAAAACAAGGTGCCCCCAGCCGGTCAGAGGTTGTACCGATCACTCTCCCAGGCATCTTTCGCATATACTCCTGGCGACATGCCAGGATCCCCAGAAAGGGACCACCATATTGCATCGGAATACCGAGTGGTTGCCCTTCAGCAGTCACAATATCGACACCGATATCTCCTGGGCGTTTGAGAACTCCCAGACTTAACGGATCGACGGAGCAAATCAACAATGCCCCTTTGTCATGGGCGGCATCTGCCAACTCGGCGACCTGTTCCAGGTTGCCATAAAAATTGGGGTTTTGAATGACGAGAGCAGCGGTCTCCTCATCAAGCGTGGCAATCACCTCATCCAGATTGACGGTGCCCTCAGGAGTGTCGATAACGACCAGCTCTGCCCCTTGCAGCTTTAAGTAGGTTTTCAGAACCTCCCGATACTCTGGGTGAACCGATTGCAGCACAGCGACCTTGTTTGTGCGACGGGTGATCCGCATGGCCATCAAAGCTGCTTCGGTGATGGCCGTACCACCTTCGTACAAAGAGGCATTGGAAACATCCATACCGGTCAACTGACAGATCAGCGTTTGGTATTCGAAGAAGACCTGCAAGCTGCCTTGAGAGGCTTCTGCCTGATAGGGAGTGTAAGCGGTGTAAAATTCTCCACGCGAGCTAATTTCATCGACCACTGACGGAATAAAGTGATCGTAAACCCCCCCCCCCAAGAAGCACGTTAATCCACTCCCTGCCTGATTTTGTTTGGCACGACTGGCAATTTCCTGTTCCAATTCAAGTTCGCACTTTGCGGGCTTGAGATTCAGGTCACCCCGAAACCGAAGCTCTTGTGGAATTGACGCAAATAGCTCTTCGATCGAATTGACCCCGATTTCTTGCAACATTTCCTGTTGCTGCTCGGGGGTAGTGAAGGTATAGCTCACAATGATTTCCTGATTGTTATTACAATTTCCATTTTGCACATCGAAGCTGGAATTTTCGGCTCTCCACGAATCTTGATCTCACCAGCTTCTTACTGCGAACTCATCGCGCCTGCCGTGAGTCGGAGATCAATGCTCTTCCGTCTCACAATGTGCCAGATACGCTGCGTGATCAAGCAATGCGTCAACATCGGTCGCATTGGCGACTTTCAGTTTCATAATCCAGCCATCGCCGAGCGGCTCATTGGTGAGAAGATCGAAATCGTCTTCCAGGGCACCGTTGACTTCGACAACTTCCCCAGCAATTGGAGCGTACAAATCACTGGCTGCTTTGACAGTCTCGATCACTCCGCAATCTTCGCCAACTGACAATGTCCGTCCCACATCGGGTAGTTCAATATAGGAAAGATCCGTCAGTTGACCAGCCGCAAAGTCGGTGATGCCAATCGTCGCCACATCGCCATCGAGAGAGACCCATTCATGAGTCTTCGTATATTTTAATTCGGCAGGATCCATTCCCGCATACTCCGCTCTAAAGGACACCTGGGAACTCGGTCTGGTCCAACACGCAAGACCGTAGCTTGATGCCTCTTACGATAACGGGAGCCTCTATCGGAATAAAGGATCTGCGCAGAGAATTTCGCTCAGGATCGATATTCCGATTCGATTTGCTGAATTTTCTCGACGCGACGGGCGTGTCGTCCTCCCTCAAACTCGGTCCTCGCCCAAATCTCCACCATCCGATTCACGACATTATCGGCTAAAAGGTCGGCAGACAGGCACATGACATTGGCGTCATTGTGCCGACGACTCATCTCGGCAGTTAGATCATCGTGACAGTCGGCCGCGCGAACGCCGGGAAACTTGTTAGCAGTGATGCACATACCGATGCCGGTACCACAAATCAAAATCCCTCGCTCGACTTTCTTTTCAGAAACGTCCTTGGCAACTTTGGAAGCGAAATCAGGGTAATCGACGCTTTCCCCGGCATCTTTTGGTCCATAATCAACAACCTCATGCCCCATGCGTGTCAATAAATCGCTAAGTCGCGATTTGACCTGAACTCCACGGTGATCACTGGCAATGGCAAATTTCATTCGAGTTTTCGCTTCTGTAGTCCGATGCAGGAACGCTCTTGATAGCATTCTGAAGTATTCGGACTTCTCTTATCAAAAATAACAAAATGTATTTCGAGTCTTAATCAATTTCGTCGAGCAACACCTTCAAGTAAGACTCAATCTCGGCTTTACAATCTTCGTATTCCATGAGACCGCCTCCAATCGGATCGGAAACATCGCGTCCTTCCGGTGATAGTAAACGAATCTTCCCTGCCAAATCGGGACGGCTCATCAGAATGGCCTGACGGTGACCATTCGTCAAAGTCAAAATATGATCTGTCTGATCCAACAACTCTTCTGTCAGTTGCCGACTTTCGTGGCCGCTGATATCGATCTCATCGTCTAGCAATAGCTGAACCGCTTCCGGGGATGCGGGATACCCATTGCTGGCCGAAACTCCAGCCGAACCGACAAGAAATCCTCGTTCTGCCAGATCCGCCTCTTCGCATTGTAGCTTCTCAGCCAGCATTTTACGAAGCAACCCTTCCGCCATAGGACTGCGGCAGGTGTTTCCGGTGCAAACAAATAAGTAGGAAAGACCAGTCATTTTTTTCAAATATGATTGAGTAAGTATCCCAGAATGAATGACCCCCCAGTCGTCACCTTTAAGTTCAACGATGGTCGGACCTTGTGTCGATCCCGGGGCCCCTGTATGTACGAGAAAGTCACTTCCGAGAGGTAAAGAATCGCTCCCCGAGGACTCTGACGCGGCTGATACCTTATCAACAGGAATCGGCGAGGTCAAAACCAACGGACCCGACAGCAATTTCTGTAAGTCCCTGATAAAATGCGATTTCGGACTGAGAATTTGTAATTTCTGACCTGTTGTCAGTCTCTGTTGAGTATTTCCCGGTAAGCCTTCCAGTAAACCAAACGGCAAATCAACACCGATTTCAATTTGTAACCCTCCGGGCCAACAGCGAGTCATCAGACGACGACCGACCTCGGAGATCTCTTCCAGATAATCCAAGGCTTGCTGATATCCGGTCAGGCATAAACAGAGTGATTGCCCCGGAAGCAGATGTCCCGCCATTCTCTCAATTGCTGCGGGACGTTGCGACCACCCTACACACACGACTCCCGTGTCGATGGCAGTCTGTATCACTTCGCCCCCCGCCAAGCGCGAAATGACATCCACAACGACATCGCGTCGATTCTCAGAACCTTGATAGTCAATATGAGAGCTCATAGATAAACGTAACTCAGACGGGAACTTCTGAATCTTCGCCCTTCACGCGGTGGGGAACAAGTCTTCAATGGTAAAAACCGCAGAATCCCCGCAGAGGAATCAACACGACAGTTTTAATCCTGGTAGCGAACGGGACTCCAGTCTTTGGCATGTTCGCACATCTTCTCCAGTTTCTTCGGATCGTGACTGCACGCCACAATTCCCGGTAGGCGAAGCATATCAGCCCGGTCGTCGAGCCATAGTTCCTCAAAATGCACCGGTTCACCGCTATGCACCCACAAGGCGTCTCCACCGAGAATCCGGGCAATCTGCAAAGAGACTGGAAAATCGTACACATTGGGTGAATGGATCAAAGATCCGCCGAACTCACCCGTCGCAAACAAAGCAAAAATACAACCGGGCATCGTGTCGGCGGTGAAGCCTTCCAAGCCGATTTCAGACAATCCAGCCGCACGCTCGGTGTCGGCGTCTTGGAACCCGATCATATAGATCTTGTCAGAATCGGGGCGATTCTCTGCCGTGATGGGCGTCATCGAGTCCAATGCCTCTCGTCCCGGAACCGACCAATCATCAGCTCCGCAGCGGATTGTCTCTCCAGAAACTTCGACCCACGTTCCCTGATCACCGGTCTCGGGAATATAGACGAGCGAATAATGCAACGTATCAACGGTTCGCAGACTCAGCATGACCGCGTAGCCATTGCCGGTCTTATCACGATATTGTTTCGTGCCGTCAATCGGGTCGAGACAAATCGTGTACGGACTCTCCTCGGGAAATCGTCCGAGATCACCCGTGGTTTCTTCCGCTTCGATACGGCATTCCTGCAAAATGGGATCGGCATCGCGAATCGCGGCGATCAACAACTCCTGCACGGTCAAATCGGCCAGCGTCAGCGCATCGGTCATCGGGCTGCCCGACTCTTTTTTCCCTTCAATGGAGATGCTGTGATAGCGCAACTGTTTCGCAACGGCACCGCTCCAACGAAACGCATCGGGCATGTGCTTTCCAAGAGCGGCGACGACTTGTTGTAACTTTTGATCAGACATTTTTTTTGTGCTTTGTTTTTTGTGTTTGGTTGGCTGTTCTTAGTCAGCGGGTTGTTGTTGGTCGATAGCTCACAATAATAACCGTTCCCTCAAATTCGCCACTGGACAGTTCATCTTGAATGATCCCCATCACTGACTCTTCGTCGTGACCCCCGGTCCCTGCTCCAATTAGGGGTAGTGCAACTGATTGAAACTTGTGGTCTGATGCGACTTTCAGAGCGTTGCGAACGGAGCTCAATTCCATCACTTATTGACGACAACTTGATCATTCAGTGTGTGGGAATACTCGTAACTCAAACTCTCCAAAAAACGCTTCGCCACATCAATCCCCGTCGCTCGTTGAAATGCGCGCCACCCCGGCACTGCGTTCACTTCGATGACAAACGTGTTTCCATCAGCATCGGTTAATAGATCGACTCCCGCAATTCGGCTATCAATGGTCTCGCTCGCTTTGAGAGCAAGATTGACCTGCTCCGCCGTCGGTTCGATTTTTTGAACCGATCCATTACGAGCCACGTTCGTGCGAAAATCATCGGGAGACTCCCGCTTCATTGCACCGACAACTTCTCCGTCGAGAACCAAAACCCGAGTATCAAACCCCGCATGAGAGACAAACTGCTGTAAGTAGAGAACTGCATTGAGTCGTTCGAGTGTCCGAAACGTCCGAAACGCCAAATCGGGATCACTGACTCGGACGATGCCACGTCCTTCGGCTCCGAACACCGGTTTCACGACGACATCACCGCCGAGTTGTACGAAGGCTTCGAGTGCGTCGTCAGACGATTCTCCCACCCATGTCGACGGAACCGGCAATCCAACAGCAGCCAGTTTCGCGGTTGTCAGTGATTTATCAACGGCACATTCGATGGCCCGCGGAGAATTGACGACCAGTTTCCCCGCAGACTGTAACTGCCCGAGAATGTCCATGCGCGTCACGACTTCTTCGAGCGAGCCGGGGGGCATCGTCCGTACAATGAAGGCATCGAAATCTTTGAGTGCCAATTGATCGCAGAAAAACTGTGTACCTTGCTGAGTCACATTCATCGAGAGACGACGGAAGTCGAGGCGAATGGCCTCGCAGTTCAAACTTCTGGCAGCACGCTGCAAATCGTCAACGTACCAACTCCCCTCATTACCGAAGATGCCGATCTTCACGCCGATGCCTCCGGCGTTTCCGAAAGCTCGGGAACCTGAAACGACTCTTCCAGAATTTCGGGATTTAATTTTCCGTAGCGGAACACCCGACCGGAATCAAGATTTTGAATCATAATACTGGCTGGAGAGAACAAATGCGGATCGATCTTGTAAAAGTCGCGACCCGCATTTTCAAAAATTTCCAGGAAGGGACGACCATAATCCGAGCTTGCTTCTGCGGGAATTCGATCTCCAATCGCTTCAATGGCCGAATCGTCACCTGTCACCCACAAAGAAACATTCGCACCATAGAGCACAGCATCATTGGTCCGGCCAATTCCTTCCAGATCACTTTCAGCAACCGGGGGCAGGGGAGCCGTTCCGAATCCACACTCTACATTTTTCACGTCGTAACCCAGTTCGTGCATTTTGTGCAGCGCGGTCTCGACCGAGCGAGCAACAACTTGCAATGTTCCTGCGAGAGAAGCAGTCGGTGCGACCACCAACGCCAGATTTTCCGGTTTGACTCCACACTTCTCGGCAACGTCTCGACATAATTCATCAGTAGGAAGTTGTGCGGATTCAATCACTCCCACTGCGTGCTCGGTCGTCTCTTTCATCCCGATGTCTGCAAAGATGGCTTCACGACCAGCCGCCGCACGCATCGGACCGGACCCCATCCCAAAGTATCCGTCGTAAGCCAATTGCCACCCGGCATATTGGCTCGCCAGACAGGCGGCGACAGGATGATCGGTCCAAGTACAAATGGTAGGCCAGTTCAGTTCACCCAGATGACCGTTTGAAAGCGAAACACGTCCCAATCCCGCCAGGCAAAGTTCAGCGAGTCGCAACCCGGCATCAATTCCACCACGTGCTTTCACTCCAAAATCAAAAACTTCAGTCCCACAAGCGAGAGTTTTCTGGGCACTTTTCAGTTCAATATCATCCCGACGGATGTTCTCAATCAGTTTCCAGGCATGTTCGTTCAGTCCTAGGGACATGAGGCAACTTTCAGATGGGTGGGAATTCTTTGCGGATATGAATTGTTGATTGTCGCCGCCTGAACGCTGGAAATCAAACCATCTGAGGGACTCAAAACAGGAGAAGTCGTTTTGAGAGCAAATTGACCTGTCAATTCACCTATTTTATATAAAACCTGTTGCCTGCGGTGGTTTTGAAAACGAATGAATAATTCAGTATCATCACCCGACAGATACAATCGCTGATCAAGACTTGCATTAATTGATGACAAAACAGCGTAGGGCCGGTTTCCACCGGCAAAGAGACCAACAGTATTATGAAGTAGGGCAGGGGCCTCCCTGCCATGAGATAATTAGACAGGAGAGTAGAATTCCCCCGTAGGCTGGGACTGGTCCCAGCAACAACAAGTAAGACCGTAACACAACGTCAGGCACAGCCTGACCTACAAACACTCAATTCAATATCAATCACACCAAGGACTTCATTGTGGCTGAACCCAAAAATATGATTGTCGCTCAATCTGGCGGCCCATCTCCCGTTATCAATAATACCGTTCGCGGCATTGTCGAAACCGCACGAGAGATGTCCGAGATCGGCACCGTTTACGGTGGATTTCATGGCATCGAAGGTGTCCTCAAAGAAGAACTTCTCGACCTGACCGCGCAAAGTCCAGAAGAAATCGCCTTGCTGCGAACGACTCCCGCCGCCGGTTCCATCGGGACATGCCGCTATAAACTGAAGGATTGGCAGAACGAAGACTTCGACCGCATCATGGAAGTCTTCAAAACCCACAACATCGGCTACTTCGTCTATGTCGGCGGCAACGATTCCATGGACACGGCCAACAAAGTGGCCAACATTGCTCGCGAGCGAGGTCTCGATGTCTGTGGCCTCGGTGGTCCCAAGACTATCGATAATGATGTCGGCGACAGCGAATTCAAACTGATCGACCATACGCCAGGCTACGGTTCAACGGCTCGTTATTGGTCAAATTTCATCCAAATGTCGAATGAAGAAAACAACGGCAGTTGCCCTGCCGACCCCGTTTTGGTCTGCCAAGCGATGGGCCGTAAGATCGGATATATTCCGGCTGCCGCTCGACTCGCCGATCCGAATCGGGAAATGCCGCTGCAAATCTATTTGGCTGAGAAAAAAGTGACGCTGGAACAGATTCAACACAACATCAACGAATGCCTGAAAGAACACGGACGAGCGATTGTCGTCGTCAGTGAAGGGCTCGAAATCGAAGGTTTGGAAATCCCCGAAGAGTTCGTCGTTCGCGACTCATTCGGCCACGCGATGTTGTCATCAAGCAAGATCACCATTGCTCAGATGCTGGTGAATGCCCTCAACGACGACAAATTCAAACTGGCCGTCAAAGGGGCCGCCCGCTGTAATGTGCCGGGAACTCACCAGCGCAATGACATAGTCCATGCCTCGAACGTCGACCTGACCGAAAGTTATTACGTCGGCCAGAAAGCAGCCCTCATGGCGGCCGCCGGCGAACATGGTTACATGGCATCGATCCTGCGTGCTGACCGCGAGAACTACACCATCGAATATGGCAAAGCTCCGTTGTCAGAAGTCGCCAATAGCGAACGTCACTTCCCGTCCGACTGGATCACTGAATGCGGGACCGACGTGACCGACGATTTCGTCAAATACGCTCGCCCCTTGATTGGCGACAACTGGGTCAGCGTGCCGATCATCGATGGCCGGATTCGCTTGGCACAACTCGATAAAATTTACGCCGACCAGAAACTGGGCTCGTACATTCCCCAAGCAGATCGCATGAAAGCTCCCGAGTAGAGATTAGGAATTAGAAACTAGCAATTAGATTGTAGGGTCCGCTGTGCGGACTGTTCTATCGACGCGAAGAGGCTAAGAAACGCAAAGCTGAAGGAGATGAACTACATGACAGAGAATTCAAATCTCGACTCTGCAATTCTTGCTAAACTTCAAGAGCTATGGGAGGATTCCACCGGCCTGGACCCGGAAGACCTTCAATTGCAACCGGAAACGACACTAGCTGAGATGATGCAAGCTTATCGAGGCGAATCGTGGCTCTTTACTTGCTTCGATGAAGATTTGAATCTGGACGATCTCTGTTTTCGGATTGCGAAGGAGTTTTCCTTGGTCGTGCATCGTGACGAATGGATTTCACTTTTTGGAGGAATCTGGGAAGTGAATCAACAAAAAGAATGGGAACAATTCCAGCAGCAGTTTACTGTTCAAGATTTGATGGAATTCATTCAAAAACCAAAAGTCAGAATTCAATTTGACTCAGTCAACATCTGCGGGAACTACTGTGCCCCCGCTGGAGCCTTCTTTGGAATTCGCGAAGTCGTAAACAGTTTAAAGCCCCATTGTGCCAACTTTGGGCCTAGCACGCCTCTACAAAACATTTTCAAAACTTGCGAACTGAACATTCTCTTGAAAAAGCTGAGTCGTTTAAGCAACACAAATCTCCCTTTGGTTACGGAGAAAATCCCCTCCCCCATACTCTTACTCGTTTTATTTATCTCTTCAGTATTTTCATTAGCAGCAGCCTTCGGAACAGCCACCTCAATGACACACGAAATATGGCCTGTAATGTTCATTCTTTTTACAGCAGTCTCAGCAGCAATCTTTCTTGGCGGAATACAAGGTTTCTTCAATCGAAACCCCTTCGGATACCGTGTCCCAGAGAATATTCAAACCTTTCGCGATTTGGCCGAGTTCATTGCAAAATCTCGTGAGCTTACATAAATCATATGGTAGGGCAGGGGCCTCCCTGCCTCCGAGACAGACCTTACCCCGTAGGCTGGGACTGGTCCCAGCAACAACAAGCACCAACGCAACACGACTTCAGGCACAGCCTGACCTACACTTTTCCCACCATCCACCTCTATCAATTCAAGAACAACACCATGTCACACCCACTCGACAGCTTTGAAAAAAAACACGATTACCTCATCGGCATCGACTCCGACGGCTGTGCCTTTGATGCGATGGAGATCAAGCACAAAGAATGCTTCATCCCCAACTTCATCAAGCACTTCAAACTGCAACCAGTTTCCAAATACGCACGCGAAGCAGCCGAGTTCACCAACCTGTACTCCAAAAGTCGCGGAGCAAACCGCTTCCTTTCGTACATGGAAGCTCTCGACCTGTTGGAAGAACGGCCAGAAGTAATCGCCCGGAATGCCGACATCCCCAAGCTGCAAGGGGTACGTGATTGGACCAAACGAGAAACCAAACTCGGCAACCCGGCATTAAAAGCAGCCGTTGAAGAAACCGGTGATGCCGATTTGAAAATCGCTCTGGCATGGTCGCTGGCCGTGAATGAAACCGTCGCCGACATCGTCACCGGCGTTCCACCATTTCCGCTGGTCCGTGAGTCGCTCGACAAACTGTCTTCACAAGCCGACATGATTGTCTGCTCTTCCACACCCTCGGCTGCGTTACAAACCGAATGGACAGAACACGGCTTGGTCCAATTCGTGCAAGCGATCTGTGGACAGGAAGCGGGAAACAAGAAAGAGATTCTCTCCAAAGCAATGGAACACGGCTACGACAAGAGTAAATGTCTGATGATGGGTGATGCTCCGGGGGATATGAATGCCGCCATGGCGGTTGGCATCTTGTACTTCCCCATCAATCCGGGTCACGAAGATGCCAGTTGGGAGAAGTTCCACAACGAGGGACTGCAAAAGTTCCTCGATGGCACCTTTGCCGGCAGCTATCAGGAAGAACTGATCAACGAGTTCAACACCTACTTGCCAGAAATCCCACCCTGGAAGAAATAGAATCTCGATATCATCAGATGGTTTCACAGCGGGAGTTCCAGAAATGGGACTCCCGCTTTTTTGTGCGCGAAGTTTTGAGGCTCCCTGAAAAACAGTGTTCAGATCACCCCTGCATGTTGGTAGGATGAGCGAGTTCCATTCACCAAGCCCCGCATCGACATGACCGATCCTGAAACGCCTTCCGCAGAAACTCCCGACATAAGCCCCGTCGCACCAACCAAACCTCCCAGGAAAAAGCGAGGCTGTCTACGTTGGTTATTGTTGATTGGACTCATTTCCATCAGCGGAACGGTCTTCTATGTCAATTACTGGTTGTATCACCCCGTCGGTGAAGGACCGGCAGGTCCCACAGTTTCTTCGGCGGCTTTTGAAGAGACTTGGACAGAGCGTCCCGTTGTCTTACTCGGGTTTGGAGACAGTATTATCTCCGGTTACGGCGCATCGAGCGGAAAATCGGTCTTCCAACGCCTCGTCAAAAACCCGGAGGATGAGTTCCCTGAAATGTTGGGGATTTCATTGTCGGCAGTGCTGCCAAATTTGTCAGAAAACAATGTTGCTCTCTCAGGCTCTACGTCACTCGAACATCTCGACATTCTGATCCCCAAAGTCCCCGAATATTCCGAGGATGTTTTCGGGATCGTCATTGCCACTATCGGCGGTAACGATGTCATCCACATGTATGGCCGCACTCCGCCACGGGAAGGGGCCATGTATGGCGCGACGGTCGAACAGGCGAGACCCTGGTTCAAGAATTTTGAAGTGCGTCTCAATACGATTCTGGATGAAATCGCCTCTCGATTTCCCGGAGGACATCAGGTTTTCCTCGCCGACATTTACGACCCCACCGACGGAATTGGTGACACCACAAATGCAGGCTTGCCAGCGTGGTCTGAAGGAATCAAAGTTTTAGATGCATACAACGAGATCATTCGCCGAACTTGCGAACAACGCGACGACACAACTCTGATCACCATGCACGCAGAGTTTATGGGGCACGGCATCCACTCGCGACAGTTCTGGCGTTCCTTCTATCACGAGGATGATCCCGGATACTGGTACTGGGATAATCTCGAAGATCCCAACGACCGAGGCTACGACGCTCTCCGCCGACTATTCCTGAATGCTATGTCGGAAGTGCTACCAAAGCGATTGAAGACGACTCCTGCCGAGAAAAATTGACCTGATCGAACATTCGGAGTAGCTTGGAAGTAGCGCTGGACTTTCGACGGGTACAACTATGCTTGACATTCTGCTCGATCAATCTCATTCCACTCGTGCGCTGTGCCAGCCTCTTTCTCGGCGCAAGTGGCTGAGTATTGGTGGAGTGACGGGGTTGAGTTCTATGTTGTCAGGCAGCGCACAAGCTGACAAAAAACCGGCTGTCGAGATTCCCGGCTTCGGCAAAGCCAAGTCGGTCATCGTGGTTTTCGCCAGTGGTGGACAATCTCAGATTGATACCTGGGATCCCAAACCACATGCCCCGAAAGAAGTTCGTGGAAAGTTTTCACCGATTCAAACCAGTGTTCCCGGCACTTTCATCTGCGAACACATGCCCCGAATCGCCAAAATTGCCGACAAATTCACCATTGTGCGGAGCATGTCTCACGCCGATCTCGATCATGGCTCGGCTTGCTATCTCTCCCTCACCGGACAATATCATCAACGGCGTTCTTCAAACCCCGATCCTTCGCCCAATGATCGGCCCTCTTACGCTGCCATCTATAAACACTTAAAACCTAACGCCGGTTTCGCGGAACCAGCCATCCATATCAACGGACCTTTGCTCGTGCCGATCAAAGTCAGTCCCGCGATGGATGGTGGACTGTTAGGACGAGATGCCCGACCGATGATCCTCGGCAATCTTCTGGCTGCCCCCGTTGTGATGCCGGGTCTTTCGCAACGCGAAGACTTGCCACAAGTTCGTTTGAATGCTCGCAAGTCTCTCCTTGAACAACTCGATCAAGAATCAGGTCGGCTTGAAAACGACGCCTCGATGCTCGATCTTGATACATTGTACGGTCGCGCGTTTGAAATGCTGAAACGCCCGGAAACGCGCAATGCCTTCAAACTTGAAGAAGAGCCCGAAGAACTTCGTCGTCGTTATGGTATGAACCGTTCGGGGCAAGCCTGTTTGCTGGCCCGACGGTTAGTGGAAGCGGGTGTCCCCATGACAACCGTCTTCTTCAATCAATCGGTGCGTGGGCAGGACACGGCCCCAGAGAACACCGATGCTTACGGGTGGGACACTCACAATGATATTTTCATGTCGTTGGAGGATCATCTACTCCCGCGCTTCGATCTCGCGTTTTCCGCATTGCTAGAAGATCTCGAACAACGAGGCTTGCTCGACGAAACTTTAGTATTATGCATGGGAGAATTCGGTCGAGCACCACTCATTGCTTTAGAAAAAAACTTTGTCGGCTCCTCACCAGGACGAAAGCATTGGTCGTTCGTCTATTCGATCGTGGCAGCCGGGGCAGGAGTCAGCAGAGGAAAGATTCTCGGTCAGTCAAACCGTATCGGTGCCTATCCGGTCAATGAGAAATTTGCACCTTGGGATGTGACGGCAACGATATTTTCAGCCCTTGGCGTCAATCCAGCCGGTCATTTCACTGATTCCGCCGGGAGGCCTTTTCCGATCTCTGGAGGAAAAGTGATCTCTGGACTCTATTCAGGCTGAATGACCCGGCAAACCTTTCAAGACTTCTTCAATATCAGTTCGACCGGTTTTCCCTCTTCGACAACAACTTCCAATTTTGATCGTTCGGGATTGCTGTAGTAAGGAGGTAGTGTTTCCTGGGCGGGAGATTCAATCGCCGGTGTCTCATCATCGGCGGCGACAGGACTTCCATCCGGCATGAGCCGTTTGCTGACAGTGACCTTGTATGTTCCGGCTGGTAAACCCGTTCCTCCGCGAGCGTATAACACTTCCTGGAACGCACCAGACTCATCCGTTCTGACAGAACCACCAATCCCCTCGGTCGTACCAGTTGGCACGAACGTCAGGTCCGCAGCCACCAATGGTTCATCACCCAGCAAAACTTTGCCTGTCACTTCAGACAGCGATGGTCCTTCTGGAGCATCGGAACCACCACAGCCCGCCAACAACACAAAACCAAAGAAAACCATGAAAACTAAAACAGGAGGAACCTTATCAAAATCAGACATTAGACAACTTTCCTTGCTGAGCGAACCATTTTTGGAAACTTAAATCGATCTGTCATCATGACAATCATGACACCGCTGTTCTTGCACCTGAGATCAATCAGAATTCTCCAATAACATTTCCGTCTCCCATTCGGGCCAAATTCAACAGGGTGGTGTAATTAATGTTCTCGGAAATGAATCGGACCGACCCATCAGCCAAGGTGACCTGTACTCCACCTGTATGCAAACTCCCGGCTTGCCCCCAACTGTTCAGCACGCCCACTGCTGGGGTCGTCGAGCCTGAGGGAATGTCCCAGACATTCAAGCCACCGGTGACATCGGCACCTGACTGAACCCAACCTCGGTAACCCCAGGGAATCCCGTCACCATTGGCGACTTCGCGTGTGGTCTCAGCAAACATAATCGTATTTGTAGTGCCATCTGTCACATCACGCATCTTGGTATCGCTATTGTGGCCAACGATAAATCGAGTGGCTCTTGATTGTTTTTGATAATAATAACAGTCACCAAGAATGCTTCGGCTGGAACTGAAATCGTAATTGGTCATTGCCCCATTCAATCCGGGACCCGGCCCATACGCGCCACCTGTTTCCACGCGGCGGCCATCGTCTGAAGGACAAGAGAAAACATCGAGAAAAGTCCCCATCAACGTGGCATTTGGAATGAGATCATTCCCGAGAACTCCACCTGATCCTGTATAGCCACAACAAAAACCAGTATCCTGATCGGAGTGGGCGGCCGATTGATCCAATTGATTATAGATCGGGGATTGATCGAGAAACGGCAGCAACAAAGCCAATCCATTCTTGTTATGGATGTTCGCGATCGGTACTTCCGAGCCGTTCACCCGGCACCAACCCAAACTAATGGCGCTCGGAACAAACACCTTATGGGTATCATGGTAGTTGTGCATCGCCAAGGCGATTTGTTTCAACTTGTTTTTGCAAGTGGATCGGCGGGCCGCTTCGCGAGCTTGTTGCACAGCCGGCAACAATAAAGCGACGAGAACAGCAATGATCGCAATCACAACCAGCAGTTCGATCAATGTGAATCCGCGACGTTGGCGACTCATAACAATGCCCCTGAAAAAAGATGGAAACTCAGTAAGACCGTTGTTGTCAGGAGCACTCTGTCAACAAGATCATTTTAAAGGATGCAAATGCCGCGCCAGCCAACAAGGATCCATGCGTTAACACTCATAATCGTTGATATCAAAGCAGATAGGCTGACTAGTATTTATGTACACAATATCATTTCGTGGCAGTTGCTTTGTTCCTCAACACTTCTGCGTAATAAGCTTGCGGGAGTAGGATTCATTAGCAAAAGACACAACGCCATTCAATTTTTACCATCATTCAGTCGTCCGGGAATTGGTCCAGGTCATTGCACGGCGATTACGATCATTCCAAAATTTGCCTGAGCGTACTTTGCATCAACTCTCCAATATTTAAATCCTCAAAGCATCTTTCGATATCGAGAGCCATTTGAATCACAGATGCATTAAGATGAGCCTCATGGCAGACTCGAAAAACGACAACACACTCACCTCAACCGAATACTGGCAAGAAGATTTTTGGAAAATCGGCGAGGCAGAGATTCCCAATCTCGAAATCGACATTCACGATCTCGAATATCGTGAACTGCATCAGTTTCTCAAACAGCATCTCCCCAGCCAAAATAATCTTCGAGTCCTTGAACTTGGCTGCCATCCCGGACGTTTCTTGTGGTATTTCCACACTCACTTTGGCTATCAAGTGGAAGGTGTTGAATATGTCGGTCCCGCCTGCCAACTCACACAGAAGGCTTTAGAGTCACATCAAATTCCGACAAAAATTCATCACGCGGATTTCCTAAAATTCGAGTCTCCTGATGAACCTTTTGACATTGTCTTTAGTGCGGGGCTGGTCGAACATTTTGTCGATGTCTCACCCGCGATCCGAGGTCACACAGAGCTGACCAAACCGGGGGGACTTGTTGTAATCGTCATCCCCAATCACGCCGGCCTCAATGGCGCTATCCTCAAACACATTGATCGAAAAGTTTACGACGCGCATAACCACATGTCGTATCGAGATCTGAAACGTGTCTGCGATCAAGATCCTGAACTGGAATTCGTGACCGGCGGTTATCTCAGCCGCTTCAACCTCTCTCCTTCCAATTTCTTTCAACACAAATTGGAGAAATGGCCACTTTGGTTCTATAAGGTGGTCTTCAAGCTGTATTCTCTCTCTATGCGGGCAGCAAGAATTCTTCCCAACACACGCTGTCTTTCTCCCAACACAATTCTGATTGCCAGAAGAAAAGAAAACGCCCATCCCTCATAATACAACTGAGAGTTCAAAGACGTTTCAGCAGTTTGGCAACTTCTGAAACAGAATTCCGAATATCGTGATGCTGACAAATGTAGTCTCGTGCCGAATCTGCATTGCCATTCGATTTATCAATAGAAATCTCTTGGACTAAACCTCCCAATTGCTCCATCGAACCCTGAGCACAGACTCCCGCTTTTGATGCTTCGAGAAATTCCTCACACACCTTGAATGAAGCAACAGGAACGCCCGATGCGGCCGCTTGCAGAAAAGTATTGGGAAAACCTTCCGAATCAGAGGTATTCACCAAAGCCACTGCGTGTCGATAGACGGCCGGCATGTCGGGGAACGGGACACGATCAATAATTTTCAAATTTGCTGGTGCCGATTGACGCACCTCTGCCGCAAGCTGTTCGTCACCGGGATTCATGATCATCAGAAAAGTTTGATCAGGACACAATCGCGCCAATTCAGGCATCAACTGAGGCTGTTTCTGATTTCGCTCGGCACGCCCTACCCACAAGACATAGCGATCAAACCCTTCTACTTCTGCTGGCAACTTCGAAGATTCCAGACGGTGATCCCATTCTTCGAGATCGATAGGATTCCCCATGAGTTCTCCCGACCGACCGAAATTCTCTTCAAGCATTTTCAGTTGCTCGGGAGTCTGCACGATTACCTGATCAGCATTCTCGACAGAATAATGACAGGCTTTCGCGGGACTATGGTAGATATTCACATAGTCCGACTCTGCCGTGTATCGCTCATCGAGATCGATATCGCTGGCAATGAATAGAACTGATTTCTTTCCTGCGGCTTTCGCCGAAGCAATGACCGCCGCACTGACAACATTCACACCAAAGCAGGCCAAAATATCGGTGTTCATCTCGGAGAACAGTTTGACCGGTTGAACAGGATCCGACTTTGCATGAAACACAGGCCGAAACGGTTCATACAGCGCCAGCACAGGCAATTGCCAAAGCAATTCGATTCGACACTCTTTGAAACTCAACCACGGAAATCTCTGCTTTCGCTTCACAGAGCGAGAGACGGTATTGCGAATTTCCGCGAACCGGTCGTAAACGGGAACAATTTGCACGCCGTCATATTCGAATTTCAGAATCGTTTCGGAAGTACGAACCAGGAACGAAACCTCGATATCTGCCTGTTGAGATAATGCCCGCGCCAATAACCAGGATCTTGTCTCGATCCCGCCGATTCCTCCCGAGACACGAGAATCAATCGCGGGATACGCATCCAGTACGACAAAACAGACGCGCAATGGCCGATCGACAGAGTCGTCCCTGCTGCGATTGTCTTCATTTGTAGAGGCCATCAGAACTCTCAATTCTCGGGATATTCGAGCATCCTAGCGAAAGCGGTATCTCCTCGCGAGTTGTAAAAACAGCTCTCCTCCCGTTCGCTTCAACTTTGCTGCCGGGATCTTTATACTTTGACCCTGAAAACATGTGAAGGAGAGCCCTTCATCATCATATTTCCACACTCGAAACCAACCGGAAGCTGAAATGTCCCAACACGATATCGGACTCGTCGGACTGGCCGTCATGGGCCAGAATCTCGTTCTCAACATCGCCAATCATGGATTCTCCATCGGCGTGTTTAACCGTACCGCAGCCACGACGGATGAATTTGTCGGCGGCCTGAAAGACGAACCCGAAGACAAAGTCTGGGAAGGAACCGCCGACCGAATCGGTGGCTACCACGAACTCAAAGACCTCGTCGCCAATCTTAAACGCCCCCGCCGTGTGATGATCATGGTGAAAGCAGGCGGCCCTGTCGATGCTGTGATCGAAGAACTGAAAACATTGCTCGAACCGGGCGACATCATCATCGATGGTGGCAACTCCGACTTCGTCGATACCAACCGTCGTTCGAAAGAACTGCGAGGCGCCGACTTCCTGTTCATCGGCACGGGAGTCTCGGGTGGAGAAGAAGGAGCTCTCAAAGGGCCATCCATCATGCCGGGTGGACACAAAGAAGCTTGGCCACACGTCAAAGACATTCTGCAATCGATCTCAGCCAAAGTGGACGACGATGTTCCCTGTTGTGATTGGGTCGGCGAAGATGGAGCAGGGCACTACGTCAAGATGGTCCACAACGGCATCGAGTACGGCGACATGCAGCTCATCTGCGAAGCGTATTTCATGCTCAAGCATATGCTCGGCCTGTCGAACGATGAACTCTATCAAGTCTTCAAAGAGTGGAACTCCAGCGAACTCGACAGTTATCTGATCGAGATCACTCGTGACATCTTCACTGTCAAAGACAAAGAGACCGGCAACGATCTGGTCGATATGATTCTCGACACCGCCAAACAAAAAGGAACCGGCAAGTGGATGGGACAACACGCTCTCGATCTGGGTGTGCCGACGACTCTCATCACCGAAGCGGTTTACGCCCGTTGCCTTTCAGGACAGAAAGACGCCCGCGTCCGTGCGTCGGAAGTTCTTGATGGTCCTGAAGTCAAATTTGATGGCGATAAACAACAATTTATCGATGACGTAAAGGCTGCCCTCTACGCCTCGAAGCTCGTCAGTTATGCTCAAGGTTACGTGCAACTTGACGCGGCTGCGGAAGAGTTTGGCTGGAACCTCGAAAACGGCCCCATCGCCCTTTTATGGCGTGGTGGATGCATCATTCGCTCCGCATTCCTCGGTGACATCAAAGCCGCTTTCGACAAGAACCCAAGCCTCGAAAACTTGTTGCTCGACGACTTCTTCAAACAAGCCATCGATAAAGCTCAACCGAGCTGGCGTCGCGTCGTCTCGGCAGCCGTCAATAATGGCATTCCCGTTCCCGGTTTTAGTGCCGCATTGACTTACTACGACGGCTATCGCCGTGATCGCTTGCCAGCGAATCTGCTGCAAGCACAACGAGATTACTTCGGTGCTCACACTTACGAGCGAACCGACAAAGAACGCGGCGAAACCTTCCACACCGACTGGATCCGCGAACGCAATTTAACGTAAGAAGCTTCATAGCCCTCGGGCGCAAGCACTGAGGATGCGAGCAATCCCCAACTCGCACCCATCCCATGTGCTCGCGCACATGGGCTATGACCAACGACACAAACCGCGAGTGGAAAGAAATTTCCACCCGCGTTTTTCTTTATGGAGTTTAGTTCTCCGAAATGATCTCACACTCGAACCGTCTCCTTGCTAAAATGGAAGAGCACCACACGTTCTCAAGAAAGCCGAGACATGTCATTCGATCTCACCGAACTTAAAAAGCTCTCGCGAACAGAGAAACTACAACTTTTCGAAGTCTTGCATGAGGAACTTGCCAACTCGTCCGAAGCCAGACTCCTTTCAGAAACTGATTTGAAAGAAGCACTGCGTAGAAGCGATGAACTCAAAACCGATCCTTCGATCGCAATCGATCGGGATGAGCTTTGGCGGCGTGTCGATGAGTAAAATCGCAACTTCGACTTATCTGTCCTGCCCAAAACATTTGCCTTTCTGATGATTGGCCTCGAAAAACACAAAGACTCACAAACAAGTTTTCGTGATTTTTGTGGCTAACTCCACTCTCATTTTCAAATGATGATAAACAATCAACACCATGCCACCCACCATCATCACGCTGAATCAGTTCCTGCTCGAATACTTTGAAACGCTCGTCAAAGATCTCCCGACCGAAGCTCTCGAAGTACAGGGGAGAGGCACCGGACACTCCGCCTTGTGGCTGCTCGGACATATGGCGATCTCGGTCGATTTCGGCAACCAAGTTCTCGGCAGAGAAACGATCTGCCCCGCGCGGTGGTTTGTCGCCTTCGGCCCAGGCTCGTCCGATGAAATCAAGAATCCTGAGAAGTACGACAGTCGCGAAATGATCGAAGTCATTCGTAGCGGTTATCCAAAGTTGCAGGAACTGGCAATGGCCGCCGATGAAACATTATTGACCGCACCACATCCGGTCGAAATGCTGCAAGATACGGCACTCAAAACTAAAGGTGACTTGCTCGGTCACCTCTTAACAACGCATCTCTCGATGCACCTGGGCCAGCTCTCGTTCTGGAGACGCTTGCAGGGCGAGAAGCCGTTGTTTTGATATCGAATTGGCTAATTCACTTCTCACTTTGAATTCAGGGTAATCACCACATCCGGCATTTCATCAAAGAATTGAAGAGCTAACGATTCAAAGCCTGTCGCCTCGATTCGTATCTGTGTACTTCCCGTCTGGTACGGCCCCGGTTCTGGCTGATCGTTTCCCATATCATATGCCGCGAAGACAGTTGCATAAAACACAAATCGTCCTGTCTCGGGATCATAGATTACATCTTCGGGGATGTTTCGTTTTAATCCCAACAACATCGAGTCATTGGTCCGAAAAAACTGAATATCAACGGGATGTGTTCCATCGTCTCCTCGAATTTCCCCCGTCAACATCACTTCGACGTACCCATCTCCGTGACCAGAACTTGTTGAACTCGGTCGTCTGATTCGGGCCATGCCGATTTCGGACGAAACTCGACTGGATGATCAGCATCAACCATGAGTTGCTCACCCACGGGGCCGCCACAAGCACGTTTACATCCAGCCAAGAATGTTCGCCGGTGCTCACTGGCTGCTTCTTCGCTTCGCCCAATTTCGGAAATGAAGCGTTCATCTCCGAGCAACGCCATCGTTGTGGGTAGAAGTTGTTCGGATTCGGCCAACCACAATAGAGTCTCATGTCCTGAACCATGATGTTCGCACATAAATACAGAGAGGCGAGAGAGTTGATCCTGCAAAGCGGTTGCTGTTTCAGGCTTTTTTGTTTCCAGCCGTTTCAATAGCTGAGGATATTCCAAGAGTGAAACGGCTGCGATGGCCAACTCTTCGCGATTAAACTCCGCCGATGCTTCGGCCAGTTTTTCCGCAGCCTGTTTCCCCAGTTTCAAATCGTACAGAATATATAGTTTGAATGTACGTTCGGATTTTGAACTCAATATCGCATCCAGAATCTGATCTTCATAGGGTTTAGCTTGAACTCCATAGGCCTTAATCAAATCAAACATCGTCCATGAATTGCTAAAAGCGTCATCACTCAGTTTCGAAATAAGAGAATCGATGACATCTTTAAGTGGAGGTAAATGATTCAGGGCTTCTTGGCTCACATACCAGATCACACTTGGGTCGTTGCTATTCAATCCAATCGTTAAAGCCCTGATCACATCAGGATGTGGGCCGTTGGGGGAACAGATCGCCATCGCCGCCGCTTCTCGGACTTCGGGATCATCATCAACAAGACCTCGCTGGATCGCCAAAGCTATTCGACTGATGTCTTCATCGGACAGTTCTTGAATTTGCTTCACATTCGACTCGGTCTCAATCGGCGTACCGGAAAAGCCCAAGTCAGTCACTTCGCTGGGTGGACTCATCAGGTCCTCTAATTCTTGAAAGGCTTTGAGACGTCGGCTAGCGAGTAAGGATTCGGTTCTCGAGATAATTCTCCCAATCTCATCCGTGCCATGGGATGGCCCCCCGAATCGTGTGGAGAGAACAATCAGCACAGCCAGAGACAAACCAACTATCGCTTTTGATCGATTATTTTTCATATCGTGATTTAATTAGTTCAAGACTTAAAAAACGGAAGAACTAAACAGAAGCAAACTGGATGGGTTCAGTTTACCGGAATTCATAAGACCGACTCAAGGTTTTCCACTTCATCCAACAGCCAACTATTCAATCACGAAGTCCGATAAGATCAGTCATTTGCGCCCTCAACCCCGGCTTTCTGCTTTCACTCAGTGCCAATGCCAATTAAGATACACGCGAGGCGGAACACTCGAAAACAGACGGTTGTATCATGAAACTGATCCTGCTCGGCACTGGTGGATACCACCCCAACAACGTCCGCCATACCGCCTGTCTCATGCTCCCCGAACTCGGTCTCATCTTTGACGCGGGGACCAGTTTCTTCCGCGTACCCGAAAGACTGCAAACGGACGAAGTGCAGATTGTCCTTTCGCATGCTCATCTCGATCACATCTGCGGCCTCACGTTTTTCTTGCCGACTCTGATCAAAGGTGATGTCTCATCAGCGACGATTTACAGCGACGACAAGACGCTGAACGCCGTCGGTCAGCATCTCTTCAGCGATGAAATTTTTCCGATTCTGCCTGATTACAATTTTGAGACGATTCCTGAATCATTGGAAGTTGCACAGGGCGGACGATTGACTCACTTCGTGCAAGAGCATCCGGGAGGTTCTCTCGGATTCCGTGTGGATTGGCCCGATCGATCATTCGCCTATTTGACAGATACGCACTGTACCGGGACGGCGTCCGAATTTGTTCGGGGCGTCGATCTTTTGATTCACGAAAGCAATTTTCCTGACGGCTACGAGGAGTTTGCCAAGAAAACAGGACACAGCACCCCAACACCGGTCGCGAATATGGCGAAAGAAGCCGGGGTCGGTCGCTTGATTCTGACGCATCTCGATCCGACACTGGAAGGTAACGACCCGCTCAACCTTTCCACGATCTGCGAAATCTTCCCTCACACCGAAGTCGCCACCGATCTCATGGAAATCGAGTTTTAAGAGACACAATCGAAGACGCTCCAGAATGACACGACTCCACAAAGATCTGATTTCTTCTCTGCGCGAGCCGGAGAACGGCAATCCATTGTACATCGCCGAAGACAAATTTCAGACTTCCCGAGGACTGCCTCTCGGCAAAGTCGTCGAGGGGATTCCACGGTTTGTCAACGATGAACACCTGAAGTCATTTGGGCTGCAATGGAACAAATATGAAGTGGCTCACGACGATGAAGACCGTGCCACCTTTCAAGCCAAAACGGGGTTCTCTCTGAAGGAGATGAAGGGAAAGCGTGTTCTCGATGCTGGTTGCGGGGGAGGGCGGTACTCCAAGATTTGTGGCGAGGCGGGAGCCATCGTCATTGGAGCCGATCATTCGTCAGCCGTCGAGAAAGCCGAGAAACTCTGCGGACATCTGGATCGTGTCCATTTCTTGCAGGCCGACTTGAAGCATCTACCGCTCCAACACCAATCATTTGATTACGTGTTTTCCATTGGGGTGATGCACCACGATAAAAAGACAAAGGCGGTCTTCGACGCCGTCGCCAAGATGGTCAAACCGGGAGGAAAATATGCCGTCTGGTTGTATCGCAAGAATCAGTGGTGGCAGGAAGCGATTAACAATCGGCTACGCGATAAAACGACAAGCTGGTCCACCGAGAAGCTGGAACAGTGGTCGAAACGCGGAGCCAAACTGGGCGGCATGCCCATTCTCAACAAAACGCTCAACAAAGTGGTCAACTTCAGCGCTCACCCGAATGAAGAAAATCGAATCTGCGATACATTCGACTGGTACGCTCCCGAATATCAACACCATCACACCGTCGAGGAACTCTCATCGTGGTTTCTCGACGCTGGCTTTGTCGACTTGAAAGCCTTGCCGCCAGAGAAAAAAGGGTTCCTCTATCGCTGTGCCTATGAATGGAATTTACTGATCGGTAGCGGCGTGAACGTGATGGGTAAGAAGAAGTAATAATTCGACGAGATTCTATTCTATTTCGATCACGTTATTTTCGATCACGCCTCCCTCACCGTCATACGAAATCACTTTGGTCTTTGATTCCGTTGAGACCGCAATGTTTCCAGTCAAGGTCGGAGGAATGGCAGGCTTCTGAACGACGATTGCCGATTTGAAAAAGTGACTGATTCTATTGTCATTCGCTGAGACATTGGCATCGGAAGCAAACAACCCATGCCGCCAGGAATCAAACTGATTTTCTGTCATCACCACTTCGGAACCAGGCAGCGCCCAAACACCAAAGTTGGGCGGCCCCACTTTGCGAAGCGTTGTTCCCTGAAACTGATTCTTTTGCAAAATGACTTTCCCGGCTACCCGAACCCCGGCGACTCCACCTCCCGAAATGTGATTATCTATGAGAGTCGCGGTTGACCCTTTGTGAACCATAATCACGGGAGGTAAACCCTCGCCATTTTCGAAAGAATTGCCAGTCATCATCACGTGCCACCCCGCATTAATCCCGACCGAGACTTTACCGTTATCGGCGACTCGATTCCGAATCAGAATGGATTCACCAGAATCTGTGTTTTCAAATCCGATTCCTGCCATTTTGTTGTGATGACAATTGTTCCCAATCAGAATAGTATGAGCGCCATCTTGCTGACCAATTCCCACACGCTCATTCTCGAAGCATTCGTTTCCGACGATGGTTGGAGTGGCGTGTGAGTTGGCACCAATACCGACAAGTTTGTTGCGATAGCATCGGTTGTTACTGATCACCGGACCAGATTCTTCACTAGCTCCGATACCGGCCATATCATTTTCGTAGCATTCGTTTTTGTCGATGACGGGCCTCGTATCGTGATCGGTGCGGACGCCAATACCGGCTCTCCGATTTTTGTAGCATTTGTTTCCCCGCACAACAGGGCAAGCTCCTTCGCTGATCCCGATTCCGGCACGAATATTCTGATAGCATTCGTTGTTAATCACCAGCGGACTGGCATCATCGTGACCGATCCCGGCATAGAAATTTTCGAAACAGACATTCTCTTCAATCCGAGCAGACGATTTTCTCATTGAACCGATGCCGCCACCCATGTTCCGATAGGTCACATTGCGATAAATGTGTGGAGAGACTCGATACCCTTCTTTCCCCATGATCGCGATTCCGGAATAGCCGACGTGATGTACGATATTGTGCTGAACGGTACATTTTTCAACCCCAATCACACTGATGCCGGCAGTTCCCGGCTCACCGATCTCTTCGTGAGGTTGTTCGTTTCCTTGGGTGGCATGATGATGTTTCCATTGCTCATCGTTGTATTTCCCGACTCCCGTGACCGTGAAACCGTCGAATGTTGATCCTTCCGCCATGCTGACTCCGGGCCCTTCCGCACCTTCAAAGCTGCCGTCAACAATCGTGGCTTCCGCACGTGCGAGACCGAGCTTTCCTCTCTCATTCTCCCCCACACTTTGGACAATCAATCCTGGTTTAAGCTGAATTCTTTCGCGATAGGTTCCCGCTGAGACTAGAACGGTATCTCCCGATTCAGCCGCATCAATTGCCGCCTGAATGGTTTTGTGATCCTGCGGTACGAGTAGCGTTTCGGCGGAAAGCTGCTCGGGAAACCACAGAGACGCAATGACTGCTAGACAGAGCAGAGTGAATCTTTGATTTTGAATCTGAGTCCGAACGCTGGAAGTATTCATGGTTGCCTCTCCTCCGAAAAGATAATTTTATGAACAGCCTTATTCCTGATTCTTCAAATCTTCTCGCCAATCATACGCTTCGGCAACAACTTCACGATGTAAATCGAGCATTTGCTGTTTCATCTTCTCAAGTCGGTCCGGCTGTTGACTGGCTAAATCGTGCTCCTGTCCCGGATCGTTGCGCAGATGATAGAGTCGAAAGTTGAGCAGTCCGGTTTTCTTGATGTCTCCAATGAATTCTTCTTTGAACATATTCTGTTTGGGGAGATCAATTTCGGGGTCGGCAATTAAACAGTAATCGCCATCACGAATCACACAAACTGGACGAGACGGATTGTAGAACCAGTACAGCGGCTTCTCACGCACCAGTTTTTCACCAGTAAACAATGGCTGTAAAGGAACGCCATCCAGAATACGATCAGTGGGAAGCTTGGCACCGGTCGCTTTGCAAATAGTGGGTAACAAATCGACGAGTCCGGCAGGTGTATCAGTCACTTGCCCCGGCTTGATGTGTCCGGGCCAACGGATGATCCCCGGTTCGCGTATTCCACCTTCCCACAATTGCGTTTTACGCCCCTTGAGATTGCCATTACTGCCTGCCATGTAACTACCATTATCGGAAGTGAAGATGACCAACGTATTGTCGTCGGCCCCCATCTCTTCGAGTGTTTTCATCAGCCGACCGACGGCGATGTCCATATTCTCGATGCAGCCGTAATACTGCGGGTTCTTTTTCCCTTTGTGCCGCGCGGCCAGTTCGGGAGGAGCGGCGACTTTGGCATGCGGTTCATGAAACCAGACATTCAGAAAAAACGGGGCATCTTTGTCTCGCTTCTCGTTCAGCCATTCAATCGCCTGGTCGGCCACAATTTGACACGAGTAACCGGGCACTTCACCCAGCGCTTTCCCGTTCAAAACAAAGTTATTGGGATCACGATGAGAGGGAATTGCATTATTTCCTGTTGCCATCCAATGGTCGAAACCATGATCGCCGGGGTTTGGTTTGTCTCCCGATCCTTCTTCCAAGTCGTAACCTAAATGCCATTTTCCGATATGAGCGGTTGAGTACCCCTCTGTTTTGACAAGCTCTGCAATCGTGGTTTCTTCGGTTCTCAGATGCATTTCGTGAGACGTGTGAATCCAGCTATAGATCCCGGCCCGGACAGAAAATCGCCCTGTCATTGTTGCTCCGCGAGAGGGAGAACAAACGGCACACGCCGCATAGAAATCGGTGAACCTCATCCCCTGCGAGGCAAGTTTGTCCAAATTGGGAGTCTGAGTCTCTGGACTGCCATAACAACTCAAATCGCCGTAACCAAGATCATCGGCCAGCATCAACACAACATTTGGCCTCTCGGCCTGTGCCGACAACAAGGAGCCCAGCACAAGCAAACAAGAAACCCCAATCGACGAAATTCGCATGACGACTCACTTTCTTCAGCGCAAAAAAACATTCAGAGATAATCTTTACCTCTGAATGAGAATAACCGAGTCGGATTGTCGATGCGAATTATTTCTTCACAGCCTCAAGAATGGCCTCTGCAGACGGACGTTTGGTTTTCTTGCCAGCAAGAATCGTCTCGACAGTTCCATCTTTACCGATGATGTACGTCGTAAATCCCGTAGTGCTGTAATCGGCGGTCTCTTTGGCCCCGAGATCGAGCAACAACGGGAACTCTGCATTCGCCGTTTTCTGTGATTTGATCAATCCTTCTGCTCCCTCTCGTTCCTCACGAAAGACGACAATCACTTCTCCACCCGCTTTGGAGATGTCTTCGTAATGATTGGAAAGATCTTTCAATTGACCCATACAAAACGGGCACCAGTGTGCGCGGCTGAAAACAACCACCAGTTTCTTCTCTCCCACCCAATCGGATAATTTGACGGTTTCTCCCTCGATGTTGGTCGCTTGAAAATCGGGAGCTTTACTGCCTTGCTTGACTTCATCTGCGTGTGAAAGATTCGTAAGCAGTGCAAAAGTGGCGAGAAACAGACATGTCTTCAAGAGTCTCATAAAAAATCCTTTACTTGAGAAAGCGATGTGGGACATGATGGATACCTTCATTGTACACACACCAAACTGCAAGTCGGTGAAGCAAGATACAGTTTCTCTTATACATTCATAATTCCACACACAGATACAAATCATGAGTCTTACAATCAAACGGATTCTCTGCCCGACCGATTTCAGCGAAACCGCAGGACGGGCTCTCGAATATGCCTGCTCGTTGACTGAGAAATTCAATGCGGAACTGCATGTTTTACATGTCGTTCGCGACTTCGCGTCGGAATGGCCCATGTATGGAGAAGGGACCGTGTTCCCCGGCTATCTTGAAAACATTGAGGAACATGCACAAAACCTGGAAATCGCCGCTTTCAATCAACTGGGGGAGCTTCTTTCTCACGAATGGACCGCAGCACATAATGTGACATTCGCAGTCGAGCACGGAAAAGAGTTCGTCGAGATTGTCCGCTTCGCCCGTGAGTTACCTGCCGATCTGATTGTCATAGGCACGCACGGTCGCGGCGTCATTGCCCATACGCTGCTCGGAAGCATCGCCGAGAAAGTCGTGCAGAAAGCATCCTGTCCCGTCCTGACGGTGAAACCGGACGGACATCAATTTGAATTACCCTGATTCTTTTCACATACATACTTTCACATTCTCAGGAATCCATCATGACTTCAACGGACACCATAAAACCAGAACCTTTTTCTTCGTCACGACGTATGTTTCTGGGGAGTACCTTTGCCGCATCGATGGCGGCGACCATCGTTCCCCGTCACGTTCTCGGCATGGGTTACCTTGCTCCCAGTGAAACGATCAATATTGCCGGCATCGGAGCTGGCGGAATGGGCGGAGGAGACATCAACAGGCATGCCGGCAACGGTGCCAATATTGTCGCTTTGTGCGATGTCGATGATCGACGCGCTGCGGGAACCTACAACAAGTTCCCCAAGGCGACCCGCTACAAAGATTTTCGCATCCTGCTGGAAAAAGAAGAGAAGAATATCGATGCCGTCACGGTCGGCACGCCGGATCACATCCATGCCCCGGCATCTTTGATGGCAATCAACATGGGCAAGCATGTCTATTGTCAGAAGCCGATGACTCATACACTCCACGAAGCGCGTGTCTTGACCAAAGCTGCCGAGAAGGCGGGCGTCGTCACTCAAATGGGAAATCAGGGACATGGAGCCGAAGGAGCACGACTCACCAACGAATGGATTCAGGCAGGACTCATCGGCGATGTGACCGAAGTGCATGTCTGGTCGGATCGTCCCGGAGGCTGGTGGCCACAAGGTGTCGAGAAACCGACCGAAACACCTGCCGTCCCTTCAGAACTCGACTGGGATCTCTGGCTCGGCCCGGCTCCCGAGCGTGCTTATCACTCCGATTACGTCCCGTTCAAATGGCGTGGCTGGTGGGATTTTGGAACTGGCGCATTGGGCGACATGGGCTGTCACATCATCGACCATCCGTATTGGGCCCTCAATCTGGGAGCCCCCGACACCGTCGAAGCTCGCAACACCATCGAAGGTTCGCGCATTGGAAAGAAAGATTGGAACTTCGAGACTTACCCCAAAGCTTCGATGATTCACTACAACTTCCCGGCACGCGGCGATCTGCCACCGGTCAAAATGACCTGGTACGACGGCGGCTTGATGCCGGCCACTCCCGATGAAATGCCCGCCAACGAATCGCTCCCTTCAAACGGTGCGCTCTACATCGGCAGCAAAGGGAAAATGTATCACGGCTCTCACGGCGGCAAACCGCAAGTCATCCCGGTCGAACTCCGTGAAGCCGCAAAAGCGATCCCGAAAACGATCCCTCGCTCTCGCGGCCATTACGAAGAATGGTTTGATGCTTGCCGAGGGGAAGGGGAGACCGTTTGCCACTTTGGTTACGCTGGCCCCATGACCGAAACGGTGTTACTTGGTGTGCTCGCGCTGCGTGCTCCCGGCGAACGCTTACACTGGGACTCTGCCGAGATGAAAGTCACCAACAAGCCGGAATTGAATCAGTTCGTCAGCAAGGAATACCGCAAAGGCTGGGAGATTTAAAAACTGACGCAAAGTCAGAAGATAGCCCTTGAGCGCAAGCTCAAGGGATGCGTGCGAGGCATCCTCATCCCTCCTAAGCGATCCGAATCACACAATCACTCTTTGTGATCAGCTTCGTAGTGCATGCGAAGAAGATCGGCACCGAAGTCGCCGTCGAAGTCACGCCAAACCGCGTGGACGTGGTTCGCTTCATTCTGAGTGCAATCGTATTCGAACAAAAAGATCGGTGTTTGAATGCGATAGTAATGGCCTTCTCCTGGTTCAGTACCACCCATCCAGGCAAAGCGAACATCCTTGGCCGTGAACAGGTTCTTGCGTTCTTCCATCTGTTTTACGATTTCCAGACGATACTTGGTCGCATACACCTTGATCAGATCATTCAATAATTTCTGCTGATCGGCGTTCAGTTCATCCTGACTAATTCCCATGGTCGGCGTGAACAATCCCTTATCGACGTTACGATCTTGAGCGGTGAAAATGTCTTTGTGAGCTTCTGCCGCGATGATCGCTTTTTTCTGTTGCTCAGCCGATAACGATTTCACCAGTTCACGAGCTAAGTCTTCTTCCTCGGCCAATGCTTTGAAGCCTTTGAAGGCTCCTTCTTTGACCATCGCCGGATTGGAACCAAAGAATGACGGCGTGACCGATAACAGCTTCCCTTTGACAATCGTGATGTTGATCGACAAATGATGTCCTTCATAACGCCATGACCAAGTCCCTTTGGCGGAAGGCTCACCAAAGATGGAAACATAATACAACGCCGGGTTGCGGATCGGATTTTTCTCTTCCATCTCGTGAAGAATCTGTTCGAGACTCATCACGGTCTGCACCTGCATGAAGCCTTTGTGGCTGAGTGCCGAGGAGACCAAGCCGCTCGCGAGTGCTTTCTGAGCACCATTCATTTTGGTGAGTGGCAAGCCGAAGCGTTTGCCAGCAGGCTTGATGAATTTATCCGGCACGAAGTACCAGCCTTCGCGTTTGTCGTCTTTCCACTCAAAGTGAGCAGCCGCAGTTTGCTCCTTATCGAGCGACTTAAGAAACAGATTGGCGGCCTTCGCCATCTCTTCAGCCGGGTCGTGAGCCTGAACGGTGGTTCCGACAAAGGAAACAGCCATCGCAACAAGGAGGGCAAATTTGGCGGGCTTGTGCAACATGGGTGGGACTCCAGTGGGTCTATCGTGTGTGAAAATACGCGAGGCGTTGATTGTCGAAAGATACGGGGCAAGTTGCAACTGTTTTCGGGCTTTGGAGAAGAAACTGGCAAGTGGAAATTCGTTGGTAGGCTAGTGTGAGACAAGCGTAACCGGGCACCATGTTTTGCAGAGCGCACGAAAAAACCGCACGCGAGCAAATGATTGCTCGGTGCGGTTTTGGAGTGCTTCAAGAGGCGCCGCCCGGATTCGAACCGGGGAATGACGGATTTGCAATCCGTTGCCTTAGCCACTTGGCCACGGCGCCCTCCCTTACGGGTTATACCGAATTGATCGGATATTCGGACAATCTTCTGAAGTCTTTTTGTGTCAGGATCTTGGAGAACTGAAAAATTCCCGTTTTCGGTCGCTTCCCATGTTCTCCGATTCACAAATGCTAGCTCTTCTCACATCATCATTCAAGAATCTGGAAAACAGAAAGGTGACAAAGAACAGGAAAAACGGGCAATCCTTGCCGGTTATCGGCCAAACCACATGTTCTCACGTCGTTCGAGAAAAAAGGACCAACGGGCGTGGATTCACAGCCCCGCTCACAGTAGCATCAGGGATTGCGACCGCTTTCGGGTCGATATACGCTTTCTGACTTTGATTCCCGACACAATTTATCCACTAATGGTTCATCTATGACTGACTCAAACGGCAATATCAACGAAACTGAAGAACAACTGATCCTGACCGCTCAAACGGCTGTTAGTTCCTGTAACTGGGTGGTTGGTGAATGTGCGGCAAAGTGGACGAAAAAATATGCCAAAGGACGGACCGATGCCGATTTCGCGACTGAAATCGGACTCACTCCCGATCAAGTTTTTCAACGCCGTCGTGTGTGGGAAACTTTTGGCGATGTCTACACAGAATACGCGTCCCTCAAATGGTCACACTTTTACGTCGGCCTGAATTGGGATGATGCTCCCGAGTGCCTTCAATGGGCCGAAGATAACGACGCCACCGTCGCCGAGATGCGTGCCTGGCGTCGTGCCGTTCAGGGAGAAGACCTGACCGAAGAAGCTGTCGATCAACAATACAGCGAATGGGGTGGCGACCCGCATGTCGTGCATGTCCCCTTCGAGAACACGCTCGTCAAAGACCCGGCTGACATGCCGACTCCCAGTGGCGAAGGCAATCGTCTTCGCACTGCGGGTCAACCTGCTGAAACAGTTGGCGCTCATGCACGCGAGTCTCAAGGAGGCGAAGAATACGCTCCCTTCAAACAGGGTGGTACCACGGTTCCCGGAAAAGAGCAGGGCGTGGCGACAGAAGTTCCTCCTCACGAACAAGCCGAGCAATTGGTCAAAAAGCTGACGGTCGCACTGGAGCGGTTTGAGAAGGAAGTCTCGCCAACGGTCGCTCGTGAAATGACAAAGCTGGACGACAAGATGCGTTCACGATTGCTGAAGGCACTGCACGAAGTGAACAGTCGCATTTCAAAAATCTATTAGAATCGACGAAAACGTAGCTGGATTCTCAAGAATTCAGACGAAACGCGAGCGACGTCGATTGTTCTGAACTCTTGCGAGTTCAGCTACGGGTGAGGTTTACGGAGCGGTTCCCATGAACGAGCAACGCCGCAAGTCTCTGAGACGATTGCCGCCGGAGTTCTACCAGAGGCGCGCTTATGTGCATTGGTCTCTCACCATGCAGGATCGAAAGACCGGCTGGCTGACTCCGGTCTTTTATTATAAGTATCGCGAAATACTCACACATACCGCGTTTCGTTTTGGTCTCTGCTGCCCGCTTTATTGCTGCATGCCGGATCATATTCACATGCTTTGGGTCGGTATTCACCCAGTCACTGACCAACGTCTCGCAATGCGTTATTTCCGCAAGCAGTTAAACCCTGTTCTTGAAATAATGCAGTCGAAGCTCCAACACCAACCTTACGACCACGTATTGCGCGAGAGTGAATGCGAGCGCAATGCTTTTGAAGACTTAGCAGAGTACATTGCGCGCAATCCCGAACGGGGGAAGCTGGTTGCTCCCGATGGCTATGCAAATTACTCTTACACCGGATGCCTCGTTCCGGGGTATCCAGAACTGAAACCCTTCGAAACTGGGTTTTGGGAGAGCTTTTGGAGAATCTATTCGCATCTTTGCGAGCACGGCCTGCAAGTCAAGCCACGCAAGGATGCGACGAAAACGTAGCTGGATTCGCAAGAATTCAGACGAAACGCGAGCGACGTCGATTGTTCTGAACTCTTGCGAGTTCAGCTACGAAATTCGATTCGATTTGAGCAAGTTCACGCCTGAGATCAGACCGAAGCATCTTCACCAACCGGCGTAACTTTCGCGCCGGCATTGAGTGCTGAGACGGTCTTCACGCGACAATCGGACCATTCGGGGCGATCAAGAATTTCGAGCTCCACTCGCTTGGCATGTGCCTCGTGTTCGCAAAATGCAAATAAAGACGGCCCCCACGAACTCTGTCCGACTCCCTGTACACTACGAGTCATTAACCAATCGACTAATTCCGCCATGCGGGGGTCGGCATAACGGCCACCCTGAATGGGGGCAAAGTAATCTCCCACTTTCGCACCGTATTCGTAAATTGCGTGAGAGAATGCCGGGAAATCAGCTTCTTGCAAAGCGGGAAGAAGCTCCATCAGAACCAGACGACATAAGTGGCTGGTGACTTCCCACGGCATCGGGTCCAGTTCCATGAACGCGGCTTCTTCATCTGTCCCAGAGAGACCGTGTGAATCCGGGGGAGTAATCAGCAGAATACGCCAATCAGAATTCATGGTGTGATGAGCGACCAAGGTCCCCAAGTCGTTCGGTTGTCGCTTACCTCCATCAACAAGAAACCCACCGCATTGAAAGCCGTGAACTCCCAAAGCAGAACGCTTTCCCCGACCGACAAAACTCGCCAACTGCTCCAAAGGATGCTGATAGCCGTAGAGAGTGTCGAGCCCCTGAGCAATCGACATGGCAAGCTGAGTCCCCGTCCCTAACCCCGAATGCAAAGCCGCATCTGCCTCGACATGAATACTAACGGCAGGACATTTTTGATCGGTGACATTGTCTCGATAATTGTCACGAGACTGGATCACTTTTTCGTGGAACGCATCGGGGCAATCGACAGAATCTTCGTCCGCCAAACGGAAGGAGACATCGATCTGCGGCCAGTCGATCATCATACCGATCCCGCCAAAAAATCGACCTCCTTGCCTGCCGTTTGTTAGCGGGCCGAAATGCAGTCGCGAACCGGTTTGAATGTTCAGGGGATGACTCATTGGGATGAGAGACGATCAGTCGTTGAGTGAAAATTGTCAGTTAGTCTTGAGGAGAAGCACCATCATAGTTGGCAATGTATTCCCGAAGCAAATCAAACGCCTCACGTTCTTGGTCGCCTGCCGTTTTCTCGACAATGATCGCCAAACGCTCGACTTCCCGCGCGATCTCGGCACGTTCGATCATAAACAATCGCGTCGAAAGCACCGCTAACTCCAGAACAGCATGCTTGGCTCTGTTAAACCCCCAGACCTCACGATTGCATCCCACATGCAGGACTTGAGTCTCAATCGAAGTACGCTCTGAGGCATCGTCAATCGATGTGACTTCAAACTCATACCAACGACAGGTCTCCGACAATCGAACTCCTTCAATGGTTTCAGCAGGGACTGTTTCGGGAGAATTCCGAAATTGATGGGTGGCGGCTTGAGCCAGCAATAAGACATCATCAACGACGTGAAAAACACCAGCACCGTGTCGCTTCAGATTTTGGTACGTCCGTGATGTATGAAATGGACGAAACTGAAATTGCGTGAGTTCGCGATCAACAATCGGCCCCATCGGAGAGATATTAGGGCTTCCATCTTCGTTCTGTGTCGTGACGATACCTTCAAGAATCAACGGCATTTCTACACCTGTCGAGAGACGCGATCAAAGACAGAGAGTAGCAGGAAAGCCGTTCGGATTCATCACACTCCAACATTCGAGATCAACGAGTGATACCGACATAGAAGGCGAACAACTGTTCTTCGTCGAAATCTTCGGAGACCAAAGGAATTGCCCAGTCAAAAGCCATCGGAACGGGTCCCATCGCAGGAATTTTCAACCGAATACCGCCACCGACAGTCGCTCGGAAAGAGTTGAATCCAACATCTCTTTCCACAGTACCAAAGTCAGAAAACGCAACAACAGCAAATGTTTCATCCGCGGTCACAGGAACCAAATACTGAACAGATCCCAAAGCCTGAAATTGTCCACCAACCTGAATTCCATTTTCTTTCGGGGAAACTCCTCGGAAATCAAACCCCCGGAAACTCGAATACCCGCCCGCGTAATAGCGCTCGAAGATCGGCGTGTCATCGCCGGTCCAACCCACGTCACCAGAGAACGATAAGATGTGCTTACCTTGACCGTCGATTCGACTGTATGTTGTAAAGAACTTACTCGCACTCAAATCGACCCGCGGGTAGTTAAACTCACCAAATCCTTGCTCGTACGATGCCGAGAGGATATGCCCTTCACTGGGAAGGAACGATGAGTCACGACTGTCATAGGTCGCATTCACTCGAACTGTCGACAAGAGGTTTGAACCAACCACAGCCAACAAATCATCTGGAGGAGGTGTTCCTCGTGGATCTTCGACTCTCACATCTTCCAAGCGTAGCGCGACGCCACCCGACCATTCCGGCGTGAATTGATAACCCAGGTTAACTCGACCACCAGTTCGTTGTTCATTCCAGTCTTCGAGATATCGTTGATAGTAAAACCCGCTCAGCCCCAAACTCACATCTGTGTCGAGGAAATAAGGATTCGTCCAACTTGCGGAATACCGGCTGACTTGGCTTCCCGGAACAGCCTCTAATCGGAAGGTCTGGCCACCACCTCGAAACGCACGCCCTTCAATAATGTCTTCGACACTGGTCGGAGGGCGGAACAAATCAAAATTACGCTCGTCGAGCACAATGTTTCCGACCACACCAGAGTCACTATTCACGCCGGCACCAAACATCAGGCGACCAGTTCGTGCTTCCTGCACGTAAACATCTAGGTCACCTTCTCGATAAGGCTGCACAAATGGTTGAGGCGGTGAATTAAGTGCTGGCCCGAACGGATCCCCTTGTGGAGAATTATCCCACAACAGGCTCCCCGGTTGCTCGATGCCATTTTCATAGTTTTGCCCACGAATTGTGGAAGGGTAATCGGCGTCCTGAGATTGTCCGCGGATAACCTTCGGCTCTGCGAAGTCATCGTTGAGAATCTGCGACAACGGAATTGTGTAAGATGTTTCTTCAACCGATTGACCACGAATAATACCGTTGGGTTGCATAAGTGATCGACTCAAGCGTGTTTCTTCAATCGGTACAGGACGAAATTTAATGTCAGGCCCACCACCGGGGCCGGCTTCCCATAGTTGTCCCCGATTGACCCTGGCTCGACTCCGACGAATTTCAGAGGGGTCGGCCAAATCACCGGGGTACAGAGTAATGGGATTCGTCACCACCGACTCTTTGGTATGCGCCACAGAACGCCCACCATTCCCGACAATATGGACATTGACCCGACGAATTCGCCAGACTTCATCCTCATCGACCAGTAACTCCAAATCGATGACGCCGGGTGTTTCTAAAAATTTGGGAACGGCTTCTACAGTCGCGTTGATACGCCCCATTTTTCCGTATTTCTCTCGAATCTCACTAATATCTTCGTTGAGATTGCGAGTGGTAAAATAATCACCGGGCAAGGTTTTCATCTCGCGACGAATGGAACCTTCCGAAAGCACATTCATGCCGTTCAGTTCGATGTTTCGTATTCGGTATCGAGGGCCTTCGCTCACTTTGTAGGTAATGTAGACACTCTCTTTTTCCGATCCTCTGAACTCGACTGCTTTTTCAATCGTGACGTCGAAGTACCCGAGTGCATTGTAATACGACCTGATTGCCGTCATGTCATCGGTGAGTGAAGACGGATCGTACTTCCCACCAAACCATCTCAAAATTCGAGTTTTGGTAAGCAACTTGGTTTTCAGAACGCGAGAGCTGATATCTTTATTGCCGATAAACTCAACATCGGCGACAGTCACTTTCTTGCCTTCAATAATCTGAAAAACCACTTCCCGCTCGGTTTTACTGGAACCACGCAGCAGCTTCACCTGAACCGCATTGTATCCCAGACCTTGATATTCCTGTTCGATGCGGCGGGCCGCTTCTCGATTCAGTGCGACATCGTAAGGACTGCCTTTTCGCAAACCCGTTAGGACTTCCAAATAGGTGTCGGCATACTTTTCGTTTCCACGAAATTCAACATGCTGAACAATTGGGCGTTCGAGAACTCGAAAAATGACCACTGGGCCTTTATTGGAATCTTCGACGCGAGGTTCGACACTATAAAACCAGCGAGTGCTGTAAAGTTCTCGCACATCTTCACGAATCTGGCGTGGCGAGAGTGGACGCCCCGGCTGTGAATTCACTTTTGTAAGAAGTGCTTTCGGCACAATTGTCTGCAAGCCTTCAAATCGAACGTCACCGATAATTTCATCGGTTTCTTCCAATGCATAGCGTCGGCGTGGCATTGTCGGGCCGCCAAACGAAGGCCCACCCGCTCCCGGAGGAGGTGCACCTGGCTGCGCCATCGCCTCACTCGAAAGAAAAAGACAAAGCCCGATCACCAGGCAAAACAGACGACAGAAAAATCGCAACTTTCTCGAAGAAATTCGAAAAAGGCGACAACTATCGATTGAGGGTAATAATCCAGATGTCATGCAAACGACTTCCTGATCGTTTCCGGCGTGACGATTGCCGATTCAGTGATTCAAATGGAAGGGAACGACTTCCCCGGAGAGCGTCCGTGCTCGCCGGGCGAAGGCGTAAACTCACCTTCACCGATCGGATAAGGTATGAACGGGAATTAGTAATGGATAAGTAGAATCCCCACAAGAGGAACCTGAGTAGAATAAGTCCTGATAATTTGGGGGATTAAGGAAATGCTTTCTCCCACTGACTTCTCCACTTTTTCCCGCTACAATTGAGTTCCCGATTGTCAAATCTACAATTTCACCGGACGAACAATGCCCCTCTGGAAGTTTCTCAAACAACTTTTCTTCGGCCACTCGACAGCCACTCAGAGTCCCTCTCAAAACAATTCACGAAAGCAAAGCCCAGGCGGCAAAACCAAACTTGTCCCCCTTCAGAATCCGCCTCAAAAAACAAAGCTGCCGAACGCTGCTACATCCGACCAGAAGCCTTACCTCTATGCTCGCAAAGAACCCAGCACGGGACTTTGGATCGATTTGCGAGAGGGAGGCGATGAACAGTTTCTGAGCCGGGAAGGGCTACCAAACTTCACCACTCCCGAGGAACTTGCCAACTGGTTGAATATCAAACCGGGGCAATTGGCTTGGCTGACTCATGCATTCGAACCGGGACAGAAAGCAGACTCTGTCGAGAAGTCTCACTATCACTACCATTGGATCCAAAAACGAAGCGGCGGAGAGAGACTGATTGAATCTCCCAAACCACTTCTGAAACAAGTACAACGGCAGATTTTGCACGAGATATTAGACAAGGTTCCCGTCCATCGAAGCTGTCATGGGTTCATCCGAAATCGCTCGATCCTGACTAATGCCAAACCGCATTGCGGTCAGCGAGTCGTCATTAAATATGATCTCCAAAATTTCTATCCCTCTGTGAGACGGAATCGGATCATCGCGATTTTTCGCGGACTCGGCTACAACCGGGAAGTCTCCATCTGGCTGGGACGACTCACAACAACCGCGATTCCCAATTCGATCCCGTTCCCGCAAGAGGGACCGAAAGGTTTACGAGACTATCTCTCGGCCCATTTACCCCAAGGGGCACCCACATCGCCGGCTCTCGCAAATCTCTCTGCGTTTTCACTCGATCTGCGATTACATGGTTTGACCAAGTCCTTCGCAGCCAACTACACCCGTTATGCAGACGACATCACGATTTCTGGTCCAGATAATTTGATGAAAAGCCTGAAAACACTCATTCCGCTCGTCCAACAAGTGATCCGGGAAGAGCGTTTTGTCGTTCAGAAAAAGAAACGGAAAGTGATTCGCAACAATCAACGTCAGCAAATTTGCGGCGTGGTCGTGAATCAGCACACCAATTATCCGCGAAAAGAGTTTGACCGGCTGAAAGCAATCTTGTTCAATTGCGTCCGTTTCGGACCGGGTTCCCAAAATCGCGAGGGAGTTCCGAATTTTCGCGAACATTTGAGCGGACGAATCGGCTTCGTCAAACAATTAAATCACGGGCGAGGTCAGAAGCTCGAATCACTCTGGCAGCAGATCTCCTGGTAAACAATTTCATCGTTGGTAAAGTTCTATGGGGAGCTTCTTTCGAATTCTGGCCAAGCCGGTCACCCGCTTTCTGGTGGGCGTGATCGCGATCCCGTTGTTTCGTTTATTCATGCGTAAAGTCATTCGGCTTCAGCAACTGGATGCCGAGCTCGAAAAAGATATGGAGCAATGGTTCCGTGGGTCTTTGGTTTTGCTCGTCGCGACTGCCAATATGGAATTTGCATTGTTTGGCTGGTTGTATGAACGACCTGAAACGGTTTCAGCACCAAAAACGACGATTTCAAAAGAAGCCGAAAACTTGACAGAGACCGAGGAGCCATACCTTACAGGTGAGGAAATTGACGAAAACGGGCAGATGAAAAAAATCTCTGCATTGGGCGTCTTGCTGATGGGCTTACGACTACTGCTCGCCATGAGTGTGATCGAAATGATGCCCGACCAAGAACTCTTTTCGATCATTCATCCCGGCCCTCCCAAAATCAAATACGACAAATCAAAATCACTCTGGCAACACTTCAGAATCTATACTTGGCCGATGCTGCGCGGAATTGTTTGCCAGCATCTGAACCGCTCCTCACCCGTGCTGGCAATTTTGTGTGCGATTTTCATGGGTTGGGTCGGCTGGCTCTGTTACGGATTGGCCATCACCCAATATCTCATCATCGGGTTGGTGACCTCGAAAGACAAAGCCCTCGACGCACTCTCCGAGTTCGACCGTCAGGTCGCCTTACGACGTCGGGAATTACTGGACGAATTCGATTACATCGAAGAAGAGGTCCAGCGAAAGAATGCCCAAGCCGCGGAAGCGAATACTGCCGAAGACGAATAGTTGTTGACAGAATTTCGCGTACGACGACAATTGATGCGATCCTGTCGGAATAGGAGTTCATCAATGCGACTGCAATCACTACTTGTCAGCTTGATATGCTTGATAGTGCCCCCTCAAGGTAAATGCTGAGGATGATCCTCGACTCACGAAAATTCTGGAGAGTTGGAAGACCGCCCCCGAAGGTCTAGAAAGTTGTCATATCTCAGGTAGGCTTTTTCACTACGACCATGTTTTCGAAAAAGAGAGTCGTGCAGAGTTTAGGATTCACTGGGACCGACGGAAAAAGAGAGAATTCTCTACATTACCAGCCGAAATATCTCCACTCGCGGTTTCTCAAATTCTCAATCGATGTGGCATACCCTATCAGTTCGAAAAGTCAGCACACTCGAAATTCATCTGGTCATTAGACAACACTGTCTCACAAATAGACTGGGAGACAAGAAAAGAAACTCACCTTGGGATTGCCGGGAATGAGTATTACAGTGCCCTTGAACACCTTAATTTTGCAATTCATCCCGCTTTAAGCAAACTCACCGATAAGTACGAATGGCAAATTAAAGAAGAAAAAAAAGATTGTTACGAATTAATCGGAGTCCGACCTTACGCCCGAGGAGAGTTGAGCGTATTTAGCCAAAACAAAGCAAGCAATTCAGAGAACACTCAACAAGTCCATCTCATCGTCAGCAAAAACGATCATTCCATTAGGGCGGTCAAGCTTCCAAATCCTGCAAAAACAGTAGAAAAGGTGTTTGTGATAACAAAAAGAGAGTTCAGCCCACGCACCACAACTATTTGCTTTTTTGATTGGGATAAGACACCACGGAAAACGGCAACTCAGCCTGAAACTTACTCGTCACAAAATCCGCTTTATGCAGTGATTGAAATGCTCCTTCCCTAATCATTTACGTAACCGACAACTTACTCGCCGCGAGTGGTCAGGATTGCTAGAATAAGTCTCTCAAATTCAAGAACTGCAATTTCCGATCAGAGACACCCATGAGCCTTTCTATCACCAAAATTGACTGTTCCCAGGACGCTGCCGAAGATCTCTTCAGTCAGTTACGTGAAAAATTGAGCCCGCGTGGAGACGTCGTCTCCGAAGCCGGTAAACAGCGCACGATGGAACTGTTTGGCGAGCCACTCTCTCCCCAGCAAGTCGTCGAAAAAATCTGCCGGGATGTGCAGGAAGGTGGATTGAAATCACTCCTCGATTACTCGGCCAAACTCGACGGCAAACAGCTCACACTCGAAACGATGCGAGTGTCGGAAGCAGAACTCGATGCGGCACACGAGGCGGCTGATGACAACTATTTGGAAACCATTCGTCGAATTCGAGAAAGCATCATTCTGTTTCAGAGTGAAATCCTGCCTGAGAATGTGCAAATCATTCGCGAAGTCGGTAGTGGAGCAGGGGAGATCGATCTCAGGCAACGATATTTGCCCCTCAAACGCATCGGGATTTGTGTTCCCGGTGGTGCTGCCGCGTATCCCTCGACGTTATTGATGACAGCCGTACCAGCCCAAACAGCCGGCGTCGCGGAAATTGTTGTCGTTGTACCTCCCACGGAGTTTGGTGGCTATAACACTGATCTATTGGCGGCGTGCAAAGAAATCGGTGTGACTGAAGTCTATCGTGTGGGGGGCGCCCAAGCGGTGGCCGCCCTCGCTTATGGTGTTGAAGGAATCGAACGGGTCGACAAAATTGTTGGTCCCGGGAACCTGTTTGTGGCACTTGCGAAGAAACATGTCTTCGGTGAAGTCGATATCGATAGCATTGCCGGACCGAGCGAAGTGATTGTGCTTGCCGACAAAACCGCCAATCCTGAATACATCGCCGCCGACCTGATCTCACAAGCCGAGCATAGTCCCGGTTCGGGCGTGTTGATTACCTGGCATGCTCCTCTGATTGATGCGGTTCACGCGGCGCTGGAATCGCAGTTAGAAACGCTCGAACGGGGAGATCTTGCCCGTCGTGCCCTTGAAGACTACGGCGCGTTGATTCTCGCCCGCGATGCAGACGAAGCCGCGCGATTAACGGATTTACTCGCCCCCGAGCATTTGCACATCTCGATGGATGACCCTGAATCAATGCTCGAACAAGTCCAGAACGCCGGTGCGATCTTCATGGGAAATTTCACACCCGTCGCATTGGGTGACTATCTTGCCGGTCCTTCGCACGTCTTACCAACAGGAGGGACCGCACGATTCGCGAACGGACTCAGCTCGATTGATTTTCTCAAACGATCGTCGATCATTGGCTATAACCGTGAGGCGCTTGCAGAAGCCGACCGAGATCTCAAGTTGATGACCGACAAAGAAGGACTGACCGCTCATTACGCCAGCGCGGCAATTCGCTTGCAACCGGAGCCTTGATTACGATTGAATGCCGACGATGGCTTCATCGACAGAATCGTAGAGTGTCCAGAGTTGATCAAGATGTGTGATTTCAATCACTTCCTTACAATATGGCATGAGGCCACTCAGGACAAACTTGCCTCCGTCTCGTGCCTGCAATCGAGTCCAGGCCCGGAAGATCAACTCGATAAAAGAAGAGCCAAAGAATTTTGTGTGAGAGAGATCCAGCACGACCAGCGGCGGATCAGCCTCATCAACGGCTTTCAGAATGAGGTTTCGAAGGTCGGTCAGTACCGCTTCATCGAGGTTCTCATACTCCTCGCCCAGCTCAATGACAGTCACTTCATCTTGTTGATATACACGTGGTGAGGTGATTTCGGTCATAATTACGTCTCAATTTCTGCACAATGAACAGTGGCCCTGTCGATCGACTTCTCTATCTTACGATGAGTCGATTGAATATCGCAAGATAGCACCCGGTTCGAGACCGTTTTTTTTCGTTTCCCACCAATTGGTTCTACTGGAGAATCACGGGGACTTCCAGCGGCTGATTCTGACGAAAAATCGTTAAAATCACCCGATCACCGGGACGATATCGGGAGAGTGCCTGGTTCACTTTTGAGGGATGATCGATGAGTTCGTCCTCAATGGCGAGAATAATATCACCGCTGATCACCTGCTCGTATCGAGTTAATACCATTCCCTGAATACCGGCTTTTTCGGCAGGACCGCCGGGAAAGACCGCTATCACCTGAACCCCCAATTGACGGTTTTCCCCCGTCTCGATATTCCTGACTGTTGCTAAAAAATCTGTCGTTTTGACCCCCAAAGTTGGAAGTGTTTGCAGAGGATTCTTTGACATCTTATCGATGGCATCTCGCACCGTATCAACGGGAATGGCAAAACCAAAACCGGCCGGCGCACGAATGATGGCCGTATTGACGCCAATCAAACGGCCTTCACTATCCAAGAGAGGCCCCCCCGAATTCCCGGGATTGATTGACGCATCGGTCTGAATGGCTCTTTGAATCTCTGAGCCACTCTCCAGAGGCAACAACTGATCGAGACCACTGATCACACCTTTCGTAAGTGTCAAATCAAGCCCCAAAGGATACCCCAATGCAATGACAGTCTGCCCCACTTTCAAATCGGCCGATGTCCCAACGGGTATGGGATGCAAACTCTCCGCCGGAGCTTCAATTTTCAGCACGGCGAGATCCTGTTCGGGAGAGGCACCGACCACCTTCGCCTCGTAGACCGATTCATCGGCCAATTGCACGGTCGCACCATCGGCGTTTTGAATCACATGAAAGTTGGTCACAATATGACCGCTTTTGTCCCAAATGAAACCCGTTCCGACTCCCGCCTGGTTTTCTTCGACGGAAAACCGAAAACCGAGACGCGCCTCCAGAGTATATTTCCGGGTTTGAATGAAGACCGTTGAATTCTTGAGTTCTTCAAAAAGCTGGATCGTCGCCTGTTCGTCTGCTCCCAACTCACCGCGAGGTGTGATCTTGCGGGATTGAAGCGGGCTATTCAGAGTCCCCGAACGATCCATGTTCTGAAAAACTAACACTCCCACCAACACCATCAGAATCATGACCAACAGAAACTGTTGGGAACCACCGGTCCTCTGGGGATTGAATTGGGGATCAAGTTGAGAATCGGGAGAAACGCTCATAAATCCAGTTCTTGCGAGTCATTGAAAGACCCCTTGAGTTTACCGACGATTCCGTCCGACAACAAATCCAGTCTGTGAAAGCCCTCAAAAGAGTCTTCTCAAATCCAATTCTCACGCAAAGACCGGGTATTCTGAGCCAATTGGGTCTGTTATGATACAAAAGCCCTAATTGGAACCTTGTGATGAATGACTCTGCTTCAAAATCGGAATCCGTGACGCGACGAGACTTTTTGCGTGTTGGCGGTATGGGAGTGGTCGGCTTGAAACTGGCTGAAAAAGCCCGCGCCATGCACCCCTCTCATAAACCACGCAATTGTATTCTGATCCAACTTGCTGGCGGCCCAAGCCAATTGGAAACATTCGATCCGAAACCCGAAGCACCGCGCGAAATCCGCGGACCATTGCGTTCCATTCAAACATCCATTCCGTCAGTTTCGATCAGTGAGTCGCTCCCGAAAATTGCCGAGCGAATGGATCAGATGACACTGATTCGCAGCTTGTCTCACCGGGAAGCCCCCATCCACGAAACCGGCTTACAACTCTTGCATACCGGTCGACTCGCACGCGGAAACATTCAATACCCCTCGTTCGGCTCGGTCATTAAACGCATCTTCGGAGAAGAAGGGGAAAGCTTCGCCGTTCTTCCCGGCCACCTCAGCGGAACCGGCGTGAACACGTGGCGCGGACAAGGTGCCGGATTCCTCGGAACAGAATTCGAGCCGGTCATCCCCATTGATCTTCCCGAAGAACGCGAACAGATTCGTGCATCGTATGGCAATCATCGTTCCGGAAAATTACTGCTGCAAGCTCGACAACTTGTCGAACGGGGAACACGAGTTGTCGTAGTCAATCTGTACGACCAGCTACATGGCGAAATTTCCTGGGATGCTCACGGTCAACCCCCACACAGTCCCACCACGATGAGAGACATTGTGGAAAAGGTTTGTCCACAATTTGACCAGGCATTCGCGGCATTGATTGACGACCTTCGACAACGAGGACTGTTCGATCAAACTGTTGTCTTGGCCTGTGGAGAAATGGGACGAACTCCCGTCATCAATCCCTTCGGTGGACGTGATCACTGGACGCGAGCGTTTTCGTGTATCGTCGCAGGTGACGGCATCCCACGTGGACAGGTCGTCGGTGCCACAGACGCAACCGCCTCAGAGGTGATCGAGCGTCCGGTACAGCTTCCCGAACTCACCGCATCACTTTATCATCTGCTAGGTGTGCCACGAAACACCCTATTAACTCTCGATGATGAAAATGAAGTCCCACTGATCGAAGCCGAACCGATGCCCGAACTCGTCGGTGAACAAGTTCAATCGGTTTAAGTGCTTTCGGCAACGCGAACCGACTCCGGCCACCAAGCGGGCAGGGGAGCAGTGACCGTGACTTCGTCGTAGCGAATGGGGTGTTTGAACGTCAATTCTCGAGCGTGCAAAAGTATCCCCGCGCGATCCTCCAGAAGTTCTCCACCATACAGCTCGTCTCCCACAACGGGGAAACCTCTGGAGGCCAGTTGCCAACGAATTTGATGCATCCGACCGGTGATCAATTCAATCTGGCAGATTGCATAACCGCCATAATCGCCCGGCAACATCTCATAGTTGAGTTTCGCCTCTTTGGCGGCAGGGTCATCGGGATTGCCGGCGTGAGTGCGTGCTTCCGTGGGATGCTTCTTCATCCAATCGGTCAGCATTCCCGTCTCTTGTTCAGGGCGAGTCTTCAAGACGGCCCAATAAATCTTTTTGATGCTTCTTTCGGCAAACTGTTCGGACAATCGAGCCGCACATTTGGAATTCCGCGAGAACACAATGGCACCTGAGACCGGCTTATCCAACCGATGAGGAATACCAAGATAGACGTTGCCCGACTTTTCGTACTTCACAGAAAGGTACTGCTTAACCCGCGTGACAACTGCATCACCACCTCGTGGTGGCGTGTCGGTCATTAAGCCGGCGGGTTTGTTGACGACAATCACCGGTCCATCTTCCAGGAGAATGGAGAGTTCATTGCCAGACTTTTGAGATTCTTCGTCGACGACGTTCAAATCATATCCAGCTTGTGATGACGCCGTTGTGGAGGTGCCGAACAGGTGGCACAAACACCGTGGCCTTCGAGTCGATGATGAGACAGCCGAAATCCGAATTCCGCGGCAATTTCTTCAACCATTTGGCGTATTTTATCGTTCGAGAACTCCGTGAGCTCGCCACATTTTTCACAAATGAAATGGTCGTGCTGAGCGTAACCGTAATCGTGTTCAAAGACATCCTTGTCATTCTGCCGGGCGACTTTGCGAATCATTCCGGCTTCTTCAAGCAACCCGAGAACCCGATAAACCGTCGAACGACTCACACTTCGACCATCTTTACGATGTGAGACACGTTCGATAATGGTATCCGCATCAAAGTGTTCATGATCGGCAAAAACTTCTTCGACAAATATCATCCGCTCACGAGTCAGACGCATCCCACGAGTTGTGAGATACTCCTGAAACTTTTCGGTGGGACTGATGGCAACATCAACAGAACTGACTTCTTTCACAGCGGACTCCAATTGGTGTAGAGCGATGGGCTCGACCTTTCTTCAAGGTGTGGTCTATTCAGATTCAATTTCTTTAAGCAAATTCCCAAGTGCCGACTCCAACTTCTCAGGAGTCTCGTAAACTCCCGCTTTGATGTCTGCTTTGATCCGATCAAGCCGCGCTTGATGCAAATCAGAGGATTGATCCAATTCTTCCATCATTTTGGCGGCTTGCGAAATTTCAACGCCGTCTTTCGGTGCCACGGAATCTGACTGAGTCGTTTCCTGAATCGAGCCGGCTTGTTGAGTCGGTTGAATCGGAGTCGACGAGCGGATTGGGCTGGGTCCGTTCACGTCCATGGTTGCTCCCTCAAAGTCTTAACTGAACACGATTTATTATACAAAGCGTGTCTAACACTAGCAAAAAATGCCAGTTGGGATCAACCTCCGTCTGAGAGAATCACTCCTCCTGCCGAGTTGGAACAACCGACTTAAACACTTTGGACTGTTGAAATTACGAATTCTCAGCTAATTTCAACAATCAACGGTAGGCATAGGGATGGGACTCCTGCATTTTCACATTCGCCAAACCCGTTGACATCGCCTCTTTCACAGCCTTGACTGAATCCTGAATCTCCTGCTCGGAGATATCCAAATGTGTACAAGCCCGAATACGTTGATTCCCCAACGCCAACACTTTGACTCCCCGGCTGAGTAGCGCCATCACCAGTTGCTCCGCGGTTCCGGCTGACTCTTCGACATCGAAGAAGACCAAGTTTGATTCGACTGCATCAAGGTCGATATTCAAACCGTCAATGCCGCTGATTTGTTCTGCCAACATGCGGGCATGTCGATGATCTTCAGCCAGTTTGTCAATGTGATGATCGAGAGCATAAATTGCGGCGGCTGCCCCAATGCCCGCCTGTCTCAACGATCCCCCCAAAATTTTTCGCCCTCGTCGCGCGGTGTCGATGTCTGCCTGAGAGCCAACCAATATCGAACCAAACGGACAACCAAGCCCTTTGGAAAAACAAATGGAGATGGTGTCAATGTGAGGGACCAACTCTGCCGGTTCATAGCCTCCCCCGACGCAGGCGTTAAAAAATCTCGCGCCGTCGAGATGAGTTTTATAGCCTTGCTGTTGTGACCATTGTGAAACACTTAAAAATTGATCCAATGGCCAGACCCGTCCACCACCTTTGTTCGTCGTATTTTCAAAACAAACCAAACGGGACATCGGAAAATGCTGATCGACCGGATGTAGGACTGATTCCACATCAGCCACCTCGAACATCCCACCCACTCCACTAAATATCCGACAGGTCACACCATGCAGAACCGCCGGAGCACCACCTTCGTAGTTGGCGATATGGCCATCTTGATGAATCAATAACTCGTCACCCGCTCGGCAGTGCGCCCATACTCCCAACTGATTCGATTGCGTTCCCGAACAAGCAAACAAGGCCGCCTCTTTACCGAGCAGTTCGGCCATTCGCCGTTCGAGTTCGTTGACAGTCGGGTCTTCACCCCACATGTCATCGCCAACTTCCGCCGAGGCAATGGCCTCTCGCATGCCGTCCGTCGGTTTGGTGACCGTGTCGCTACGCAGATCAATCGATTGAATCATCAGGATTCTTTCTATTCTCTTCTGCCGAAAACTGAATGAAGCGAGCGAACGGAAAGAAGTCTACCTTCGAACGATTGTTTGTTCCCGGTCGGGACCGACAGAAACGATATCAACCGGCACCTCCAAAATTTCTCCCAACGCCTCGACATATTTACGAGCGTTTTCCGGTAAGTCGTCGTAATTGGTGATTCCCGTGGTGTCGGACATCCAACCAGAAATTGTCCGGTAAACGGGTTTGGCAACCGCCAGATCATCCAGATGGCTGGGAAAATCAGTGGTCCGAACTCCGTTGATCTCATAGGCCTCGCAAATCTGCAATTCCTCCAGACCATCGAGAACATCCAGCAGCGCCACGGCGACGGCATCAACACCACTGATGCGAGCTGAATATCCCGCCGCGACCGCGTCAAACCACCCACAACGACGAGGACGCCCGGTCACGGTGCCGTATTCGTTGCCTGTATCACGAATGTATTGACCAACCTCGTTATCGAGTTCAGTGGGAAAAGGGCCTCCACCGACGCGAGTCGTGTAAGCTTTGACAACGCCAATCATTCGGCCGATATGTTTTTCCGGGACGCCGCTCCCATTATGGATTCCGCAACCAGAACTATTGGAAGAAGTCACAAATGGAAACGTGCCATGATCAATGTCCAACAGGCTTCCTTGAGCACCCTCAAACAACAGCTTCTTCCCTTCCTTGATTGACCGATGCAGAAATGCCGTTGTGTCGGCAACATGGGGCTTCAGCCTCTCGGCGTAACCCAAATACTCTTCTTCGATCTGTTTCGCATCAAAAGGCTCGAACTCGGGATCGAGGGCGGCAATGGCCCGATTTTTGAATTCCACAATCGCTGCCAGCTTGTCACTGAAGGTGTCGCGATATAAATCGCCAACACGAATCGCATGAGATCGCCCATACTTTTCCTGGTAACAGGTGCCGATGCCTCGCATCGTCGTCCCGATGGCGGCATCCTTGAGGCTTGCTTCAAGCACACGTTCTTCAGCCAGATGATAAGGCATGATGACGTGAGCCCGATCACTGATCATCAACTGGTTATTCAGTTCGCCCTTCTGGGAGATGATTTGATCGAGTTCTTTGAGCAGCGCCTGCGGGTTAATCACAACTCCTCCCGCAATAACCGACGTAATTCCTTCATGAAGAATCCCGGCAGGCAGCAGAGAAAGTTTGTAAGTCTTGCCGTCAAATTTGACGGTATGGCCGGCGTTGTTCCCACCAAGATAGCGGACGACGATATCGTGTTGATCCGTCAACAGGTCGACCACTTTCCCTTTGGCCTCGTCACCCCATTGCAAACCGATGACGGCTGTAGCGCTCACGTTGTAAATCCTGATGTGTAAAGTAATTGTGTTCGCGGCTTCGCAGCGCGCATTGAGACGCAGCAGAACACCTGAAACCGGCGCTCCGCGCAGACGTCAAATGTAACATTTTTCCGACCAGAAAGGGAGTCTCCACCACCCGTTCCGCACATTTTGCAGCGAGAAATTTTGGCCTGTTTTCAGGCAACAATCGCCGTAACTCAATAAAGTTCAAATGAACTTCCGTTTTCGGGTGACCACAGCCAGGTCACGCTCGTTTCTACTCCCGACTCTCCTCTCCATGTCAGGAATTATCAAATGACACGTTACAAAACGACAGTAATTCGTTGCGCAATGATTGCTATGGTCGCCGGACTTTACTTGCAATCAACCATGACTCAAAAGGCTGATGCCATTGCCGATGCGGGTACAAGCTCTGGAGCCGCCTGCAACGGTGCCTGCATCGGAGTGTTTGACGATTGCTGGCAAACTCTCAGTGGAGACCCGTATTACTTTCCTAATTCTTGCTGGACAGCCAAGGATGCTTGTTACGACCACTGCGATGTCTTTGGCTCACCATTCACTTTGTGGCGGATCTTCTAAATCAAAACACAAAAGCATCGCTTAAACTCTGTGCGAAGGAACTGAATCACTCAAGCAACTCGACTTCGGTAAAGTAAGCGCCCCCCGCTTGACCATCTTCGTTATACAACCACGTGAGAAGTTTTGTTTTCCCTGCGGCAAGATTCATTTCGAATTCGACTCCTTGACTTCCCGGCTCGACCTTCGATTCTTTTTCCTGACCGGCGATTTGAACTTTGGCACGTAGGGCATTCACGGTTTGATTCGCTTCGATGGGCCATTGCCGGAGAGTCAATCGGTAGCGCCCGGCCTGTTTCACATCAACCATCCAAGGGCCAGTCACGCGGGGCAGCCGTTTGATTGAGGAAAAATTCCACGGTGGATTGCCGTTAGGCATATACCAATCCTGCGAACAAAGGACTGTTCGTTTTTCTGCCGGATTACCAAGGTCAATCGAGACCGGAGTCATGCGAGGAGAGACAGATTCCCAAAAGGGTGTGTAACATGCGCGAAGTGCTTTGACCAAATCGGGGCGTTTTGCAGAGATGTCATGGCGTTGAGCAAGATCTGCGTGGATGTCGTAGAGTTCCTTTCCGTCAATCAGTCTCCAGTTCTCTTTGAGCACGCATGAGTATTCCCATTTTTGAGGAGAGGAACTGAAGTATGGCCCTCCCTGAAATTGAACGACCAGATGATCGCGGTGGGGCAGGGCATTGGCATCGCGCAGGCTCTTAGCAAACGATATACCATCAAGAGCGTTCGAATTTGGCAACGGAATCTCACACAGCTCTGCCAAAGTTGGCAAGACATCAATGTGAGCAGCAAGCGAGTCAAGATCGCGACCGCCGACAAACCCACCAGCAGGCCAATGGATGAAAAAGGGAACGCGATGACCGCCTTCGTAGACGGAGGACTTCTTTCCCCTCATGCCGGCGTTATAACCTTTGATCGCTTCACTCGTCAGTCCTTCAAACTTCGCTCCATTGGCCGTCCCGTTATCAGTCATAAAAATGAGAATCGTATTCTCGGCCAGTTTGAGCGTCTCTAACCGCTCGCGCAGTAACCCCAAGTTGTGGTCGATATTGGCGACCATGCCGTAAAACTCTGGGCCAGCGCCCCAGTCTGCATGCCCCCGATAAGAGTCACTCCATTTTTTATCAACGCGGTAGGGGCCGTGTGGTGCATTCAATGCCAGATAGAGAAAAAATGGCTCTGCTTGATTTTGTTCGATAAACTTCAACGACTCGGAAAACCAGACATCGGTGCAATAGCCGTCAAATTTGACGAACTCACCATTTCGTTCATAGGTATCATCAAAATAATCGTTGCCCCAGTAATCGGAAGCCTGCCCGACACCGCCACATCGATGCCAAATTGTATGTTGAAAACCGCGATCCTGTGGGCGATGCGGAGCATTGTCCCCCAGGTGCCACTTGCCACTCATGCCGGTCTTGTAGCCGTTCTCCTCGAACAGATTGGCAATGGTCCGTTCGTCGGTATGTAACATGGTGCGTCCCGAACTTGTGCGATACGCGCCGGTTCGAGCGGGATAACGCCCCGTCATTAACGCCGCTCGGGTGGGTGTACAGAACGAACTGACATGAAAATCGGTGAGCCGGATGGACTCTTGAAAGAGCTGATCCAGATGAGGCGTTTTGAGGATCGGGTTCCCGTGACAAGCCAGGTCACCATACCCTTGATCGTCGGTCATGATCAGAATGACGTTGGGCCGTTCCGCAGCCGATGAAGAGAATCCAAACCAGTTTGCCAGAAGAATCAGTGTGAACAAACGAAACATCTGATTCATGGCAAGATCACTTTATGTTCGGACTCAAATTTTACGAGCAAGTCTTATTCTCAAGACCTAGTTTGCGCAGCTTATGAAACATCGCGACAAATCCCTCTTTGCAAGCATGTGCGAAGCCGTAGGCCACGGCAAGAGCGATTAAGATATCGATCAGCAGTAATTCGTAATGCCAAGCGTCGACACCAGCAAATCCACCACGCTCCCTGAACACCAAGGGAAAGCCGATTTGTTCGAACATATCTGTGTGATAGGCTTTCCATGTTCTCGCCAAAGTCAACAAATTCAAACCCACCATGGCAAGCAATGCGGCCAGAAATCGATAGGCCCAGTATAGACGAGCCGTCTCAGACGAATGGTTTTTGGTCAGATCAGTGGTGTCAGGCATATCGGGACTCCCCCGCAAATTCGAAAAATGACTCGCCAATCTGCAGCAGAAACGGTAGCTGGATTCGCAAGAATTCAGATAAAATACCGGGGGGCAAGGTCGAACATCCTGAACTCTTGCGAGTCCAGCTACGGACAATGTCGAACACTCTGAACTCTGGTTCGTTGCGGTACGGAGCAATGACTTTCGGAAGCATCCCGTGTGCTTGCGCCCACGGGCTATCGAACTCACTCCACAAACTCGACCGTCACGTAATACGCGCCGCGGAGCTTGTTATCGCTGCACTCCATCAAGCTCTGCAAAGTCACATTGCCGACGTTCAGTTTTCGCACAAACTGATAGGCGTTCGCGTCTTCAGTAAGTTCGGCTTTCCAAGCATCATCACCCAACTTAACGCTGATACTCTTTGCATCCAGCGGATGATCGACGCCGGGTGCTCTGCGTCGTAAAGTGAAACGATAAAGCCCCGCGCGCTCGGCATACAAATTCCAGACTCCCGAACCGGGAAGATCTCTTTGGATGTGCGTCTGGTTCCACGGAATCTGCCTTTGATCGACGAGCCAATCGTGAGCCGTGTAGTCGACCGGATTTTGCACTTCTGAACCCACAAACAACGGCACAACTTCGTCAAACCGTTCGTCAATTGATTCCCACCATTTGTTGTATTGGTTGGTCAATCGTTTCACGACATTCGGATGACCGGAAGCGACGTTCGATTTCTGGCCTGGGTCGGCAACAATATCGTAGAGTTCTTTGCCGTTGATGAGTCGCCACTGTTCGGTCATGACGGCCGATTGCTTCCACTTGATCGGGTTTTCAACCCTTTGAGAGTGGACCGTAATCACTCGTTCTTTCCAGCCCTCCGCTTTGCCTTCCAACAGTGGACGAATCGACTTGCCATCGATGATGCGATCTGAGGGGACTTTGAGTCCACAAAAATCAGCCAATGTTGGCAGCATATCAATATGCGCGGTGAGCTGGTCGACATCGCGACCGCCGTACAATTGGCCTTTCCAATACCAGAAGCAGGGAACACGGTGTCCTCCTTCGTATTCGGAGCCTTTGGCGGCTCGCATGCCGGCATTGAAACCACCGTCTCGACTACCGGCAGCCGTGCCGTTATCGGTGGTGAAGATGAGCAGCGTATTGTCATCGAGTCCCCATTCGGTCAGTTTCTGACGCATCCGACCGACGTTTTCATCAATGTTAGTAATCATGCCGTAAAACTCGGCGCGGGGCGATTTGATGCCCATCTCTTTGTAGGGTTTACTATATTTTTCCGCGACCAAAAACGGTCCGTGAGCAGCGTTCGTTGGCAGATAGACAAAGAACGGTTTGGACTTACTGTCTTCAATGAAATTCAAGGCATGATCAAAAAAGACATCGGTGCAATAACCGGTCTGTTTTTCGAGATGACCGTTGTGCCAATAAGTGTCATCAAAGTAATCGTTACCCCAGTAATCGGGAGTCTGCCCGACTCCACCGCCACCGTGTATGACGACTTCCTTGAAGCCGCGATCTTGTGGGCGATAAGGATAAGCTTCCCCGAGATGCCATTTACCAAAACAGCCCGTTTGATAGCCGGCATCCAGGAAGACATCTCCCAGCGTCTGTTCATCTTTGTGCATGATCGACCGCCCCATGATGGTGTGCCAAACTCCCGTGCGAGTGGAATAGCGACCGGTGAGAAGAGCAGAGCGGGTTGGTGAGCAGGTGGGATCGACGTGATAATCGGTCAGACGAACTGACTCAGAATGGAGTTTATCGAGATGAGGAGTTTTGATTTGCTCATTGCCATGACAGGCGAGATCGCCATATCCTTGGTCGTCAGTCATGATCAGAATGACGTTAGGTCGTGCCGCTGCTGTGATCGAAGGCATCAACACGCAACAAAATATCGGCAAAGAAATCGAGCGCAGACGGTCAAACATGAAATCTCTTTCCAGTTATTAAAAGCCTCTTGTGAACTGAACACCGCAAACCGAAAACTATTTCTTCTTTTCTTCTTCTTTCTTCTCAGCGGCGGGCTTTTGTTCCTTCGGTTTCTCTTCTTCCTTCTCGATGCTAACGAAAGCTTCCAATGGCTTGTCGGCAATGAGCGGATAATCGACTTTATCGACTCCCCGATTGACGTAAGCGTTGGCCAGTGATTTCTCCAGAGCAGACTGACCAGCATCGGTCACTTTCGTCTGCCACAGAAAAACCTTCTTCAAGCTCTTCATTGATTTGAGAGTTTCAAGCCCCGCATCGGTGATCTCTGTGCCATACAGATTGAGGTATTCAAGGGAATCGAGGCCCGCCAACTGTTTGAGACCAGTGTCGGTCACTTTCGTTTTTTCGAGATGTAATTTCTTGAGACTTTTGAGACCTGCGATGTGAGGAAGACCGGCATCGGTGATCTCTGTCCCGCGGAGATTCAACTCGACGATGTCTGCCGAGCCTTTCAGCAGAGCCAAAGTCTCGTCGGTAATTTTCTTGTCGGAAAGGTGAAACGCAACGGTGAGTTGCGGCGCATCTTGAGCGACTGGCATCGCTTGCCCACCCGCACTTTCAATCGCCTTGACCAGTTTCGGATCGGCGGCATGAATTGAGGGCAGGGCGGTGGACAAAACAAAGGACAAACAAGTCGAGAGCATAATGGTGAATCGCATGGCGAAATCTCTTCTCCTGGCCGGTCAAATAGGTTGAATTTTGGACGAGGATCGGGCAAGCCGATCTCTGCATTGAGTATAACGGTAGCGGGCAGTGAATGAAAAGAAATCCGGCGCGACTGATTTAGCACTTATTGCGCACAAAAAAACAGCAACCGAAGAAATCTCCGGCTGCTGTTTGGAAAGTTGCGTTTGTCGGCGAATCAGAATCGTAGGCCGATGTTCAAACCACCGCTTCGCAGGCGGAGTCCGCTTTGGTTGTATCTATTGAATGAGCGGTTGCGGTACCCATTACCGAACGACTGATAGCCGAAATTGTTGTAACTTCGTGGTTGGACGAAATAAGTTGTGCTACGTCGTGAATACGACCCATATCCACCGCCGCCACCATAACATCCACCGGGAGCAAACGAAGAATTGAATCCCCCACGATTTCCATGTGAGTGTCCGGGACCACCACCATGTCTGGGATGAGCGGACGCTGTGGAACTAACGCCAAAAAATGCGACTGCAACAAGCATGGCGGGAAGGGCAATGCGTTTCATGATTCTCTCCTAGGAGTTGTGTCTCAAAGTCGTGCCGCAAAGAAACAAACATTGTTTCAGCATTGCGACCAGGTCTTAAGGTAAATCCGGTTCCCGAGGGATCGCGGACACTCTGCGCGCAAAGATTTGCAGATTTTTTGACAAATCCGACTCGCACGCCTCCACAAAACGACATATCTCACTACCCTGAAGACACTTACGAGATTCACGCGACAAAAGATTTTTCTGTCTGTCCATTTCTTACACTCCCAGTGGGGGCAAATCTCTCTCGCAGAGAAACAGCACCTGAGCTACAACTCTCCCACATCGATGCGGCCCCGCGGCACGACGTAAGTTTCGACCCGATCATGGATTCCTTCAAAATGCCAGCCACAACCCCAGTCCTGCCGCGCGAATCATTCGTGCATCTCATCGGACGTGCCGTGACTTCGCTGGTGCAATTGGTGGGAGATATCGGACTGTTTGCTCTGTGCATTGTGCCAAAGCTGTTTCGAGGAGTTCCTTCTTCACGAGTTTTTGTCCCGCTCTGTTTTCAAATTGGCGTCCGATCCGTCTCGGTGATCATGATCACAGGCGGATTCATCGGTATGGTTTTGGCCGTCCAATCGTTTAACCAGTTTCGTTTATTGCATATGGAAAACCGTATGGGAGCGATGATCACGCTCTCACTGGTCACGGAACTTGGCCCCGTTTTGGCAGCAACAATGCTCTCTGGACGAATCGGCAGTGCCATCGCTGCCGAACTTGGGACTATGAAAGTGACCGAACAAATTGAAGCACTTCGCGCATTAGGTGCAAACCCGGTTCAACACCTCGTTGTTCCCCGCTTTCTTGCTTGCTTGTTGATGATTCCTCTGCTCACTGCTGTTGCCGATGCCACGGGTATTCTCACAGGGTGGCTTTTCAGCACGGAAATCCTGGGGATCAACGGCTTCCATTACTGGCATCACGTCAACAAATTCATCACCGCCTGGGATTTTCTCTCAGGACTGACTAAATCCATCTTTTTCGGCGCCATCATTGCGATCATCGCCTGTCACCGAGGATTCCATAGCGAAGGGGGAGCCGAGGGTGTCGGACGTGCGGCAACAGAAGCTTTTGTTTATTCCTTCGTAACAATTCTCGTGGTGGATTTCTTCTTGGGTGTATTTTCCAACAACTTGTATTACCTGATCTGGCCGAACCCTCTTGTGACCGGGTGACGATCTTTTTTCATGAACTCCAATACTACCCCCATCCTGGAACTCCGAAACGTCTCGCGACAGTTTGGATCGCAGCATGTTCTGAGAGACATTACGCTGGCGATTCATCCAGGTGAGACATTAGTGATCATTGGTGAAAGCGGATGCGGGAAAAGTGTCACCATGAAGTTGTTGATGGCATTGCTCAAGCCAACTTCGGGAGATGTTCTGTGGAGCGGGAACCTTGTCAATACGCTGAAAGAACGCGAAATCTCGCAACGACGACTCAAATACGGTTACCTGTTTCAGGGGGCCGCCTTGTTTGACAGTCTCAATGTTTTTGAAAATATCGCCTTCGGTTTGAGGCAAAACACAGACCTGAAAGATCAACAAGTCCACGACATTGTTGTTCAACGACTTCAGGATGTTGGCTTACCTGAAAATGTCTGTCAACAGAAACCTTCCGAACTGTCGGGGGGCATGAAAAAACGTGTCGGTCTTGCACGAGCCATGGCGTTGGATCCACAGGTCATGTTCTTTGACGAACCGACAACGGGCCTCGACCCCATCATGAGCGATGTGATCAACGAACTCATCCTGCGAACGGCCCGCCAGCGCAATGTCACCAATGTTGTCGTGACTCACGATATGCGAACTGTTGAACGTGTGGCCGACCGAGTGATCATGTTTTACCCTTTGGCAAGAATTGGATCCGAAGATTCACAAATCGTTTTTCGGGGTACCAAAAAAGAACTGTTTGACTGCGAGAACCCGTCAGTCAGCCAGTTTGTTCGAGGAGAAGCGGGTGCCCGGATTGAAGAACTGAACGCCGCTTAATTTCTATTTTCGATTGCAAATAACCAAACTGAATATCCATGAACGAACGCAAACTCCATTTCTGGGTTGGACTCTTCTGCCTCTCCGTCATGACAATGATTGGCCTGATGGTCTTTCAATTCGGCAAACTCGGTCAACACTTTCGTCCACGCTACCCAATTGCGATCCATTTTGAAGAGACCCCCGGTCTGTTCAGTCGATCGCCTGTGATGATGAACGGCCTGACGATTGGAGTCGTCTCTGACGTGGAACTCGACGACCAACGCGGTGGTGTCCTCGTAACTGCTGAGATCGAAGAGAAGTTCAAACTCCGTCAAGACACTGAAGTTCATCTTAGAAAATCGCTACTCGGAGATGCCTCACTCGAATTCACGCCGGGTTTGAGTGCTGAATGGCTTGAGCCTGGGGCGATGTTGTCTGGAAACCCACCTTCCGATCCGTTTGAAGTGGTCAACCAAATGCAGACAGAAGTGACAAAAACACTTCGTGCCTTTAACGAAACATCCACCGAGTGGAAGCAAGTTGCCAGCAACATGAATCGCCTGATCGAAACCAAAGAAGGAAATCTCGATCAGGTTCTGGAACAAACAGTTCTTTCGCTCAGTGAATTCACACAGACAATGAAGAAAGCAAGTGACACCTTGCTCGTCGCGCAGAGCCTGTTGGGGGATCCTGAAAATCAGGCCAATCTCAAAAAGACTCTCGCCGCATTGCCCAGACTGACCGAAGAAACAGGACGTACAATTGCCACGGTCAAAGCGACCGTCGAAACCATCAATCAGGCAGCGGGCAAGATTGATCAAAACCTGGCGAATCTGAACGAAGTGACGAAACCTCTGGCTCAACACAGCAAGAGTATCATCATTCGTCTCGACAGTTCACTCGCCAATCTACAATCCGTCACGAAAGAGCTGGACACCTTCGTCAAATTGACGAACACCGAAGAAGGGTCACTACGAAAACTGGCCGTTGACCCCGAATTGTATGACAATTTGAATCGTTCAGCGATTCAGTTAGCAATCCTGCTGAAGAATGCCGACCCACTGGTCAAAGACTTACAAATCTTTAGCGATAAAATCGCCCGCCACCCCGAACTGATCGGAGTCGGCGGAGCATTGAAAGGCAGTTCGGGCCTCAAAGACGAACAAGAAGTCGACCAAATCACTCGCAAGCCGGGACTGTTTGGAAACTGACTTTTAGCGTCGCCTAATCGTTCCGCTATTCAATTCATTACGACGCTCAATTTGAAGTAACGAACGTCTAATCCGTTGATCGGCGGTTAAACCGTCATTGGGAGTTTTCGGCTTCTTTTTCTTCTCTTTAAGTTTGGCCAATGCCTCTTCTTTTTCTTTCTCTTCTTCCTGCTTGGCTTTCTCCGCTTCCTGTTTTTTTGCCAACTCACGCTGCTGCAACATCCACTGCTGTTGCAGGAACATCATCCGCTGTTGCTGCTGCATCTGCGCTTGCCGACTTGGTGCCGACAAAAATTGATTAAATCGCATGAGGTTGAAAAACGAGTTACCGGAAATGCTCACGCTGGGTGTACCCCCGGAAGATAACGCGGAGGGTGCAACAGAAGCCGCAGCGGCAGACGCGCCTTCGCAAACCTGGCCGTATGATGTCTCACAGAAGCTCAATAAAGAGAGAGGGACGACACATAACAGACTCAGAATTTTTTGCGTGGACATCGAGAAAACTCCGTGATGGGGTGTGAAGGAACTTGTACGGCCCAACGACTTCATAATAGCTGTGCGCCTTGTTTTTTTCCAAAAGTTTTTTTCAGGCTCCAGATTATTGAAACTTAATCTGCACCTTAGGGTTATATAAACCATACCCTCGTCTTAGTTTATGAATTTCTGGAAGGTTCTATGAAGTCTACTCAAATATTATCGACCAAACTTCTGACACCAATCTGTCTCGTAACCCTGATCTGTGCGACAAGTGCGATTGCCGCACAAGTTGCTCAGAAACCAGAAAGACCATTTCTGGACACACTCCAAGAATTGAATCTTTCAGGGGAACAGAAAAAACAGGTATTCCAATTGCTGCGAGATTACCGTGACAAATACCAAACAGATCAATTCCGCATCAAGCTCCTGCTGGTTCTCACACCCGAACAAGCCGAAGTTCTCGAAGAATTGAAATCGGCTCCCGGTAGCCGAAAAGTTCCTGACGATATGACTGCCGACCTGGATATCGTCTATGCCAAACGTCCCGGTAGTGATCCCAAATATCTCTCACTGGATATCTACCGCCCCAAGAAGAGTCCGGGCAAACTTCCCGTCATGGTCATGATTCACGGAGGCGGCTGGAGGATCGGCGACAAATCCAATCTTGCCGTAGGCCTCGATAAATCGAAGTATTTTAATCGTCAGGGTTTTGTTTATATCTCTGTGAATTACCGACTCACTCCCGAGGTTCAGCATCCCGGACACATTATTGATGTCGCAGAAGCAATTGCTTGGGTTCACGATCATGTTGGGGATTATGGTGGAGATCCAGAGACTCTGTTTGTCATGGGGCATTCGGCAGGCGCTCACCTCGCCGCGTTGGTCGCGACCGACCATCGACGACTCAAAAAACACGACAAGCAATTCTCAATCATTGATGGTGTTGTATTACTCGACGGAGCAGGGTACGACATCCCCGCCAAACTGAAGATCGGAAACTCTGTCGCCAACGCCATGTATCTGAGTGCATTCACCAAGGACGAAGAAACGCAACGGGATGCTTCGCCCATCCATCATGTCGCCAACGACAAACGGCACCCCCCATTTCTGATCATTCCCATCGAACGTCGTGCCGACTCCAACAAAATGTCCACAGACCTGAAAAATGCACTAATAAAGGCTGATACCACAGCTTCCATTCATGTGGCTGAGGGAAAAACACACGGCAGCGTCAACAACGATATTGGGAACGCAGGGGACAAGCCGACTGCCGCAATCATGAGTTTTCTCAACACCATCATGTTGAAATAGCATGTGAGTAATCAGTGAGCCAGAGAGATTTCGACATTACTGCCGAAGGGAAGATTGGGCCATGACTTATCGGTTGGCGTGATTTTGAGTTCCGAATAGGATTGTCCATCCTCTCGAATCTCGGCAATCTGAGGTGGAATTTCAGAGACAAGACCATGTCGCTTGATCTCGCCAGGAAAGATGACAGCAACTTCTTTCCCAACATGAAACTTTGGTAAATCGCGAGATCGTACCATGATCGTAACATATTCCTGAGCCCGGTCGAGAATCTCGACCAGCGGCTCTCCCTTCCGAACGTGTTTTCCAGCGGACGCACGAAAGACACCAACGATTCCATAAGTGGGCGAAAGAATCTCACTCTGAACACGTAACTTTTCGAGTTGATTGCCTTCAGTTTTCGCTAATTTCAATCGGTGTTGTAGCAACGGAATACCATGAGCGTTACGGACCTGTTCCGTGAGATCGGCACGAATCGACTTGAGTTCAGCGAGACGCTTTTCCAGCAACTCCATTTGTGCGGAGTAAACCTCGGACGCATTATTGGCTGCTTCCTGTTGTAACATCGCCCGAATCCTGACTTCATCAGGAACTGACAAATCATGCACAAAGGGTTTCAAGCCTCCGGCTGCCGCAGTTTGAATCGGGGACTGATTACTCAAGAGTTCGGACCAAGCCACATTACTGAAATCGGCCAGATACTTTTCTTTGAGCAAATCCGCCGACTTTAGTTTATTGCCGTAGATATCATCGTCAATTTCTTTCCATCGCCAACTTAATTCGACGTTAGCCTTGGCTTCTACCTGCTGAAGCTCTAACTCGAGCAGACGCACTTTTTCCTGGTGAATTTCAATTTGCCGATTAAGCGTTGAGGAATCGAGTTTGAGAAGCCGCTGCCCGGCATCGACCGCATCCCCCGAATTCAGAACGAGTGAGATGATTTTTGAATCAATGGGTGCTCGAACAGTTTCTGTGACGGTTTCCAATCGTCCCATCCAAACAAGCTCTGAAGAACTGTCGAGACAACTGGTCATTCCCAAGCTGCTGAACAATGAGACAAGGCAAACGACCATCATCACCGAACGGGGAGCCGGCAAAGGCTCAACGGTGGTGGCAGAGTTCGTGTGATTTAGAGAGTTTGAGTCCATTCAGACCTCAGAAGGGCAAAAGCAGTCCGGGAGATTGCGGACAGGTGGTCCTTTCTTTCCTATCGGCGTGCCAAACCCAATGATTCAGGACAAGGGCAGCTCCATCCCATTTCCACTGAGTTCTCATTCTGAATATGCCGCAACGTCGTAATACTCGGTACTCTTTCGCAAATCCGCAAACTCAACCAGGCCGGAGAAACTTCGCGCATAACAACTGGACATACCAACACAAACAAAGCACCGTGTGTGTACATAAGAATCGTATTTAACTTTCAAAGACTGAAAGAAGGGAATCCATGTGTTGGGAACCATGGGATCAAGCCATAGATGAACTGTGCGGTGAAATTTTGATGCGACTGGCGACCGATGAACCCCCCGTCGATGCGTTGCATGCTGTCAGATTGCTGGGTTGTGAACTGGCCTATGACCAGTCGCAGATGGGGCGTGCCCGCCAGAAAATGATTGAGGGGCAGCCGGCGGTTTTACTGAAACCGGACGACCGACCGGAACGCCTGCAATGGGCAACCGCTCACGAGATTGGGGAAATTTTCGCCTGGCAGATCTGCGAACGAACGAATGCTTCATTAGAAGAATTGCCGGAAGCATTCCGAGAGCAACTGGCCAATCGCTTTGCCAGCCGCCTCTTGCTCCCCACCGATTGGTTCCGGGCAGATCTGCGCATTATGGGGCGAGATTTATTCTTACTCAAAGAGAGATACCGCACCGCAAGCCACGAGTTAATTTCTCGACGGTTACAAGATTTTCACCCCGAGATCATTGTAACAGTGATCGATCAGCAAGAAGTCAGTTCTCGAAAGAATGGGTTTTCGAGACACCCAGGAGGACTGATGCCGGCAGAACGCGAAGCCGTTCGGGAATGTCATCAATCGAGTCGACCTTTCAATACTGAGTCTGGCGGTCTGCGTATGGAGGTTTGGCCCATTCACGAACCGGGATGGAAACGGGAAATCCTCTTCACACTTCCTGGAGTCACGGAAGAATTATCAGAGTATGAGTTCGACCATTCTCCTAGGTAAACCTTAGACACTGTTGAATCCCGATCAAATTGAGGTTCGACCAAGAATTTCGTGACTTCATCTGTCGTTCTGCCAACTGTCTGATTACCATGGAATCGTTCAAACATTCAGGAGTCACAGTCATGACACAGACAGAATTCGTACCCCAAACACGCCGCCAGTTCCTGCAAGCAGGATCGGCTCTATTCGCGGGCAGTCTACTTGGCAATCCCCAATCATTTATTCTCGCACAGGAAACCTCTCCGGTGAATGCTTTCGCTCAAACACCAATGATCGACACACATCAACATCTCTGGGATCTCGATCTGCTGAATCTTCCCTGGTTGGGTGGTGCCCCAGAAACACTGAAACGCAGCTTCGTGATGAGTGATTATCTGTCGGCGACAGCAAAGGTCAACATTTCAAAATCGATCTATATGGAAGTCAATGTCGCCGAGGACGAAAAGGAAAAAGAGGCCGACTACGTCATTGGTTTGGCAAAGTCAGATGACAACCCCATGATCTCGGCGATTATTGGAGGCGTACCTCACAAGGCTGAGTTTGCAGAATACGCACGCAAGTACGCAGACAGCAAATACGTTTGCGGTGTGCGAAATGTTTTGCATGACCCAGACCGTCCTCAAGGAATGTGCCTCGAAGAGACCTTTGTCAAAAACATGCAACTGTTGGGCGAACTGGGACTGACCTTTGATTTTTGTATGCGTCCGGGAGAAATCGGTGACGCCGTCAAACTTGCGAAAAAATGCCCCGAGACACAATTCATCATCGACCATTGTGGTAATATGCCCGTGCAAGGTTTTGAGCCGGCTCTTCTGAAATCATGGCAGGAATCAATGAAGGCAGCCGCCGACTTGAAAAATGTCGCCTGTAAAATTTCCGGGATTGTTGTGACCGCGGAAAAAGGAAAATGGACCGCCAAGGATCTGGCCCCTCATATCAACTTCTGCATGGACACTTTTGGGGAAGACCGAATCGTCTTTGGCGGCGACTGGCCGGTTTGCACGCTCTCTGCCACTTATCAACAGTGGGCTGAAGCACTACTCGATATCGTGAAAGATCGCCCCGACTCGTTCCGCCAAAAACTGTTCCACGATAATGCGTTGAAGATATATGGTGTTTCATGAGAGATGTGGTTCGTGTCATAGTTTTCAGGAAGATTTGCTCCGATGGATTTGTCATTCAAAGCGAACCTGAAGTCATTGATCGTTATTCTCGTGATTGGTTTTCTCGGCTGGCGGTTTCTTCTGGCGATTTTTCATCCACACGACCGAAATCAACTGACGCTCATCAGCCAACTGCCATTAGAATCAAGTCCCGCGAAAATCGACCTCTCAGGTGAAATTGAATGGTCTCAAAATTTCAAGGAGACACGCGAGGTCCAAGGAAATTTTCTCTACATCTCACAAATCAATAATATCTGGTCTGGTGGGAAACTTACGCTAACAGATATTGAGGGCAAGGTGATTTTCAGAGAGAACCTCAGGCCCCCTGGCCGATATTGCGGTAACTATGTCATTTTGCTTAAGCAAGATGGAAGTTCACAAACGGCGTGGAATCATTTCCCCTTTGAAGATGATACCGATTTGGTAGAAGACTAAATTCAGTTTTCACTCATTCGTTCTTTTGCATTGGCTGATCATTGAACAACAACGGCTCCGAACAGAACTTGCACTCAACTTTTTGGTTGAGATACTTGGGAGCCGCACGCAATTCTTGTTGACAATGTGGGCAATCGGCGATGAATGACTTCAGTTCAATCATGGGCTGAGAGAGATCGAGCAGAAATGACGCTTCGCAATGATTGCAACGCACGTTTTGATTGCGGTATTTATCGTTAATTCGCAATTCGCGATCACAGATGGGACAAAGTAAATAGAGGCCGCGAGTCTGTGCAGAAGGGCAGGGGGTTACTTCGGGAAGTGGACGATAATCGGGAATCACAACTGACGGCGGTTCTTGAAGATCTTTATTCAAAATCGTCGAGCAGGACCGACAGCGAATGACATTCGTTGGCACCTCCTCACCACAGGATGGACACGCTCCCCCCGGCCAACTTGTCATCGATATCCCCTGTCTGATGAAATTGACAACCGCACCGAAATTGTTCGCTTTATGGCTTTGCTTCAAGACAAATCAAACGATTGAATGTCCGAAAAAATACTCGCTCACCCGCCACCGATGGCGTGGCATGAGTAGGATCACCCAGTGAGGATGTCCCCAGAAGCTTGAATTCTTTGGCCGCTGCAATGACCGAAACATTGCCATCTTCATCGGGACAGTAGAGTTTTCCGTCAATACAAATCGGTGACGCGCTGACATCGGTTTTACTGACGCGCTCGGTCCACAGATTCTTTGAGGTCACCGGATCGACGCAACTGACAATCCCTTTATCAGACCAGAGAAACAGTAAGTTATTGACATAGAGCGGTGTAGGAACATAGGGAAGCTCCTTCGTTCGCTTATATTTGATGTGTGTACTTGTCACGTCACCCGTTCCATCGGGGGAAATGGCCCACAGGTCAAATCCTTTTCCGCCACCACCATCGGTGGCAATAATGTTTCCCGCAGCAAGAATGGGCGAAGCGACCGTCCGTTTGGGAAACTCGGCCGTGGTCCAAAGTTCTTCCCCAGTCAGAGGATCGTGACCAGTCACTCCCGATGCCCCGCTCACAGTGATTAACTGATCGGGTTTCCCCGGTCGTTCCAAAATCATTGGTGTCGCGTAAGAGGTCTTGCGAACCTTACGAGGAATCGTCCAAACGGTGTCACCGGTCTGTTTATCAAACGCCATGACGGAACTGCTTCCCATCATGTCTTTGGGCAGGATCACCAGGTCTTGGTAGAGAGTCGGAGAGACTCCAAACCCATGCTGGCTGGTGAACGCTCCTAGAATCCGCCGCCACTTTCTTTCTCCGTCTAAGGTGTAAGCATCGAGAATCAATTTCTGATCATCGGCAAAAGCGACAAATAACAATTTCCCGTCAGTGCAGGGGGTACTGGATGCAAAACTGTTTTTGACATGTTTGTGACTGGTATTAAATCCAAGTTTCAGAGACCAAATCTCTTTGCCATTTGTGGGATTCAGGCAGAACAATAGCCGTTGTTCGCCGCCATCCTGTGCGCCCGTCTCTGTTGCCGAGGTGACGAACAATTGGTCCTCCCACACAATTGCCGAACCATGACCACTGCCGGGAAGTTCAATATTCCAAGCGAAATCATCGGCGTCGAATTGTGTCGGAACACCTTTCAAATCACTCACCCCTGTACCATTGGAACCACGAAAACGTGTCCAGTTGTCTTGGGCATTGAGAGCATGGGTGCTTGCAATCGACACCATGAAAGCCGCGGATGCAAAGAGCCATAAGAAACAGCGGTCAATTCGGGAGATCATGAAGAGTTCCTGCACAAATGAGTTGTCATCTTTGTCATGAGAACATGAAGTGATCCAGCATGACTCCCCGACAGTCCAACTTCAAGAGGAAGGTTTGACAGAATCAGAGGACTGAGAATTCTTCAAAATTCCAAAAGAATACAGATCCGGCAGTGTTCAATTTTGATACACTCACTTTGTGACTTACGAAGGATCATCTTCTCGATATCAACAATTTGTCCAACCTATTTTTTAAGATTGCTATCTCGCGGGCATGCCAACACCACATTCTGAAAATCATTCTGGAAAAAATTCCGCTGCTGCCACGTACCTCGTACTTCGCGATGGGACTGCCTGGTCGGAGTCGTACCAACTGACTCCCGGGCAAGTGACCACAATCGGCCGTTCCACGACGAATCGAATCGTGCTTGCCGATGATCTGTGTAGCCGCACTCACTGTGAAATTTTTGTCAGCGATGGCGAGTGGATGATTCGGGACGCCAATAGTCGCAACGGAACTTTTCTGGATGGTGTGCAGATCAATGGCGATCACACAATCCAACCCGAGCAACTGATCGAGATTGGGAATTCCGACTTAGCGATGGTTTATGACCTCACACAGGAAGTGTCCGTCTTCGCACAATTGGGAGATCTCGAACGGGATACAGACCCTGCGATTCATCTGGTATTCGAGGATGAGAACGAGGGGCAGCCCGAAATTATCAGTCGGCGGAGAGAATCTCGCTTTCGTCAGGTGGAGCTGGATTCGTCGGCAGAAAGTCAGAATGCCAGTCGTCAAGTCGCCAGATTGTATCGATTGGCAATGGAAATGGCGGCCCAACAAAACATACAACGGTTGTCTGAAGTGGTCCTAAACGGACTGATGACAGCAACGTCCGCCGATATCGGTGCTGTCTTGCTGATTCCCCCAGAGCTGACAAACCCCATCCCAGGTGACCTGCGAGTGATCGCCTTCACGAGCGAAGCGGAAATGTCCTACCAGAAAGTCTCCCGCTATCTTTCAGAGACAACTTTTGACACCAAAGAAGCGATTCTCGCCCGAGATGTTGCCGATGACTCCAAGTTGGCCACTCGCGACTCGTTGGGCCGAATCCACGCCAACAGCGTGATCTGCGCACCAATTCGTCAGGAAGGACGCATCTTCGGCTTGATTCACCTGTATTCTACCAATCCCGATAACTCTCTCGATGACGATCAATTGGAATTCACCTTGGCGGTCGCCGACCAAACGGCAACAGCCCTCGCCTCACTCGACGAAAAAGAGTCACTTGCTGCCGGACTCGAAGACGCACGAGCAGACTTCGAAACCCTGAAAGAACAAATCTCTCAAAAAGGTCAAATCGTCGGTGATAGCCACTCTGTACAAGACTTGAGAGAGCAGATTGAGCGTATTGCTCCGACCGATGCCACAGTACTCATTCGTGGAGAAAGCGGCGTTGGTAAGGAACTGGTCGCTCGTGGAATACATGAATTCTCCAACCGCACCGACCATCCGTTTGTGACCATGAATTGCGCTGCCCTCAGTGAAACATTACTGGAAAGCGAGCTGTTTGGACATGAACGGGGCTCTTTCACCGGAGCCATCGGGCGAAAAATTGGGAAATTCGAGCAGGCCGATGGAGGGACACTTTTTCTGGACGAAGTCGGCGAAATGGGCCCGGCCATTCAGGCGAAATTTCTACGAGTCCTCGAAGGGCACCCCTTTGAACGTGTTGGTGGGAGCGAACGCATCGAGGTCAATGTGCGCGTCGTCGCGGCGACAAATCGGGATCTCGAAACTGCCGTCAATGAAAATACCTTCCGCAAAGACCTCTACTATCGACTCCACGTCGTTCAGATCGAAGTCCCTCCGTTACGATCAAGAATGGAAGACATTCCCTTACTGGCTAATTATTTTCTGGCCCGAGTCGCCTCTCGTAACGGGCAAGAAATGAAAACTCTTTCGGACGACGCGGTCCGAACCTTGATGAAATATCAATGGCCCGGCAATATCCGGGAATTGCAGAATACTGTCGAAAGAACAGTCATTCTCAGTCGCAATCAGCTCATTCAGGCAAACGACATTCAACTTTCCGCACTCGATGCGCCGAAAGAAGTGCTTCCTGTCAGCAAAATTGAACCAACAAACCCGGAAGCATCGCTGGAAGAGATCGAGCAGCAGCATATTTTGTCGGTGTTGGAGGAAACGGGATGGAATAAGTCAAAATCGGCCCAGATTCTGGGAATTGAGCGTTCGACTCTGGACCGAAAACTGAAGAAGTACAATGTGTCACGCCCCCCCAAGTAGAAGAATACGGCGATCCGACGGATCAAAGTCTCGTCATGATAAAGACCCAATAAAGGGCGACATTGTATAGAATTCCTGATTTCGAGAGAGACGCGAGGAAATATCACCCACTGGTATTCCAGATTCGGGAACTAATAACTTGTCAACGCTACAATTTCATATTTTGTCGCCGAATTCCAAAAAATATCGTTGACATATTTGCCCATCTGGAAAAAAATGATTTCATCAGCCGGAGATGACATCCACTCGCTGGTTTAGCAAAAGAGATTTTTGATGTTGCTGACCACGCCGACCGGTTGACAGGGGCTTCCCGCAGTGAAGCCTTACCAGCGAGCAACGCATGAGGCGTGATGAGAAGTGAGACCAATTTCCGGGATCGTTGTGCATCCCGAACGCGGCAGACGTCGCGAAGATAGAGATACATTTTAGTTAGACGACTTGGAGAAGAAATGTCACAGGAACTGATGAGTGAAGAAATGGATGTTGTCCTCGAAACCGAAGAACTCGTGAACGAGGAGTCGGAAACAGTGATGGATGAGGTCGAAATCAATGAGGGTGTTGATTTCGAGGCTCTCGGAATTGATCCTGAAACCCCGACTCAAGCCAAACCGGGTTCTGAAGAAAAAGTGTTGATGCTGTCAGCTCGATATGCAGCCGGATTGCCTTTGTGGGACAACAGTGATCGCTACGACCACGCTCCCGGTCAATCTGCTCTCAGTGGGTTGAAATTCGAAGCGTGAACGCATCACGCGATTCGAAACACACACCGATCAGTCGATTCTTACAAGAGTCGGCTGATTTTTTATGCGCGACAACTTTTATGCGACACAACCCGGTTCAGTTTCACCTTGTGCCGGAATCGTGATCGATTTCTAAAAAGGCCTGAATCCGCGTGACAAATGCTTTCCAAACGGCCTTCGACCCGTCACAATGTGAACTTACATAACCGGTTGAAACTTCTGATTTCAAACCGGTTTCGTTTTTTGACAGGCCTCTCTGACGGCCATTCCCAACACACACACTTCGATTCACGAAAGATAAAGACACCGATGGCCGACATCGCTCAACTTGCCGCAGATGCGCTTTCCGCTGGAAATGGAATTCTTCGACTTTCACCAACCTGGGTTCCTCGGTCATTTTTGCAACCAGGGCGTCGGCTGAAACTACACCCCAATGATTATTATGCAATGGGCATGCATCGCGGTGGGATTGATGAGCGTTGGTTCGGCTCGACAACAGAAGCCTCCAACGAAAACCGCGAAGAAGACGAAGGTCTTTCTTACTGTGTCCATAACGGCGAGAAGTTCCTGCTGCGAGATGTCGTCTCGGAACTCAAAGGCCAAATCATCGGCGATAATATCTGGAACAAATACGAGCGTTGGCCCGTCTACTCCAAATTCTTTGACAACATGGGCCCCATCCCTCATCACATGCACCAAAATGCTGAGCAGGCCGCCAAAGTCGGGCAGGAAGGAAAGCCCGAGAGTTATTACTTCCCGCCGCAAATGAATCAGATCGGTAATAACTTCCCCTACACATTTATGGGATTCGAACCGGGAGTGACGAAGCAGGATGTCGTCGATTGTCTCGACCGCTGGAACGAAGGGGACAACGGCATCCTCGACCTATCCAAAGCCTATCGTCTCAAACCGGGGACAGGCTGGTTGATTCCACCATGTGTCCTGCACGCACCGGGATCGCTCGTCACTTATGAGCCACAGTGGGGATCCGACGTTTTTGGAATGTATCAATCGTTGGTTGAAGGCCGCATGGTCCCACGATCATTGCTGACCAAAGACTTCCCGGAAGAATTCCACAACGATAACCAGTATCTCGTCGATGCCCTCGATTGGGAAAAGAACGTCGATCCAAACTACAAAGACTCGAACTACATCGAGCCTGTCGTCTCTGAGGAAGGGGATGGCTGGGTCGATAAGTGGATTGTCTACGGAACCGTTGATGGCGACCAGCTCTTTACAGCTAAGGAACTAACCCTTCAACCGGGAGCCAAATGCACCATCAAAGACAGTGGAGCGTATTCCTGGATCACCGTTCAGGGAAGTGGCAAGATTGAAGACATGACGCTGCAAACTCCCGTCATGATTCGTTTCGGCGATATGACCGACGATGAAGTCTTCGTGGTGGACTCTAAAGCCAACGAAGGGGTCACCTTCGAAAATACCGGCATGGACCCACTGGTCGGCCTCCGATACTTCGGACCCGATGCACAACCAAACGCACCCGCCAACGGTGCCTGGAAGAAATAATCCCTACATCGTTTTTCATTGACACACACTCTTCATTCAACCCATTGAGGTAACACCATGTCTCACACCAAGCCCAAATTACATAACGCAATGTGGCCCGGATTAGTCGGTAAAGAAGAGGGAACCGATCATCCCCCCATCAGCCTCGAACGCATGCTCGAATTGACGGCTGCGGCAGAAGTGCATGGACAAAAGTTCGATGGAATTGATTACTTCCTCTTTTTACCACACACCGATCCCGATGCTTCAGATGACGAACTCAAACGAATTGCCGACCTGATTGCTTCACACAATCTCTCGGTCGGTTCACTGGTCGCACCGGTTTGGCCGGGAACCGTCGGTGATTCTGCAATGGGTGATCAGGAATCACGTGACAAATTCGTCTTGGCGGTCGAAAAAGCATGTCGAATTGCCAAAATTTTTAATGAGCATGGCGTGCGCAAAGGGGGCGTCATTCGCATCGATTCCGCAGAATTCGGAATTGAAAAATGGCGTGAGAACCCACAAGCCAACACACAGCAAATTGCCGACACCTTCAAACGGGCTGCCAAGATCGCCGCGGACAACGGTGAGCGTTTGGCCGCTGAAGGGGAAATCTGTTGGGCGGGAATGCACTCTTGGAAAGATATTGTTGATCTGTTGGAAGCAGTCGATATGCCGGAAACCGTCGGCTTCCAGGCCGACCTGGCACACACCTATCTCTATCTGATGGGTTATAACGCTCCCGAACATGCGTTGCTCAAAGAAGGTTACTCGGAAGACGAATTCTGGGCCGCATACAAAACCATGACCGATGCTTTACGTCCCTGGACGATCGACTTTCATGTCGCTCAAAACGATGGGACAGTTCATGGTTCCGGCTCTCACGATAAAACTGGCAAGCATTGTCCCGCCGATGACCCGAACGGCAAACTCGATATCGTCAAATGTTCCGGGTACTGGCTCGAAGGAGCGGCCGAACGTGGAATCGATCACATTTGTTGGGACGGTTGCATGTTCCCGAACGAGATGCTGGAAACTCCCGAAACCTGGAACACAATCCTTGATGCCATGCTGAAAGTTCGCGACGCCCACGGCTGGGAGTGACTCAAAAGCGGAAGATTGAAAGCGGAAAGCCCAAAAAAATGTCAAATTACAAATGACAAATGAAAAATTAAGAAGAGACTGATCAAAACGAACCTAAGAAACCAGAGGCTCCCGTTTTTGATCTTCAGGAACGAACGGCAAAGTTCGGGGAAGAGGTAATCTCTTTTGCCAGATCGATCAATCAAGACGGAGTCTCGACACCGATCGTTCAGCAACTTGTTCGATCTGCAACCAGCATCGGAGCCAATTATTGTGAGGCAGACGGTGCTGGAAGTCGAAAAGAATTTCGGTATCGAATCAGTTTGTGTTTGAGAGAATCAAAGGAAACTCAATACTGGTTAAGGATGATTGGAAAGGCGTGTCCCGACGAAGTTGAAAGCGCAAGAGTTCAGTGGAAGGAAGCGACCGAATTATCAAAAATATTCGCGACGATCTATCGCAAGACTCCTGACGTCTGAAATTTGACATTTTTCATTTGTCATTGCATAACAATGCACAGTTTTTGATACAAGCATCATCTAAACAAAACATCTACGACCAAGGAACCACACACAATGATCAGAAACATCAACATCGGCCTGATCGGCTACGGATTCATGGGCCGCACACACTCCAACGCCTATCGTCAGACACCGCAATTCTTTGAATGTGATGTCAAACCAGTGTTGAAGGCCTGTTGTGCTCGCAACGAAGAGAACATCAAGTCCTTCGCCGAAAACTGGGGCTATGAATCGTACGAAACCGACTGGCGTAAACTTCTGGAACGTGACGACATCGACGCTGTCGATATTTGCACTCCCAATAATCTCCACAAAGAGATCGCCATTGCTGCTGCAGAAGCGGGGAAAATGATTCTCTGCGAGAAACCACTGGCGATGAATGTCGCAGAGGGTGAAGAGATGTGTGCCGCTGTTGAAAAAGCAGGCGTGCCGAACACAGTCTGGTATAATTACCGTCGCGTTCCCGCAGTCACGCTCGCCAAGAAACTGATCGATGAAGGACGTCTGGGACGCATCTTCCATTACCGTGCTAATTTTCTGCAAGACTGGACCATCTCCGAAGAACTACCGCAGGGAGGAGCTGCATTGTGGCGTCTCGATGCCAAGGCGGCCGGTTCCGGCGTCACGGGTGACCTGCTTGCTCACTGTATCGATACGGCACTTTGGCTGAACGGTGGAATTGCCGACGTGAACGCGATGACCGAAACCTTCATCAAAGAACGTGTTCATCAGGAAACGGGTGAAAAGCAAGCTGTCACCATCGATGACGCCTGCTCGTTCATGTGTCACTTCTCGAACGGATCATTGGGTTTGTTCGAGTCAACTCGTTACGCTCGTGGACATAAAGCGTTGTACACATTGGAAATCAATGGTGAAAACGCTTCGATTCGCTGGGATCTGCACGACCTTCATCGTCTCGAATACTTCGACCATAATGACGAGTCACAAGTTCGTGGTTGGCGTAATGTTCATGTGACGGACACCGATCAACCCTACATGGATCACTGGTGGGTTCCCGGACTACAAATCGGCTACGAACACACCTTCATCCATCAAGTGGCCGACTTTCTTCAATCGCTCGCCGATGAGAAGCCATGCGGACCGACATTCCGTGATGCCTTGGAAACACAGAAAGTCTGTGATGCTGTCCTGAAATCCGCCGACGATAAAGCCTGGGTCGGGATTTGATAGATATTCCTGCCTCAGTGTGTATAATGTAGGTCATAAGAAAATTTCAACGGTCGACTCGGACAAGAGGTTCGAGTCGCCCGTCTTTTTTTGTGCTTGTCGAAAACGAGTAGAAGCATCACTCAACAAACGACTCACAAAGCAATCTTCAACATTTGTAGAATTTAGAAAAGGTGGAGATCATGGATCGCCAACCCATTACCCGTGAGGGATACGACAAAAAACTGGCTGAAATCGAAGCACTTGATGAGCAACTCGATGAATGTACCGAGCGAATTAAGGAAGCCCGCGAAGAGGGCGACCTCAAAGAAAACACCGAGTACCACGGCCAACGCGAACGCCAGGGACAAATCCAGGCGCGCATGAACCAAATGAAAGGTGTTCTCGCTAACTGCTATATCGTCGATAAAGCCGACATGCCCAAAGGAGTCGTCACTTTTGGAGCCACAGTGACCGTCAAGAATTTGGATGATGGGCTGGACGAACGCTATGAATTCGTCGGTCCGGGGGAAGAAGATTACATGACCGACCCGATGAAAATTCTGACCAACAGTCCGTTGGCTCAGTCAATGCTCAATAAAAAAGTCGGTGATCAGGTCGAGGTGGAAGTCCCGTCTGGAAAAATGAGACTGGAAGTGACTGAAATCCAGGATCACCAATAATCCCTGCCGTCGAACCAAAGAGTTCTGGAATTTTCACGCAAACCACTGTCCAATAGCAGTCCAGAGAGTTTTTCCCCGGTCCCGCCTTCGGCAATCGGACTCGCATACCCGCCTATTCCTTCCTCAGGAGTGAGATCATGTTTCAACGCTGGATACTGACGGTTTTCATCGGTTTATCGACGACAATTCTCACTGCCGAAGAGTGGTCCAAGTTTCGTGGCCCCGAAGGGAATGGACACACCTCCGCCAAATCGCTTCCCGTCAACTGGTCCTCCACAGAGAATGTGGTCTGGAAGAACGAAAATGTGGGTGAGGGTTGGTCGTCTCCCGTTGTCTGGGGAAACCGCATTTATCTCACCTGTGCACGCCCTTTAGCAAAAGAAGAAGCCACTGAAGAAAATGCCAATACGCGGGATTTGTTTGCTCTGTGTATCGATGCAAAATCCGGGAAAACCTTGTGGGACCAAAAGCTCTTTTCACAAACCCCCGAACTGGCCCAGAAAATCCACAAAAAAAACAGCCATGCCAGTCCCACTCCAATCGTTGATGGACAACATGTCTGGGTTCATTTTGGGGCTCAGGGAACTGCTTGTTTGACGATTGAAGGAAACACCGTCTGGAAGCGAAACGATATCCGTTACACCATGCAGCATGGCAACGGCGGATCGCCCGTCATCGTCGATAACATCCTGTGTTTCAGTTGTGACGGAAGCGACACCGCCTTTGTCATTGCCGTTGATAAGATGACCGGAAAAACGAAATGGACCAAAGAACGTCCGCCCGTGGAAAACCCACGAACATTTTCTTTCAACACGCCTCTCGTCATCGAAGTCAAAGGACGAAAGCAAATCCTCTCTCAAGGAAGTGACATCATCACCGCGTTTGATCCTCAATCGGGCGAGGAAATCTGGTGGTTCAATTATGATGGATACTCAGTCATCCCCAAACCGGTTTACGCACACGGTTTGGTTTTTCTCTGCACGAGCTATAACAATTCCAAATTGCACGTCATTCGCCCCGATGGCAAAGGAAATGTGACCGAAACGCATGAAGCCTGGAATGCACCCAAGGTTGCTCCCCACACGCCATCCCCGCTTGTCGTCGGCGATGAACTCTACATGGTCAACGATAAGGGCATCGCGACCTGTCACGACGCCAAAACAGGGGAGCAACACTGGCAAGAACGAATCGGTGGGAACTATTCTTCCTCGCCAATCTATGGAGCAGGACACATTTATTTCCTCTCCGAAGCGGGACTTACGACGGTCATCAAACCGGGCAAGACATACGATAAAGTCGCCGAAAACGATCTCGGTGAACGAACACTGGCATCGTACGGCGTGATCGAAAACCATTTACTGATTCGCTCGGCAGAAGCTCTCTATCGAATCAAGTAAGTCGATTCGTTGCCGCAAGCGTCATTCATGTCTGATCTGTAGTGGAGTTTTCATGCGCACCGTCAAAGAGTTTGGAGCGGTCGGAGACGGAACCACCGACGACACAGCCGCCATCGAACATGCTGTTCAGCAATCTGAGGGGGTCTTGCACTTCCCCAAAGGTGACTACCTGCTGAAGAAACCAATCACGATCACACTTGATCGAACCGGTTTTGCAGGTATTTCGGGAGAGCAGGGGACCGCACGGATACTGATGGATGCCCCCGGCCCCGCGTTTCGATTGTTGGGGACTCACGAAGGAACGGCATCACCGCCCAGTTTCAAACCGAATGTCTGGGACAGACAACGATTCCCGACCATCTCTCATCTGGAAATTCACGGCCTTCACCCGGAAGCCGACGGCATCGAACTGATCAAAACGATGCAGACGACCATCCAGAATATGCTGATTCGTCAATGTCGTCATGCCATCCATCTGGTCGAACGGAACAGAAACTTCTTACTCGCAAACTCACACATTTACGACTGCCACGCGACGGGTGTCTTCTTCGATCACTGCAACCTGCATCAAGCGATCATCACCGGCAATCATATCAGTTACTGCAAACAGGCCGGCATTCGACAAGCAGATGGAGATGTTCACAACATACAGATCACTGGGAACGATATCGAATACAATTCAGGACTCGGTGAGATCAGCGCTGAAATTTTATTAGAAGCACCGACGGAACAGATCAGCGAATATACAATTTCGTCCAACACCATACAGGCGACGCGGGAAGCTCCCGGTGCCAACATCTGGATTCGCGGTTCGCAAGAACAAGCTCGTCTGCTTTGTAAATTGATTGCCATCACGGGAAACGTCATCGGCAGTCGGCAACACACAATTATCGTTGAAGACGCGGCTCGTGTCAGCCTCACAGGCAACACGATCTACGATGGTATTCAGCGGAATGTGATTCTCAAACGCTGCCAGAACTTTGTTCTTTCATCGAACAGCATCGGTACACGCCCCGTTCGTTGGGACAGCACGGCCATCGACGGTGTGACGCTCGAAGATTGTAGTCATGGGGTCGTCAATGGGAACACATTCAACGATTGTCGGGCGGGCGAAGCAGAACGAGGAGCCGGCTTGATCCTGCAAAACTGTCGGGCCGTGAATGTCAGCGGCAACCAGATGGATTCCAAACATGCTCCCGGCATCAGTCTGGTCGACAGCCATGACTGTCTCGTTCAGGGGAACTTGATTTCGCGGGGAGATCAACAGCCTGCCAGCAGCATTCTGATTGACGATGAGAGTACGACTTCAGAGACTACGAGCTATATGAGCTGGTGATTATTTACGGCAACCAAGGAAAAAATTGGTGATACCAATCGAAAAATAATTTTGCTCCTTCGACGTTTTTATAAAGCCATTCAAGCGGATAGTAGAAATACTTCAAGACACGAATCGAGCTAGGTACGGCTTGAACAATCAGATAGCAAAACGGAACACTGAGTGAATAAAGAACGAGCAGAACAACACCGCAGATGAGTACAGGAACGAGAGCTGATTTTTGCTTTTCAGTCTCTTCTTTCTGATCCTGTCTCATCGGGGATACCTGTCATTACTCTAATCACAACTTCGATTGGTAATATTCCAACCCCGCTTTGAGAGCCTCTTCGATCTTGTCGGGGAAGCGACCACCCGCTTCGGCCATATCGGGACGACCACCGCCTCCTCCTCCGACAATCTTTGCCGCCGCTTTGACACAATCGGACGCGCTGAGCCCTTTGTCTAACAAGTCCTTGGTGACGGCGGCATTCAAGGCGACTTTGCCATCACTCTCTCGGGCAATCAAAATGGCAGCCGACTTGGCCTTGCCGCGCAGCTTGTCCATAAACTCGCGGACGGCGTTTTTGTCCATCGGGGGCAATTGGTGTGCAATAATTTTTGCATCGCCTATGGTGGTCGCATTGGCGACAATTTCGTCGATTTCTTCAGACGCAGAGGCTGATTGCACCTGCAGCAATTCTTTACGCAGAGTCTTCAACTCTTCCTGCATAGTATTGATTCGTTCGGGAAGATCCTCCGCTTTGTTGGCTTTCACCAACTGTAAAGTGTTCTTGAGAATCGACTCCTGCTCGCGGGCCCATTGAACGGCTTTCGGTCCCGTGACGACCGAGATTCGTCGCACTCCCTTGGCAACAGGCTCTTCCGCAAGAATTTTACAAAAGCCAACCTGACCGGTGTTGGCCAGATGAGTTCCACCACACAGTTCAACGCTGAAATCGCCCATTTGTACGACACGCACTCGGTCAGGATACTTTTCACCGAATAACGCCATCGCACCCAGCTTGCGTGCATCTTCCAAGAACATCATGTCAGTCTGGACACTCTCGCCCAATGAGACACAGCGGTTGATCTCATCTTCAATCTGCACAAGTTCTTCCGGGGTGACAGCCGACTTATGCGAGAAGTCAAACCGCAATTGATCCTGTTCCACTTTGGAGCCACGTTGGACGGCATCGTTCCCCAAAGTGATATGTAATGCGTGATGCAGCAGATGTGTTGCAGAGTGAGCGCGAAGAATACCGGCCCGTCGTTCTGCATCCACTTTGGCGGTCGCTTTGTCTCCCGTATTGATCGTTCCTTGAGCGAGTCTGCCGAGATGGAGAATCAACTCGCCGTCTTTTTGCGTGTCTTGTACCACGAACTCGAAGTTCGGTCCTGAAATCACGCCGGTATCACCGACCTGACCACCGGCTTCTCCGTAGAAGGGGGTCTCTTTGAGAACCATAACAACAGGCGAATCACCCACTTGTTTGGATTCGAGTGTCGGCTGAAGTTTTTGATCGGCAATGATTCCGACGATTTCACTTTCTGCCTCGACAGAGTCATAACCAAGAAACTTGACGCCTCCCGTATTTGTTTTGAGTGCATCGAGCGGACCTTCGGCCATCACCGAAGTCGCAAAGGCTCCGGTGCCACTCTCTTTTTTGTGCTGAGCGACGCATTTTTTAAAACCATCGCGGTCAACTATCAATCCATCGCGAGTCGCTAAAGCCTCGGTCAGTTCAATGAGAAAACCGTCCGTTTGATGGAGGTCGAAGGCGTCTTCGCCTGAGATCGTTTTACCACCAGCCGACTTGATCGACTGGACCAATTTTTCAAACTTGGCCACACCTCGTTCGACAATGTGCAGAAACTGGTTTTCTTCTTCCTTGATCGAATCCATGACCGCTTTGCGAGTTTCTTTCAACTCAGGGTATGGCTTGCCCATAATTGCAATCACGGAATCGACAAGAGTGTAAAGAAAGGGCTCGTCACGACCGAGCAAATAGCCCTCTAACATGGCTCGCCGCAGCAATTGACGAACAATATAGTTTTCTTTCTCGTTGCCCGGTTCGACACCCTCATGAATGCAAAACGTGACCGCGCGAATATGATCGGCAATACGCCGTAGAGGACGACCGTGAGGTGCGTCGAACTCGTACTTCAAACCAACGACATCACCGGCTGCTTCGCAGAGCTGCCTGAGCGTATCGATCTCGAAGTTACTCTTTTTGCCTTGCAGAACCGATGCAGTTCGTTCCAGCCCCATGCCGGTATCGATGTTCTTTTTGGGAAGCGGCTGCAAGTTGTCGGGGGGATCGCCCACACGATTGAATTGCGTGAAGACGAGATTCCAAATCTCGACTTTTTCGCTGCCCTCAGGATGAAAATAAATTTCGGAGCAGGGGCCGCAGACTCCATCTGGTCCCTGAGAAGGAGCCGATGCTGGCCAGAAGTTTTCGTCTTCCTCTTCTCGGCTGATTCTCTCGGGGGGAAGACCGATTTCTTTATTCCAAATGTCGAATGCCTCGTCGTCATCTTTATAGACGGTGACGGAAAGTTGGTCGGGATTGATTCCCAGCCATTTTTTGTCAGTCAGAAATTCCCAAGCCCAGTGAATGGCTTCCGTTTTGAAATAATCTCCAAACGAGAAATTCCCCAACATCTCGAAGAACGTGTGATGGTAGGCCGTCACACCCACATTGGAAATATCACCCGTCCGCAGACATTTCTGACTGGTCGTGGCTTTCGTAAATTCAATTTCACCAACACCCAAAAACTGATCCTTGAATTGATTCATTCCGGCCGGCGTAAATAACACCGTGGGATCATCTTTCGGGACCAACACATCAGTGGGGCGTCGCACACAACCTTTGGAAGCAAAGAACTCCAAATACTTCTCTCTCAGTTCATCAGTTTTCATCGTCGGCAATTCAATTACAGGTTCAAGGGGTTGGGGTTGGTTCAGGATTGATCATCGACACTATGACTTCTCGACCATCAAGCATTCGAAGGGAAACCTCTCCCTCCAAATTTTGTAACACTTCATGAAACTCAGCAGGCTTTTTGACATCCCGACCGTTGACGGATCTCACAAACTCTCCGCTTTGCAGTCCTGCCAAGTCTGCCGGAGAATCGGGAGTAATATCTCGAATCAGGACAGCGTCAGGGTAGGCCAAGGTTCGATTGATAAAACGATTTCTGCCGGTCGGGTAGTCAACGTCCATCCCTCGCCAGCGGGGAAACCGAGGTTTGGTAACAATCATTTCTTCGTCATTGATAACGGGCCATTTCCCCAAGGTGACAGTCACTATTCTCGGTCTCTGAAAGTCATTTCTCCAGATTTTTAACCGAGCTTCTGTTTCGGGTGCCAAAAGAGAGATCTCTCGCATCAGATCACGACGGTCAAGAACAGGCCGACCTTCGATGTTAAGAACAAGATCTCCGCGGCGAAGTCCTGCACGCCCTGCTGGTGAGTTATTGAAGACGGTCATCAGCATCGTTGCAGAAGGTTGCCCCAAGGGAAGATTTCGGTTGGCCACTTCTCGTGGAGAGACATTTTGTGGATTCACACCGAGAAATCCATATTCAACTTCTTGGCCTTTCGCGAGCGTTTCGAAGATGCGAACAAATCGTTCATCCGCGGGAATGGCATAACCGGCAGAGGCCTCGAAACCTTCGATGGCAGCGAGAGATGTCGTCAAACCGACGAACTCCCCCTTCAGGTTGAGCAATGCACCACCGCTCGTTCCCAAGTTCAACTTCATATCCAGTTGTAATAATGTCCCAGTGTGATGAAGAATTTCTTCAGCATTCGCAGTGAATGTTTCTGGTTGAGGAGGGAGCTTCGGGTGGCGAGCGGTATTACTGATGATTCCCCACGAGGCAGAAGCCGAACCATCTTTTGCAATCGCATATGGATTGCCCAGACCGATCACAATCTGACCTTTTCTGATTTTCAGATTGTCGGCCAATTTCAATGGTTGCAACTGATCGGGAGTCAGTCCCATACGCTCAAAATCAATTTCCAGAACCGCGAGATCACTACGAGGATCGGCGGCTTTGATTGTTGAGTAATAGCTATGACCACCTTTGACTCGCACGAACAATTCGAGGTTTGCGTTGGCCGGGTTCTCACCACTCACCGGACCACCTTTGACAACATGGTAGTTGGTCAGAATGTAGCGGGAATTTGGATCGTCCCGCAAAGACAACACAACACCCGCTCCAAAATCATTGGGCTGAAAGTCTGGCGACTCGGGATTTTCACGAGCCTCTTGATCACGCTCGCGCCAATTAAATCGACCGAATGGATTTCGTCGAACACCCGGTTCCTGATCTGGGTTCGTCCGAATCCGTGCGATACTGACCACCGACCCTTCGGCCTCCGCAATCACCTTGACCAACGTCGATTCCAAAGCAATTGCGGCATCGAACTCGGACTGAGCGTACGCCGTCCCGGATAGGACCATCGAAACCAAAATCGACAGCCCAATAGGCAGCATGAGAGTAGATTGACGAATGATCATCCGAAGTTTCTTATGAATCGGGGATCTGTGACGTATCTATCATAGCTAAAGACTTATCAGAGCAACAGTACGCCGTGTACGCTCTGCGCAAGAAAAAACGCCCGGACCGAAAAGATCTGGGCGTTTTGAGACCTCTCAAGATTGATGGAAACTTCTTCCCGACCGGTGGCTGGTCTCTCACGAGAAAAAGCTTCTTTCAAACAGAAAGGACTACTCTTTGGACTCTTCCTCAACCGACTCGTCTTCGACCGGTTCTTCGCTTTGAAGACTGGGGTCGGCAACACCGCGAGCCACGAGAACCTTACCTCGAATTTCCAGCATCATCTCGGGGTTCTCTTCGAGAGTTTTTCGGGCATTGTCACGCCCTTGTCCCAATCGAGTTTCTCCATAACTGAACCAGCTACCGCTTCGATCCACGATTTTGTCTTCAACGGCTAGGTCGAGAAGATCTCCCGAGATCGAGATTCCACATTCGCCGAGCATGTCAAATTCACAAATGCGGAAAGGAGGGGCCACTTTGTTCTTGACGATTTTACACTTCATACGAATGCCAGTTGTGGTATCTCCATCCTTTAATGTCGCGATACGTCGAACATCGACTCGACAAGAGGAGTAGAATTTCAGAGCCCGCCCACCTGGTGTGGTTTCGGGGGATCCAAACATCACACCAATTTTTTCACGAATCTGATTGATGAAGATCACAGTCGTTTTTGATTTGGAGATGGCTCCGGTCAATTTCCGCATCGCCTGACTCATCATGCGTGCTTGCAGACCGACGTGGTGGTCACCGATTTCTCCGTCAAGTTCCGCTTTGGGGACCAGCGCCGCGACAGAGTCGACAACAATAATATCAACCGCATTGGACTTAATGAGCATCTCCGCGATTTGGAGAGCTTCCTCACCATAAGAGGGCTGAGAGACGAGCAACTCTTCCAGATTCACACCAATCCGTTTCGCCCAACTTGGGTCGAGAGCATGTTCGGCATCGATGAAGGCGGCAATTCCTCCTTCTTGCTGAGCACTGGCCAGCGCATGTAAAGCCAATGTGGTTTTACCACTTGATTCCGGCCCATAAATTTCAATGATACGACCACGAGGGAAACCGCGTCCCCCCAAGGCAATGTCGAGTGAAAGCGCACCAGTTGGGATCCCCGGCACTCCACGAGTGAACTCATCACCCGCCAGCTTCATGATCGATCCCTTGCCGAAAGTTTTCTCGATCTGCCCAACAGCATTTTTCAGAATAGCTCCCCCTTGAGCGTCTTTTCCTGAACCTTTTGCTGGAGCTTTTCCTCCCGATGAACTTTTTTTGCTTTTGGCCATGCCCTTAATCCTGTTATTAACTGTTGCTGTGTTTGCCATCGAGAGATTCCTTAATTGAGAAGGGAGAATCAGTTTTCAGAAGTTCCCTCCCAATCTTTCACTCGACTTGATGAGCATTGTGGGCGGAAAAACTGCATTTGAAAAATGAACACACGAACATAATACTATTCGTACAGTATTCGTCAACCTTAAACTGAACATTTCGCCACAAAAGGTTATTTATGTTCACTTTTCTGGTTTTTCTCTCATGAGGCGTTAAAAACACCTTCGTCTGCGCATTGTTTGGGCAATCCCGTGGGCCATCAGACAATTGACCGTTTTTTATAGCCCACTCTTGAACTTCTTCTGCTTGTGTGCATAACTGAATAGCTGCAAGCCCCGATTTTCATGCCCATACGGCATAACAATTGCTTGTTTTTCAGGCGTTTGCTCGTTTTCCGAGTTGAGCAATCTCTCCGATTCATAAATCAGCCCATCAGTTGAACGACATCTAACGAGGTACCTGTGTCTTCCCAGGAGCAAAGCCAAACAGACCACAAAATCAAATCTGCATTCGATCACTATGAAACCGAAGGCTTTTACGACGAAATGTTTGTCGAGGATCACACCGCGAGAGATTACTGTCGCCCACTGATCGATCGACTCAAAGAGTTGGAACATGTCGATATCGTCCGTCGACAAAAAGCAGCAGATCGTTCCATGCTAAGGATGGGCATCACATTCAATGTTTATGGTGCCGAGGAAGGGGCCGAGCGGATCATTCCATTTGATATCCTGCCCCGAATGATCACCAATCAAGAATGGAAAATCCTCGACCAAGGATTGAAGCAACGCATTACCGCTTTGAATCTTTTTTGGATGACATCTATAACGATCAAAAAATCCTCAAAGACAAAGCGATTCCCGAGCATGTCATCATGTCGGCAAAATCTTATCGACCTGAATGTGAAGGACTCCAACCCCCAAAAGGGATTTGGTGTCATATCACGGGAACGGACCTGGTTCGCTCGGATGATGGCCAAATGTATGTTTTAGAAGACAATCTGCGTTGTCCTTCCGGGGTCTCTTATGTGCTACAAAATCGACAGTTGATGAAGCAGACATTTCCACAACTGTTTGACCGCGTCAAAGTCAAACCGGTTGACGAATACTCCGGCTATCTTCTCGACTCACTCGAATATTTGCTCGAAGACAGGTCGCACGACCCCACGGTCGCCGTGCTGACTCCCGGCATGTACAACTCTGCCTACTTCGAGCAATCGTTTCTTGCTCAACAAATGGGTGTACCCTTGGTAGAAGGACGAGACCTTGTCGTACACGACAGTTTTGTCTACATGCGAACGACCAAAGGGTTCGAAAAGGTCGATGTTCTCTATCGCCGGATCGACGACGACTTCCTCGACCCTAAAACATTCCGTAAAGATTCAATGCTGGGCGTTCCGGGACTGATGGATGTTTATCGTAAAGGAAACATCGCCCTCGCCAACGCACCAGGGACGGGAATTGCCGACGACAAAGTGGTCTATGCCTATGTCCCCCAGATCATCAAATATTATCTCGGTGAAGACCCGATCATCCCGAATGTGCCGACATACGTCTGCTGGGATGAATCACAGATGAACCATGTTATCGAGAACATTGGCGATCTGGTTGTGAAACCGGCAAACGAATCGGGAGGTTATGGCATGCTCATCGGTCCCCATTCCTCCAAAGAAGAACAGAATGAATTTCGACAGTTAATCAAAGCCAATCCTCGAAACTATATCGCTCAACCAACGCTTAAATTATCTCGTGTCCCCGTGATTATTGACGATCATCTGGAGGGCCGACATGTCGATCTCAGGCCATTTATCGTTTATGGACGCGATATTTCATTGCCTGCCAGGTGGCTTGACGCGTGTCGCGATGCGAAAAGGGTCTCTCGTCGTCAATTCCTCGCAAGGGGGAGGTTGTAAAGATACTTGGATACTTGAAGATGAAACAATCTGACAACGCCTTCTGATTTTGCCTCTCATTTTTCATAAGCAGTCCTTCATTCATTTTTTACTTTTGAAATATCGAATTAAATCATGCTCAGTCGAGTTGCCGAATCGATTTATTGGATGTGCCGACAGGTGGAACGTGCTGAAAATGTGGCCCGTTACATTTCTGTGAATCTCAATCTGTCGCTCGATATGCCAGGAGAATCCGTCCAACAGTGGAACCCTTTGGTGATCACAACAGGCGATGACGCCTTGTTCAAAAAGCTTTACGACGAACCCTCTCGTGAAAACGTGATTCGATTTTTGACGTTTGATCGCAAGAATCCGAATTCGATCTTTTCCTGTTTGTGGCATGCTCGTGAGAATGCTCGTTCCGTGCGTGAGATCATTTCGTCTGAAATGTGGGAACACATCAATCGCTTTTACCTGATGCTGAAAGAAAGCACTCTTAGTTCAGCCATGAACGATGCCTCTGACTTTCATGACGCCATTCGTTTGTCAGGGCAGCAGTTTATGGGCGTCACCGACGCGACCATGACTCATGGCGAAGCTTGGCATTTCTGCCGTTTGGGCAGATCACTCGAAAGAGCGGATAAGACATCCCGAATTTTGGATGTCAAATATTTTATCCTGCTGCCAAGCCCGGAAGATGTCGGTTCTCCCTACGATGACATTCAATGGTCGGCATTACTACGATCCGCTTCGGCATTAGAGATGTACCGACAACGGTTCGGACGTATCACTCCGGCCCATGTCGTTGAATTCCTGATCCTTGACCGGGAATTTCCTCGTGACGTTCTTTACTGTTTAACGAATGCGAATCAATCGTTGCATATGATTTCGGGTTGTGATTTAGGAAGCTTCGGGAACACCCCAGAACAACTTCTCGGGCAGCTTCAATCCGAGATGGCCTTTACGCGGCCAAAATCAATCATTGACGGCGGTCTCCATGAATTTGTCGATCATTTGCAAGATCGCCTGAACGATATCGGGGCAGGCATTCACAATACCTTCTTCGCATTACGTCCTATCGAGGAAAAAGCGGAAGAAGAGCTTGTTGTGTGAATCAGCGAAGGCTTCTTGATTCATGAAGTTCAAGTCTCGATTAGCTTTGAAGGCGCGGCATCGGCATTCCCCTCTCCGCTGATCTGCCCGGTGAACTCCAACAAATTCGCGACTCCTTCAAATCGGTATAACCGGACTCTTCCGTCACGAAATCATCAGAGTCCACCCACTGACGACTGATCACCGATAAAGAAAGAAACCGCTTGTTCTCGTGGCCATTGGAGGGTGCGCGCTGCGGTTGGATCACTCACGGAAGGGAAACGAAGATCGTGGCTCACTTGAATCCCGATCAAATATTCTGGATCAAAGATGCCTGTCGCCGTCTGTCGTCTTCGACTGGTTGGCCGATCATCTTCCGTACCCTGGAAGAGCTTCCTGCCGAATCTCCGCTCCCTCCTGGTGAATACCAACATCAGGAAGCAGGTCTCATTGGCGGTATGCTCTGCGTCGATTTGCCTGCCGAATATGTTGTACACGAAGATTGGCCCGCTGTGCGCCAGCTTGTCCATGCGCAGGCAGAATTTATCAATCGAGTGATCTCGCTGGAAGACTCCTGCAATCTCGCAGCCAGACGCCGGGAACAGATGGACGAATTTGTGAGCGTAATCGCAAATCGTGGCGGCCCCGAAGAGAATTTACCGCGACTCATGGAACTGGCATGTGATGTTTCATGCTCTGAAGGGAGTGCCATTTTTCTGCTCTCCACAGAGAACCGAGAACTGAACCTCATTGGTCAGACATCGCGAGAAGAGATGTCTTTCATACTCCCACGACGCCCCTTGGGTGCAGATGCCCCGGATGTGCAAGCGAGTCGATTTCACAAACCCGCTATCAAACAGTCCGCCAACTCGCCAAACGTGCCCGTTCTCAAAAACGATACCAATCACGAGAAGCATTCGCCGACTTGCTCTGGGAAACCGCGATTTTTGCCGATGATCACGATGATGATCGCAGCCTGTTAGTTTTGGAAGTGGCATCAAAAGAAGAGAACTTCGAGAGCACCTCAGACCGTCCGATCATTGATCGAAAGGTTCATTCTCCCAAATCCCACGGCGATCCGCACGGGCAAGTTCCTCAGCCCGACGAAACTTTCGTTTCATACGATCCGAGAACGGATATCGTGTTTCCGCACGACTGAACCCTTGTCGAATCACTTCTTCGTTGATGAGAGTTTCCCCAAGATAGACGTAAGCCAGAGTTCGGTCGTATTGATCAAATCGCTCGATATCGAACTCCAAGCGGACCGTTTCATCTTCAAGCTGGCGACGCAGCCAATCCTTGGATTCTTGCGACCATGCTTCGGCAGGTCGACCGTCTCGCTCCAATTCTGGCGCGTTGATTCCAATCAGCCTGACACGAGTTTGATCGGCTAACAACACTGTATCCCCATCAATCACACGCAGGACTCGGTAATCGGTATCAGTAACAGGAAGAGCAGGGGGCGATACCGGAGGAAACAACCAGCGACTGATGGCGATCACGAAGACAATCGCAAACAACACCAAATGACATTGCGGAGATCCCGCCAGCAATTGAAACTTTTCATTCGTGGAGAAGGGGCGAGACATAAAACGGTCGATGCTCGGAATTAGTTTTCACTAAAGTGCATCGGACTTCGGATCGACTTACCCAAGGGATCACGGCGAAAGCGTAACTGACACTCTCGACAAAGATCGAACTGCAACGTCCCAGTTCCGTTCACATCTTCTGGGGGCACAGGCAATCCTTCCCCTTGCATGATGGATTGTGATACCGCGTGCAGATGATCAACATCCAAGTCAGCAGACGACAACTCATCGGGATTGAATGCCGGAAAGAGTTCGACATGCACCACATAGCGTTGATCGTCGATCTGACAACCACAAAGATCGCACGAAAAGTGCTGCATCGCGATGACCCTAAATTAAATTGAATAACGAATCGAACAAAGAACGTCTGTGAATTCATTAGAACAACTCCCCTTCGCTGGGGAAAGTTTCATCTGCCAAAGGGACTACAAATCACAAACTTTCAGTGCCACGATCAAGGCAAATGTGTGACCTCCTCAAGCCATGAACAATCAAGCGATGTCAAGCATTCTCAGGCAACATTTTGGCCTTTTCCAGAGGCTCTGAAAAGTGCCTCGCTTTGATTGTTTCAGAGGCCGATTCCGGGTATAATCATGGCTTGAATAAGAAGGAGGCGAATTAGCCGAAAACTCAGTCGAAAAAAGAGTTTACGCCTTTTTGAATCATGCCTCGATGAGAACATATCACGATTTTCATCAAAGCATTATTTAAGCAAATTTTTCACGATCCATCCATCAGGATGCTGGCCTCGAAACGACGAGCGTTTCGAACGACATCTTTGGATCGTTTTAGACCACACAATCTGGAGTGACTTACATTGGCTGACGGAACAGACGACCAAGATCTTGCCATTCCCCGTAACGAGCGTATTCAGCCGCACGACATCCGCGAAGAGATGCAGACCAGCTATCTCACTTACGCGATGAGCGTCATCATCAGCCGTGCGCTGCCTGACGTCCGCGATGGATTGAAGCCTTCACAACGTCGTATTCTGGTCGCCATGAACGACTTGAATCTCGGCCCGGCCTCAGGCCGAAAAAAATGTGCAAAGATTGCCGGCGATACTAGCGGTAATTACCACCCACACGGTGAAGGCTCGGTTTACCCAACGCTTGTCCGTATGGGACAAGACTGGACGATGCGACAAGTCTTGATCGACAAGCAGGGAAACTTCGGCTCCTTGGCGGGACTTCCTCCTGCGGCTATGAGATACACAGAAGCGAGACTTTCGTCGCTGGCACTGGAACTGCTGAGAGACATTGACCGCAACACAGTCGATTATGCTCCCACCTATGACCAAGAGAACCTGGAACCGGTCGTCTTGCCATCCCGCTTCCCCAACTTGTTGGTGAATGGCTCAAGCGGAATCGCTGTGGGTATGGCGACAAGCATTCCTCCGCACAACTTGAAAGAAGTTTGCTCGGCAGTCAACGTCTTGATCGACAACCCTAATGCGGGTGTCGATGAGATTCTCGCCGAGATGCCCGGCCCAGACTTTCCGACTGGAGGCACGATCTGCGGCCACATGGGAATTCGTCAAGCGTATTTGACGGGGCGATCCACAATCAGTCTGCGGGCAAAGACTCACTTCGAGAAAGAAAAAAACAGCGATGTCATCGTGGTGACCGAGATTCCGTTCATGGAAACTCGCGACCGTATCCGTGAAAAGCTCGAACATCTGGTCCGCGACGAACGCGTCAAAGGAATCTCTCGCATCATCGACCTGACAGACCGGAACATTCCGACCTGGCAAGTCAAACTGCACATTGTTCTCAAAAAAGACGCTGACCCGGATGTCGTCCTGAATCAGCTTTATCAGTTTTCACCGCTGCAATCGACCGTCAGTATGATTCTGTTGGCGTTAGTCGGCAATCGCCCTCAAGTGATGTCGGTGAAGGATATGTTGCAAGAGTTCATCTTGCATCGCATCGACGTGATCCGACGACGTACGGAATATCTACTTTCCGAATCACGCAAACGTAAACATACGGTGGAAGGCTTGATGATTGCCCAGATCGACATCGATCAGGTGATTAAAACGATCCGCGATTCACCCAGTCGGAACGAAGCCAAAATTCGACTTCAGGATATTCAGGTTCCTGCCGGGCTCATCGCGCGGGCTTTGGGGGATGCCGGTTTTCGCGTCTACCAGGAAGAGCAGGGCGAGAAAGAGAACTACTCACTCTCGACCAATCAGGCCGAAGCCATCGTTTCGATGCAGCTTGGTTCATTGGCGAACCTCGAACGCGAAAAACTCTCGGACGAATTCGCCAAGCTGATCGAAGACATCAACGAATATGTCAGCATCCTGTCTGATGAAGACAACATTCGGGCCATGATCCGCGACGACATGGACGAGATCATCGCCAAGTATGGCGACAAGCGACGCACGGATATCTCGGATGAAGAACTGACACACGTTGATCGAGCCGACCTGATCACCGAAGAGCCGATGGTGGTGACACTGTCCAAACGGGGTTATATCAAGCGGACTCAACTCTCGGTTTATCAGGCTCAAAACCGTGGTGGCAAAGGCATCAAAGGGGCCAAGTCAGACGAAGAAGACGCCATCGAGCATCTGTTTGTCGCGAGCACTCACGATTACCTGTTGTTCTTCACCGACCGCGGGAAAGTTCATTGGCAGAAAGTTTACGACTTGCCTCTGCAAAACCGGACGGCCAAAGGCCGCGCGGTGGTTAATATTCTGCAGGTTGATGAAGGGGCCAGTATCTACAACTGTCTGGCGGTTCGCGATTTCGACGAAGATCGTTATCTGATCATGGCCACCAAAAAGGGAATCGTCAAAAAGACATCACTTTCGGCGTACAGTCGCCCCATGAAGGGAGGCATCATCGCCATCAATCTGGATGACGATGACGAGCTGATCGATGTTCGCATTGTGGCCGATGGGCAAGATGTGGTCATTGCCACCAGTACCGGCATGAGCATTCGGTTTGCCCATGACGATGCACGCCCCATGGGACGAAACACGCGCGGCGTCAAAGGGATTAAACTCGCCAAAGACGATTATGTCGTCGGGATGGTGACGACTCAGGATGATGGCACTCTGCTTTCTGTTTGCGAGAACGGATACGGCAAACGGACCTCGTTCGGAGTCATCGCCGATGAATCCGATGACGACGCGGATGAAGTCAGCAGCACCATGCGGTATCGACGACAAAAGCGGGGCGGCAAGGGACTGCGAGACATCCGCACCACAGAACGAAACGGCAAAGTAGTCGATATTCTCTCAATCACCGAAGATGACGATATCCTGATGGTGACCTCCCAAGGAAAAATTCAACGAATTCACGGCAAAGACATTTCGGTCATTGGTCGTAACACGCAAGGCGTGCGACTGATCCGTCTCGGCGATGGAGACACTCTCGCCGGCTGTGCGTCGATTCCGGGCGAGCTTTCAGGAGATGACGATGAGGATCTCGGCGGTCCTGCCGTTGCACCGGTCGAATCGGATTCCGCCGAACCTTCCACCGATGTTGAAACTGATGACGAGGATGCCATTGGTGAAGAAGAGTGACCCACAAGTAGCAGTCACAACCCTTCTTTCCAGACTTCTGTGATCAAAGAGAGCCCCATGAAAACTCTACTCGTCACCGGCGGTTGCGGATTTATCGGCTCCAACTTCATTCGGCTCGAACGCGAACTCGATGCCGAGTTGAAGATCATCAATGTTGATAAACTCACTTACGCCGGAAATCTTGAAAATCTCGCCGACCTGAAAGAGGATGGTTATTACCTCTTCGCCAAAGGGGACATCGGCGACGCGGCGTTCATCGCCAACCTCATTGCCGAGCATTCTCCCGATGCGGTCGTCAATTTTGCGGCCGAATCGCATGTCGACCGTTCGATTCTCGATTCTGGTCCCTTTGTGCAAACCAATATCGTAGGGACTCAGGTACTCTTGGATGCCTGTCGAAAGGCGGAAATCTCCCGGTATCTTCAAGTTTCCACGGATGAAGTTTACGGCAGTTTGGGTGCCGAGGGTTTGTTTACCGAAGAGACACCGCTGGCGCCGAATAGCCCTTATTCGTCCTCCAAAGCGGCAGCCGATTTGTTGGTGAGGTCGTATTTTCACACGTTTGATTTCCCCGCGATCATCACTCGCTGCTCAAACAATTATGGCCCCTATCAATTCCCGGAAAAGCTGATTCCTCTGTTTGTCTCGAACCTGCTAGCCGACAAAAAGATCCCCGTGTATGGAAAAGGGGAGAACGTACGGGACTGGATTCATGTGCTTGACCATTGTCGAGGGATCGACGCGGCTTTGCGTCATGGCCAAGTGGGCGAAGTTTACAATTTTGGCGGAAACTGCGAACTCCAAAATATTGAACTGACAAAACTGCTGCTCCAAGCGCTCGATAAGCCCGAGTCGATGATCGAGCATGTCACCGACCGACCGGGGCACGACTTACGATACGCGATTGATTGTCGCAAGGCGAAGCAGGAACTCGATTGGGAACCGCAGGTTGATTTTGAAACAGGACTCGCTGAAACGATTAAATGGTATCAGGAGAACTCAGGCTGGGTGGAACGTGTCCGTTCTGGCGAGTATCGTGACTATTACCAACAACAATATGGCGACCGACTTTCCGAGTCATGATCGAAGTTAGCCTCTCAAGGAATAAAGACTGATGGATAACGAAATTCGCGAACGCTGTTCGAAAATCATTGAGCGCATCACTCTCCTCAAGGACTCTCTTTGACTACGCTGGCAAAGAGGTACGAGTCTCTGAAATCAACGAGAAGATGTCGGCTCCCAATTTTTGGGACAACGCAGAAGCTGCGCAGGTCACCGTCAAACAGCTCCAGCAGATTAATGCAAGTTTGAAGCCACTCCAAAGTGTGGTCGAAGGCGCGAATGATATCGAAGTTCTGCTCGAATTCGCCGAAGAAGATCCCTCCTCGGCCAGTGAACTTGAGCAAACCTTGACTCGTCTGGAAACGGAACTGGAAGCGGTCGAACTGCAAGCGATGCTGTCCGAGCCGGAAGACGCCTCGAATGCGTATCTCACCGTTCAAGCGGGAGAAGGTGGCAGTGATTCTGCCGACTGGGCCGAAATGCTGCTGCGAATGTATATTCGTTGGGCCGAAAATCGCAAATACGAAATCGAACTGCTTGATCGGTCCGAAGGGGAAGAAGCCGGCATTCGGAACGCCACCATCGTGATTCGCGGCGAAAATGTGTTTGGCTGGCTGAAAGGGGAGACCGGCAATCACCGTTTGGTTCGCATCAGCCCGTTCGATTCGGCCGGTCGCCGACACACTTCATTCGCGGCAGTCGATGTCTCTCCCGAACTCGATGACGACTTTGAAGTCGATATCAACTGGGATAAAGAAGTTCGCGTAGACACTTATCGTGCCAGTGGAGCAGGCGGGCAACACGTCAACAAAACCGATTCCGCCATCCGTATGACGCACGAGCCGAGCGGTGTCGTGGTGCAATGTCAAAACGAACGATCTCAGCATAAAAACCGCGCGACCGCCAAGAAAATGATGATCGCCCAACTCTACAAAATGGAGATGGAGAAACGGGACGCCGAGGTCGCCGCTAAACACGGCCAGAAGTCAAAGATCGGTTTTGGTGGTGAAACACTCAGGAATTACGTTTTGCATCCTGATCAATATGTGAAAGATGCACGCACCGGACTTCGCGGCAACCCGATGAATGTCCTCGACGGCGGAGAACTGGATAACTTCCTCGAAGCGTTTTTACGAGGCGCCATGGCCGACGACGAAGATGATGCCGAACAGAATTAATTGTGATAGCCCGTAGTGCGCAAGCACTCGGGATGTGATTGACTGATGTTGCACGTCGTATTTTACTTGTCTCCCCCCGGCTTGCTTGCGTAAGTCGGCGATATCACACAACGCCCGTCACGAGGATAAACCATGAAACAGTCGTTGACCATTTTCACACTTTTCCTGTTTCTCTTGCCCGGCTGCTATCGGGAAGAGGGCGGAACCTCAACAACATCATCGGGGACCAGCACACCCGCCGAAACAACCGAGACTCCCGCCAAAATAGAAACTTCAAAACAACCTGCCGTCAAACCAATTCGTGTTGACGAACCGGAAACCGTCCCCGATCTACTGCCCGCCGAAGAATACACGGCTGGCTGGGTCCGACTGTTCGACGGCTACAGCCTGTTCGGTTGGGAGCAACAACACGCCGCCAAGTGGAATGTCTCAGCCGATGGCGTGCTGACTTCACCAGAAGACGCTGATCCTTCCATTCTGATGACAACCGTCCCGTGGACCGATTACGAACTACAATTGGACTACAAATTAGCAGACGGTGGAAACAGTGGCATCTTTCTGCGAACGTCTCCGTCACCCTCCAATCCGGCGGTCGATTGCTATGAACTCAACCTGTGTGACACGCACGAAAAATTCAAAACTGGCAGCTTGGTTAGGCGAGCACAACCCATCGCCGAAGTTGCCGGGGACGGCGAATGGCACACCTTGCGTGTCATCTGCGACGGCAACTGGATTCAAGCTTGGCTCGATGATGTCCATATGACTGATTTCCATGACGAATCGGAATCGCCTCTGCTCTCCGGTCGTATCGGACTGCAACAAAATGGCGGCACGGTCGAATTCAAAAACGTCAAACTCAAACCGCTCAGCACAAACGCGTTGTTTGCGGGGGAATCACTCGATCAATGGAACGTCGTCCCCGGCTCCAAAAGCACATTCGAGATTGAAGAAGAAACCATCCACGTGGCCGATGGCCCCGGCTTTCTGGAAACCAAAGAAACCTTTGCCGACTTCGTATTGCAAGCCGACTACAACATCAACGGCGACGGCTTGAATTCGGGGATCTTCTTTCGGGCGGTGAAGGGGACTGAGGACGCTCCTTCTCACGGCTACGAATGTCAAGTGCATAATGCCTATGACAACGGCGACCCACGTCAACCGACCGACCACGGTTCGGGAGCGATCTTCCGTCGCGTCAAAGCCCGCCGAGTGGTCAGTCAAGATCGCGAATGGAACACGATCACCTTAAATGCGTCGGGCAACCATTTCGCCACCTGGGTCAACGGCTACCAAACCGCCGATTGGGTCGATACGCGCGACAATCATGAGAACCCAAGAAAAGGCCGCCGTGACAAAGCGGGACACATCAGTTTGCAAGGCCACGACCCGACGACCGATTTGAATTATCGCGAGATCAAAATCGCCCCACATGCGGAGTGATGAATGTCTAGAATTAAAATGTTTTGCAAGAGCAAGAAAAAAGAAAAGTGATTTACAAAATCACATATCCCAATGGCAAAATCTATATTGGGAAAGATCTGACTGATACTGCTACTTATTTTGGAAGTGTAAATTCAGAACTCATAAGATCAGATTTTTCTCAAGGTGAATTAGACGATTTCAGCGTTAGGAAGGAAGTGAGCTATTGGTCCCTTGATACAAATGAAATCAATAAGCTTGAATCAGAATTCATATTGAAGTTCGGTTCAAACAATCCTGAAATAGGCTATTATCGTTGGCCGAAACTGTCTCCATGAACTGCAATGGGGCGATCTGTAAAGCCGAAGCCCCCCGAATATTCTGGCCTCTTGTGCTAACGCACCCCGTTTGACGAGCTGTCGGTGCTACCCAATGTGTTTTCCTCTGCGTCGCCGCACCGAGCCGCCGAATGGTCCGTCCTGAAAGGGCGGGTCGCGAGGCGAAAAGATGACTCATCATGCGGTCCCGAACCGCCCCTGCCACAACCCTCATGTCATTCAACCATATGAGGGATCATCCTGTGACTTCGTCACCCGGGCTCTTGTGGTCGACTCCCCCCTGCAGAAGACCGAACTATCAGATCGCAAGTTGGTTGGCATTAATTGGTTGACATTAAATTGTCAGCAGAGGCAATTGCTGACCACCTCCAGCACGAATCTCCAAGTTAATGAGTTCCAAGAGTAAATTGAATGTCGATTTCGAATCCAGATCACAATCGAGAATATAAAACCAGTATCCCCGATGTTTGACCGCAATCGCTGCATCTTTTGGCTTGTGCTTGCTGCTCTGCACAACGAACAGACCTTCGGTCATCTGAGGCCAATGAAAATAGTTCCCTTCGACATCATAAGTGAGACGCACAATTCCGTCTTCAATATCTCTTTCGGGAACGATTACCGAATGAGAAAGATAAAACATCATCTCTTTGATAGAACGAGTGCTCAGAAGAATCTCGTCTCTTTGATTCGGTAATCCCGTGCGTCTTTCACTGGGTGAACTGAACTGACCATTATCGATGTCTGTTTTGAGTTCGTAATAATCTAGCCCAGGCTCTAGCCCAAGAATCCTACAAATTTCAGCAACATCCTCAGAATTCTTTACGTTCTCCGCAAATCTCAAAACACGAACTTTGGATTCCACTTCATTTTTCCAGAGCGTCGCGGTCTGTGAAGTTTCATCTATGTGAAAACGGTAACCATCATTGGCGGCATTGATAATGTCTTCGCCATTCACGCTGCCTAAAGGAACAAGGTCGCTAACCTGAATGGGCTCATGAGACACCTTGTCAACGCGAGTAACATCCAGCGAGTGATCTTGTAATTGGAGTTGGCGAAGTCGTTGGCAGAGGTATAAAAACTCTTCATAGTCCGGCTTGATTTGAGGGGTGGGCCCACCCGCATTGGTGGCATTATCGATATCGTTGATATTTCGCACCGTCAACCGAAGAACACGATCAATTGCCCACCCTTTGGAACCCAATAAATCGAGTGTTTCTTCACTGATCGGAGTCAGCTTCCTTTGATTAAACTCTTTCCCTTGTTCAGGTCCGAAGACTAGGGTCGGCTTGGATTGCGCGCCAAAACCAAGATTGAGCCCACCTCCCAGTAATGAAGTGTCATTCCATGCTCCCGAACCACCAATATTCGTATCGTACGAGAATTGACTCGTGATGCTCGCAACACGAAGAAACTCCTCTGATTCATGGTATTTCATCCGAACCAGATTAAGTAAGAGTTCCTCACGCGTGGTTTGTTGCACTGCTCGATTGTAATTCAAACGGCTATTTTTCAGAGAATTCGGCCCAAGAACGCAACCAGCATTTATCATCGAGATAAAACAGCAATAGAAAATGATTAACTGACGTAACCACATGGCGCAACATCCCTAAGGTGTTCTCACACCCTAGGTATCGTCCATACACCTTGCTGAACTTTGACGATTGTAGGGATTATACTGGCTTCTAACTCAAATCGACCTGACTGGGATTGACGTAAAATGTCTTCTGGACATGTCATCCATCCTACTCTTGGACATCAGCCGAAAATTGTCAAATTGCGACTGAAGTCGGTTCAAAAAGGGTCAGCTCAATCTTCGACTGGAGCGAGAACCTGTCCTGAAACGTCCGACTTAAGTGAACCTATTGGCCTGCTACCTGCATTGATGCCTACACCATCCCGCAACTAGTCAGATCAAGAGCGCGAGCAGAAAAGCTTCGACCCCATGACACGAGAATATCGGGCGAGTGGGAACAGCTAGTGCTGGCTTCATCGTTGAAATAGTGCTCTTCTGCGTTCTTGCGAACGTGGCTACACCAATTTGTTTTCCTCCGCGCCGCCGCGTCTCTGCGTGAGTAAATTTTCTTCTGACAACAAGCCGCCATTCCTAAAGAACAGTTTTTTATCGCTCATGCCGATATGGAGTATCCGCCTACGTCAACGCTTTCACTTTCTCTTTTTTATCTGTGTCATCCGCGTGATCCGCGGTTCTCGTTTTGATGGTCACAAGAAACACAAGAAATCACAAAGAGCAGTTTCTCGTGCCATCTGAGTTCGTGTGCCATGGTTCGCCTGTTGTCGTGATTTCAAAGACAAGAACACTGATTGACCCTCATCTTCGCTCATCAGGATCGGCTCAGAGCATTCGTGTTGATGTGTGTTTTCTTTTTTTCACTTATCGGCGTTCAACTTGATTCGCTGCGTCTCCGCCCTTCTGCTCGAGTCTATGACTGTATCAATTCAAACCAATTGATGAATACTGTGTTCGCACCAGTCCGGTGTTGTAGTGATACGCAAAACTGGACAGAACGCAGATTTCTCTTGTGCAATATTTTCAAACGTACTATCTATTCCAGACTGAAATTCTGATTCTCCTAGTTTGAAACCTATAAGCTGGAAGTATTGCAGATGAAGGCATGGAAACACCGGCCTGAAATTGATGGTTTACGTGCGATCGCGATCTTGCTTGTCCTATTGTTTCATGCCGACTTGGGATTCAAGGGAGGATTTATCGGAGTCGATGTGTTTTTTGTGATTTCCAGATATCTGATTACTGGAATCATTCTCAACAAACAACGAGCTGGTCAATTTCGGATTAGTGAATTTTGGGAACGGCGTGTCCGTCGTATTCTCCCCGCATCGATATTCATGGTGACGGCAGTCTTGTGCTATGCCAGTTTCACGTTTATGCCTGATGATTTCTCAAAGCTGAGTGAAACCGCACTGTATCATCAATGTTTATTGTCTAACGTCAACCTCTGGTTGACGTCGGGCTATTTTAATAATTTTGCGGAATCAAATCCGCTTTTACATACTTGGTCACTAGCTGTCGAAGAACAATTTTATCTTTTTTATCCGTTTCTTTTAATGTGGCTGGGACGTTACCGAGAAACAGTGCGTTTACGTGTACTGACTGGGCTGTTTTTACTGTCATTGATCGGAAGCGAATATGCCGTTCACACCCAACCAGAAATGTCTTTTTTCCTGCTGCCCACACGCGCCTGGGAAATGTTGTTGGGCGGAATTATTTGTTTTCTTCCTGTTTTGAATCGCGATCATTTTCGAGTCCGTGAGGTCGTAAGCACTGCGTCAGTATTAGGACTGATATTTTGCGGCTGGTATTATCACGAAGAGCTACCTTTCCCCGGTGTGTCTGCTGCTCTTCCGTGTTTGCTCACAGCGGGATTTATCTGCTCAAACTTAAAAAATCAAACGTCGATTGGTCGAGTGATGAGCTCTAAACCATTTGTCTTCGTTGGACTGATTTCCTACTCGTTATATCTAGCGCATTGGCCAATTCTTGCATTTCTCAAATAGCAATATGGAGATGAATTGCTATTGACGACCAAGCTCGCTGCCATTGTGGCCAGCTTACTATTGGCAATCATTTCCTGGCGTTGGATCGAGCAACCTTTCCGTCGCCGAGTGATTCTGCCGAAGCCGCGGCATGTCTTGCTGGCAACATTCGTCGCACCTGCGTTGCTGATCTCGATATCCGTTGTCATTAACAAAAATCACGGCTTTCCGAATCGATTACCAAAGGTGGCTAGAGATTATCTTGCAACCAAGACTTCTCGGACTGAGCGAAATTACATCTCTCGAATCAGTCCGGAGCAAATTCAAGCTGACGAAGTTCCTATTTGGGGTGATCCTGACGGAGAACACGAAATCATGGTTTGGGGAGACAGTCATGCATTGGCATTGATGCCTAGTTTTGATGCCGCTTGTCAGAAGCTCAAAATCAAGTGCTACCAAATTACTTATCCCGGAAACACTCCGCTCCTCGATTATGGTGTTGGTATGAAAAGGCATATTATCCATCGTTCAATTGAGCGCAATCAGGAGGCCTATGAATTTATTGTTCGGAATAAAATTCCTCTGGTGGTCATGGTGGCCTATTGGGGGAAGTCTTATCGAAGTCATTCTTCAATTTTTGAGAAATCGGTCCGGGATACCGTTGACCAACTGGAGCAGGCTGGAGTTCAAGTTGTGATTGTCGAAGACAACGCCACTTTCAGATATCGGGTTCCTCAAAAGCTTGCGCGGCTCGCGTGGCTTGGTCAAGAGACCTCAGGAATCGGGATCTCTCTTGAAGAACATTACGAATACAATCGGGTTCCTCGAGAAGTCTTTCAATCACTTTCGAATAAAAACGTGCGAGTGTACGATCCGACTTCCTATTTTGCCGGTGATTCAAATCTCTGGTCCGCTGAGATTGACGGCGTAAGCATGATGCTGGATACGAATCATCTTTCCGAAGCAGGAGCGATGCGTCTCAAGCCTTTAATCGAGAGAGCTGTTTTGGAATCGTTGCCTCAAATCGCAATTGAGTCTGAGAAACAATTTCATTGATAGATACATCTAAGATTCATTTTACTCTTTAGAGATTCTCTTTTTATTCGCTTTTCGAATCGAGAATGACCCCCGGGTGGCCCGTCCTTGAAGGGCGGGTCGCGAAACGACAAGATGCTGACATCATGCGGGAGGAATCCAATGAGGGCCGTGACTCACCACATTGAACGGTCATGATGAGTCATCTTATGACTTCGTCACCCACCACCAACACTCCGATAAGTTCGATTCCTCAAATCTTCGCCGTACTCAGCGATTCGAGAATCAATGCCGAACTCAGATTCTTCGGAAGCAAGACGTCCACGCCGGCGGCTTCCGCGGCGGATTCTGCTAAGTCATGGACGATGTTTCGCAAGCCAATAATGCGGCATCTGGTGTCACGCCGACGATAGATTTCCAATTGTCGGATGCGGTCCTTTTGCCAGGGATCACAATCCCAGAGGACGGCTTCTGGTTGTTGTTCGAGAGAAACAATTTTCCCGCCGTAAGAAACGACCAATTCGGTCCAGAAGCTTCGCAAATCACGATCGGGACTAAAGAGCCCCACCGTCATTCCGCAGAGATCGTTATCCTCGGGAAGTTCGGCATCACGTAGAAATGTTTCTTCTAACGACGCGGTCATCGGTAAAGGTTCGCGATTTTCTCGCAAAACATCCAGTTCTTGTCGAAAACGGATATCCAATCGTTCGCGGTGAACGCAGCACCCAGGAGGTAACCAGGGCCAATGTCGAATCGCCGAGTCGCTCCAACCATCCTGAATGATAATCCAACGAGCCAACGGCAATTCATTCCAGATTTCGGCGAACTCATCCAGCGACCAGGCTTGTGTATAACCGGCGGAGAGTAGAACCAAGCGGGGAGGTTCGTCCATGCTCACGCCGTCCCGAATGACTTCGGAGAGATCGGAATACACGACAAGCTCGGCGTTCGGAACATGCGCGAGAATCCAATCCTGTAAATCACGGCGAGCGTGAATATCGGAAGCCAAGAGCAGGATTTGAAGCGATTCTGTAGGCATTTGTGAATTCCTGAGCAAAGTGGAAGCGTAATCGGAACCAATGACACGGGACAAGTGCAGTTTTTTTGGATTTCTGCTTTCCAGTTTTTCACTTTGCGCAAACCTCTTCATCTTGCTGAATATCGCCAGATCTGGGATAAATCTTGGCCTGACACGGATGTCCTTTTGGAGTTTCGCGACGTGCTGGAACCACTTTCTCCCCGAATGAAAGAACTGTTGCTGACACACGGCTTGTGTGCGGCTTCAGATCTGCGTCGCTGTCGGCGGAAGGTGAAGCGTTTAACCTCGGATCTTCCGGCGTTCGATTCGGTCTGGATTGATGCTTTGGTCAGTCAGAAATCACTGACTCCGTTTCAGGCAACATTGTTAGAATCTGAACACCCCGAACGAATCACGTCGGGAGAGTACATCCTGATTGATCGCCTCGGTGGCCGGAATCGCTCCGAAACATTTCTGGCACGAAACCGCAAACGAAAACGATTTTGTCTCAAGACACTCTCACTCCGTCCCGAACAAATGGCTCCGGCAGAGAAGCATCTCAAAGAGACTGTCCGCCAACTGGCAGAATGGCATCATCCGCATGTCGTAACTCCCAGAGAAGACATCAAGCAGCAAGAATCACTCGTGGTTGTCAGCCAATACGTTCCGGGACTGAGTCTGCGTGAGCTTTTGATTCGACGAGGTCGCTTCCCGGTCCCCGTGGTCATCGCCATTGCCAAGCAGGTTCTCAACGGCATGAAAGCACTCCAGAAAGAAGGGGTGTTCCACGGCGATTTGCGTTTAGAGAACGTGAAACTCTCTCCACGGGGAAGGGCGATGTTGGTGGAAACGGGGATCCAAAATGCCGTCACACCACAACTCTCTTACGTCACCGATTTCTCCACCGAACAGTGTGAAGGAATCGCTCCCGAACGAGTCGCCACCGGAAACACTGTTGACGAACAGTCAGAACTCTACGCACTGGGCTGTCTGTTATGGCAGTTACTTGCGGGACGGCCAGCGATCAAGGAAGCCGATCCACTCGCCAAGTTAACCGCCCACCAACAGCGAGACATCCCCGATGTCCGGGAATGGGCTCCCGATGTTCCCGAGAGAATCGCACTTGCCGTCCAACAATTGACACAACGTAATCCTGAAAAACGCCCTGAATCATTCATTGCCGCGGCCAAGTTATTCGGACGTTCTTCACTCAGTGATCGGAGCAAACTTCGCGAGTATCAGGCGTATTTCTTGTCTCAAGCGCCAGGATGGACGATCAAAGAGCTTTCCACACAACGTAAAACGTGGCCTTGGGTTCTGGCAACGACTGCCAGTCTGCTCATGATTGCGATGGTGCTCCAGGATGAAGGTGCACGCACAGAGCTATTATCGCTGGCAGATCGAGTCACACAAAAGACCGAAGAAATCTTCGCTGCTCCAGAACCGGTTGCCGAAGAAGAAACTACCGAATCAAAGTATCTGCAACTGCCGACACCCGATGCCGATGGGGTCATCCTAATCAAAAAATCAGGTGAATATGAGACCAAAGACCTGAACGTCGTAGGGCCATTAAAAATCATTGCCGACGATGGCATCACGGCCAAGTTGATCGTCAAAGAGTCTTGTGAGATTAGCTGTGAATCACTGACGTTGGAAAATCTCACCCTACAACAAGACTTTGAAACAAAGCGAGGAGCTTTGTTGGCGATTCAATCGCTCGATGTCGAAATTTCACATTGCCTATTCGACCTGCGAAATCACTCGGACCACGAAGCCAATCAACAATCCATCGAACTTTCTCAACTGATCGCGGTTGCCTGGAAATCGATTGACCCGGAAGACCGCAGTGGAGGACGTATGGGACTTCACAATTCTGTATTTCTCGGCGGAGGAACACAACTTTATCTGGGAACGTCGCCTTCCTATTGGAAGGTCGAAAACTGCCTGTCACTGGGTGCAAATGCCTTCGCACGATTTAGAAGTTGGCCAGAACCCGAAAGGCCACTCACAGGCGAGTGGAACAACCTCAGTCTTCGCGGGACTGATTCGGCGTTAATTTTTGACCCTGTTAAAACTGACTCACCCGTTGCCGGCGAAATACGTCTCACTGCGACTGGTTGTGTTTTCGACTTAACTGATCAGCGTGGTGCCTTGTTTCTCTTTAAGCAGGATCGCGTCCCGGAAGGACAGTTCTCGTATTTGTCTCTCATGGGCGAAGATTGCGTCGGATCAGAATCACTCATCGTCGCGGGACAGTGGAAATCTGAGAATGAAGTACTCCCGCTGGAAGCGAAACGATTGCAGATTGAAGGGCTGATTCTGGCTCCGATCCAGTTCAGGGGCAAATTGACATCGAATCCGACCGATTCTGAAGTACAAGAAGTCTCTGGACCGCGACTTTCCTCCGATTTTCCGGGGATCAATGCGAATTTGCTACCAACGATTACCGAAGGAATTCCGAAAAGCGTTCCTTGATCGTTGATGCGAGTCGTGGGCATTGTTAAGCTTGGCCAGTTTGTTTTTTTACTGTCCACGGAAGAGACAATGGCCACTGAGAGACCAAATCGCGTCTGGAACCGGAAACATATCCTCGGATTGGAAGAATTATCCGCGGAAGAAATTACTCAGATCCTCGACCAGGCTGCCGAGTTCAAACAACAAGCAAAAGAGGGAGTATTGAAGCTCAATTCCCTACGAGGGAAAGTCGTTGCCAACCTCTTTTTCGAGCCTTCGACCCGCACACGAACAAGCTTCGGTCTCGCTGCAAAACGCTTAAGTGCCGACACCGTCGATTTTTCTCCCTCGGGAAGCAGCCTTTCCAAAGGCGAGACGTTTATCGACACCGCCAAGAACATCGAAGCGATGGGAGTCGACCAGGTTGTCGTTCGACACGCGACCCCCGGCGCACCGCACTTGTTGTCCAAACACCTGCAAGCATCGGTGCTCAACGCGGGTGACGGCACTCACGAACATCCCACCCAAGCCCTCCTCGACATTTTCACCATCCGAGAACAAAAAGGGACATTAGAGGGGCTCACGGTGACTTTAGTGGGCGACATTCTGCATAGTCGCGTGGCTCGTTCAAATATCTGGGGGCTCAAAAAACTGGGGGCTCGAGTCATCGTTTGCGGACCTTCGACACTTATCCCCCGCGACATCACACAACTCGGCGTCGAGATTTCCTACGATCTTGACGCCGTCCTACCGGAAACAGACTGCGTCAACTTACTCCGTGTCCAATTTGAACGCCAACGCTCGGCGTTCTTTCCTTCGATTCGCGAGTATGCTCACTTATTCGGATTAAACACCGAACGCGCCTCACGCGGTAAAGAGGGAATGGTAGTACTGGCCCCCGGACCGATCAACCGAGGTGTCGAACTTTCGACCGAGGTGGCCGATGGTCCTCATTCAGTCGTTCTCGATCAAGTCACAAACGGATTGTTAGTTCGCATGTCGTGTCTGTATCTACTCAATCAATATCAGGATCGACAAGCCGAAAGGGGAGACTCATGACCAGCCTGTTGATTCGTGGTGGACGACTCATCGATCCCTCACAAAACCTGGACAGGACAGGGGATCTCTTAATCCGCGATGGAATCATTGCCGGTGCGGGAGATGTCGCCGGACATGTCGATGAAGTGATCGAGGCAGAAGAGTTGATCGTATCTCCCGGCCTGATCGACTTACACACCGCCTTACGGGATCCGGGTGACGAAGAAGACGAGACAACCTATACAGGCACCGCGGCTGCGTTAGCGGGAGGGTTCACCAGTATTGCCTGTCTTCCTGACACCACTCCTGCCATTGATAACCGTGCGGCGGCCGAATTCGCAATCTTACAGGCCGCCCGCGCCAGAAACTGTCACGTCTATCCGTTGGGAGCCGTCACAAAAAGTCTCAAAGGCGAAGAACTCGCCGAGATGGGACAACTCGTTGACGGCGGAGCAGTCGGATTTTCAGACGGTAAGCATCCGTTACATAACTCCGAAATTATGAGACGTGCTCTCGAATACAGCCGAATGTTTGATCGTCCGATTTTCAATTTCCCCGAAGTCGAAGAATTGAGTCGCTCTGGAGTGATGCACGAAGGGTATTACTCAACACTGTTAGGATTGCGGGGGATGCCGGCGGCTGCGGAATCGATCATGGTTGGCCGAGACTTGGCATTGGCCGAAATGACGGACGGGAAACTACACATCACAACAATCACCGTCACAAATAGTGTCAAACAAATTCAGCAGGCCAAAGAAGCCGGAGTCAAAGTCACCTGTTCTGTCACTCCTCATCATCTCACGCTCGACGATTCGACGCTACAAAGTTTCGATGCCGCGTTCAAAGTCAATCCACCACTGCGTTCACGAGACCACATCGACTCCCTGATTCGCGGCTTGAAGGATGGCACAATTGATGCGATCAGTTCCGACCACCAACCGTATTCGATCGAGAAAAAACGAAATGAACTGGATCAGGCCCCATTTGGCATCGCCGGTCTCGAAACAGTTCTTCCCATCTGCATACAGTCACTGATCGACCCCGGTCATCTTTCATGGTTACAATTGATCGACAAGCTCTCGACAAGACCGGCCGCGATTTTGGGACTCTCCAAAGGAACCTTGAAAGAAAACTCAGCCGCCGACATCACGTTGATCGATCCTCATGCGGAGTGGACGATTGATCCCGAACAGTTTTTCTCACGAGGACGAAACACTCCCTTTGAAGGATGGGCTGTGAAAGGGCAAGCACACACCGTCATTGTCGGTGGCCAAGTTCGCTACTATCGAGGACAAATTCTGTCCCGCATGAATCCTGCTGTCTAATTCCTTGCCGTGTATCCTGATGATGTGGAAAAGTAGAGAGGAGTGACGTGAATTATGGCCACTCCTTATCTCATCATTGATGGCTACAACCTGATGCATGCCGCCGGCCTTGCTCGCCCCACTTATGGACAAGGTGATCTGGAACGCTGCCGTCATCGGTTACTCAGACTGCTGGTCAATTTTTTGACCGATGAAGAATGTGACCGGGCTAAAGTTGTGTTTGATGCCTGGGAAGCACCGGAAGGACTTCCCAACCGCATGAAATTTGAGGGATTGCAAGTTCGCTTTGCCGATCCTGGCCACGATGCCGATTCTCTCATCGAAGAACTTATTCTGGTTCATTCTGCACCACGCCAGATCATTGTGGTTTCAGGTGACCGTCGCCTCCAAAAAGCCGCCCATCGTCGGCGGGCAAAATTTATTGGCAGCATCGCGTTTCTGGACGAGATCGTTCAACGTCCCCCTCGCCGTGATCGAGACAACGACATTGCAGAGTCTCATCCCAAGTTCGAGGGTGGTTTGACATCAGGCGAACTCGAACACTGGATGGAACTATTCGGGGATGTCGAAAAATTTGCAGAGAGAGAACAGGACAAAATCGCTAAACGGGAATTTCAAGAGCAACAATCAGCATCGGAAGCTGAAACTCAAGCGGAAGCGGTCCCCAAAAGCAACGACAAAGATGAAGAGCAGGTTGACGAAGATGAATGGGCCGACCTTTATCAAGAACTCGGCTTACTCGGTGATGAATTGGCCAGCGAAATGATGAAGGATGAAACTCTGGATCGCTTACAATCCGAAATTGACCGAATGATTGAAGAAGAAGGAGGAGGCTTACCCTGAACACGCACAATTGTGGATTTTCTCCTCGAAAACCGGGAGAGATCTTCACAGAAATTGCGTCCGAAGGAGGAAAGAGAATGGGAGCCGAAATAAGAAAGCAATTCTCCGTTCGGACAAATCATTGACACGCCGTACAATCTGACGCACAATCTGTCTAACCCCAGCCCTGAACTAAAGATGCACCACGCATGAAATACTCTCAAAAATACCGCCAACTACTCATCCCCAGCATTTGTGCTGTTCTGTTCATCACAGCAGGGTGCGGCAGCGAAGCCTACAACAATCGGCTCAATGCAACCAATCGACTTTTTCAGTACACCAACAAGCTGAAAGAGAATCTGGGTCCAGCCTGGAACCAGTCGGGTGTCGAGGTTCGCATGCCGGCTCAACTGGTTGAAGTCCCACCTCCTCCGATGGTGAAAAATGAAGAGGGTGAATGGGTACAGGATGGTCTCGATGAACGAATCCCGGCTGAACTACCATCTCTCGAACTGCCCGGTTTGATTGGTGCCTGGAAAGGGATTGTGGAAGCGGATGTCTCGGGAGAATTCAAAGACTTGCCCGCCTACGCATTTGTGATGTCGAATGGTTATCTCTGGGCAGAAAACAACGCTGAAGAAGCGATGGAATATAGTAACATTATCGCTGAAAAAGTTGTCGATGGACTCACTCTTCCTCTGTATGACCCTAGCGACTGGAAACAAAAACAATATCCCGCCACTCCCGGATTTGTCCCACAACAAGGTGCTTCCGTGTGGGTCACACAAACCGATATCATTGTTGGTGAAAGCAAAGCTGAGATTTCATTACATCTCTTCGGAGCAGGGGACGTGACCGTTTATGTGCTGTTTATCTATCCCGAAACAATTGCAAGTTCGGAACGTTTTGCCGAACGAATTGACTTGGCATTGGAAACTCTCAAAATTTCAGCAGACAAACCCGCAGCAGGAGCAGCTCCCGGCACAGCTCCCACGAAATCTGGTGGTGGATTTTAGAGACCATTTGAGACGAGAAAGTTGAATGTGTCTCACGAGACAACATCACCAGACGCCCAAGACACTGTGAAGACAGATTCTCAGAGAGGGTTAATCCGAGTCCTTGGCCCCGGCATGGCCATGGCAATGGTTGTCGGCAATGTCATCGGCAACGGGATCTTCTCAAAACCGGGAGAAGCTGCCGCAGCCGCCGGAAATGTCAGTCTCGTCGCATGGGCCTGGATTGCTGGCGGGTTAGTGAGTCTCATCGGAGGACTCTGTTTCGCAGAGCTCGCGGTTGCCTATCCGCGGACGGGTGGCATTTATGTCTACCTCAAAGAAGCCTACGGTCGCAGTATCGCCTTTCTATTTGCGTGGAGTGAATTTGTCTTTGGCTGCCCGGCATCAATTGGTGTGTGCTGCATCATTCTGATGGCTCAAGTGAAAGCTATTTTCAACACCGACATCATGATGTGGGAAGAAATTGGCCTCTCGCTCATCGCAATTGCGATCATTGCGACACTCAATATTCGTGGCGTCATCTGGGGAGGCCGGGTGCAAGGTTTCACCACGCTGCTGAAATGTCTGATGCTGATTCTGTTGGCGGCCTTACCATTTATTCTCACAGGACGAGGAGACATCGGATTCGATACCGTCAATTTCGCCAGCACATTGAAGGTCGATAATCCTTCTCTTGCGGTTCGGTTTGCCGGTGCGTTACTTGCCGTCTCCTGGGCCTACAACGGCTGGCATGCGGTTTGTCCCATTGCTGAAGAGATACGAAACCCCAGCCGAAATATTTTGATTGCCATGATGGGGGGCTTGGCGATTATTTTTCTGGTCTACGGTTTACTCAACCTCGCCTATCATGGCTCGATGACTCTGGACGAGATCAGTCAAGCAAACTACATGCTGCCACAGGTGATGATCGAGAAACTGTTAAATCCGGTGAGTACAAAGTTGGCTCAAGTCGGTTCGCTGGCAATCTCCATTTCCATTTCGTTGAGTATGATTGGCGGAATCAACGTCAACCTGATGAATGGCCCACGGGTGGCACTTGCCACCGGACGTGACGAACCGGCCCTTGAACGACTCGGTATGACGAGTGAACGATTTCACACACCCAAATTCAGCATTATCTTTCAGGCCGTCATGTCGGGAGTCACATTGGCCGTCGTGGCATTGTATCTGGAACTCACTCATCAGCCGGGTTCGCTCAATCTCTTTTTCACGCTGACAAATTACGTGGTCTATTCGGCCAGCATTTTCTTCATGCTCACCGTGGGGGCTGTCATCATTCTGAGAAAGAAAGCGGGTGACCGCGAACGTCCCTTCAAAACGCCTCTTTACCCCTTCCTGCCAATCGCTTATCTAATTTTCAACGCGTGGTTCTTATATGCCGTCTTCGTGGGGCAGCCGATTCACGCGATGGTCAGCATCGCATTAAGCCTTATCGGTTGGCCAATCTGGTGGATGCTGCAACCCCGAGACCGACAGAAATCATAACTCTTCAACACAAACGATCAAAAATCACGAATCCACTGACGCGGTGGCTTTGTGTCGATCCCTTCATTTTTCCGCAATGGGGATGCTCTTAACGACGATTCTTTCTAAAATGGTGATCTCTCAAGGAATGAGATCGGACTCGCTTTCTAATGACTTTTTTGAATGCCGCAATTCTGTTCGGCCTCGGACTGACCGCAATTCCGGTCATTCTGCATCTCTTATTGCGCAATCAGCCCAAGAAACTTCCGTTTCCGGCATTACGGCTGTTGATGCAAACCAAAAAATCCAATACACGACGACTCAAACTCAAACACTTATGGCTCCTACTACTCCGCATCTTACTCATTGCGTTGATCGTACTGGCATTGGCACGGCCAACATTACCGGCTGCAGATTACTCCCTCACCGGGGGGGATTACTTTCGATTGGGCCTCATTCTGGTACTCGCCATCATTGCCGACCGTGTGATGGCGCGTCTTGGAAATCAAAAACCGTTATCCTCCTCAGTACTCCGATCACGACAAGCCACGTTTCGTAGCCTTATAGGAGTCACGTCATTTGTCTTGCTCCTTCTATTGTTCTTGTGGCCATACGGGTCTCGAATCACGGCACAGTGGAAAGATCCTCAATCACCCATTCAGGAAAATTTCCCGGTCTCTGCAGTTTTGTTATTTGATATTTCGCCAAGTATGGAATATCGGCAACAAAATCTCACCCGCTTGGATGCTTCGCGCGAAATGGCGGAACAGCTTCTTTCCCGATTGCCAAACGCCAGCCAGCTTTCTGTCACTCACAATGCCTCGAAAGACCCCGCAGTTTTCCTGAGCGATTCAACGGCTGCTCGTAACCGCCTCGATCAATTGCAAATCAGTGAACTGACAGAAACACTCGACCGTCGAGTGAAAGCGGCCATCGACTTGCAAGTGAGGGATCGTGAACGAACCCTGGAAGAATTAGGAACCTCAGCCGACAGTGCAGGCAATGATCGTTTCATTCGTGAAATCTACATTTTCACAGACATGTCCGCGAACGACTGGCGCCTGTCTGCTTCTCAATCCCTCCAAAAGCAGATGGAAGACAACCCGTGGTTGGCAGTTTACCTGATCGATGTCAGTTCGATCAGTTCTCGCAACATGACATTGGCTCATCCGAAACTGTCTGCCGAAAAAGTGGCCTTCAATTCCACACTCGTCATACGCACCGAACTACTTTCGACAGAGATCAACAACGACCATCAAACGGTGGAATTATTCGTTCTGGACGCAGCGGGAGAACTGGTCAAACAAGGGCGACAGGATATCTCGCTCTCTGAAGAGGGTGGGGCAGTGGTTGAGTTCCCGCTGAAGGCTCAACAGCCCGGATTTCTCAGCGGAGAATTACGACTCGTCTCCTCCGACCCACTCAACTTTGATAACGTCCGCTATTTCACAGTCGATGTCACCGAACCCTCACGAGTTCTGGTTGTTTCCAACGATTTATCTCGGCGAGAATTGTTTTCAACCATGCTCAAAAAACTTCGGTACAAAGTTTCCGAACAACCTCCCGCAGCACTCGATAACGTGGAACTACCGAATTTCGATATTATCTGCTTGTTGAGTGCCCAGGAAATCTCGACAACCGCCTGGTCTCGTTTGGAAAATTTTGTCGAGACAGGTGGCGGACTCTTCGTTTCTTTGGGCCAGAAAACCATTAAATCCAGCAGTTATCTCAATTCGGTGTCGGCAAAAAAATTGTTACCCGGCTTGCCGGCGGCTTTCCTGAAATTTACACCTCCCGAATTTCTGGATTTTAGTAGGAACGAACATCCTCTGGTCGAAAAAGCGGACGAATTGCTCGTACCGGATGGATTCGCGGGAGCCGAGATTCGTCGATGGTGGAAAGTTGATGTCGCAGAGGACGCGCGGACGATTTTGTCATACACGAAATCTGCTCAAACGCCGGCTCTACTGGAACGCACCGTCGGACGTGGCCGAGTTCTGATGTTGACGACCTCAATTGAGCCGGGAGACTGGAACGACCTATTTTATTCAGGCCCCGCGTTTTTCATTCTCTCCGACCTGATGCTGCAGTCACTTCGCCCGCGAGACATGCTGTCACACAATTTACAAGTGGGTGCGTCTGCCGTTATTCCTCTAACTCGAAACCGTGAGTTCAACCAGTATTTGTTTCGCACTCCGGGACTCGAACAGACAGGCGGCAACATTGAACCCCGAGCCGAGCAATTACCGCTTGGCCAATTGGAGCAGGCTGGACATTATGATTTTCGTTCCAAACCGAACGGATACCGCACAGTCTTCTCTGCCAACATCACCGAGTCAGAATCGGATTTGACTCGTTTGACCGACGCCGACTTAACGGACCTCTTTGGAGAAGGGCGTTATGGCGTGGCCCGATCACTGGAACAACTTGAACCTGTGGTTCGTAGCCGTCGTTTAGGACAAGAAGTGGTTCCTCTGTTGGTGATGCTGGCCGCCATACTTTTTGCCTTGGAACAATTGGTTGCCAATCGTTTTTACGAGGATGACCTCTCCGCCTCTTCCCCCACTTCTCCACCCCTGAAAAAAGTGGCTTAAAAGGAATCTCACTGCTGACATGAAGCTTGTATTCTCTCCCATCATGAGTTGGCCAGTGACGTTATTGATCGCCGCTGCGCTCGGATTGGTGATCTGGTGGAGTTATCGACCGAAGCTCAAACGCCTCTCGCCGTTGCGGAGTCGATTATTGTTAAGTCTGCGTGTTGCCTCCCTTCTGGTATTTTTGCTGATGATGTTACGCCCCTCTTTAGAATTCACGTCTAGTGAAACTGAGGGCATGACTCTGATCATTGCTGGCGATTCGTCTCGCAGCATGGAAACTCCCGATGGGCTCGGTTCACAATCACGACGACAAGCATTACTCAACACATTGAATGAAAATCAGAAAACACTCGACGAACTCTCTGAGAAAGTCACTATTCTCCGATACGATTTTGATGAAACACTGGTGGAACGAGACACGCTGGAACTGTTAACCATCGGAGAACAAACCGCGGTGGGAGCCAGCTTGGAAGAATTATTACAAGAGACAGGCAACGAACGCGTCGTGGGTGTGCTCCTAATGACAGACGGAGCACAGCGTGCATTTGCGCCTCTGAATATCGACCCAAGAACAATCGCGCTGAGGTACGGTGAACAGCGAATCCCCATCCACCCTGTCCCCTTTGGAGGGACCGGACAAAGTGAGAACGCTCTGGACTTGGTCGTCGAAGAACTGTTTGTCGATCCGATTGCGTTTGAAAAAACCACCATTCCGGTCACCATCCGCTTGCGAGCATTGGGGGCTGCCGGCCGAAAAGTCAGAGTCAAACTGTTGGTCGAAGATCGTCGCGCGCGGGCCCCCGGCGATGTGGGAACGATGGGGATCCCCTTGATCACGGGAGATGACCGCCCCGTGAAAGAAGTCACCATCAACTCGTCAAACGAAGTAAAAACAATCGACTTGAGCTTCACACCTCAAATGACCGGGGAGTTCAAGCTCCGTGTTGAAGCAGAACCTCTCTCCAAAGAAGTGAAGACCGTCAACAACACTCGGGAGACGATAATTACAGTCCAAAAGGGGGGAATTCGAGTTGCCTATTTACATTCGATTCCTCCAGAAGCCAAGTTTATCCTCAAAGTGGGAGGCACCGAACAGATCCAGATTGACTCCAACTTGATGTATCTGGGGGTATTACAAAACCGAAACCGCATTCCCGCTGACTGGTTCGAACCAAATCGGTTTGATGTTTACATGATCGGCGACATTCCCGCAGACTTGCTTACTGACAAACAAATGGCGGCTCTCGCGACACGTGTCTCGAAAGACGGAGCTGGCTTGATGATGTTGGGCGGTTTACGAAGTTTTGGTCCTGGAGGTTATGCAGGCACACCCTTGGAAAAACTATTGCCCGTCGTCATGAAAGAAGCAGAAAAGTCAGACGGACGTGTTGCCCCCGATTTGCATTATTTCCAAGACATGAAAATGCGACCCACACCACGTGGACGATCTCATTACCTCATGCGACTTGATAACTCGAGAAACCCGGCAGAAATTTGGACGAAACTTCCTCCCCTCCAAAAAGCGAATAAACTCGAAGCACGCCACGCACTGGTCGAAGTGCTTGCGGAAAGTGAAAATCGTGCTCCACTGTTATTTGCCCATGAATTCGGACGAGCACGCGTGTTGGCTTTCGCCGGGGATACAACTTGGTTATGGCATTTGAATGGTTTTCAACAAGAGCACACACGTTTTTGGCAACAGGTCATCTTATGGCTGTCACGCAAAGAATTCGACAGCGACTCTTCCGTCTGGGCGCGTGTCGATCCCCGAAACTTTCGCCAGGGGCAACGTGTTCCGATCACTTTTGGTGCTCGCAAAGATCGAGGAGAGCCATTGGCCGATGCCAAATTTCAGGTGACGGTGAAAACTCCCGATGGCCAAGAGTTCTCACCCCCACTCCAAGGAATAGGGGGAGAACGCAGGCTCGAAGTCACTGACACCAACCAACCGGGTGACTATTGGATCAAAGTTGAGGCGACGAGGGATGGACAGCCGGTCGGCCCCACCGCGTGGACACGTTTTCTGATCGATGCCGGTGATCCTGAACTCGACAACCCCGCAGCCGACTACCAATTGCTCGAAGAAATTGCCAAGTTGAGCGGTGGATCGATGATTCCTCCCGGCGATCTCGACGATTATTTGAAACAACTGCAAAACGAACGATTACCAAATCTGGAATTAACCGAAATTCACAAAACCTCCTTGTGGGACAACAGTTACGTGATGATGATGTTTGTATTGTTCCTCTCTTCAGAATGGTTCCTGCGCAAGAAGAGTGGCTTGGTTTAACGGTTCGTTGGGAACTCTTGTCCTTTCCTTGGCGTCTTTGTCGATAGAATGAACATGATTCATTAAACATCGGAAATCTGGTATTTCATGTCATCCACAGCACCCTCCAAATCTTCTTCCAAGTATGTCGAGTACGATGAATTCGTCGACTACCAGTTAGAAAAAACGCGCAGTGAGATTAAGTGGAACGATGTGCTCACCACAATGGCCGGCATTGCCGCACTCACTCTCGCCTACCTGTTTGTGTTCACGATGCTAGACCACTGGGTCATTGACGGGGGCTTCACACGTTTAACACGAGCCTTGCTTTTATTCTCATTGGTCATCGTCAGCGTCGGATGGGTGATCTGGAAAATTGTTATCCCCTGGTGGCGCAAAGTACATGCCTTGTTTGCCGCTCGTATGATTGAAGAACACGTTCCCGAATTGAAAAGTAATCTCCTCAATTTAATCGATCTCGAAGCAGCCGGACACAAACCAAATCCCTCGATTCTCAAAGCGATGGAAAAGCGATCAGCCGTCGAACTTTCAAAAGTCGATATGGAGAATGTGATTGATCGTCGGCAGCTCTTACGAATTTGTATCATTCTGCTCGGAGTCGTCGTTCTCTTTTGCCTGTATGCGTTGTTCAGCCCGAAACCAATTTCGTTTCTGCGACCTCTCACAATCGCCAATGTCCCGGTCGCAACGCAGACGCGAATCGTGGAAGTCAAACCGGGTGATATCTCGGTTCTCGCACGCCGATCGTTGCCTGTAACGGTCACTCTGCGAGACAAAATACCGGATCGAGTCCTGTTCCATTACACGACGGACGACGAATCATTTGTGAACGAACAGTTGGAGATGCAACTCAATGAAGAGAAAGAGGGCGAGTATCTGTTGATGTTTGCAGGGGAGAACGGAGAAGGCATCGGCCAGAAAACAACCTATTATGTCACTGCCGGCGATGCCCGTTCTGAGACTTTCACGATTGAAGTGCAACAAGTTCCCACGGCGACCATCGAGCGGATTGAATACCGATATCCAGATTATATGGAACTGGAGCCACGGTCACAGTTCATCGGAGCTATTGATGCCTGGGAAGGAACTGAGGTTTTTCTGGACGCCCGCATCGGGAATGATGTTCCCGTAAAGTCGGCGGTTGTGCAGTTTGTTGATTCGGGTCAAAGCTCAACGGGATACGAAGAAGTTCCACTAACAGTGATTGATGGGAATCGCTTGCAAGGTTCTTGGAAACTGGAATTTCGCAATGACGGAACCTACGCGCGAGAGTATCGAATTTTGTGCAAATCGGAAGCGGGAGTCAGTGAAGATGATCCTCCCGCATATCCTATTCTTATCCGGCCCGACACAGCCCCCGAAGTAGGATTCGTTGATCCCTCGGGAGACATCGAACGCCCTGCAAATGCAGTCGTTCCGTTAGTCTACAAAGCCAGAGATCCAGATTTTCAACTCCGGTATGTGACACTTCGCGTGGAAAAAGATGGGGAAGAGTTGCAGAGCTATCAACTCTTCGAGGGACAACAGAAAGCGGTCGCGGATCGATTTCGCTGGGACCTGAATTCGTTGAGACTCCAGCCGGGAGATATCGTCAGCTTCGCACTGGAAGCTCGTGACAACAAGCAACCTTTTGGAAATCGTCGTTCCTCACAACCACTCAAACTGACCATCACGGCTCCAGCCGAGCCAGAAGCCCTCGAAGAACAACTGCGCAAAGAGGAAGCCGAACAGGAACCGCAACTAAAAGACGAACAACAAGATGCCGCGGAACAGAACGGCGAAGAAGGTGGTGAAGAATCTGGCGACAATACCTCTGAAGAGGGGACAGAAGAGACAGAAGCCAATAACTCAAAAGATAACAAAAGTGGTCAGCCCAAAGGGGACCAACCGAACGACCAAAACTCAGACCCGCAGAACAAACAACCAGCCGACGAACCACAAGAAGGAGACAATCCGACTCCCGAGGGTCAACCAGAAGCAGAGCCATCTGATACTGACGGCATGAACGATGAATCTGAAATGCCAGAAACTCTCGAAGAAAACGGGAAACAGGACGGCGAACCGAACACCTTGAAGAATGACGGCACCGACGATGCCGAGGCTCTCGAAAAAATCATCAAGGATCAAAAAGAGAAGGGGGACCAAGCATCGGGGTCTGGTGAGAGTGGCGAAGAACAAACCGGTGAAGAGGGTGGCTCAGGCGCAGAAATGCCCGACGACAAAGCCTCCTACGATCCGGCTCAACCCGGAACCGGAAACGGTGCCAACAAAAAAACCGAGAAGCCGGACGATCCCAAGAATCCCGGCAACAAAGGAGATGCACCCGCGAATGATGGGACGGGTGAAGAAAGCGAAGGCTCTGGTGACGAGAAACGTCCCGGTGACCCTAATGCGAAAGGGACTGGGACTCCTGAAGAAAATGCCGACCCAAAAAACTCCACCAAAACTAACGACCCCGACAACATTAAACGAAAAGACGGCACTGATCCGAGTACGGCTCCTTCCGAAGATCCTCAAAGTTCAGACAATCCCAAAAAAGAAAACACCGATCAACCTTCGGACCGACCTCCCAACGCAGGCGAAGAAAAGGGAAACCCGAACAGTCCCGGCGCAAAAACTCAACCAGATGGACCGGATCGACTCGATCCGGCTGATGGCGACCCAAAAGGACAACGCTCGAAAAAACCTGATTCGGGAGAGACCGGAAGTTCTCAACAAGCCTCTGATGGTCAAAAAGGCGGCACCGAAAAAGGAAACGGCGAAAGCACAGATAAACCAGGTCACACAGAAGAGAATCCCGAAGGGAAACCGGGTGGCAAGCCGGGAGAACCGATGTCTGATCAAAAACAATCAGGTGAAGGGAAACCGGGAGGCGAGAAATCATCGGGCGGTGAAGGGAAAGGTGAATCTTCTGGAAAAGGGGCGGGCAGCGGAGAAGGGAAAGAAAATCCAAAAGGTGAACTGGAGGAAGGTTCTGCGGGAGGTTCAGGTAAACAACCCGGCACAAACGGTGGTGGAGCCGGTTCAAGTGAAGCAGGTTCAAGCAGTGGAACCTCAAGTCCAGGAACGTCTGAAGAACAAAATCTCGATCACGCCAAACAAGCCGCCGATCTTGTATTGAAACGGCTGGAACAACAACTGGAACGGGGAGAAGTCAGCGACGAACTTCTCAAAGAACTCGGTTGGTCCGAAGGGCAGATGCGCGCGTTTGCAGACCGAATGCGACATCAACTCGCACAGAATCGAGAAGAACTAACGAGCGAAGAACAAATACGACAACGTCAGTTCGAAGAGATGCTGAAAAACATGAACTTCCAACCCAAAGAGGAAACGTCACAAAGTAATAATTCTCAGCCCGGTCGGGCGACTCGGAGTTTCGGCAGCCGAAACATTCCTGTCCCCATCGAATACCGAGATGCGTACGAATCATTCACACGTGAACTGGGTCGCAAGAAGTAGTGACGCATCGAGACTCAGCAATGCCCCGTATTCTTTTGCTAGCCTGTCTCTCATTGACAGCCGATCTACTCTCGTCCCGGTTTCGGCAACTCGTGAGCTTCGACGATCCGGCTGTAGAATTCCGGGCGACGGTCGGCGAGTCGATCAATTGAATGCTTGCCGGGGATACGTTCCACTCGTTTCTTGCGAGCTGCTGCCGGATCAATATCGGCATAGAGAATCGCTTCGTCACGATGATTGGCGACTGCTAAAGTTTCTCCGGCAACACCACAGATGCGACTTTGACCAATGAAATCATAACCTCGCTCATGACCAACACGATTGACGGCAGCGTAATAGACACCATTCTCCATGGCGCGAGTGTTAATCGCATGCTCGGCAACATGCTCGGCTCCTGGCGGCCAATTCGTGGGAAGCGCAATTAAATCAGCACCTAACAAAGTCAGCTCGCGTGACGACTCTGGAAACGCAGAGTCGTAACAGATATTGAGCCCCACCTTGAGATCTTCCCCATCGACGACATCAAAGGGCCGATCTCCGAACGTCGAGAACTGATCGACGCCTAAAAATGGCAGATGCACCTTGCGATAGGCTCCCAACAAACCAGTCCCAGTCACCATCACCGCTGCGTTAAAAACACCGTTCTCTCCCTCTGGCTCCAACATCCCAAAAATAGCCATGCCACCAAAATCGGCACACGCATCAACCATTGCCTGCACACTCGGCCCTGGAATTGGTTCCGCAAATTGACGGGCTTCTTCGAGAGAATCAAAACAGTAGCCCGTTAATGCGCACTCCGGGAAGACGGTCAGGTCTGCTCCCGCTGCACGTGTTTCTTTGAGCCGTGCGATCATCTTGTCGAGATTTTCGCTGACTCTTCCGATTTTCACATCCATTTGTACGCCGGCAATTTTCATCGATCTCTCACACATTCGTTTCAGGGCTTGCAATTGGGGCTTATCTCATTGAAAGATAGAGAAAGTACCAATCGGTCGGGTTCACCACACACCAAAGAACTTTTGGCTTTCCCTGAAGGATACACAAATGCGTTCCCATTTTCTGCTGGCTCTCCTGATTCTGGCCTCATCGGTCACATCAACACTCTCAGCGCAGGAGATTCTCAGACGACCCAACATTTTGTTCGCAATTTCCGATGACCAGTCATATCCACATGCGGGTGCTTATGGCGATCAAGGCGTTAAAACCCCTGCCTTTGATCGTATTGCCCTTGAAGGAGCACTGTTTCACACATGCTTGGCAGGTTCCCCCGGTTGCAGTCCCTCACGAGCCGCGTTACTCACCGGTCGCCATACTTGGGAGATCGAACAAGCCGGTACACATGCCAGTTCATTTCCAAAAACGTATCAGGTCTACCCAGACATTCTGGAACAAGCGGGCTACTTTGTCGGCTATACCGGGAAAGGGTGGGGGCCGGGGAATTGGAAAATTAGCGGTCGAACCCGTAACCCGTGTGGTGAGAACTACAGCAAGATCACGGCAAAAACGCCTCCCGGTATTCGCTCGACCGACTACGCGGCCAACTTCGAAGCGTTCCTCAAAGATAAACCAGCCGATGAGCCGTTCTGCTTCTGGTACGGTGCTTCCGAACCACATCGCAGTTACCAAAAAGGGATCGGACTCGAACATGGAAAAACACTGGAAGACGCAACAGTCCCGTCATTCTTGCCCGACACACCCGAAATTCGCAGCGACATCCTTGACTATTATTTTGAAATCGAATGGTTCGACAAACACTTGGCCCGAATTCTGAAAACACTCGAAGCGCGAGGAGAACTCGATAACACTTTGATCATTGTTACGGCAGACAATGGTATGCCATTTCCGAGAGCGAAAGCCAATGGTTATGAATACGGCGTGCATGTTCCCTTGGCAATTCGGTATCCAAAAAATGTTCCCGCAGGTGTTGACGTCAAACAACCGGTCGACTTTGTTGATTTAGCACCAACAATGCTCGAAGCGGCTGGCCTATTTCCAACCATCGCGATGAGTGGCGAAAGCCTGTTCCCATTGATGCAGGGAAAGTCAAAGAATATCGGCCCGGCATTTTCAGCACGGGAACGTCACTCCTCATCACGGCACAACAATATGACATACCCCATCAGGAGCATGCGAACAGACGATTATCTCCTAATTTGGAATCCGCGACCAGAACGCTGGCCCGCCGGTCATCCCGCTCCTTTCAAGAACGACCCCTTTGGCTATTACGACATCGACGCCTGCCCCGCAAAGACGTTCTTGTGGGAAAATCGCGACGACGCGAAGATCGGCCCCTATTTCCACCTCTCTGTTGATAAACGCCCGGAGTGGGAACTCTACAACCCCAAGAGCGACCCGGGCAATCTCCACAATCTGGCAGAGGATTCACAGTTCAAATCAAACTTGTCGATGCTCCAGAAAACGATGCTTGAGTACCTACAAAAGACGGCTGACCCGCGCGTCATCAACGGTGGAGACATCTACGAGGATTACATTCGGTACTCTTCAATTCGTAAATTTCCAGCGGAATAACTCCAATCCTACATTCTCTCGGTTTCTTTGTTGACTTCAATTAACCATATGGTTACTTATCGTCGATATGATTCATTCACGCAAAATCGAACTTGATGAGACATTTTTTGCTCTCTCTGACCCCACTCGACGGGCAATTCTGGAGCGTTTAACCGACGGTCAAGCAACGGTCTCGGAGCTCTCCGAGCCGTTCAATGTCTCAGCTCCCGCAATTTCCAAGCATCTCCGGGTGCTGGAGAAAGCCGGGCTACTGGAACAGACAAAAGAAGGGCGAAGCCGTATCTGCCGCTTGCAGGCAACACCACTGCAAGAAGTGAACGAATATGTGGCTCGTTATCGTAAGTTCTGGGACAAGCAACTCGACCAACTGACCGACTATCTGGAATCATTGGACAAGTCTGCTCCACAAAAACCATCCAAACAGGAACCGTCTTCATGATTCAACCAACTCCGGCTTCAGAATTCACTCTGGAACTTTCCCGCATCATCAAGACCGACCCGGCCACTATTTTCGCTGCTTGGACTAATCCCGAACAACTCACACAATGGCTCAAACCGACTCCCGAGTTCACTCATGGAGAGGTCGCTTGCGATGCTCGCGAAGGAGGGGAGTACGCCATCGAATTTGTCTCTCCCGAAGAAACCCATCATCTCGTCAAAGGAACCTACACACGGTTCGATCCTCCTCGGGGACTGTCATTGACCTGGACCTGGCAAAACGGAAATCCCGATCATCAGGGAATAGACACGGTCGTACACATCGATCTCAAAGAAATCCCCGAGGGAACAGAACTGACACTGCGTCACGAAGGACACAAAGATGATGAGATGAAACAAAGTCATGGTCACGGCTGGGGTGGAGCCCTGGAACAGCTTGCGGCGTTCTACGAAATCTGATCACTTCTATCCTTCAACTGCAACAAACTTCTATCCTTCAACTGCAACAACAGGAGAACACGATGCAAGCTTGTGAGTTACTCATCCGTAACGTAGAACTCGGGACCAAATTGATCAGACCACTTCTTGAAGACCTTCAAGATGCACCGCTGGAGCGTACCTTGTCTGATCGTGGAAACCATGCTCACTGGATGCTAGGACATATGCTCTTCAGCGAAGCTCAAATGTGCCGGAGTTTTGCGATGGGGCAAGACAATCCCTATACGGAATGGTCGAAGTTGTTCAAAGGTGGGACTGAGTCTGATACAGATGCTGCAGAATATCCACCTTACCCGGAACTATTGGGGCTTTTTTTATCAGAACGAGAAAACACGATCGCAATCCTGCAAGGCTTGACCGACGATGATCTGGGAACCCAACCCGCCATCATTTTACCTGGGTACGAAGACTTCTTCCCGAATAAAGCGGCTGTATTCATACTCAACGCGAACCACCCATTTATGCACTACGGACAACTCGCCGACATCCGACGTCGACTTGGTCGTGACATTCTGATGGCTTAAGAACATGCCAAACAAGAAATCTCATCTGGGTGAAGAAACCGAAGACCGTGTTCGAACTCTCCTGAAACGCCGAAAAGAATTTGAGGAGAAGCGAATGTTTGGCGGTCTTGGTTTTTTTCTTCACGGCAACATGTGTTGCGGCGTCCACAAAGGGCGATTAATTTTAAGACTGGGTATTGATGTGGCCGTAGAAGCCCTCAAAAAGAAACATGTCAAGCCTTTCGATATTACCGGCCACCCGATGCGAGGCTGGGTGATGATGGAATGCCGGTTAATCGGCGGAGATGAGAATCTGAAAGAATGGGTTTTACTGGCGGTCGATTTCTGCCGGTCTCTACCGCCCAAGTAAATGTTTTACTGAAAGAACGGAGCGTCTGTTCCAGCACCAAGCTCAACATGCTTCGTTTCTGGCTCCGGTGCGAGCACTCCCGCATCGAATGGAACCGCCTGGGCATCATCCAGTTCGACAGATTGTTCGAGTTCTGAAGGGTCGCTCGCTGTTTCCATAATCAACCCGACCTCTGATAACGCCAAATACCCCAGAAACATCACTGCGGCCCAGCAAAAAGCATTTGCGGGCACGCTATGGCCAAACCATTTCAGGGCGCTCCCCGCAGATTTCGCCAGTTTAATCCTGGCTCCCGTCCATTGAACACTATAAATTTCATCCAGCATAAGATGTGATAAGAAACCAATCCCCACGCCGCTGGCCATCAACAATCGCACTTCGACGTTGTCATGCTTATAGAACAGAAACGTCGTCAGCGCGACGATGAATAATGCCGGCACACTATGATACATCCCTCGGTGGATACAAAGTTTTCCGAGTAGTACAGGACCGAAATTTCGTAATCCGATGTAAAAAAGAAGCACAATCAACAGCACACGTTCGGGATCGCCTCCCCACGTAATCAGGTGTTGCATCATAATGAGCGGAGCAACGACAGAGACCACTCCGAAGATCTCACGAACCGGTCGCCCCGTTTGAGAATCGATGTCTGGCAGCATGCCGGAAAACCATGTCAGCAGAAACACAATTGTTCCCTGCACGGGAGTGAATCCAAACATCCACGTCGCCGTAGTCCCCCAAATAAGGCCCAACACGCCGCTGAATCCAATATGTTCTTTGTAGCCTGCCATCATTCTTCCTTGAACTGTTCACGTGTTGACAAGTTGTAGAGGATCCAGGGGGTAAAGAGCAACCGAAGTTTTCTCACGGTATAAGATGACTTTTGTGTAAAAACTCACCCGTTTTAGCCACTCTGCCGAGCGATATTTTGGTATTAAAGACTTCGTGTGGCGGGGGCGCTCTGTGAAACAGAAGCCCCCCGAATATCATCGCCTGTTGTGCCTTCGTTACCCCGTTTCATGAGCTATCGAGGATATCCATTTCGAACCGCGTCTTTGTTTTCCTCTGCGCCACCGCGCCACTGCGTGAGTCAATTTCTTTCATCTGGGGCCATGCTTACGTTTGGAAACTCAAAGTCTGCATGGCAATTCATACTTCAGTCTTCTTTCCACACTTATGAGAGCCCCAGCCACACATCAGTGTTGGCCTAAGACAACACATCTTCTGATTTTATCTGCGACATCCGCGTGATGCGCGGTTCAATGTTTTACGGACAATCACCGGGGGCATCCTTTTCACGGAGCGCCCGCCGCGACCCTGTTTTAATTTTATTCGTCTGATTCGAGTCATTCGTGGTGAGTTCTTTCTCATCATTCCGGCTGATGAGTTTCATTGCAATTCGAATGACACTTGCCCCCATCCCGACTGCTGGCGCAGATCGGGCTATGACTCATTGAAAGACAAGCTTTCAGTGCCACTCGATTTCAGTGTGCCGATGCCTGTCTGCTTTTTGATTCATCAATTTAGAACACAAATGATCGCTCATCTACACAGATCAGGATCAGAGATTATTAGCGAAGATGACTTCTTTTTTCTCTGCGCCGCCGCGCCTCTGCGTGATTGATAGTCTTCCCCTGCCGAAGGAATGAAACGCTTTTACTTGCGCCCTTGGCCTGACTCCTCGCTGATCCCTCAGCGGCTTTGCGTCAAATGAATGATCGCTCAAAACTCGTCTTGCTTCATGCGCTCTACCAGAGTTAGCGTTCGTGGTTCGCCTGACGGCGAATTGATCTTTGGCAATTCGACTTACAC
>JAURQH010000049.1 GCA_030836185.1 Planctomycetota bacterium
ATTTATTGTGCGATCATTGCGAGTCTTCTGTTGGCGTTAGCGACGGGGGGAACAATGACAAAGAGAAATTTTGAAATGATTTGTTTGTACTTCTCGGGTTGGGCCGATGAAGATGAACTGTTGGAATCACTCGGTCAACGAACTCCATAAATGGTGCAAACAAAGTGCCGAACATCATTGGGCACAGCCTGAACTACAAAAACTCAAACTCATCTTGCCAAATGCTTCGTACCAGAGTTAGCGTTCGGAGTTCGTTGATAAATTTCAAGAACCGTGGGCTAGCGCCCAGCGGCTGATGAGGCGGTATTTGAAAACGACGAAATCAGCCGGAACGTGCTAGCGTCCGGTTTTATCCGTTTGCAAAACTGCGCAAACAGCTCAATTGAACCAGTTCGATCTTTGGCAATTTGAACGTCATCACAAGTCAACGACGAGCACAAAATTTGTAGGGCCGGTTCCACCGGCCAAGGGTGATTTTGTTGGCTTTTTGTCTCGTCGCGTGTTTACCAATGACGACCGCTGCAACGTGAGAAAGGAGGCGATTTCGCGTGGCGTGGAAAATGCGCACCGACATTGGGGCACTTTTTCACTCCAATTGCGTTTTGACACAAACCGAACGATGCCAACAGCTTGCTCAAGATTCGGGAAGATTCGGGAAGATTCGGGAAGATTCGGGAAGATTCGGAATCAAGATTTGGGAAGATTTGATTTCAAGATTCGGAAAAGGCACACCCCCAAATCATCGAATCTTCAAATCTTGAATCGACGGTTCAGCGTTTGAAAGAAGTACGGAGCAATTATGAATGTATCGTATGGGAATTCTTACATGACAGGCAGGTATTGGCACATATTGTATGGATCTCATTCACTTTCCGTCTGTTTCAGGTTATCCCCCATCTACCTGCAAAGGAGTGCCGTGAAAGTCAATTCTTCAATCAGAATTGCCGGGTTCCACTGGCGTTTCGCGAGTGACTAGAGAACACAGACAAATCATGCCTGCTCTCGGGAGAATCGTTCTCCATAATTGAGAGAATCGCATCTCCCGAAAGCAGTATTTCATCAAACTATTTCCAGCAGTTTCATCTTTTGAGCCTCCAGTTCGTTGAGTCGTTCTTTCAGTTTAACGATTTCCTCGTCAATGTTTGCGAGGACCGCTTCATAATTGTCTCCAGAGACTTCAACTTCTCCGCGGCTCAGACGGTGAAGAATGGGAATCAATATCGAAACAACCCCGATGAGGATCGCGTCAACTCCCAACAACCGGAAAATGATTTCTTCGTTGAAGAGATTAAAATCGGACCAGATCATGTAAGAGACGATGCCGCACATTAAGAAATCGACGGTATAAGCAGCCCAGGTGACGTATTGATACGACGATTTCAATCGAGCCATGTGGAGAAGGCAGAGGTGGGCGAAGGCTCCAGAAAAAGTAGACATCATGCCGACCATTCGCCAGTAAAGATCCCAATCGAGTTCGGTCCACAACCCGAAGAGAATCATCAAGGCTGTCATTCCGATGAGTAACACGCCGGCAGTGGCAAAGTAGGGGAATCGTCGAGCTTCATAGGCGGCACCACAGCATAGTCCTCCGAGGCTAGCGGCAGAAATCGTGAGACTTGTCAGCAGAATCTTGATTTCCGTATCACCAAAATCGCCGCTCAGGATGGCAATGATTCCGAAAAGAGCGGACAGGCAAACCGAGACAATCAGTGAATAGAGAAAGACTTTTTTTAGCGACACGCGATGATCTGTCATGGTTGGTACTCCTGACTTACGTTCGAACTACTTGGTTGGACGGAATTGAGGACGAAACATCACTCAGATTGATCGCAAGCCAGAAAAAAAAGAGTGGCATTCGCAAGGGAATATCTCAGTCGTTATGATCATTGGACATCACACACTCCTGAGAGGATATATGATATGCGTATTCTTGTCTCACTGACGACCTTCCTGCTGATCTCCCTGAGTCAGTTCCTTTCGGCTGGCGATTGGGTCATTGAATCTCAGCAAGAGTGGTCCGCCGCAACTGGCCGCCAAGACAATCTGACCATTGAGGACGGGTTGGTTTCTCCGACTTCCAAGAATGCGACGTTTGTGAGTAAGTTGAAACGCTTCGATGGAAAAAAATCGGCGACGTCCATGCTGTTGGAACAATCTCCGATCTGGCAAAACTGGAATCCCATTGAAAATCTTGGTCCCGTGAATCTTGCCGATGCTCCGGTCTTGCTTTGTATCGAGAATGACAATTATTGGATGTTCGGGCGGTACGGCGGAGCTCGAAAGAACAAGAAAGGCTCCGAGAAGTTCAAAGCTGAGCCGACCAAGTTAGAGGGTTTTGACATTCCATTACTGACGACACCCTTCCCCAATCAATACGATGCTCCGGGGGGCTTGAAGCCGGGCAAGGGGGGGTATCATGCGTGGCAGAGTCGCGACATGAAAAACTGGGTGCATCATGGGCCAGTGACCGAAGGCTTCTCCAAGTGGGTGACGAGTGCTGAGTACGCTGATGGGAAAGTCTATATTTATTACGATTACCCCAACGATCAAGATCCGCATGTGTACGTCGATGAAGATTTGACCGACGGCATGCCGGGAGAAAACAAAGGGATGGCTTTCAAAGATCCCTCGCATGGCTCTGATGCCGGGTTTATCCGAGACCTCGAAGGAAAAATTCATGTCATCTATGAAGACTGGAGCCCGATCAATGCGAGCAAGCGTTCGTGGGATTCACCACTCGCGGGTCACGCGGTCAGTCAAGATGGGCTGGGCGATTACAAAATTCTTGCTCCCGCGATTGATAATCGGACCAAGGGGACGGGTGTGATGAAAACTTATAAACATCCCCACTGGTTACAGCACCCCGACTGGGATACCAACTTGGGAGAATACGAAGTCCACGAACCAGAACAGGAAGCGTATGGGGACTGGGCCGCGATCTGCATTGGAGGACAGTATTATCTGTTCGGAGATTACGATCCCATCGGTGGGCACGCGATGAGTGTGGGGTGGTTCACCAGTGCGAGCCTTGACGAAGAGTTTGTGTGGTGTGACAAGATCGGTAACGGCCATCCTGATCCCGATATTGGGTTTGCCGAAGGTCAATTTTATCTCGCCACTCAACAGAAAACCGACTACGTCAGTCCGGGACCGTGGGTGGAAAGCGTCACCGTTCGTGTGGGAGTAGACACCAACAACGACGGCAGTGCGGATCAATGGACGAAATGGCAAGAAGTCAAAGAGAAGTATTCGCAGATCAAAGGTTTCGCCAAGCAGATCGAAAAAACGCCGGCTGCGATTAATCTCTCTTCGCTTCCTGCCGGGTATGGTTTCCAATTTGAAATGAAACTGATTGATACGACCGAGAATAAGTCGAAGCCGATGGTTGACCGAGTGACAGTTTCTTGGAAGTGATGATCGCTTAGCGAATTCCCGCTAAGCCCATCCCGATGATGCATCCCATTATTGCCAGGGGAATCCAAAGCACACAAATTCCTCCCATCATCATGCGTGAGATCCAAAGTACTCGTCGAGACTGATGATACCAGCCTGCAAACTGTGAGAAGATCAGTGCCGCAGGGAACGGTAAGACGATGAACCATAGCAGTTCGTGAATCTGAGTCTGCCAGCGAAGAACATGGCCCGCTGCGTAAACGAGCCCTATTCCCAAAATGCTCCACAGAGTTGCCCAGGCTAATGCTGACCAGAATTCACGATTAAGCAACTCGGCTTTGACGCTTAGCCAAGTGATTTGGTCAAGTTTGATCGGTTTGAGTTCGTGTTTCATGGAAGAATTCCTGTTAGGCTATTCTATCAGTCGTGATGACTTTCCATTGATCACGACTGAATACAAAATATTCTGTAAATTATTCATCTTCGATCATCTCAGGTAAGCTCATACCATGCGCAAACTCATGATTTATTCCTTGTTCGGACTACTATTTCTCAACCCCGTTGAGTCAATCCATGCCGAGACTCCGCAGGCTGAAAAATCACCCAAACACGTTGGGCCACCTCAAGAACTCCATTCCATCCACAATCGTGGGTTTCAGGGGATCCCCAGTTTTGCGATCACTCCCAAAGGGCGGATGTGGGCGACTTGGTATGCGGGCATCAGTCCCGCGGAAGACCACAATAACTACGTCGTGCTTTCGACCAGTGATGATGGCGGTGAGAGTTGGCAGGAAGTGATGGTCGTTGATCCCGATAAAGACGGGCCTGTTCGCACTTTTGACCCCGAGTTATGGGTCTCTCCCGATGGTAAGTTGTATTGGTTTTGGGCGCAGGCGATTGGTCATGGTGGATTTCCAGGTGGTGTCTGGGCCATTACAGCAGATGACCCGGAGTCGGCCCAACCAAAGTGGAACGCTCCTCGTCGGATCAATGATGGTGTTATGATGTGTAAGCCGTTGGTGCTGACTACGGGAGAATGGGTCTTGCCGACATCTTTGTGGCGAACGAAAGACAACAGCGCGCAAATGATGGTTTCAAAGGATTTGGGGAAGTCGTGGAAAGTCCGCGGTGCCAGCAACGTCCCACAGAAAGATCGACAGTTTGATGAGCATATGTTTGTGGAACGCAAGAATGGTTCCATTTGGCTACTTGCCCGAACCAATTATGGAATCGGTGAGAGTGTTTCCACGGATCGGGGAGTGACTTGGCCCGAACTTGTGCCATCTACGATCAGTCATCCCAGCGCACGATTTTTTGTACGTCGTCTGAACAGCGGGAACTTATTACTCGTCAAACATGGCCCCATTGAAAAACGAACCGGGCGTTCGCACCTCACGGCGTATCTTTCGGAAGACGACGGAAAAACCTGGGGCGGAGGTTTATTGCTCGATGAACGAAGTGGCGTTTCCTATCCCGACGGGCAACAAACCAAAGATGGTCTAATTCACATCATTTACGATTACAGCCGGACCGGTGACCGCCACATTTTGCTGGCAACATTTCAGGAAGAAGATGTTCGTGCAGTTAAGGTGGTGAGTAAGAAGGCCCACTTGCGACAGATCGTGAGTGATGCGGATGGCGGTATTGTGAAAAAGAAGCCGTAGGGAGAAAGCTGACTGCAGAAAGAGACATATGGAAAAAGTTATTGAGAATTGATCGTGGAGTCTGAAGTCATGTTTGACCAATCTGTTGAAGATGCTGATTTTCAAGGGGGCGTATTCTGCAAAGAGTTACCCAACGGTCGCGCCAGTGCGAATATCACTCTCGATTTCACATCGATTCGTGCGAGAACGACCGGCGGCGATGAGTTCGTGTTGCGGTATGGGGAGACCAATCTTGAAATGGGTGGATCGAGTGGACGGATGGTGTTTTGTCGCAATGCCGACAAGACAGTCACCATTTTCTGTGAAGACAAGAAGTTTCCTAAAGCTCTTGAAAATGCCTCTTCAGGAGAACTGCGAGCGGAAATTGAGCGTGTGATAGGGAACCGGAAACAGGAGAGCCGTCGCGGTTGGGGGATGTTTTGGATTGGTGCCACGGTCTGCGTGCTCTTATTGATCGGTGGTTATTTTGGGATCAAACAAGGGGCCAAAGCAGCCGTCCATTCATTGCCTTTCAGTGTTGATGAAACGATTGGTGAACTATCTCAGTCCTCGATGCAAGATGGATTTAAGGAAGTTGATGATCCCAAAGTGGTTGCTGCCATTGAAGCAATTGTCGAACGACTCGAGCCCTATTCCGCCATCCCGGATGTGAAATATCAGGTCCGTGTACTCGACTCTCCCATTATGAATGCTTATGCCCTCCCAGGTGGATATATCACCGTTTTTACGGGGTTGATTGCCGAGTCGGAATCAGCCGAGGAAGTGGCAGGAGTGATCGCTCATGAAATGGCGCATGTCACCAAACGGCACGGGTTAGAACGAGTGACCGGGCAACTCGGGATCGTGGTTGGTATTCAGGTCTTGTTGGGTGATGTCTCGGGGTTGCTCGCGTTGGGAGTAGAGTTGGGCCAATATGCGACTCAGAACAGTTATTCGCGACTTCAGGAAACCGAAGCCGATCTGGAAGGGGCTCGCATGTTGTATGAAGCCAATATTGACCCTCTTTCTGTGGTGACTCTCTTTGAAGACCTCAAAGCCGAAGACCCGTTAGGACTGCCAGCCTGGTTGTCGACTCATCCCGATACCCAGGGCAGAATTGACCGACTGAAGGACTATGCAAAAACGCTGCCCGTGAAAGAATACGATACTTATGACGATATCGACTGGGCGGACATCAAATCTCGCCTCGAGGGAGACAAAGACGAGGATGCTGACAAAAACGAAGTCAGCAAACAAGAAGATAAAAAGGGGGAGGAAGAAGACCTTGACGAGGTGGCCAAAGAGGATGCTGAAGATTCCTGAAGACCCTTGAATAAAAATTCGCCAAATTTTTCTTTCAATCTGAACTGTGCAGTCTCATGATGTTGTTGAAATGTCCATTCGGACGGATTTCGATCATCGACAGTTCGTCGATTTAAAATTATGCCTGATTCCAATCCACAAACTCTGAATTCAAGGTGGGATAAAATTATGGAAGCAGAGATCGCAGATAAGCCTTCTTTTGCACACATTCGCGTGAAATTAGATCCGGGTGATTCGATTGTTGCTGAGGCCGATGCGATGGCCAGCATGTCGTCTGACATCGAAATGTCGACGCGCTGGAATGGCGGTTTCTGTTCCGCCATTCTTCGTCGGGTCTTCGGTGGGGAATCTCTGTTTGTGAATGAGTTCACGACCAGAACGGGCGGCTCGCTCGTCATCACTCAGGCTCTTCCCGGTGATATGGATTGTTTTGAGCTGGATGGAAACACAATGTTCCTTCAGCCGGGAGCCTATATTGCCTGCGAACCAACCGTGAAACTTGGTTTAGGCTGGGCTGGTTTCGCCAGTTTGATTGGTGGTGAGGGACTGTTTCGCTTGAAGGTGAGTGGAACAGGGAAAGTCTGGTTCGGAGCCTATGGAGGAATATTCTCACGCGATATTGATGAAGAATACGTCATCGATACCGGACATCTGGTCGGGTACGATCCTTCGATTTCTTTGAAAGTGGGAATGTCGGGGGGAATCTTCTCGAGCTTTTTCAGTGGGGAAGGACTGGTGACACGCGTGAAAGGCCCAGGCAAAGTCTATATGCAAAGTCGTTCCATCGGTGGATTGGCGGCATGGACCAACGCACGCATGTATTAATCCTTTCTGATCTTGTTCGTTCATTTACTGTTGATGATGAACACGATGGTTTGACCCACAAGGGGATGCACTGATGCAACACGAAATACAAGCACGCCCGGCCGCAACCGTACTGAAGGTTGATCTCGAACAGGGAGAATCCTTGACGTGTGAAGTGGGCGCGATGATTGCCATGTCGTCGGGAATGACCGTCGAAACGACCTCTCGACAGAAGGGGGGGAAGGGCGGTCTGATGAAGGGTTTGAAGAGGATGTTCTCGGGAGAGAACTTCTTCCTGAATCATTTCACGGCCCAGAATCCTGACCAGTCGATTTATCTCGGTCCGACACTCATGGGTGATGTTATCTATCACCCACTCGATAATGCGACGTTGATCGTTCAAGGGGCGAGTTGGCTGGCCTCCGATCCCGGAATTGAAGTGGATGCTTCCTGGCAGGGGTTCGGGAAAGCGTTATTCAGCGGTGAAAGCATGTTCTGGGTGAAATGCTCGGGGACGGGCGATCTGTTTTTGAACAGCTTTGGAGCCATTTATGAAGTTGATGTCGATGGTCAATATACCGTTGATTCGGGACATATCGTCGCATTTGAAGAGACGCTCCAATTCAAAATTGGGAAAGCGGGGAAAAGTCTTATCGGCAGTTTTCTCGGGGGAGAAGGTTTGGTCTGTAAGTTTGAAGGACAGGGGAAATTGTACTGCCAAAGTCACAACCCTCCCTCCTTCGGAAAATTACTGGGTCCACAATTGAGGCCTCGGTAAGAAATTCGTTTCGAAGACGAGATACGAGAACTGCCTGAAACATCACATACTTTTGAGGATCGTCAATCATGTCCACCGCAGATCAGATGCCAAGTGACGTGCAATTCGAAATCACACAGCGCCCCGACTTTGGGCTTTTGAGTGTTCAGCTTGCCGACGGACAACAGATCTTTGCCGAGCCGGCAGCCATGGCTTCAATGACTCCGAATGCTCATATGAAAGCCGGCATGAAGGGGGGCTTCAAGAAGACATTGGGACGGATGTTGGGGGGCGAGAGCCTGATTATTAACACTTTTACGGCACAGCAAGGAGCCGCCGAAGTGACGTTTGCTCCCGGCACTCCAGGGGATGTCCTGCACTATCATCTCGATCAAAATACGCTCTTACTACAACGCGGGGCGTTTCTGGCTTATACCGATGGTGTGGAACTGACGGGGAAGTGGCAGGGAGCCAAAGGTTTTTTCAGTGGTGAAGGACTTGTCTTGCTGAAAGCGTCTGGTGCGGGAGATATTTTCTTCAACTCTTACGGCGCGATTCTGGAAGTTGATGTCACCGACGAGTTTATAGTTGACACCAGTTACATCGTGGCCTTTGAAGATACCCTCGATTATCGCGTCACGATTCTGGAAGGGATGAAAGTCAGCAGCAAAATCAAGAGCTTCTTCTTCGGCGGTGAAGGCCTTGTTTGCAAGTTCTCGGGACAAGGAAAAATCTGGATTCAAACGCGGGCCGTCAATCCGTTTCTCAGTTGGATTTACCCATTCCGTCCGACTAAAAATAACAATTGATGATGTGAACGCCCTAAGTCTCGCGTTCAGGAATAGAATCAGCATGACCGTTTACGATTTATGGCTACCGATTCTCACGACAGGGCTGGCGACACACATCATGAGTACTCTCGCATGGATGGTGATGCCTCATCACAAATCGGACTGGCAAGGGCTTCCTGTCGAAGATGAATTGCTTGACCTCGTGGAACAGAATTCGGTCCCGCCCGGGCAATATCTTTATCCGTACGCGGATAAACCCGAGATGATGAAAAGCGAAGAGTATCAAAAGAATATGGCTCGGTGTCGAGGAACTGTCACGGTTTGGGAAAAACCTCCCAATATGGGACTTGCGATAGGTCAAACAATCGCCTTTTTTATGATCGCCGCATTTTGCATCGGGTATCTGGCATCATTGGCACTGTTGCCCGGTGCGGAGTTTATGAAGGTGTTTCAGTTTACGATGACCGCCGGACTGTTGGCACACTGTGCGGGAATCTTTCCCGGCGTCTTCTGGTTCAAACGCAAAATAGCCATGGACCTGATCGATAAGGTGGCTTACGCCTTGGTCACAGGTTTGGTGTTTGCCGCGTTGTGGCCGGGTGCTTAATCGCTGCAAATTAAAGACCAAGCTCGGTTGATTAATTGCGTTCAGGCGATTTGCGATAATTGAGCGGTGGCTTCTGATCGGGCTTCAAAAGAGACTCGTACTCACGCTGCCCCAAACGCCGAAGATGTTCCTGTTGAGCTTTTTCGATGAGTCCTTTGGTGATCAAAAGGTCGAGGCCAGACACTGCGAGAACTCGCGTGGAGAGGTTCATTCCCTGTTTGGCAATCGTCGTTCCTCCACATGCAACCGCCTGCCAAGAGTGAGCCGGTGTTCCGGGAACCCAGCAAGCCGTTGTGAAACCTGTGGTTGGCACGATCCAGGAAACGTCTCCGACATCGGTGGAGCCTTTCCCGACAGTTCCGCTTTTGTCGATGACTTCCTGCAATTGCGTGATCGGTTGTGGTTTTTGCAGCGTTCCTTGAATTTTGAGGGCGAATTGCAGTTGCTCCTCTGAATAATTTAGGTCATTCAACAGTCTCAAGTTTTGCATGGTGACTCGCGCCAACGTGTTGTTCGGGAAAATCTCAGCAATGCCTCCCTGGAAATTGATTTCCAGCTTCGTCTCAGTTGCCAATGCTCCCGCTTGAGCACACAGTTCCAACCTTTGGTAAAGTTTTTTGACAATCTGCGATTCAGGATGACGAATGTAGTAGTAGACCTCCGCGAACTCGGGGACGACATTGGGGGCCTCACCACCAGAGGTGATGACATGATGGATGCGAGTTCCTTCGGGAGTGTGCTCTCGCATCAGTTCACTGGCGTGATTCATCAACTCCACGGCGTCGAGTGCTGATCGTCCTTGTTCCGGGGCTCCCGCGGCGTGGGCCGCTTTTCCATGGAAGCGAAATTTCGCTGCAATCCTTGCGAGTGTGCTGCGATCACCGGCCGAGTTCATGCTACTGGGGTGCCAATGTAATACGGCATCGCAATCGTCAAACAAACCATCTCTGACCATGAACGCTTTTGCCGAGCCTCCTTCTTCCGCGGGACATCCATAAAGTTTGATCGTTCCAGGAATTTCGTTGGCTTTCATGTAGGATGCGAGACTGATGGCTGCCGATGTGGAAGCAACACCAAATAAATGATGCCCACAGGCGTGACCGTATTGAGCGCCCTCACGTTTTTGTCGATAAGGAACAGCGGCTTGTGATAGGCCCGGTAACGCATCAAACTCGGCAAGAAAAGCGAGAACCGGCTTTCCTTCTCCAATTTTCATCGATGTGATGAATGCCGTGGGGATTCCCGCAACCTTCTCTTGAATCTCGAAATCAGCGTCCGACAGCATCTTCGACAACAGTTGTGATGATTTCTGTTCCTGGTACCCAGGTTCAGCAAAGTGCCAAATCTTGAGGGCAGCTTCCCAGTCTGATTCCAACCTCTCATTCACGATGCCTACTAAGGCTTTCTTGGCTGGTGAAAGAGTCGCGGGTTCCCCGGCATGAACGATCCCACAGAATTTGGAGCAGATAAGGAATACCAGTAGCGCGGCGAGTCGGTCACTTGGCATGAGAAACCGGTTTGTTTGATTGAATGGAGAGCTATAAATATTCAGAGATCCTGATGATGGATAAGTCTGCGGCACTTGAGGAATTCCACCTGAGAAATTCAGTGGCCTGCAGAATCGCAAGCCGATTGAGGGGAATTCTAGTATTGAAGCTCAGTATAACAAACACAATCCACAACAGTGGAGTCTTTGAGCAGAGCAGTCTTTGACAGGAGGCGGCGATGTCGCTTAAATAGGCTCTCCGGCTTCATTGCCGGAACGCAAGTCTCCACTGCTTCATTGTTTCCGACACGGAAGAACGGATCACTCATGCCTCGAATCTGGCACTACGAACAGCATGACCAAGGCCGAGTGGGAGATCTCTGCCGCGAAATGCGCGTCTCCCCGTTGCTTGCTCAGGTTTTGATTGCCCGCGGTTACCCGTCTGCAGAGATTGCCGGGAAGTTTATCAATTCCAAGTTGACCGATCTTCATGACCCGGAACTTCTGCCGGGAATCAGTGACGCGGCGGATTTGGTGATTGCCGCACTAAAAGAAAAGCGACGAATCACCATCTACGGAGATTATGACGTGGACGGGATGACTTCAACAAGCATCTTGTGGCATTGCCTGAAGTTGGCGGGTGGCGAGGTTGATTACTATATCCCGTCGCGTTTGGAAGAAGGATACGGGATTAATTGTGATGCGATTCGCGAATTGCATGAACAGGATTCCGAGCGATTGCTGATTTCTGTCGATTGCGGGATTACGAGTGTTGAAGAAGCCGCGTTGGCCAATGAACTGGGGCTTGATCTGATCATTACAGATCATCATCAAATGGTCGATCAATTACCCGCCGCAAAAGTTTTGGTGCATCCGCGATTGCCGGGCAGCCAATATCCGTTTGGTGATCTTTGTGGTGCGGGTGTCAGTTTCAAGTTGGCTTGGGCGATCTGCCAAAGGCTGGGTGACGGCAAAAAAGCCTCAGCACATATGCGAGAATATCTCAAGAGTGCCGTCTGCCTCGCCGCGATTGGAACGATTGCCGATGTCGTTCCGCTGGTTGACGAGAATCGTGCCTTAGTGCGTTATGGGCTCGCCGGACTCAACGAACTTGCCTCACCGGGATTAAAAGCCCTCATTAAAGTTTGCGGTATCGATAAGAATAAGTCTTATACGGCGTCGGATGTGGGGTTTTCAATCGGTCCGCGATTAAATGCTGCGGGCCGGTTGGGGCAAGCGCGACTTGCCGTGGAATTGTTGACTACCGAAGATCAGGAACGGGCCACACAGCTTGCCGATTATCTCGATCAACTCAATAAGAATCGTCAAACGGTTGAACGCCGAATTTTCAAGCGTGCGAAAGAAATTGTGGAAGAACATCCTGAATGGGATGCGCACTCGGCCATCGTGATTGCCGACGACGATTGGCATCCGGGCGTGATTGGAATTGTCGCCAACCGGGTAGCCGAACATTTCAGCAAACCGACGTTTTTGATTGCGATGGACAGCGCGACAAAAATTGGGCAAGGCTCCGGGAGAACTTCCGGGCAGGTGGACCTTCACTCTGCGATGATGGCTTGTCAGGAACTTCTCGAAGGTTGTGGAGGCCACAAAGCGGCGTCGGGATTGAGGATTCATGCGGATCAAGTCGACGAATTCCGCGAGCAGTTTTCGGCATTTGTCGCCGCGAAACATGATCAAGCCGAGATGGTTGAAGATTTGAAGATTGATGCCGAGGTATTACTATCGGATGTGACCTATCGTGCCATCAAGGAACTGAATCTTCTGGGGCCTTTCGGGCAGGAGAATCCGAGCCCCGTCTTTGCTTCTGGTCAGGTGGTCTTAGCAAAGCCGGCTGCCACGATGGGAGAAGGAGACCGTCATTTGAATGTTCAATTCAAACAGAACGGTACGCAACTTCGCGCGATTGCATTCAGTCGGGGTGAGTGGGCCGAGGAATTGAATCAGCACTCTGGCCCGTTCATGATCAGCTTCGAGCCGATGATCAATTCGTTTCGCGGGCGGGAAAGTGTGGAACTGCGTTTGCTTGACTGGAAGTCGCACGAGCCCGCTGCCACTCATTGATAGCTGTGTTCGTGTTCGTATCGGATGTCGTACTTCTTCATCTTTCTGTACAACGTCGTTCGATTGATACCGAGTGTCTCTGCTGTTTTTTGGCGATTCCAACCATTTGAGTCTAAGGCGTTAATGATCAAATGGCGTTCAGGATTTGCCAAAGCTTCTTTCAGCGAAGAGTTTTCCAAGTCTTCAGTCGAAGAAGCACGATAGCCGCGATTGTCTCGAACCACTTCGGGCAATTCGGAAATGGTAATGACGGGACTGCGTGTCAGAACAACGGCTCTCTCGATCACATTGACGAGTTCACGAACATTGCCGGGCCAGTCATATCTGAGTAAAACATCAATGGCTTCCTCATTGAACCCTTCAATATTTTTTCCGTATTGTTCATTAAAGACGTTGGTGTAGTGATCGACTAGCAGGGGAATATCTCCCGAACGCTCTCGTAACGGAGGTTGTTCAATGTTGATCACATTGATGCGGTAGTAGAGATCTTGTCGAAACTCGCCTGTCTCGACCATTTCTTCCAGATTCTGGTTGGTTGCCAGAATCAAGCGAACATCGACTTTGTGTGTTTTCTCACTCCCGACGGGTTCAAATTCTCGATCTTGAAGCACGCGTAATAACTTCACCTGAAGTGCGGGAGAAGCCGTAGCGATCTCGTCAAGAAAGAGTGTCCCGCCGTTGGCGAGCATGAACTTTCCTTGCTTGTCGTGGGAGGCACCAGTGAAGGAGCCAGAGACATGTCCAAATAATTCGGACTCCAGTAATGTTTCCGGCAATGCTCCACAAGAAATTTCAATAAATGCTTTATCGCGTCGCCCACTCATCTGGTGAATCACGCGGGCAGTCATAGACTTGCCGGTTCCACTTTCTCCACGAATGAGAACAGTGGTTCGTGTGTCGGCAACACTTTGGATCATGTCAAACAGTTTGGACATCCGAATGTCATTGCCGACAATATTGGAAATGCCATGTTTCTTGTCGAGTAGAGCCTTCAAACTACGGTTTTCATCTTCGATATGACGCTGCTTGAGCGCCCTTTGTATAATCATCTCCAACTCTTCATCGATCACGGGTTTGGTGAGGTATTCAAAAGCACCAATCCGCATTGCTTCGACGGCCGACTCGATGGTTCCATATCCGGTGAGCATGATGACTGAGGTTTCTGGGACATTTTCGACCGTCCATTCCAACAGTTCGAATCCGTCGGGAGTCCCAATAGCAACATCTGTAATGACGACATCAAACGGAGCTTCTTCCAGTCGGGTGATCGCATCCCGATAATCATTGGCTGTTTCTGCACGATGACCGCATTCTCGCAGATATTCGGCGATTGCCAGCCGAATATCGCGATCATCATCGACGATCAGAATGGCCCCTTTTCTCGATGCTTGCATGACTGTCTCTCTTTGATTCTCCGTGGGTTCTTGGTCGGAAAGCTCTTAAACCCTTATATAGAAACCTCTTTCCATCTATCGAGCAAACATAGGTCACAAGTTGCAGTCAGGCAACATGCGAATTTACTCCGATGATGCAAAGTTGCAACATCAGCTCTATTCTCGCGGTTGTATTGATTATGTCAATTACTTGTGTGTAGTGATATTCCCTAAGGTGTGGTGTCTTGGTGAGATGTGAATTTTCGAGAATATGTTCGCTCTGGCATATTTAGGGGGATCCAGACCGGGTTGCTCTTCGTACTTTGCGATATGACAAGGGATTTCTGCTCCCGAACTTGACCCTTTGCACAAGTCCGTTCACAATCACTATTTCACCACAATATGGCATATCTGCAGCGATGAGTTTACGGACGCTGCGAGGAGAGAAGCGGTTTTGCGAGCCCTGATTAGCGACATTCACGGCAACTTGGAAGCACTCACTGCAGTGTTGGCCGATATTAAGTCTCAAGGTATAGACGAAGTCTATTGCTTGGGTGACATCATCGGTTACGGCCCAAACCCTTGCGAATGTATCGACAAGATCATGGGGCTGACTGGTTGCATTTTGGGAAACCACGATCAGGCTGCGTTATTTGACCCTGAGGGATTTAATCCCGGAGCGGAACGCGCCATTTTCTGGACTCGTAAAATGCTGGAGCAAGGTTCAGGCCGCGACAACGAAAAACGGTGGGAGTTTCTTGGGGAATTGACACGCGTGATTCGTGAAGGCGAGTTTATGTTGGTCCATGGGTCAGCCCGCAACCCACTGAATGAATATGTTTTTCCTGAAGACATCTACAACTCTCGCAAAATGGAAAAAATCTTCTCGCTGATTGAGAAGTACTGTTTTCAGGGGCACACTCATATTCCGGGTGTCTTCCGAGAGGACATGACGTTTTTGGCTCCTGAAGATATTGATTTCAAATATACGCTGACCGATCAAAAGGTCATGATCAATGTGGGATCTGTCGGTCAACCTCGGAATGGCGACTGTCGGTCGTCCTACGTCATTATTGACGGTGATGAAGTTGAGTTCCGGCGTGTTGAATATGACAACGAGAAAACCGCGACAAAAATCTACGACATCCCCGATCTTGATAATTTCCTCGGAGACCGTTTGCGAGAAGGGCGTTAATTCACGTCCACACTCGGTTTCTATTGCTGATGCTGAACCCGGCTGCCGGCTGCATCTTGCCTCACAGACCAACCGGCTACCCTCATCACCGAACAGCTTGACTCATGGAACAACGACGCCTGCTAATATTCTTTGTCTCGTCGATGGCGATCCTGGTTGTCTGGACCAATTTTCTGGCCCCAATCTTGATGCCGCTTCCGCCAAAACCACCTGCTGACCAAACGGCAGAAGAAGAGACGGCACAACCGCAAGAAGACAAAAAGACAACAGCAGAATCGACCGACGATTCCGCGGAAGAAGCCGTTGTTGCCAATGCCGATGATGCGGAACCGAAAACGACCGAAACCGTTGAGGAAACTGTTCCTGCGAAACCGGCCAACGAAGATTCGCCCTCTGAAAAACCTGCCAATGAGGAAACTCCTGAAGTCGAAAAAACCGAGAAGCTCGTCGCCGACTGGCCGGACAAGGTTGAGCATCCGATTATTACTTTAGGGAGTGTGGATCCCAAAACCGGCTACTTTATGCAGGTGGAATTGACCAGGCAGGGGGCCGGTGTTCTCAGTCTTAAGCTCAGCGACCCCCGCTATCGTGAACTGGAGGATACTGAACAACCCCTTGCGTTGATTGAGTCCAATAATGAATTTCCGCCAACATTGAGTACTGTTTTTTATGATGAAGAGCAGGAATTGATTTCCATCAAAGATGCCGAAGGATTGAATGAGTGGCAAGTTGCCAAAGATGAAAATGGCGAAGATTTGATCGAAGAAGACTCGGAGCATCCCGGTGTGAATCTATCGGTCACATTCCGCTCGGTCTATTCAGACCTCGGTATTGAGGTTTTCAAAACCTTCAAGTTGACTCCTTCCGACAAATCGGGCGAGGAACTCGATGAAGCCCGCATGACTGACGTGGCTGGTTACGAACTTTCGATGGAGGTGAAGGCTCATAACTTAACCAAAGAGCAACAGTCCTTTGTCTATCATCTACAGGGGCCAGTTGGTGTACCTCTTGAAAACCGAGAGAACACTCGCAAGTTCCGTCAGGTTGCCATCGGATTTCTGCAAGATGACGGCAGTGTTGATCCCGAGGTAATGACGGCTGCGGATCTGGTCGATTCGGTAGACGAGAACGAGCCAGAAGTCTGGAATGCTCCGATGAGATACATTGGAGTCGATGTTCAGTATTTCGCTGCATTGATTGTTCCTGTGGAAGATCAAAACAGCAACCAGACATATACCTCTGCGATGCCAATGCTCGTTCAGAGAGAAAAAGACGACAATCACAGCGATCTGTCTGTGGTGTTGCAATCGAAACTGTTTGAGTTAGAGCCGATGGGGGAATTGAATCAGGACGGAACTGCAGCCGATGTTGTTCAACACCAAGTCCATCTGTTTGCCGGACCGAAGCGAGAAGTTCTTTTGACCGGTATGCAAGCCGATTCGATTCTCGATTATGGACGCATGGGGGTGTTTGCGAGCTTTATGCTCAAAATATTGAACTGGTTACATCTCATGGGGCTCCCTTATGGGATTGCGATTATCGTCTTGACGATTATGGTGAGGAGCTGTCTGTATCCTTTGTCTCGAAAGCAGGCTCTGGGTGCGAAGAAGATGAAAGAGCTACAGCCTAAACTCAAAGAGCTCAAAAAGAAGTACGCCAAAAACAAAGAGAAACAGGCAAAGGCGCAGATGGAACTGTTTCGCAAACACAATTACAACCCGCTCGCGGGTTGCTTACCACTGCTGTTGCAGTTCCCGATCTTTATCAGCCTCTACACAGCGATCAGTTCGTCTGTCGATTTACGCCTGGCACCGTTTCTGTGGTTCAACAATCTCGCTGCCCCTGATGCTCTGTTTCAAATGCCAATCACATTGCCATTTTTAGGGCAGAGTTTCAATTTGCTGCCGATCCTGACCATCTTCCTGTTCATCGCACAGCAGCGACTGTTCATGCCTCCTCCAGAGTCCGAGGAACAGGCAATGCAGTATAAGATGATGAATATGATGATGGTGGTCATGGGCTTTCTGTTTTATCGCGTTCCTGCAGGATTGTGTCTCTATTTCATCACTTCAAGTTTGTGGGGAATGTCCGAGCGAAAAATCCTCGACTTTGGGAAACCCAAAACCGAACCGGCAGCTCAGCCGGGCAAAGCCTAGTCGATTCATCCTCCCACTGGAGGCGGGTGTATGGCACAGTTCGATTTTGATGAAACCATCGCAGCCCCTGCGTCAGCTCCCGGTGCCTCATTGCGGGGAACGCTTCGTGTCAGTGGGGCTAATGTTCAGCAACAGCTTCTGGAACTTTTTAATCCAGATGATGAACATCGTTGGAGAGACGCGAAGCAGCCGATGATCCACTCCGGTCAGCTTGCTGTGGCTGCTGATTTGCGACTGAATGTGACCATCGGTCTCTGGCCGACAGCCCGCAGCTATACCGGGCAGCCAATGGCCGAAATCTACACGCTTGGTTCTCAACCATTGATTGAACAGATTCTCTCGCGGCTTAACAGTACTGGCATTAGAACTGCAAGAAATGGGGAGTTCACTCTGCGGGCTTTTCTGAATGGTCGCATTGATCTGATTCAGGCGGAAGCGGTGTTGGGCGTGATCGATTCCCAGTCAGAATCTGAATTACAGCTTGCACTGAATCAACTCGGTGGTGGAATGTCGAAAGAGATGCTTGAAGTTCGCCAAGATTTGGTCGAACTGCTCGCGGACTTGGAAGCTGGGCTCGACTTTGTCGATGAGGATATCGAGTTTGTGGCTCACGAAGAGGTGAGTCGTCGGTTGGATGATGCCCGAGAGTCAATTGGTCGTTTGCGTGAATTGTCGAATACTCGACTCCGCTCAGAAACTCGTACAAGAGTTGTGTTGGCCGGTCTTCCCAATGCAGGGAAATCGACGTTACTCAATCAACTCGCTGGTGAGGAGACGGCCTTGGTTTCTGAAATCTCAGGAACCACGCGTGATTATGTGGCTGCCGAGTGTCAGATTCATGGTTTGCCTGTTCTGATTATCGACACTGCAGGCTGGGAACTGAGCGATGATCCGATCATGCAAACCGCTCAGCAGTTTCGTGAAGAACAGATACAACGGGCCGATTTGGTCATCTGGTGTTCGGCGTTCGGACTCACTGAGGAGAAGACACGGAGCGATCAACAACAGTCTCAAGTTTGTAGAACGCAAGCACGGCAAATGATATTGCTGGGAACCAAGGCTGATCTCGTTGATCACTCGAATTCTCAAGTAACCTTCGACTCCGTCATCTCGGTGATCGAATCTGAGTGCGCCGGAATAGATGAACTAATGGCGTTAATTTCACAACGTCTCGATCAACAGGTTGAAAGAACCGAAGGGCTCATCGGAACGACGTCCGCTCGATGTCGAGAAACACTTCGTGAAACCGAAGATGCGATGGCAAACGCGATTGATGCTGCTGAACAAAGGGCGGGGGATGAGTTGATTGCCTTGGAACTTCGTTCGGCTCTCGACGGGTTGGGGCAAGTTCTCGGTTTGCTGCATTCGGATGATATTCTGGATCGTATTTTCAGCAAGTTCTGCATCGGCAAATGACCCCGGTGGTAACTCTGTAAGCCGTTACTCTCGCCGAAATGCAATCGTCATAACCGGCCAGATCCCGCAAGAATTCCTCGATCATGATCAGATGGATCAACACTTGGGGATATGTTGGTCGATATCCTTTATTCATTGTGGAGTCATCTTTTCAGGTTTTCTGTCCGTTCTCGTGCTCATTTCGGATTCACTTTCAGAGCGAACACTCGAACGATAGAGGAGCTTATCCCATGATCAGTGCAACCCCCGCTAGCAAATTGAATCACGAGAGAGATTCTGAATCGCAATCCTGTGATCACGTCTGCCCTTGTTGCAAAGAACGCCGTTGCTCCGGTGCTGCATCACACCGAAATCTGCCGAAATCCGAGAAAGATCATTGGCATCGCTGCGATTGTGGTGTCTGCCCAGTTTGGTAGCCGTTGAAAGTGCCTATTTGTCGTGGCACTTCTCCAAAGGGGCTTGTACATTGTTTGTGTATGTGCTTTCATAATAAATGTTTTGAACAATCAAAAACATAGTTATGGGGCGTGTTATGAAGTCATCTCGGGGATTTACGCTCATCGAGTTACTTGTGGTGATAGCGATCATTGCAGTGCTGGTCTCTTTACTCTTAACGGCAGTGCAACAGGCGCGAGAAGCGGCTCGGAGATCGCAATGCAAAAACAATCTCAAGCAGATCGGGCTCGCACTTCACAATTATCACGACACGCATTCAGTCTTCCCCGCTGGATATTATTCTTGGGCCACAAATAACGGTTCTGCCCCGTCATGGGCTCAGATGGACCCAAGCACGTGGGATGCGACTCCGGGATGGGCTTGGGGAACGATGCTTTTGCCTTATCTCGATCAGTCTCCGCTTTATAGCCAGTTGGATGTCAACTCGGCGTGTTGGGAGAGAGTGAACTCCACTGGTGTTGCGACGAAACTCCCCGTGTTTCTTTGCCCAAGTTCGAGCGGTGACGATGAGCCGTTCCAAATTATGAACGAGAGCGGAGGTCCGTTGACGATTGCCGGTCAACAACCTTTATTTGGTCGCTCTCATTACGTGGCTAGCCACGGGCAAGAATCGTGCTGGGGAGAATGTGGTGCCAGCACTTCAGGAGAAGTCTTTACCAATATTTATACGAGTGCAACAACGACGGTGACTATCAACGGCGATGCATCTCGAGTTGCCGATGGTCCTTTTTTCAGAAACTCAAAGACATCGTTTCGCGATGTCACGGACGGCAGTTCGAACAGTATCTTTATTGGAGAACACTCTTCGAAGTTGAGTGATAAAACATGGGTGGGAGTTGTTCCGGGTGCTTTCACACATCCGCGATTTACAAGCCCTGCAAACGGTCCCGATGCTGCTGCAACTCTGGCTCTTGTCCATGCAGGGCCTTCTGGTGGCGAATTGGACATTACCGGTTTTCCAATCATTCACTCGGTGAACTTTCCAACTTATCACGTCGGTCAAATGTTCTCAGAGCATACCGGCGGAGGGCATGTTTTGATGGGGGATGGATCGGTTCGATTTGTTTCTGAAAACATCGACCTCTTTTTGTTTGCAGAATTGTCTAGCATTGGAGAAGGGGAAGTTGTTGGTGAATTCTAAATCATTCTCGTTTCTTGTCTCACGCTCTTCGTTGCCCCTGGTGGTCTGTTTGTTGATTTGGGGGGTTACGCTGATTGGGTGTGGGTATCCTGAAGTCAGTCCCAAAACGTATGACTTCGCGAAAGCATTGTATTCCGCCACAAATCTGAAGCAGTCAGAGCGGCTCGATCAATTGCACCGCCTGATTGAGGAAGCGCAAGGTAGCGGTGAAATCAGTTCACGCGAAGCCGAATATCTTGGTGATGTTATCGAACTTGGGCGTGCCGGTGACTGGGAAGAAGCACAGCGAGAGATTCGTGAGCTACTGGAGGATCAGGTGGGAACGCAATGACAAACTCGTGCTAGAGTGAGGTAAATCCCTATTTGGTGATAGGCAAGATGGAGTGGTTTGTAGTTCGCTCAGAATGAAACGGGTTGGTAATCTTTGATTTTACTCAGAATTTTGTTGAATTCTTGGCTGAGGATTTTATATAAAGTATGAAAGAACAGTTTTCACTACTGTTGCTTATTAATCACAAACTGCGATTTCGCAGCCTGAATATATCAGTTTCAATATCACATCTTATCGCTGAAACCGTTTTTTCGAATTCGGCAACATCATCTCTCTAAGGGGAATCTCATGAAACGTACGCAGAAAAAAGGTTTTACACTCATCGAACTGCTGGTGGTCATTGCCATCATCGCAGTTCTTGTCGCACTGCTACTTCCAGCCGTACAGCAAGCGCGTGAAGCGGCTCGTCGCAGTGCCTGCAAAAACAATCTCAAGCAACTTGGTCTGGCACTTCACAATTATCACGACACGCATGCCATCTTTCCCAACTCATATGATTCATATTTCGCAGGCGGAGTACCAAGTCGAAGCTTTCCGCGGAACCATAGCTGGATGACCATGATTTTGCCGTTTGTTGATCAAGCTCCTCTTTACAATCAAATTGATTTTAGTTCGCAATTGTATGGTCAAACTGATGCTGGAGGTAATCTTATTACCGCCCAGAAAATCCCCACATTCACCTGTCCATCAGATATTGAAATTGAACCGGATCAGATTTATAACTTAGGTACTACCAACTATGCTGGCTCACAAGGTTTCGATTGGTGGAGACGACGTGGACAAGTCCATGAAGGAATGTTCTCGCTGCAATCGAAAGTGAAAATGTCTAGCATCCAAGATGGAACATCCAACACAATCGCGGTTGGCGAAGTCAATACAACTGGTCAGAAATGGGGTGGTCGAAGAGGAGGTGGTGGTACTGCACGGGATGGTGGCGGGCAGGCTGTGTTTCGTAACTGGTCAGTTTCAATTACTCATGAAGTGATTGCTTCTAATCCGGGCTACAACATTACGACACCTGATGGAGCCGGTGCGGAAGACGGAACATGGTGGAAGAACGCGCCTTACGCAATGGGGCCATACTACATCGCCGCACATCCTACTAATTCTGACTGGCCGGGGCCCAGTAGTGTTCATGTCGGAGGAGCACATTACCTATTGGCGGATGGTGCAGTTCGCTTTATCAGTGAAAATATTGATTATCACGGGGATCACAACGCGTCCGCAACAGGTCCGAGCCTTTGGATGTCTCTCAATACTATCAACGGCTCATCAACTGATTCTATCATTAGTAATTTCTAAACTACTTAAACACTCTGACTAAAAGTTCGAGGCGTCTGACTCAATGAATCAGACGCCTCGTTTTCATGATCTTTACGTTTTGCTTTTCGGAAGCACTCGGAGTTTCCAAAAAGCTGTCTTACACACGCACAACCAAACTCTAAGGAACAGTAAATGACGCGTTTTATTGCTCGAAAAGAAACTTACTGCCTAGCACTCTTGATGACATGTTCATTCATTCTGAGCGGATGTGGAGGAAGCACAGTCGACGAGACTAAGCTTGCTACCGTCCCCGTCACTGGTACGGTGATGTTGGATGGTTCGTCACCAGGCGAGTGTATTCTTGAATTTCGGCCTATTTCCGTTGGGACAGGTGAAATCAATAAGTCTGCTACTGCACGGGTGAATGCAGATGGAAGTTTTGTAGTCGGTACTTACGGTGATGGCGATGGTGCCCCCGCAGGCAAATATAGCGTACATCTTCTCCCGCTTGATTCCACCGCTGGGCCAGGCCCACAGGCAAAGGACGCTGAAGTTGATATTGCCGATCAAGCTGATGGTGTGGAGCTATCGATTACGCTGGAGTCAGCCAAAAGTTCCGTCGACCCTCTCTTGGTCCCCCCTAAATAGCCGAAAACTCCTAAAGATTTGTATTACCCCAAAAGAAGATTTTTTTGGGGTAATACATCTTTAGCAATCGGTTATCGATTCATACTCGTGAAGACAACGTCTGAGATTCCAACACGTTTCGCCGACGAACTTAGTTCGTTCGGTAACGAGATGCGGGCTTGCGTCAGGGCCACTGCTTTCAGTGAGCCGCGTCACCTTCAAGTGATTCAGGAGGAGTTGGTCCGCCTGCTTTGCCGAAGACACCGGCCAGTTGCACGGAACCGCTGAGGAGCATGATGCAAACCAGACCGGTGACGTAGACCGTCTTGCCAACAAAGTTAGAGAGTTGCTTGCCGAGAATGTAGTGCGCGCCATCCGCGGGAGGTGCTACGACACCCCACACGAGAACGGCTACCAAAGAGAGTAGCATTAAGCCGATCCAGCCACCTTTGAGAAAGAAGGATCGCAATTTGGTCCAATCAACTGCAAATGTCCAAAAGCCGACCCACATCAACAAGGGGACGACTGGCAGAAGGAGCATTCCGACAGAGCCTAAAACGCTCCAAACAGCCCAGAATAACTGAATCAAACTCTCGATTAATGCGTACATGGAAAAAGTCCTGCGGTCTCTTGGTGACAGAATATGCAATGGTCCTAGATATAACCCACTTTTCGAGATTTCTCCACCCTCTCTCTATAACAGTTTACGAAAACTCATGGTTCGCATAGGCTCGTGGGAGTATTGTTTTCAAAGGCCAAAACGCGACGTCGCGGCCACAAACAAGAGCAATTTGCTCCGGTCCTAGAAAACTCCTCTTGAGTCCAGACCGGTCTGTCTCCTAGAATTCCCGCTTATTCTACAGCGGTTTACAAAGACCGTAACCGATCCGGGCTCGTGGGAGTTCGGTTTTCAAAGGCCAAAATGCGTTGTCGCGGCCACGAAAAGAACAATCCGTTCTGGGAAACTTGATGGTTGTTACCGAATACCGAGTCCATCTTGATCTCTTCACCGGTCCGCTGGATCTGTTGTTGTACTTGGTTCGTCGACAGGAAGTGAACATATTAGACCTTCCAGTCGCGGGGATCACTCAACAGTATCGCCAATACATCGAGGTATTGACCCTCATTGATGTCGATTTAGCAGCCGATTTTCTGGTGATGGCGAGTTCGCTCGCGGAAATCAAAAGCCGCATGGTTCTCCCTCGCCCGGAAGAAGAAATTGAGGAGCCGGAACTAGAGACAGATACCCAGTCAGAGCTGGTTCAGCAGTTACTGGAATATAAGAAATTCAAAGAAGCCTCGTTTGCTCTGGAGGAACACGCCTCCGCTTGGCAAGAACGCTATCCTCGACTTTCTAACGAACGTCCGAAGGTTTCCAAAGATCATTCGCAGGATCGAATTAAGGAAGTCGAATTATGGGATCTTGTGTCGGCATTATCCCGAATCCTGGAAACCAAAGAAGTCGTCACACATTCCAAAATCAATTACGACGAGACACCGATTGCCGTATGGGCCGAACGGATTTCCGAACGTGTTTTGAAGGAAGGCCGTTGCGAGTTCAGTTCGTTCTTTGCAGGTGAGAAATTGCGTAGCCGTATCGTGGGGATTTTCCTTGCGACACTTGAGCTGATTCGTCATCACCACTATCGAGCCGAGCAACCGGAGTCATTCCAAGAAATATGGATTTTGCCACCACTTGAATCGACGAGTGGACCGGTTCGCATTGAGCGCAGTGAGCAGGACGAAGATTTGGTCGATGAGGATTGAAGTTGTCCTCTGTGATGAAAACAAGTTGACTATAAAACAGACCCCCTCTTAATCTCCCCCTTGGAAAGGGGGAGAAACACCAAACGACCGCATGAAGTCTGTTTCCTCGGCGACTTCATTTGCTCCCCTTGGGTAGGGGGAGAGGCTCTGGCTTCGTGAGGCTACTTCCTCACGCCGCTCGTTGAATCGAGAGTTACTGTTATTCTATTCGTTCTTTCATGTCTTCTTGCTTGATCAACTCAGGAGGATCAAGCGATTGGGAATGTCCCCCCTTACCAAGGGGGGATACAGGGGGGTTAGGAGTCTCAGTTGCCGAAAACTGAATGATCAAACTAGCGATGAATTCCACCACGTTGTCTAAATTGTCGTAAATTTCATTGTTATTGATTCGGGTGATGGAGATGCCAAACTCGCTGATGTACTGATCGCGTTTGGCATCATGTGCTTTGGCCCCGGGCTTGAAATGTGAGTCTCCATCCAGTTCGATAGCCAATTTGATTTGAGGGCATAAAAATCCAGGATATACGGGCCGATACTAAACTGCCGCCTAAACTTGATGTTCATGAGCTGTTTGCTTTTCAAGCGACTCCACAAGATTACTTCAGCTTTGGTCATGTTGTTTCGAAGATGACGCCGATTCAGTTTTTCAGAGGATCGATTGTAGGCTTTGGTCACGGATCTCTTTAACCCCCTCTTAGTCTCCCCCTTGGTAAGGGGGAGAGATTACCACCCGCAGTTCTGATTGTTTGCAAAGTCCGCAACATTCTCCTTACTTACTTCTTCGGCTTCTGGAAGAAGATGACGTGTTGTTGCGGAAGTTTGCCGATAGTTTCGACATATTCGAGACCGAATTCTTTTTGCGAGGCTTCCTTCCTGACTTGTTTCACCGACATCTTATGCACCAGTTTGATGGGGACGGTCGGATCTTCTTTGCGATACTCGACCCACGCGACTCGTCCTCCTGGTTTCAGGATTTTGGCGAAGTCAGCTAGCATTTCATGCGGGAATTCCAACTCGTGATAGACATCGACCATGATGATCAGGTCGGCGGTGTTTGGTTTGAGTCCTGTCGAATCAACTTTTCCTTTGACCGGAATGACATTCGTAATGCCGCTCGCATCGACTTTCTTTTCGATCAAAGCCAGCATCTCGTCTTGAATATCGACGGCGAGAACTTTTCCTTTTGGTGAGACTTTCGGAGCCATCAGAAACGAAATGCGACCTGACCCTGCTCCCAAGTCGACAACCGTCATGCCGGGCTTCAAACCAAGGACTTCGAGCAGCACAGAAATCTTCTCTTCTTTTTCTCGTTCGGGTCGTTCAAGCCAAGGAGCACCGTGGTAACTCATCACGCGAGCAATTTCGCGACCGAGGTAGAATTTTCCAGTGCCGTTGCGGTCGTGTTCTTTGTGCCAACTGTAGACGGGGTTGTCAGGATCAACGCTTACGCCTTCATTTGTCGCCTCGTCTTGAGCAAACAGTGAGAGAGGGAGCATCAGGCTGATCGTCAGAGTGGAGATGATACAGTGGCGCATAGTTCTTCCTTGAGTCATTTGATAAAGATCGCGTTTTGAAGGATTTCATTGTGTGCGAGATTTGACAAAAGATCGAGGAGTTTTTTCGAGACTTTCTGAACTGCGCGGTGTTGAGTCATGCGTACAACGTCTGTCCGGCTCATCGAATCAAGGTCATCTGATGCTGAAAACGACTTCTCTTGCTGCGTTTGCACTGATCTTCACAATGTCACTTTATGCGGCAGATTGGACCGGTTTTCGCGGTTCTGACCACGACGGTGTGATCACAGAGGACAAAGTCCCCACGGAGTGGTCAGAAGCAAAAAATTTGAAATGGACGACCAAACTTCCCGGCAAAGGTACTTCCAGCCCCATTATTTTGGGTGATCGAGTTTATCTCACCTGTTATTCAGGTTATGGAGAAAACAAAAGCAATCCCGGCAGCATGTCTGATCTCAGACGTCATTTGTTGGCCATCAATCGGAAGAATGGCGAAATTGTCTGGAAGACAACCATTGATGCTGTCTTGCCGGAAGATCAATACAGTGGCTTCATGGCTGAACACGGCTACGCCTCGCAAACTCCTGTGTCTGACGGTAAACGGATTTATGCCTTCTTTGGAAAGAGTGGCGTGTATGCGTTTGATATGAATGGCAAAGAATTGTGGAAGAAGGATGTGGGGCAAGAGTCGAGCAGTCGTCGTTGGGGATCTGGTGCGAGTCCCATTCTGTATGGCGATTTGTTAATCGTGAATGCGTCGGATGAGTCACAATCCATCCGAGCTTTCAACAAAATGACTGGTGAAGAAGTCTGGAAGGCACAGGCTGCTGGTCTGGAGTTGACGTTTAATACACCCCGTATCATTCAAAACATTAATGGCGAAGATGAGTTGATTGTCGCGGTGCCTTATGAAGTCTGGGGGCTCAATCCCAAGACCGGCAAGTTGACCTGGTACGCGGAGTGCGATCTCGACGGAAACGTCTCGCCGACAATTGTGGCTGCTGATGGGATTGTGTACGCAGTGGGTGGTCGCAATGGTGGAATGGTGGCTGTGAAAACGGGTGGCAAAGGTGATGTCACGAAATCTCACGTTTTATGGTCGAGTCGCGAGACGACATATGTCCCGTCACCTATTCTTCATGGTGGCAAATTGTATTGGGTCAGTGATCGCGGACAAGCTTATTGCCTCGATGCGAAAACGGGGGATACCGTATATCGCGAAAGACTGTCTGGCAGTAGTAGCAGTTCCGGGCGTGGTGGAAGCCGAGGGTTTTATGCGTCGGTTGTGCTGGCGGGAGAATATATTTATGCCGTCAGTCGAAAGGGAGAGACCTATGTCTACAAACCGGGAGATAATTTCAAAGTGGAACAGGTGAATTCAATGGCGGGTGATGAAGGGGATTTCAACGCATCGCCGGCGATTGCTAATGGCCAAATGTTTCTTCGTTCTGACTCTGCATTATACTGTATTGGTGAGTGATGAATCAGACGCGTGGATTCGGTTGTGTGAAATAGGTCTGTCGTTTGCTGCTGTATTGGGATAATCTGGGTTTCTCCATTGGTCCCACCTCAAGCTAGCTTAACGATAATCATGCACGCTCTATCTCATTTTCTCGGCGTTTTTGGGTCAGTAATGTTTTTGACGGCATTCATAATGCCTGTTGTGAGTGACGGCGCTGATGTTTCTTATGAGAAAGATGTTCGGCCGCTGCTTGCAAAGTATTGCGTGGCTTGTCATAGCGGAAATGAGCCGAGCGCGAGACTCGATTTTTCAATTATTAAGTCCCAGCAGGATGCGAACGCCAGTTTTGAAACTTGGGGCAGGGTGGTTGAGTTACTCAAAAGCGGCGAAATGCCTCCTGAGGATGAAAAACGTCCTTCGAATGTAGACATCGAAAAGATGGAATCCTGGTATCGCTCGCGTTTTATCGACAACGTCGAGCCGAGACCGGCTGACTTTCGCCCTCGTCGACTATCTGCTTATGAGTATCGGAATACGCTGCGCTCACTGTTGGGATTCGACCTTGAGGTCAATATCATCGAGGCCGAGCAAACGATTGCTGAAAAATCGTTGGTGATGAAATTACTCCCACTTGATCCACCGGGCAAGAGTGGTTTTCGGAATGACACATCCGGTAATCCGCTGACAACCGTGATATGGGATCAATACTCGTATCTGATCGATGCGGGACTGGAAGCGTTCTTTTCACCCGGACATCAAACCGAGCTGGAAGTCTACTCGGGGCCGATTTCTGAATCGGGTCTATCGAATGAGCAAGCTAATAGACTGCTGCGGTCTTTCATGACCCGTGCTTATCGACGTCCGGTCGAAACTTTTGAGTTGGATCGTCTTATGATCCATATCGAGGGGGCATCCTCTACCGAGGAACTTATTAAACGTCTGAAGACTGAATTGAAAGTTGTATTGATGTCGCCCGAATTTCTGTATCGGGGATTGTTAATGAGGGGGAATCCAGGGCAACAGCCCGTTGATCAGTTCGAGTTGGCGGAACGTCTGTCCTATTTCATTTGGGGAGACATGCCGGATGCCGAACTGATGAGGAAGGCCTCGTTGGGAGAGTTATCCAAACCGGAAATCTATCGATCAGAAATTGTTCGGTTGTTGGACGATCCAAAATCTCGAAATTTGACCGAAGATTTCGCCGTCCAATGGTTCAGCCTGGATGAGATTGATCATGTCTCTGATAACGTGCCGTATGCGGTGGCATTAAAATCACAGCCTCTCGATTTTGTGAAATATCTGTTTGCTGCAGATCGACCATTACTAGAACTGATTGATTCCGACGTTGCGTATTTCAACACGTTGACTTCTCGGTTTTATCCCCAGGATCGTAAACAACTGGCGAAGTATCGTAAGCCAAAAGGGATCGAGGTTGAAATCGTTCCGAATCAGCAGATCCGGCTTCAAGACACTTCCGAGAGGGGAGGATTGCTGACGATGCCGGGAGTTCTAGCGATGAATAAAGGGCCTGTGTTACGCGGAGTCTGGATGTTGGAGCGTCTATTGGGAGAGCCATTACCGGATCCTCCACCCGATGTTGGGCAGATTCCAAAGAATCGGAATGGCCAAACGCTCACGTTCCGTGAACGATTTGAACTGCATCGCAGTAAGCCGGCATGTGCGGTGTGCCATGACAAGATCGATCCTCTCGGATTTTCCTTGGAACGCTACGACAAGAGCGGCGCGTTTGTTGCCAAATCAGGGGAGGCGATTGATACTTCAGGACAACTCCCCAGCGGAGAAAAATTTTCGACTTATCAAGAGTTGAAAGAGATATTGGTCACGTCTCAGCGAGATCAAATTGTGCGTAATATTGTGCAAAAAACGATGTCTTATGCATTGTGTCGAAAATTGGAGTATTACGACCGTCCGTCGGTCGATAAGATTGTTAATGAACTGAATCGAAGTGACGGTACGTATCGCGATTTAATCCGGTTGGTAGCAGAAAGTCTGCCTTTCCGTGAGACGATCATCAAAGGTGAATCCGAATGAACTGGCGAATTCCCAGACGAACATTTCTACGCGGTGTGGGAGCGATGCTACCACTTCCTTTCCTGAACTTGATGGAAAACGAAGGGGGGGCTGCCAACATTGAGAAAGCCCCCGTCCGGTTCATGACCTTGTTCAAGCCGAACGGGGTGCATCCTCCCTCGTGGAACATCAACGGAGGAAAGGAGAACGACTTTCGGATGTCGCCGTTGATGCGACCTTTCGCTAGTCACAAGCAAGATTTGTTGATTCTCGATAACATGGGAGACTTTGGGTTTTCGTCACATGCGAACTCGACTCGACGTTTTTTGAGCGGTCACCACAAAAACACCAAGTCCGCATCGATGGATCAGTTGATTGCTGATCAAATTGGTCAAGAGACGGTTCATCGCTCTCTCGAACTGACGACCGAAGGGTTGTTTCCCAATCAAATTGGTTGCAGTTATATTTCCTACGACACGAATGGCGATCCGATCCCTCGTGAAAGCGATCCACAGTTGGTGTTTGATCGACTCTTTCGTAATCCGCTTCAACATCCTGCCAAACGAAAAGAGATGGTCAGTCTGCTCGATCGTGTCGGGGAGGATGCCAAGAAGTTGCAACGCAAAGCGGGTGTTGAAGATCGATTGATCCTTGATGAATATCTTTCTGTCGTCCGTGATGCTGAGCAACGACTGGAAAACTTGAAGTCTACCAGTTCAGAAAGTCCAGAACTCACAAAGTTCATGCGCCCCGATGGCCTTTCTAATTTGAACGAACAGGTCGATGCGATGTTGGATATTATTGCCCTCGCATTCTGGACTGATTCGACTCGCTGCGTGACGTACATGTTGGGAAACAGTAACAGTCGGATGATTTTCGATTTCCTCGGCATCAAGGAGCAACATCATTATCTATCACACTTTTTCCGAAATTTCAGTCGCGACAATATTGAAGCATTGCTGAAAATCAGCGAGTGGCATATGGAGAAGTTCAACTACTTGTTGACCAAGTTGAAGTCATACAAAGATCAGAATGGAACTTTGCTGGAAAATAGCGTGGTACTGTTTGGTTCTGGAATGGGACATAGTGACAATCATACGGCTACTCGTATTCCGATGATTTTAGCAGGGCAAGGTGGCGGCATGTTAAAGACCGGCCGCTATGTGCGATACTCTCAGAATCAACAGATCGGTAAATTGCATCTCTCCTTGCTTCAGAAGTTCGGAGTCGAGAAAGCGGCTTACGCCCAAAATAGCACAGCATTGGCCGGTCTCGATAGTTCCGACTATGAAGCGTTTCAGGAACCTTCGTTCGAGAGTTGGGTGAAAAGTGACGGTCAATCAATCACTGTTCAGGGACGTTTACGAATGTCCGACGACCTTGATGAAGCAAAGCTTTTCTTTGTTGATGTTGAGGATCAAAGATCGGTGAGGATTGATGTCAGCTTTGGTGACTTCCACCACTTCAACCTGGCCTACCATTGTGGCACTCCGATCACGCTTACCGGAACTGGCAAACAAACTGGCAGCCAATATGTCATTACGAAGTTGACCGAGTTGAATTCGTTGTTCGGAAAGAAGCCCGGGACTCAAAACGGTTAAACCGTATGCTTGTGATCCAGTCGATCATCTGGGATACTGCCGTTTTCCCAGATACCCGAGCGAGATATGAACACCTCTGATTCCATTGAGTCTCATACGCTGGAGAACGGTCTGACTGTGCTGATTCAGCACATGCCAGCGGTACAATCTGCGGCTTATTGTTTGCTGATTCCCGCTGGCAGTATCTATGACCGTCCTGGAAAGAATGGTACTGCTTCGATCACTTGCGACATGTTGACACGCGGTGCAGGAGATCGGGACTCCCGTCAACTTGCCATTGCTCAAGATTCGCTGGGATTGCAAAGTGGTGAAAGCGTTCAGGCGAAACACATCAAGTTTTCAGGGGCGACTCTCAAGGACAATCTACCCGCATCGCTCGAAATTCTGGCAGACATTGCACGTCGTCCTCACTTCTCGGAATCGCAGTATGCTCCTGCCGTCAGCAGTGTGAAGCATTCCTTGTTGTCTATTGAAGATGAGCCTCGTCAAAAGGTGATGATTGAGCTGAAACGGCGCTGCGAAGGTTTACCGTGGGGAAAGCCGACGGATGGATCCCTTGAAGACCTTCCCAATATTTCACTCGACGATGTCAAGCAACATTTTGAGTCCTGCTTTCGCCCTGAAGAAACGATTCTTGGCATCGCCGGGAATGTTGACAGTACCAAAACTATTGAAACGATCACGAAGTTGTTTGGAGATTGGAAGCCGGGGAGTGAGCCAGAAGTAGAGGAGTCGCCCGCTGGGCCTGATCGCGATCACATTGCACTTGAATCGACTCAAACTCAAATCGGCCTTGCCTATCCTTCGATCTCGATCATCGATCCCGAGTATTATACCGCGTGGGCCGCTGTCAGCATTTTAAGTGGTGGCTCCAGTTCGCGACTGTTTACAGAAGTCCGCGAAAAGCGGGGGCTTTGTTACGCCGTTTATGCCACTCTCGGCTCGTTGCGAGACAGCGGTCATGTGCTCTGTTACGCGGGGACGACCGTGGATCGTGCTCAGGAAACTCTCGATGTGATGCTGCAAGTCATCAATGACCTGTCGCAGAACATCACTGACGAAGAGCTTAATCGTTGTAAGGCAGGGGCCAAAAGTGCTCTGATTATGCAGCAAGAATCTTCCTCGGGCAGGGCGAGTCGGATTGCACGTGACTGGTTCTTGCGGGATCGAGTTGTCACGCTGGATGAAATTCACGACCGGCTGGAAGAAATCACGCCGCAAAAAATCAGCGACTATCTCAACAGCCATCCTGCTGATCAACTCACACTGCTCACCATCGGTCCTACTCCATTGGAGATCAAGTAATGGAGTTTCACTCACAAGTTTTACCAAACGGCTTGACGGTTATTGCCGAGACGAATCCGCACGTACATTCGGTGGGTGTTGGTTTCTTTGTGAAAACCGGTTCGCGCGACGAAACACTGGGGGTCTCCGGTGTGAGTCACTTCCTTGAACACATGGCGTTTAAGGGATTCGGTAACATGACCGCCGACGACGTGAATCAACAATTTGATGATGTCGGTGCCAGTTACAACGCCTCGACCAGTGAAGAAGTGACTCAGTTTTACGCGGCGATTCTACCCGAGTATCTACCGAAAACATTTGAGCTACTGTCGGGAATTATTTTTCCCAGCTTGAAAGACGAAGACTTCCATACTGAAAAGCAAGTGATTCTTGAAGAGATCGGTATGTACGACGATCTACCGGGTTTCACGGTCTACGAACAAGCGATGGCGGCTCACTTCCGCGGACACCCGCTCGGTCAATCAATTCTTGGCACTCCAGAAAGTATCACAGCTCTGACGGCCGCGCAAATGCGTGATTATCACGCAGACCAATATCGTGCGGGAAACATCATTCTGGCAGTGGCAGGGAACACCAGTTGGGAAGAAATCCTTAAATTAGTTGATCAATACTGTGCGAAGTGGCCAGCAGGTGGTGGAGAGCGATCTGTTTTTCCGGCGACACCCGCACCGACACGACATTTTCAACTGTTATCAAATATTCAGCAGGAGCATGTCATGATCATGATTCCTGCGCCGGAAGCCCATAGTCCTGACCGCTATGCAGCCGACATTCTGGCGATGATCATTGGCGACGATTCCAACAGCCGTATGTTCTGGGATATCATTGATCCCGGTCATGCCGACTCTGCCGACTTCGGTTATGCGGAGTACGATGGAAGTGGTGCGTTTCTTTCTTACCTAGCGGGTTCACCGGAGGAAACGGCTGCAAACCTGGAGCGAATTGAAACCATTTTGAAACAGATCTCGACTGATGGCATCACTGATGAAGAACTGGATCAGGCGAAGCACAAAGTCTCTTCCCGAGTGGTCTTGTCATCCGAACGTCCGATGGGACGGTTGGCGTCACTTGGTGGGAACTGGTTATACCGGGAAGAGTATCGAGCCGTGAAAACAGATCTGGAGACGATTCAATCGATCACCAAAAATGATCTGGATGCCTTAGTCAAAAAATGGCCCTTACAACTGACAACCGTTTACGGCTTGGGTCCGTTGGAAGGCGTATGAGTTTGACTGCGGGCCGTCTCAATAAACTCACGAATTAAATCGGCATCCTTGATACCTTTCTCGATCTCGACGCCGCTGGCAACATCGACACCCCACGGATGAACCGAGTTGACTGCTTCGGCAACATTGTCGGGAGTTAAACCTCCGGCAAGAATCAACGGAGGATTTGTCGTCTGATCGTAATGTCGATTCACGAGTTTCCAAGACAATGTTTCTCCCGTGCCGCCGTATGCGCCGTCCACCTTCGGATCGAGCAGGTAGCCGAACAGTTTGACGCCCAGAGATTGGCATTCGCGTAAGTCATTATCTAGGTCAGCGATGTTATTTTCATTCACACGCCGCGCCCAGATGATGTTCCACTCGGGATGAATTTCAGAGATCTCTGCGAGGAATTCGGGTGTCTCATCGCCATGCAGTTGCAGCGTCTCAAGTCCGGCGGTCTCCATGATCTGTTCGATTTGAGCGATGGTATGATTCACAAACAGGCCTATGGGAGTGGCATGCGAGGGGAGTAAGTCCACAATGTCGGCTGCCGTTTCGGCGGTAATACTGCGAGGTGACGGTGCATAAAAATTGAGACCGAGGGCGTTTGCTCCTGCATCGACGGCGATCTCTGCCGTCTCGACATCACGGATGCCGCAAATCTTCACCCAATGGGTCTTGTTAGGAGATGTCATGGTTTGGCGACTGGTGAACGAGGGAAGTGACGATTAAACTGTTGCCTTAGTATTCGTGAACGATTCCAGAAAGACAAGCGGAATGACAGCCTTTACGCATCATGTGTTCGTTTGTGGCAATCAACGTTCTCCCGATCATCGTCGAGGATGTTGTGATCCGCAGGGAAGTGATCAACTTCGCAATGAGCTGAAGGCAGCCGCTAAAAAACGTGGTTTGACTCCAGATGTTCGCGTCAACAAGGCCGGTTGCCTGGAACAGTGTGAGCATGGGCCAGTGATTGTCGTCTATCCACAAGGTGTCTGGTACGGCGGCGTGACGGTCGAAGATGTGCCGCGTATTGTGGACGAGACTCTTGTGAATGGCCGCGTGCTTGAGGATCTTGTGATTGCTGATGAGTGCCTCAATAATCCCCATTGCCCGCATATTGCCGGTGACGATCAATAAGCATTCTCTATGTCCACACCTCTTACCATCTTTGTCTACGAACATCTCACGAGCGGAGGATGTTTCGACGTGCCGGTCGATTCGTCGTTGATGGTTGAAGGTCGAGCGATGGCAGAGTCACTCATGGCTGATTTTCAGTCGCTGAGCAATGTCTCCGTTGTGACCATGCGAGATGATCGACTTCCTGAGTTGGGAATCGACGATGTCGAAGTTCAACGCGTGACATCTAAGAACGAGCAAGAATCAGCCTTTATCAATCTCTGCCAAACGGTTGGCCGAATTCTCATCATTGCTCCCGAGTCGGAAGGTGTTTTCGGTGACAGATTAGAGACAGCCCGCAAGTTAAACCCGATTGCTGTGATGAACTGTTCTGGCCGAGCTTTAGAGGTTGGTTGCGATAAATGGGAGCTGGCAGAATTTTGTGACGAAACTAAAATCCCTCACATCTCGACAGCGTTATGGACAGGGCAGGATGTCGATGTTTCGTACCCTATGGTCATCAAGCCACGCGATGGTGCCGGGTGTGAAGAAATTGTTGTCGTGAAAGATGGAGCTATTCCTGCCGAGATCAAATCTGACGGAAGTCGGCTTGTTCAGCCGATGCTGGATGGTATCTCGCTCTCTTCCGCCGCTTGTTTTTCTTCCGAGGGAGAACTTTTATTGGCACTTCCTCTCGGTGAGCAACATGTCAGCATCACTGATTCGGTGAAGTATCAAGGCGGTACAATCCCCTGGCAGCATGAAATGTGTGATGAGGCGAACCGCCAGGCGACTAAAATCTGGTCTATATTCAAAAAAGAGTTGATCGGCTTGCAGGGTTACGTCGGTATTGATTGGCTTTGGGAAGAAGAGACTAATACATTACGAATGGTCGAGTTGAATCCTCGGCTGACAACCGCATATGTTGGCTATCGGAAATTGTTTGGCAATGAGCTTGTGAAGGCAATGTTGGGAGTGTCGTGCGAGATCGATACGACGGATTTCACTCAGGTTTCTTTCACAGCAGACGGCGTTGTAAATCGTTCTGAATCAATCGCGAGGCCATCATGAGCATCATCGGGCTGGATATTGGCGGTGCGAATTTGAAAGCCGCGAACATTGATGGTGAATGCTTGTCGGTGCCATTCGCGTTGTGGCAACATCCTGATAAATTAAGTCAACGGTTGAGGGGAATTGTCGGTAACATGCCGACTGCTGACAAGTTGGCAGTCACTATGACGGGTGAACTCGCTGATTGCTATTCGTCGAAATCGGAAGGTGTCTGTTCGATTCTTGAAGCCGTTGAGGAGATGGCAGATGGTCGTACCATACATGTCTGGAACACGGCGGGAGAATTTGTGGATGTCGATATCGCTCGCGAGTACCCGCTTCTGGTGGCTGCCGCGAACTGGCATGCGTTGGCGACGTGGATTGGCAAGTTAGTGCCTGTGGGGAATGCATTGCTTGTTGATATCGGCACGACTACGACCGATGTGATTCCTTTAGAAGACGGTTTCCCCGTTCCATTGGGACGGACGGATCTCGAACGTCTGCAAACGGGCGAGTTAGAGTACACCGGCTCACGTCGGACAATCCTATGCAGTCTCGCACACACGGTTCCATTAGGAAGAAATCGCTGTCTCGTTTCTTCGGAATTATTTGCCACAACACAGGATGTCTACATCTGGTTGGGAGACATTCCAGAAGACGAACATAGCACGGATACAGCCGATGGTCGTTCAGCGACGAAACCTCATACGCGTGACCGGCTGTGTCGATTGATTTGCGCGGATCGAGACGAAGTCAACGACGAGGATCTGACCAATGTCTGTCTGTTTCTGAAAGACGTGCAGAAGAAGCGGATGTGTGGCTCGATTGACCGCGTTCGTAGCCGCATGGTGGGGGACTGTGACAACGTGATCCTGTCCGGCAGTGGTTCGTTTTTGGCGGAAGAGATATTCGCAAAACATTCCAAATTCAAAGCCACAACGATTCAAAGTCTCGCTTCCATCATTTCTCCACAAGCCGCGGAAGCCGCTTGTGCATTCGCCATCACTCGATTGGCAGAAGAACGGCTATAAACTGGGGCTGCCCAGTGATATTCGCTAAATATGCGTCTCTTTGATCTTCTTTTCAAAGTGTATTGGGCGTTATTTTCGGTATATCCCTCGTAGATTATCAGGAATTCATCGCATTTCAGTGAACCTTTATTGATCTTCCTTCGTTATGGGAATGTGATAGGGCTGTCGATTGGTTTCAGGTGAGATTTGTCGACCTATTGGAGGAGACTGAAAATGGAGTCGCTGTTTACTTGGTGTGCCGTGATCGGAGGATCGATCTTCGCGCTGCAGTTCCTGATGTTGATCTTGGGACTCGAAAGCGGTAACGATCTCGATTTTGATGCGCCGGAGTTAGATATCCCTGAACTTGATGTTCCGGAAATTGATGTCGATCTGGAGATGCCGGAAGTCGAAGCGCCGGAAGCCAGCGTTTCCTTGAAGGATGGCGATGTCGATTTTGACCGACCGGATGTCTTTGCACACTCGGACGGCTGGTTTGTGGGAATTGTGACATTCCGGTCGTTAGTGGCTGCGGTGGCCATATTTGGATTGACGGGGCTTGCCGCAATGGGGCATTTGCCACCGGAAAAAGCGATTGGGCTCGCCACATTGTCGAGTCTCGGAATGTTGTATCTGGTGGGTTGGAGTTTCAAACTCGAATGCCGCTTGTCCGTTGGGTGAGAATTCCATCAAGTCTTCAATACGGCAGACCGGATGCAATCGCTTCACCGCCTTGGATAATTTCCAGTTTCGTATTAGCAATCATCTTGGGAATCAATGTCGGTTCTCCTCTTGGCCAATTAATTGTCAAATCTTTAACGTGTGTGGCCTCTCCGATTCCAATAATCACCTGGCCCGGTTCAGAACAAAGATATCCGTTATTGAGATTGATCTGATGGATTTGAAGTCGTTCCTCAATTTTGTATGTAATCGAAGCACAGATTGCGTTCCGGTCACAATTGACACCGATCAATGAAATTGCGACTCGGTTGCCAAATGGGCTGGAGCGATTTTCTAAAATGGAGGGACGATCAGAGATATGGCTGACGATGAGATCATCACGATAATCTCCATTAAAATCAGCTTTGGCAGCCCCCCGCCCGTGCCAATTCTGCTGAAAATAATCACCTGCAGAATGTGCATCATCCCATGCTCCATGGGGAAGTCCTCTCATTAGTAGAGGAGGTTGGCGATACATTTCTTCGGGCATTTCTGTCACATGACCATTGGTGACAAAAAGATCCATAATTCCATCATAATCACCATCAATTGGGATTGCCGCCCATCCCACAAGCGAACGCGATGCGTGGTCAATGGGTGTGTTTAGAGAATCATCACGGAAAAGCATTTTCCCAATGTTTTGAAACAGAACATTGCGTTCCCCAGAAAAGTTGGTCGTCAGCAGATCCAATGTACCGTCAGTGTTAAAATCGGCGCAAGCGATCCCCATCGAGCCCATTGAACGACCTTTGCTGTTGAAAGCGACACCGGCTACGATGCCTACTTCTTCAAACTCCCAGTCCCCGTTATTTTGAAACAAGAGATTCCGATCACCATCGTTTGCAACAAAGATATCGGGTCGCGAATCGTAATTGAGATCTGCAATGAAAACTCCCAAGCCATATTCTTGTTGCTTCGAAATCGCAGAGATTTCTGAACGATCCTGAAATGTCCCATCCCCAAGATTTTCGAAAATTGAATCTGGAATCGCATCATAATGGTGTGGATGACAATGAATTCTTTGTTCACCCGATTTGCAAATTGGGGTGGGAACCGATGGTGGTGTGTCGGCATACCCAGTGACATAGAGATCGACATCACCATCAGCGTCAAGATCGCAGAATGAGGCTGAACCATTCCATCGATTAATCAAGAGCCCTGATGCCTCAGTGGATTCTTGAAATGTCCCGTCACCTTGATTCAGGAAGAAGCCGGTCGAGAGATAGCCGGTGATGAACAGATCATCAAAGCCATCGTTGTTGACATCGCCGACGATACATCCATGTCCGTAACCTTTCCAATCCAACGCCGAAGCGCGTGTGATATCCTGAAACTTAACCTCTGGAAATCCACGATAAATCTTCAGATGATTGCCTTGATCTTTCGCTGGTTGATAGGCGATCCCACCATCGACAAAAACCAAGTCATTTATCCCATCATTATCAAAATCAAAAACACCGACTCCTCCTCCGAGAGTTTCAGCGAGGTGGTATTCTTTCTGATCTCCATTCTGATATTCAAAAGTGAGGCCGGTATTCTCGGCTATTTGAAAAGATAATTGATTGCGAGGTGAAAGAGATGCCTTTTTCGGGCTTGGTGTCAGAGATGTTTCTGGATGCGAATGATGCAAATATTCTGAGAAAAGCTTTTTGTCCTTTTCCCAATAATTCCAACGATCCCATTGACTGACACCGGCGTATCCAAACGCAAAGCAAATGGAGAAGCAGATTATGGAAAAGCTAAGATTTCGCATGGAATAATCTGAATTTTGAGGAAGTTTCTGCGTATTGGTTAGCCGAAGAGTTGGAGAATTCTTGATTTTCAGCAGGGTTCAGGGTTCAGGGTTCAAGACTTGAACGTACCGATCTGCCCCTAACGATTTGCAGTGACTTCGCAATGTCTCTATCAATTTTTTATCAAACTGAGTGTTGGGGTCATTGGTGAGCCTGAAAATATGATGACTGACCTTCAACAACTCCGACTGCTTCTCGTTTTCTTGAACATCTCCTGCCAGGCGGAGTGCATCGGTGTAATACGAACGCATCTCATGATTCAACGGACGTAAAATGACTGCTTGGTGGAAATTCGTTTTGGCTACTTTGTATTTTTTGAGTTCTAGCGCTAACAGACCTCGAACAAACAGGAGTTCAGCCGAACTCAGTTCCTCCTGATTACTTTTTAGCAACGGAATTGCCAATTGTTGTTCTCCCGATTCGATCAAAGCGCGAGCGTAAACAACTCGCGAGTTCAGTCTTGCCGGAGGGGCGACCCAAAGTTCGGCTGCCGCTTCAGGATGTCCAAGAGAAATATAGCAACGTGCTAAGCCTTGCCGGGAGATCGGGTCATCTGGATCAGCATCTAAATATTTCTGTAGGATTTCCTGTAACTCTTCGGCTTCTCGGTCCAGCGTCTCGCAGTTCAGTAACAATCGCAAACTTTCAACATCAAATCCAAATTGATGCAGGTGATCAAACAAAAGTTCAATCAGTTTTTCTGAATCAAGTCGGAGTGCTGCTAACGAAATCAATCTTTGAGAAGCAAGCTCACGTTGTGAATCGAGTTGCAGGGCGCGATTCCAGGAATCTTCTGCCACCGCTGCATAGTGATAGCGAAGAGCGAGGTCTCCGGCTTGTATGCAGCGACCGTAAGCTTGATTGGAGTCATCGGCTCTCGTCAATAAAATCGCAACTTTCATGAGTGGCTTGCCATCATGAGATGCGACTTGATTCAAAATTTCATACGCTCGATCAGATTGATCGTTCCTGGCCAAAATTCTACGTGCTAAATGTTCAGATTCAGGAGCGTTGCCCCGATTCCATGCTTCAGTGGCGATGGTTTCCAGAGTTTTTGTAGATGGGCGAAAGGCAAAACCCGCGAGGATGCCGCAAAAAAAACCGGAACATATCAGTAATAGAGTTTTTGATCTTTTCAATTAACTTTATCCTGATGAGACAATCTTCTTGGCTGCGGTAGACCAACAATAACGGAGAACAAATCTTTCATTCACGCAGCCAGCCTGGCTGCGTAGTCTTTCTCGAATTCCTCAGGCGTCTGGTAGTTTAACGTCTGGTGGATTCGTTCGGTATTGTAAAATATCTCGATGTA
>JAURQH010000050.1 GCA_030836185.1 Planctomycetota bacterium
GACGAGATGCGAGGGCAGTGTCGGTCCTTCTGAACTCTTGCGAGTTCAACTACGGGTAAGGTTAACAACAAGAGCGAGACGTTGAAGCATTCGTCTTTCGGAATTCAATCATCGCCCCAGATGAAAAAAGGGTGGCACTGGTCGGCTTGCCCGCCAGTGTGAAGAACACTCACAGGCTCACCCTCCCAGACTCTTTTATTGGGTGACTGAATCTATGCAGGTAGCACCGTTTGCTCCTGAAACTAGATGGGGCAGAACAAGAGGCATAGCCGTGGAACGCAAGCTCCGCGGGCTGTATTGCGGCGAGTTCCCAAACAACAAAAGCTGGGATCAGTCCCGGCACAAAACTGAAGAGGAAATTTACATTCTGGTTTGCTTTCCGGCGTCAGCTCACAATAATCTGTCATAAGCACTTGTTTGTAGGGCCGGTTTCTACCGGCGTGACTTCTCTTGATCCAATGAAGGCAACCTGACATCGTGACAGACAATCAGACAGACAGTTATGACGCAATTTTGGTCGTAGGATTTGGCGGACCGGAGAAAAAAGAGGACGTGATGCCGTTTCTCGAAAACGTCACACGCGGTCGAAACATCCCGCGGGAACGCCTCGAAGAGGTTGCCGAGCATTATTACCAGTACGATGGAGTCAGTCCCATCAATCAGCAGGCGAGAGATCTGCTGGAAGTTCTTATACCTGCGTTGCAAGAAGCGGGGGTCACTCAGCCGGTCTATTGGGGCAACCGAAACTGGCATCCTATGCTCGAAGATACTGTCGCACAGATGAAGCAGGACGGCGTGGAGAAAGTTCTCGGCTTGGTCCTGGCAGGCTACTCTTCGTATTCCAGTTGTCGCCAATATCGGGAAGACATGTACCGGGCGGGCGAAGAGAGTGGTTGGGAAGCCTCACAATTCGACAAAATTCGAGTATTTTTCAATCACCCCGATTTCGTAGAAGCCAATGCCGACCATGTCAAACAGGCGGCAGAGCCATTCAATGGTGAGCCATACCATTTGGTATTTACGGCTCATAGCATCCCCAATTCGATGTCAGACAATTGTAATTATCAATTGCAATTGACCGAAGCGTCACGACTGGTTGCTGAAGCAGTCGGAGTCGATGATTGGAAACTGGTGTATCAAAGCCGCAGTGGTCGCCCTCAAGATCCTTGGCTCGATCCTGATATCTGCGATTACCTGAAAGACTATTCAACAAATGATGTGAAGAATGTTGTGATTCTCCCGATTGGATTTTTGTCTGACCATATGGAAGTAATGTTTGACCTTGACGAAGAGGCACAGGAAGTGTGTGCCGAAGTTGGGCTAAAGATGCAACGCGCTGCAACTGTCGGCTTACACCCAAAGTTCATCAAAATGTTGGTGGAATTGATTCAGGAGCGGACGGGACAAATCGAGTCCAAACAGGCGATTGGCCAATTCGGACCAAACCATGATGTCTGCCCACTTGATTGTTGCCCTGCTCCGGCCCGAAGGCCGGCTGCTGCACGACCTCAATAAGAGTGGCTATTTTTTGCACGCAAAAACAGACTCTTTTTCCTCTGAAACGACCACTTAAAGCAAATTGATCTTTCTTTTTTGATTGATATGTTAAGATTTAAGTACCCAACAAGACAGACGCACAATTCTCTCAAGACGAGGAGCAAGCCCCAGAATCTCTGATGATTTGAATTATGGAGGATTCAGAAATCGCAAAAAAGGAACGCTACCATGAGATCTTTACCGACCGAAGGTGAAACCTCGGCAATCGCCAATCAGCGAATTGACCAATCGTCTGATTCGCATTTTTCTCTGCCTCATACGACCGAACTCAATGTTCGACGAACTCTGCTCACGCAGTGCCAGTGCAAATTTCACTCTCTGGTTGTCCACCGCACGAGAGACGGCATCTGCTTACAGGGCGTGGTTGACGGAACTCCCTCTGATGCTGCCGAAATTTGCCGAATTGCCGAGGTTGTTTCCGGGGTGGGGAGCGTGATCAATCGACTCACCTTCCAGTCCACAGACTCAGCTCCGCCTCCAAAAGGCTGAACGATTGTAGAAATAGGAGTGTTCTCAAAAAAAACCGGAATTCGTCTCCCAGAATTTGGCAACCTGTGATAAGCTCATCGACCACCCGAGAGAAGCCACTTCATTCGGGTGGGTGATCCAGACATTTCAACCCGTCTCTCGACTGACGGATTGAACGAATTTGAGTTTGAAACACGAGCAAGGAGGCTCGCCATGAGTTTCGGACAAGCACAAGAACAGCAACTCAAAGTCCAAATCCGCTGGCTGATTCGCCGCGATATGCCCGAAGTCCTCGACATCGAGCAACGCAGCTTTGAATTCGCTTGGGGTGAAGAGCATTTCCTGGAATATCTTCGCCAACGAAACTGCATCGGCATGGTGGCTGAATGTAATCAAAAGATCGTGGGCTTCATGATCTATGAGCTCCATAAGTCCAAGCTCCGTGTTCTCAACTTTGCCGTTGATCCTAAAATGCGCCGTCGAGATGTTGGCACACAAATGATTCAACGACTGATCGATAAACTCGCTCAGCAACGGCGCGAGGAAATCGAACTCGAAATCCGCGAAACTAATTTACCGGCTCAATTGTTCTTTCAGCGGCATCACTTCAAAGCGACCGAAGTGATTCGCGAACATTATGACGACACCGACGAAGATGCTTATCGGATGCAATACCGACTCGATGAGCCTCTTGAATGGGTGCTTCCCTTTCCTCCTTCGGGAAGAATCTCGTTCCCGGACGCCGCGTAATGTCGAAGAATCACTCTCTAAGAGTAGATTTACATCGTTTGTCTCTCAACAATATAGCCTGACCAAAATGGCTGTATAGGGAGAGATGCGTGTCGTCAGAGATTCTGTTATCGGGATGCCGTCAGCATAATCTGCGGAATCTCGATCTCTCACTTCCTGCACACGGCCTGACACTCATCACTGGGCCTTCGGGTTCGGGGAAAAGTTCTCTTGCGTTCGCGACCCTTCATGCGGAGAGCCGACGGCGTTACCTCGAATCTCTTTCCACGTCCGAACGTAGCCGCTTCGATCATATTGCTCCTCCACATCTGGATGATGCGACAAATTTGCCACTGACCGTCGCGATCCGTCCCGATTCTCTTTCCAGCGGTTCCAGAAATACCTTAGGGACAGAATCAGGAATTATTCCGCTGCTACAAATGCTCTTTGCCTCCTACGCAGACAGTACATGCCCCGATTGTGAGACACCTGTTCGAACGTGGGGATCGCAGGAAATTATCGAGACCTTGAACGAGTTGCCCGAAGGAACACGCCTTCAGCTTGGTTTCCCGCTTCAGCAGACTGTTTCAGGGACAGAGGCCATCAACTGGTTGCAAACAGCCGGCTTCCAAAGAGTCGTCCACGAAGGGAAAATCTGCTCCCTCACTGATTTGTCGGAAGACTCCGCTCTCGAGGATCTCGTCGTCATCGTTGACCGGGTCAAAACTGGTTCAACAAACGACGTTCGAATCCGAGAATCATTGGAAGTTTGTTTTCGTGGCGGCCAAGGGAAGTGCATCGCCTATGCAGAAGACACGGCTAGTGATTCGAACTGGCAATCCCTCTCATTGGATGATCGTAAGTGGTTTTCTCGCCTGTTTAGTCGAGAGCGTGATTGCCTGAACTGTGGTCGATCTCTCATGAATCCTGCTCCGAGCCTGTTTCGCTGGTCGTCTCCTTTAGGAGCATGCGCAGAATGTCAGGGACGAGGTTGGGTCAAAACAAATCGAACAAAATCAACTTGCGGACGTTGTGAGGGCTCACGATTGAATCCAGATGCCTGTGCATACCAAATGCATGATCGATCTTTACCCGAACTACACCGTCTACAAGTTCTGGAACTCAGACAATGGGTTGATCAGCACCTACACAACGATTTGCATCATCAAGAATTATTACGACGCCTGAACCTGTTGGCAGAAATTGGGTTTGAGTCATTTCCTCTCGATTGTTCGGTCAGTTCGCTTTCGGCTTCCGAACGCACGTCGCTGGCTCTGTGTGATGCGGCTGTGGAACCATTGCCGGGCGCACTGTATCTCGTGGAAGAGCCTTATAGTGGCCACCCTCCAGAAGATTGGTCAAAAGTAGATCGGATCATCTCGCAAGTGTTGACAGGAGGAGCCGGCGTCTGTCTTGTTCAGGCGGAAGAGGAACCGATTACCCGAAGGTTGCATCTCGATCACCTCATTCGACTCGGTCCCGGCTCGGGTGACGACGGAGGACAACTTGTCGCAGAACCAGATTCTCGCGACGAAACGCCGTCTGTTAATCACCTGAAAACAGAACCTTTCAAGCTGAGGCAGATTGATTGGTCTTGGATCGAACAAACGGAACTCGAGATCTCGGTGGGAGGCATTACCACAATTTCCGGCACACTGGCGACGCGACCAATTGGACTTTTACGGGAGTGCTTAGCTTCGAGATTGGCAGAACTGGCAGAAGACGATTCGTTTCCGTTCCCCGAACAACAATCACTCGCCACCGAAACCCGGAAGCCCCACCCCCGTCAAACAGTGCTGTCAGCCATTCAGGCGTTTGGAGGAATTCGCCAGCTCCTCGCAGAGACGGATGACGCCAAAAAACGGAATGTCACGGCAAGTGATTTGAGTCTCCACAAAAAAGAGGGAGCCCGATGCGTACGGTGTGAAGGGACCGGATGTGTCTCTGTCGATCTCGATTTTCTACCCGAGTTCGAATTGCCTTGCCCCGAATGTGGTGGGAGTCGCTATGAATCTCGAATCAACGAAATTCGGTTCCGCGGTTTGACTCTTCCTGAAATCATGAAACTGACTGCCGAAGAAGCCTTTCGAATCTTCAAAGGCCATCACCGCATTCAAAAAAGACTTCAATTACTGAAACAGGTTCAACTCGGTTATCTACGATTAGGGCAGTCTCTCACGCAATTATCGCGGGGGGAGAGGCAACGCATTCGTCTCTCAGCCGCATTGGCAAAAAGCGGAGGCACGAAAAGTCTGTTGACGATTGAAGAGATTTCCAACGGGCTCTCGTCCTCGGAACTCCCCTCGATCTTGTCGGTTCTGCGAGAATTCACGTCTGCCGGGCATTCTGTCTTACTGATTGATGCCAATGAGTTCTGGCAAAAGAATTCTGACATTTTTCAAAAATTGACTCGTCGAAAATGTCCCTGAATAATGCAGGTCTTCCGCAGCGGAGCCAACTTCAAGCCTCTTGTTTTTCAGGGTTTTCGGCTCTCCCGGTCGCCTCTGGTGTTCTGAATGAGGGGCGTTAGAATGGAAATCATCGGCAGATTCATTCACCGATCATCGATATCCATTGAGAACGGGCAACGAAGCCCTGAAAATAAGATTTGGAGGGATCCCATGAGCCGTCCGTTTGCTCACCTGCATTGCCACACCCATTACTCCTTGCTCGATGGTGCCAATCGCATCCCGGAAGTGGTGAAAAAAGTCAAAGAGTCCGGCATGGACTCGCTGGCGATCACCGACCACGGCAATCTCTACGGTGCGATGGAGTTTTATAACACTTGCCGAGCCCAGGAGATCAACCCGATCCTCGGTTTTGAAGCCTACATTGCTCCCGGCAAACGGACTGACCGGAGTGGTGCATCTCGAATGAAGGAAGCCAGTTATCACCTGACCTTGCTGGCAATGAACCGCAAAGGGTTTGAAAACCTGATGCACATGTCGTCCGTCGCGTATCTGGAAGGGTTCTATTACAAGCCACGGATCGATAAAGAGCTGCTGGAAGAGTTCAACGAAGGATTGATCTGTCTTTCGGGTTGCGCGGCAGGAGAACTTTCGCAGCTACTCCTCAAAGACAAAATGACCGAAGCGCGTGAGCTGACCGCTTGGTACGAAAAAGTTTTTGGCGACCGTTTTTATATGGAGATCCAGAATGCCGGCTTTGACATTCAACGAGAATGTGCCGAGGGAACCATCGATCTGGCCAACTCCATGGGGCTGCCTCTCGTTGCCACCAATGACGCTCACTATTTGAATCAGGAAGATGCTCACGCCCACGACATTCTGTTGTGTGTGAACACACGAACGACGGTCCACGACGAAAAACGAATGAAGATGGACAGCGACGAACTGTTTGTGCGCACGCCCGAAGAAATGTACGCCGCTTTCCCCGGTCACGAAGCAGCCGTCAAACGGTCTCAGGAAATTGCGGATCGTGTCGATATCCAACTGGAAGAAAATCCACAACACTATCCGGTCTTCCGCCCACCGGAAGAGAAGACAGACATTGATTATCTCCGCGAACTGTGCCTGAAAGGGATGACCTGGCGTTATGGTGACACTGCCACCGAGAAGCACTTTGAGCGACTCGACTACGAACTCGAAGTGATCAAGAAAATGGGCTATGCCAGTTACTTCTTGATTGTCTGGGACTTCATCCGTTTTGCCGACGAGAACAAAATTCCGTGTCAGGCACGTGGCTCGGCGTGTGGTGCGATTGTCGCATATATTCTGGGCTTCAGTCACGTTTGCCCACTGGAATACGACTTGCTGTTTGAACGGTTTCTCGATCCCAGTCGAACCGAGCCTCCCGATATCGATATCGACTTCTGTCGTGATCGTCGGCAGATGGTGATTGATTACACCAAAGAAACATATGGAGAATACAACGTCGCACAGATCGGAACCTTTGGGACGTTAAAGGCGAAAAACGCGATCCGCGACGTAAGCCGCGCACTGGGTCTCGATCTCAAGCGAGTTGACGAGATCTGCAAAATGATCCCCGAAACTCTAAATATCAAACTGCAAGAAGCGATTGATGAATCGGCGGAACTACGGGAAGCCTATCAGGGCGATCCTCAAATCACCGAAATGCTCGACCTGGCGATCAAAATCGAAGGTCTCGCTCGATCTGCCGGAACGCACGCAGCCGGCGTGGTGGTCGCCGATGAACCGATCTCTCGGTATATTCCCTTGCAAAGAATCACAGGAAAAACCGACATCATCACGCAGTGGGATGGGCCGACTGTCGAAGAAGTCGGTCTGTTGAAGATGGACTTTCTCGGCTTGCGGAATTTGACGATCCTCGACAAAGCGATCCAGAACGTCAAAAAACATCACCCTGATCAACAAGACATTGATCCGCTCAAATTTCCACTCGACGATACCGCAACCTTCGCCCTGCTCCAACGTGGCGAAACGAAAGGAATTTTCCAGTTGGAATCGGGCGGCATGCGGGATTTGTTGCAGAAAATGAAACCGGACAAGTTCCACGACATCATCGCCACATCGGCCCTTTACCGTCCTGGCCCTCTCGAAGGGGGTATGGTGATGACGTACGTCGAAGTGAAACATGGTCGGATTCCGATCCCCAAGGTTCATCCGATTGTCGATGAAATTCTCGAAGAGACCTACGGCGTCATGGTCTATCAAGAACAAGTCATGCGGATTTTGAATCGAGTGGGCGGAATTGATCTTCCTGCCGCCTATCGCTGCATTAAAGCAATCAGTAAGAAGAAAGAAAAAGTGATCGCTTCGTTTCATCAAGAATACATTGATGGTGCCGGTGAACGAGGGGTCGACCAGAAGCTCGCGCAAGAGCTATTCGATTTGATTAAGAAGTTTGCGGGCTACGGCTTTAACAAATCTCACTCGACCGCTTATGGAGCTGTCGCCTATCAGACTGCATTTTTGAAAGCCCATTATCCCAAAGAGTTCATGGCGGCGTTGCTGTCTTGCGGAATGGAATCGTCTGAACGGATTAACGAGCACGTCGATGATTGTCGGCGGATGGATCTCACCGTTTTGCCCCCCGATATCAATCGCGCACAAGTTGAGTTTGATATTTCGGGTGATGATGTGGTCTTCGGCCTTGGAGCGATCAAGGGTGTCGGAGAACAGGCACTTCAGACCATCGTGACCGAGCGAGAAGCAAATGGACCCTTCCGCAATATCTTTGATCTGACCGAACGGATTGATCCCAAAGTTCTGAACCGCTCCACGATGGAAACGCTCGTGAAAGCCGGCGCGCTCGACAGCCTGGGAGATAACCGGGCACAACTGTTTTTGGCTATCGAACGCGCCATTTCCTCCAGCGTAAAAATCCACAAAGACCGAGCCATCGGTCAAAAATCACTATTCGGCGATATGGGAGGAAGCGAAGGCGAACCAGATCCCGATGAGGATGTTTCGTTGCCGGAAACTCCCGACTGGAATCACAGCCAAAAACTGGCATTCGAGAAAGATGTCTTCGGGTTTTACCTCACTTCGCACCCCCTGACCGAGCATTCTGAGAGAGTCGGAAAGTTTCGTTCGCACACGATTCACGAAATCGGTGACATGGAAGAAGGCGAGGAAGTCCTCATTAGTGGCATGGTTTCGTCGATCAAGAAAGCGACCTCCAAAAAACCAAACCGCAATGGACACTCCAAGTTTGCCAATTTCGATTTCGAAGACGAAACCGGAACCGTGCGCTGCATCATCTGGCCGGAGGAATTCTCTCGGCAAGGCGAGAAGCTCGAATCAGAAGACATCCTTTACGTTCAAGGTCGTGTGGACCGACGTGGTCGAGAACCGAATGTCGTCGTCAACAAACTGTTGACTTTGGAAGAAGCCGAAAAACAGTTCACGCGACAAATTGCGATCAAAATTCAAAAAGGTCTTCACCCCGACGACTGCTTGCCGCGCATTCGAGAAATTTTACAGCGTTATCCGGGTCGAACCAGCGTCATGCTGTACATTGACTCCAACGACGAAGCGACCGGTGAATGGACCCGTTACGTCCTCTCATTACCTGCCACCTTGCAAGTCAGTTGCGGTGAATCTTTGCAGAGAGATCTGGAAGGTTTACTCGGCAAGGATGCCGTCCATTTGATCGCGCATCAATTCAAATCCGCCAGAGTAAACCGCAACGGTCATGCTTTGGCTGGTACGAGGGGCTAAAGAAGACACGACGGCAATTTATTGTGATACATCTTTATGAACGACACCTCTGACATGTCCCCAGAATCAACCAGAATAACAACTCCCAAAACATCTCGTCATAAGATGAAGGTGTTCCTGCCGTTGCTGATCCTTGGCCTTCCAATTGTCATTCTCTGGGGGACGAGCGAGGAAAAGGTGACCCTGCAAAAAACGGCGGCAGAGGAAAAAGTGGAACCTGTTGTCCAGGAATCGACCGACGAGAAATATCGGAAACTGATCGTGGGTGACTGGGAAATGGATCGGGATGGCAAACGATTTCTGACGGTTCATCCCGATGGAACAGCCGATATGGATGCCGAAGTCTCCAGCAATTGGAGCTTGCTGTTCGGTAAAAAACTCAAGTTTCGGATCGAATGGTCCATAGAAAAGGGTGTTCTCACGATGCTGACCACCGGGGGAGAGCCCAAAGGAAAAGTCGATTTGATCACGAGCATGTATGGCGCAGAACGGATTCAGGCGATCAAACTCCTCGATGAAACGACTTTGCAGCTTCCCGATGAAGAACCCGGAGAAGCGGACCACATCTGGACTCGTGTCGAAACCGCCGTAAACCCCGCCCCTTGACTGTTTTCAGTGACCTTCAGGCGTTACAATTTCTCTGTCGTTTTTGTGATGCTTTTAGAGAGAAATACATGTCATCCACCATCGATCCCACGTTGTCGGCCTCTCGCTGGCAGACACTCGCCAATCAAATCATTGCGGGAGAAGAACTGACCCACGAAGACGCTCTTGCCATTCTGGCGTCTGATGACGATGAACTTCTCGACTTGCTCGCTGCCACCTATCGCGTTCGACGACAGCATTTTGGCAAGACGGTCCATTTGTATTACCTGCGAAATGCCAAAAGTGGACTTTGCCCGGAAGATTGCAATTACTGCTCACAGTCTAAAGTCTCAGACGCGCCCATCGAAAAATATGTGATGCAGAATGAGGAAAAATTGCTCGAAGGTGCTCGACAAGCAGCCGCTTCGAACTCGAGAACTTACTGCATCGTGGCCAGCGGACGAGGCCCGACAGATCGCGAAGTTGATCACGTTGCCAGCACCGTTAAAAAGATCAAAGACGAATTGGGGCTGCATATTTGCGCCTGCCTGGGAATTTTGTCCCCCGATCAAGCCTTGAAGCTAAAAGATGCAGGCGTCGACCGCATCAATCACAACCTGAACACCTCCCGCCGATTCCACGAAGAGATCTGCTCGACTCATTCCTACGAAGACCGTCTGGCCACTCTGAAAACAGCACGAGACGCCGGCCTCGAACTCTGTGCCGGCTTGATCGTCGGCATGGGAGAAGAACACAAAGACGTGGTCGATGTGGCGTTCGACTTGAAGGAACTCGGAGTCGAATCGATTCCCGTTAACTTCCTCAACGATATTGATGGCACACCTCTCGAAGGTGCGGATAACATTACGCCCCAAGATTGTCTGCGAGCACTCTGCCTGTTCCGTCTTTCCAATCCTGCCACCGAAATTCGTATCGCGGGTGGTCGCGAAGTCAAACTCCGCAGCCTGCAACCGTTCGGCTTATACGCGGCGAACTCGATGTTTGTCAGCGATTACCTGACAACCGCCGGCCAAGCAGCCGAGATGGACTTCCAGATGGTCCGCGATTTGGGATTTGAAATTGTCTCGGGCGACGCACAGACCAAGGCATTATTGGACGGATGAGGAATTCCTATTCGTTCTTCTTGATCGGCTTCAGATAAAACATGACACCGTGATCGGTCCGTTTGACTTTCGCCGCGTTCCACGAATCTTCGATGGCTTTTTTGATCTCGTCTTTCTCGGTGCTAAAAATCATGTCTCGCCAATCGGGTAGACTGGCGGCAAAGATGGGCGAAAGGCCTTCGTCTGGTTTTTCCCACACCCAAACATCAAACTCCTCAAGTTCTGTCCCCTTGGGAAGCTGTTCGGGGGCTTTGGTGTAAAAGACATGCCAACGGCCACGATGAGCACGCTGGAGTTTGATCAATCCTTTCCCGTCTTTCGGACTGCCGTAACCAAGAACGCCTCGATCTTCCCACCCGTCGGTTCGCTTCAGCCGCGTGACTTCTTCAGGATCGACGGTATAAACCATCTCGGGAGCCGTTTCTCGACGGAACGCATGAATGGGAATGAGCTTTTCATCCTCTGCATTGGCAATACTGAAGGTCAACAACAGGCAGAATGTCAGGACAACCGTTTTCATAAGCGTCTCCCAAGTTTTTAACTGACCATATCGTATCAATAACCTTGTTACTAATTCTACATGTTGATTGCCTCCAAAATATGAAACTGGCTCCGAACATCGGAATTGATGGAATCCGTTCCCATTTCGCAAGTTCTCTTGGAAAACACCAAGGTAAATCTCGTAGAATCGATCCAATAAACAGAATGTCGTTGGTTACTTCTTGAAAGCCGCAAATGCTTATGTCTTTGAACCGTATTTTCACGCTCGGATTGATTCCCGCAATTCTATTGTCGCTGTTAGCAGTCATTACTTCTGCCGAAGAAGGGGACACTCCCTCTGCGGGAACTCAGCGAGAACTGTTTCAGGTCGCCGAGCATCGGGCGTTTGTGATCATGCCCAAGGATGAGTTTCGCAAAGAAGGGCCAGTTCCCTGGATCTGGTACGCACCCACACTCGGCGATGTCTATCCCAGAGAACAGGAATATTGGATGTTCAATCATTTCCTGAAAGAAGGAATCGCCATTGCCGGCATCGATGCTGGAGAGTCTTACGGCAGCCCCAAAGGATCGGCACTCTTTCAATCGTTGTATCAAGAACTGACATTGAAGCGTCATTTTGGACCGAAGCCTGTGCTCTTGGCACGCAGCCGAGGCGGTTTAATGCTGTATAACTGGGCCGTCGATCATCCCGACTCTGTGGGTGGGATCGCGGGAATTTATCCGGTTTGCAATCTGGCCAGTTATCCCGGACTCAAGCGAGCGGCTCCCGCCTATAAGATGACCGAGCAAGAGCTGCAAAAAAACTTGACCACCTACAATCCCATTGACCGTCTTGCACGTTTAGCAAAAGCCAAAGTCCCCATCTTTCACATCCACGGAGACATCGACAAAGTGGTGCCGCTCGAAGCGAATTCCGCAATCGTCGCCAAGCGTTACAAATCACTCGGCGGACCAATGGAACTGGAAGTGGTCAAAGGACAAGGACACAATCTTTGGGAAGGCTGGTTTCATTCGGAACGATTGACCAAGTTTGTGATTCAGCATGCGATTAAGAAATAAATGACTACTCGATCACGTCTTCTGAGACGGCAGCGGGAGGTTCGCTCACTTCGTTCGGGTTGGCTTGTCCCAACCATTCCGGCTTGAGCAGCATCAACAGACCGATGCCGAAGATCAGAGCACCGCTGACGAGTTTCAACCAACGTCCTTCTTTCTCTTCAAGACGTCGTTTACCGAGCGTGACGACGGCAATGATGACCATCACGCCGTCGTCGAACATATAGGCCAAGTTATACAGCCCGATGTAGGCGTAGTTTTTCCAGCTTGGATACTCTTGCAATGCCAGGACGTTTGTGTAAAGAGCCGGCAATCCTGCCGTACATAACAGTTCGAGGATATTCACCATAATGGCAAGGACGGTTGCTCCCAGCAGCGCGGCCCAAATGTTCTCTGCGGTGATGATCTTTCGCATGCGGGCGTTAATCCCCGACTTCGCAGAATCGGGAATGGACAGAGAAACACCCTTCTTAAAAGCAAAGAAATCTTTGATGTGAATCCCGCCGACGATCAATGCCATCACTCCAAGTGCGATTTGAATCCCCCGCATGAAACCTAGGAACAAATATACTTCCAGCCAAAATGCCATGAAAATGAAGTAGGCAATTCCGCTGATCAGTACAAAAACGCCAGCGATGGCGAACATCTTCTTGCGATCTTTAAGGTTCACCAACAACGAGAGCAAGAACAGTAATACCCACATTGCACAGGGGTTAAATCCATCAACCAGTCCGATGGCAATTGTGAAGCCGACCATGCCCATATCGGTCGCGTTCACATTACCGAACAGAGGCAGCGCGACAGTTTCCTCATCAAGCATCGCTTCAGCGTCTTCCTCGCTGATGTCGATGGGAAACGCAACATCCTCCCCACCACTCATTCCAGGACTGGGTGGCAGGTCGTTACCGGGAGGAAGTGGTGGACCATCATCAGCACCGGGAGGTAATGGGGGGCCGTCATCGACACCGGGTGGGGGCGGCAAAGCGTCGTCATTTCCGCTGGGAGGCGGAGGAAGATCATCACCAGAATCCGGCGGCACGGGAAGCGACTCGTCAGATTCCCCTCGGACGAGAAGCCCCGTGTATAAACCGCCGAATTCCAGTAATGCCAACGAGATTCGGGACGAAAAAGCCTGCCCCGAATCAGTCTCACTTACTTTTTTTTTTCGACCACACCACCCTCAGACCAGTAATCGAGCGTCTTTAGAATTTTGACACCCGTGGTGCGTTCGGTGCTGTATCCAATCGAAACTCCATTACAATAATGAAGTAACGGCAAACTGGCCGCCCGCTGACGATACCGTCGTGCGACATCTCTCATCTCTTGCGAGGCCGTTTTATCAGTCGTCACTTCACGATAGACAATATTGAGAGCCGGGTAGCGTCCGCCGTATTTTGTCAGAAATGCCTTGGCCGCTTTACAGTGAGGACAGCCATTGCGGACATATGCAGTCAGAGTCAGCATTTCGTCCAACTTGGCATTCATTTTCTTGGCAGAATCGATATTCTCTGCGAAATATTTGAGTCCGTATAATGCCGGTAACTTGGCCTCTTTGATTTTGAAGTAATCCTGCATTTCCTGCAGGCGTTGTTGTCCTTTTTCGTTCTCGTAAACATCCCGAAGATAGAGTTTCAAGCCGGGATGGTCTTCGCCGTACTTTTCGAATGCCGCCTTTAATTCATTCGAGTTTTCAACGGTGGAATCGTAGAACATTTCCAAGAGAAACAATTGGACTTTCTCGTCCTCTGCATGAACTCGGTTTTCAGTAAGCACACAGCAAAATGCACACATGCCAAGAATAAGTTGTGGAAAATGTCGGAACATGATCATGTCTCATAGCGAGAAAAAGGAAACTGTTCAGGAGAGTTCCCCTTAAAGCTGACGCGGTCAAGCAAAATTGTTCGTGACGAGGGGAAACCTGCAACTGTTGTCGCGACCGAGAACAACATCGGTATTAAGCGGGAGGTATCGATTACACCGGTCGAAGTTATCCGGCGTGAAGTATCGATTGGGAGACACTGCCAGATATCGTGTGATTAATGAGGTGGAGACCATCATGTCGCAGCGTCCTCGCGACTCCACAAAAAAAACAGCAGGCACTCACAGGGGAAGCGAGTGTGCCGGTTTGTCGAAAAACCGTCCTGATTAAAAAACCTCACAAGAGGGGATTTTGTGAGATTGTCAGGAAGGTCTCCGATGCAAAACAGAAAAAAATCGCCGAGCAGAGGGGAGCTACTCGGCGACGACGGGAAAGCGAAACTGATCAGAGACCAGTTCAACTTCCCGCTTAGTCAGTAATCCTGATAATCGATTTCTCATTTCGGGAGACGGATGCCATTCTCCCAACGCTTCAAAGAGTGGTTCGATGCGTGAGGGGTTCACACTCCACTCTTCTTTGATCTCAGCAGCGACAAAGGGCGGCATGTCCTCAAACTGTGAAATCAACAGGAAGTCAGCATCCGCCGAGACTCCCAAATGCAGTTTGCGGAACATTTCGGCCCACTTTTCCAAGCGGGACCAATCAATAATCTGTGGTCCACCTTGCAGGTATCGCTTAATGATGGACGGTGATTCATTCTCGAGGCACCAAGCGGCACGCTCGCAAGCCGCATAAATCACACTTTCATCCATCAGCGATGCCTCTACGGGGTGGACCGAGTTATGCCGTTCCCACGTTGCAGCCAGTAAATCCAATTGGACGGCTGGCGATACATTCGCCAAAAAAGGAACTTCGGTGAGGAAACCGAAGCCATCCTGTGGCGATGTCGGAAACTGACGAGCAAGAGTAATTCGTTCAAGTGTTTCGCAGAATGCGATACGAAAAACGAGGTAACCCACTCCCGCCTGTGGCATAATTGCATCATTAACGAATATCATAGACATATCGTGTTCGCCTTGTTGACCATGAGCAACACTAAATTTGCTCATTCTTAGAAAAAAAGTCGTAAAAATTTTGATCGGTATGACCGACAAAATGAGATACTGGATCAGAGAGTCCAAATTCTCTTAATTTTATCGAGGTTTTATTACATTCCTCAATTTGGAACAGTGTTTTCCTTGACCCAGTGTATCTCTTGAGGTCTGCTCGAATATTACTTCTGGCGCGAAGGAATCCAGTAGAGTTGCCCATTTTGGTGACGGATTCAGGATGATGAGTAACGATCAATTTGATTCTGGGAATCAGGAAGAATTTTCCTGTACGTGCCCCTGAGAATGTTTCAAAAATACAACACGCGAATAAACGGAGTCTATTGATGGCGGAGTGGGCACTGATTGAGTCTGATCTCAACAATGAAGATGGGGAGATCAGGGAAGCAGGGATGAGAAAGTTATTGGAGCTCTCTGAGCCGGATTCCTCCACTTCGCTTGAGGTCATCGAGGCGTTGCAAGCACTCGTTCTGTCTCCTGAACGAAGCCAACCTGAGCAAGAACAGGCAGCAATGTGCCTCGGCCATCTACATAATGAAGACCCCCTGCGAGATTTTGCCACATCCGATCATTCCAGCGTCCGGTCTCACGCAGCAGCCGGATTTGGGTATTGCTCGACTGAAACATCAGTGGCCTCTTTGTGCGCAATGTTGACGGACCCTGTTAATACTGTACGGAATATGTCTGAACGAGCCCTCATCCGTCAGATGACACAAGTCAAGCTGACTGGTATCGATAGGTTGTTAGAGCTCTTAGACCATCCGGCACCGCTCACGCATTCGCCCGCAGCGCGTATCTTGGGGCTCACTCAGGACGAACGGGCCTTACAACCATTACTGGACAAAGCTAACCACGGAGAGAAATGGTTGACACGCATGTGGGCCACCAAAGCACTGGGAGACCTGGGACGACTCGAAGCGTTCGAGACTCTCAAAACTCGTCTGGAATCTGATGAAAAGAACCGCGTCCGAGCAGTGGCGGCAATTGCACTGGGAGATCTACGCCATCCAGATTCACGCCAAACTCTCGAAGCGGCCGAATCAGATGACGACAGTGGTGTCAAAACCGCCGTCGAAGAAGCCCTCGACGCTCTCAGCCAACTTGGCGACGTGGAAACTGTCGATCCCTTCGCAGACGGAAATGCTTAGTTCCTACATTTGAACCCAATATCGCCAACCGATACACTTCTGAAACACAAAATATCCACTGGCGAGAGATAATAAAGGGCTGCTGTGAAATTTGCACGTCTGAAAACCGATCAGGGTATCAAATTGGTTGGGGTCGAAGATTCTGGAGATGGGGTTCAATACCTTGATCTCGCGGCATCGGATGAAACTCTTCCTGAAACACTGCCGCGACTGTTTATCGAAGATGCTGAGTTATCCCGAGCAGCGGCCGCCTTCGAATCTGCAAAGTCGACCGATAAAGTCGTCAACGGTCAACTGCTCGCCCCCATTGATCGTCCCGGCAAGGTTATCTGCATCGGACTGAACTACCGCGATCACGCTGAAGAAACCGGATCGCCCATTCCGACCGAACCGGTTTGTTTCAACAAATTCCCACAGACCGTCATCGGTCCCGATGAAGCAATCGTCCTGCCGGGCGTTTCCCAAAAAGTGGATTACGAAGCGGAACTGGTCATCGTCATCGGCAAAGAAGCCAAGCATGTCTCCGCAGCAGATGCTACCGATTACGTGGCTGGTTATATGAACGGACATGATGTCTCTGCCCGTGATTGGCAAAAGGGGCGTCCGGGTGGTCAATGGTTGCTCGGCAAAACCCCCGACACCTTCGCACCGACTGGCCCTTATCTGGTCACCTCTGAGGAAGTGGACGATCCTGAAAACTTACCCGTCAAACTGTGGTTAAACGGTGAGCTGATGCAGGACGGCAATACGTCCGAATTTATTTTTGGAGTCGGCGCACTCATCGAACATCTCACAAAACTGATCACCCTTGAACCGGGCGACTTGATCTTCACTGGCACTCCTCCTGGAGTTGGCGACGCTCGCACCCCACCCGTTTATCTGAAAGAGGGTGACTCGGTTGAAATCGAAATCGGAAATCTCGGTCGTTTATCGAACCCCGTGAAAGCCGAATAAGTGCAAATACACTTTTCAGTATCGAATCACGCCGCTTGAGATTCGGTCTCGTCGTCGTGAAAAAGAGCATGCACTTCGGTCGCCGCATCTTCAAGAATCGCGCGAATTGTTTCACTGTTGACGTGATCGGCAAGAACTTCCAATGCCTCAACCACTTCATCGACTTCCGCTTCTTCCAGCTCTTCAAACTCGTCTTCAATAGGCAAGGATTGATCGGTCACTTTGGTCTCCCACGAAATCAGATAAACATTCTTAAATCTGGTATCGGCAGGATCACTCGTGTTCCGTAGTTAGAATCGCCCTAGAAGAGCGACTTCTGCTGCTTTTCAACCTGCTTGTTTTTTTTGCCAGAACGCTGTTTCGTCTTGGTTTTCTTGGCAGCGGGAGCTTTTGCTTTCTTCTTCTTAGCTGGCTTGTTGACTGTTTTTTTTGCCGGTTTTTTCACCGATTTCTTCTTCGTGCCACTCGATTTCTTTTTGACGGACTTTTTGGGCTTGGGACTCTTGGCAGGCTTCTTCTTCGGGGGTGTTTTCTTTTTTGCAGGCGACTTGGAAGTCTTCTTTTTGGCCGATTTTTTCTTCTTCTTTTTTCCAGCCTTCTTCTTCGGTTTTCCCGAAGATTTCTCGTTTTGACCATCGCTGAAGATTTGATCCCAACCGGCCACGAATTGTTTCGAAGCTCCTGTGTGGACGGTATAGCCTGTCATATATGCGACTTTCAAATCTTGGTGACGAGTTCCCTCAGTGATGTCCTTTTAATCTAACATATCCAGAAATTCTCGCAAGAATCCGGGAGAGCCTTTGCTGTAGATTGGTCCCGGAACGGCTCGCCTTCTATAATAGAACACTGGATTAATGATCTCTGAACTTTGTAGACAGCTATGAACCGTATTGATTCGCTGAAGCAAAATCTGGAACCCTATCGCCGACAATTGATCGAACATCCCTTGTATGACGTGATGGATAATCTCTCTGCATTGCGAACTTTCATGCAGCATCACGTTTTCGCAGTGTGGGATTTCATGTCGTTGCTGAAAGCACTCCAACAGCGATTCACGGGATCCCAAACTCCCTGGCAACCAGCCGGAAACCCCCTGGCCTGTCGACTGATCAATGAAATTGTCCTCGGTGAAGAGTCAGACGAAGATGGTGCAGGTGGGTATGCGAGTCATTTTGAACTCTATCATCGAGCGATGCAAACTTGTGGCTGCGAGACCTCGCAAATCGACCAACTTCTTGTACGACTCCAAAACGGTGTCCATCTTGAGAGTGCCTTGAGAGAGTCTAAAATCAGTCCGGCTACCAGTCAATTCATCATGTCGACGTTTGAGTGGATCGATCAAGGCCACGAAATTGAAATTGCCTCCGCTTTTACGTTTGGACGAGAAGATTTGCTACCAGATCTCTTTCGCAAAATTGTCGGACAGATCGACCGTGAGGAATCGGGACAACTACAACCATTTTTGTATTATCTCGACCGGCATATCGAACTGGATGAAGATCGTCATGGCCCGATGGCAGACCGGTTGATGGCCGACCTCTGCGGAGACGATCCTGAATCTTGGAAACTCGCCGAACAAACCGCGATTTACGCATTGCAGTTGCGGATCAATCTTTGGGATGAAATCACTGCAAAAATCCTCACTCATTCTCCCGCTTCCTGCTGAGTGTTTTCTGTCAATCAAGAGATTCTGGTCAAATCTCATCTTGTAACACTCACTTCGGCTCCTGATAATCGGAGTTGGTAATGGAATGACTCCGACACACACTTATTGGGTGGGCCTATGCAGGATGTGTTAGCGATTGTTTTGGCAGGAGGCCGTGGAACTCGCCTGGATCCTCTCACTCGTGATCGTGCCAAGCCGGCGGTCCCGTTTGGCGGAGCCTACCGAATCATCGACTTCACACTGTCGAACTGTATCAACAGTGGCTTACGTCGGATGATTGTGCTCACGCAATACAAAGCCGCCAGCCTCGACCGGCATCTTCAGTTCGGGTGGAATTTTCTTTCACGCCAACTGAACGAATTCATCGAAGTCCTTCCTCCTCAACAACGCCTCGACGATCATTGGTATCAGGGGACGGCTGATGCCGTCTATCAGAATATCTACACCATCGAGAAGAATCCGTCTGAACAATTGCTGATTCTCTCTGGCGATCACATCTACAAAATGGACTATGCAGAGATGATCCGCGAGCACCGGGAATCAGGTGCCGACGCGACCGTCGCCTGTTTGCCCGTTCTTCTCGAACAGGCGTCAGAGTTTGGTGTGATGAAAATTGACGAATCCCGTCGCATCATCGATTTTCAGGAGAAGCCAACACACCCCGAGGCAAGTCCTGACGATCCGTTGCGATGTCTGGCCTCGATGGGAGTGTATGTCTTCAATACACGGTTTTTGTTTGAAGAACTCTGTCGCGATGCAACGGTGCCCGGTTCGGCTCACGACTTCGGCAAGAACATCATTCCGTCCTTAATTCACAAAGCCAACATCCGAGCGTTTCCGTTTCGGGACAAAAACACGGGGGAAGGCAATTACTGGCGAGATGTTGGTACACTCGATTCTTACTTTGAAGCGAATCAGGATCTCATTTCCGTCGAGCCGGAATTGAATCTTTACGACCCCGCATGGCCCGTCCGCACGTATCAGCCAAGTTTACCGCCACCGAAGTTTGTCTTCGCCCAACAAGCGGGACCAAACCCACGTCGCGGCGTGGCACTCGATAGCATGGTCTGCGATGGGTCGATCATCTCGGGTGGAAAAGTCGAACGGTCGATCATCGGGCACGGCGTCCGAATCTCCAGTTGGTGTGCGGTGGAAGATTCGATTCTGTTTGATGGCGTGCAGCTTGGTCGTGAAGTCCAAATACGCCGAGCCATTATCGACAAACATGTTCAGATCCCCGCAGGAACGCGCATCGGCTTCGATCCCGACGAAGACCGCAAAAATGGCTACACAGTGACCAATAGCGGCATCACAGTAATCCCGAGCACTATTGGCAGCGCCGACCCGAATTTGCTTCCGTTTGCCGCGTCGGGATGATGGCAGGAGAATGTGACGAGAACACCAAGAGCATACAAGATGCGTGGTAGCGGCATTCATACGCGTGTAAAGCAGATTGTTCTCTCAATTCTGATACAGTCTTCGATTTTGGAACACAAGCATAGCCCCAGATGAAAGAAGTTGACTCACGCAGTGGCGCGGCGGCGCAGAGAAAGACAAGCATGATGTTCGCTGATCAAAACTCAGCCACAAAAAACACGAAGAGACACCAAAAAATACTTTTTGTGCCTTTTGGTGTTTTTTGTGGCTACTAAATGAAAGAACCGCGGATGTCGCCGATAAAATAAAGGGACCGACAACTTCGGGTGACAAGACTTCTCGACGATGGTTGCTGGCAATCGTCTCGGTCGCATGATGGTGACCCTTGACCAGCATGGTTTGCGACATCCTCCCGTTCCAAGAGAATGAAGTGGAACTTCAGGAGGACAATTCTTGTCGGAGAACATCCATGGTCTCTTGCTGTCGTTTTCGACAAAAGCACGTGCCTGGTTCGCCTTCGCCTTGGCAGCTTCAGGATGTCTGGCCATCTCGAGGACGGTGGGAACAATCTGTTTCCGGTCTGTGGGGGAATCGTGATGAACAGCCAATCCTTCAATCCGATGTCTTCCCACATGTAGCCTTTGCTGGTCTGTTCCGCAAATCGGCAGACGAGGCGGACTGCAGAGCGAGACCGAGCGCAGCCAAGCTGGAGCTCTGCATGAAGTCACAACGATTGAGAGTCATAATTTTTCCGGGGGGATGAGTTGATAAATTATTGTAGACGTTCAAAACAAAGTTCAGTGATCATTGGTCATGGTGCTCTTACTTGGGAAGGCAGGCGAGAGCTTGCACTGCCTTACTGCTCTTCAGCTTTAGGTAGTAAAGGAATCGGTCCGCTGAAATTTAAACGCGCAATTTGGTAGTCACCCACGTCACACCATTTACGGAAAACAAAATAACCGTTTGTTGCGTTGGTGGCGTTATAGCGTATTTTTGTCGGTTCCCACGATTCTTGCTTTAAGTAAGGTGTTGACAATTCTGGTTTTGCCGAGCTCAATGCTACATAGACCCAACCCGGTTTGTTAACTTTGAGTTTCAAAGGAGTTTTACCACTACCAGGCATTCTTGCAAACCGATCAAAAGGTAACCCTGGTGGAATTATTTCCCAAAGATATTTACGGTTTGAGTAGATTTCTGATTTCAACCGAAGGGGCGCAATCTCTTTTATTCCTTCAACAATTTCATGGGTTACCAGTGCATCCGGCGTGATTACATTTGCTACTGAGTTTTTGATCTGTGTTAGTTCATCCCGGTACTTCTTGGCTTGCTCGACCATATCGTTTTTAACGGCTTCTTCGATCACCTCGTCAAAGACATCTGATAAATCATCAGTTGCACGTTTAATATCAGCCGAATAAGCAGTGGTTCGAACCAAGCTCGGTAAACTCCCTTTTTGCATAAAAGCCGTTTTTTCTTGGTTGAGTGCTTCTACGCTTTCGAGGCTTCCTCTTCGCTTCGCGCTCTCCACCTTGTCATCGAGTTCTTCGATCAGATCGGCTCTTGCCTCTTTAATGGCAGATGTAAACTGTTCTCTTGCCTTATCGATCCGAGCATCTGTCTCTTGGGCAGATAATGAGGGTGCCAAGTAACAGGCGGATAGGATCGCAATCAGGATTAGCCTAAAACTTTCCATGAAAATAATTCCTTAATCAATGCCAATCTGTGGCCGCAAACAATCTTCCGCGTTGAATCTACTCTGGCACGCATCCCGTGCGCTCGCGTTCAAGGGCTATCTTTTCATGGCCCTTCAACCCATCACTGATGATCTTTCACCAGCACACCTTTTTTGTACTTCTTGAAGCCGAAGAAGCTGGGATCGTATTCGCCCACCGGTTCGACGTTCAGGTCGGCTTTGATCTGATCGGTTAAGCCGGTCGCCCAATAGGTGCCGTTGACGACGAGTCGGCGTAAGTCTTCATTGGTAAAATCAATGGCGGCTCCCATGGTGGTGGTGAGAATCTTGCTCTTGCCGCCGGGAGTCGGATATTCCCGAGTCCACACCAAGGGCATCATCGTTTTGTCTTTGTTGGGAGGATCGTTGGGCTTCATCCCTTTCAAAACCTGACCGTGCATTAATACCGTTGCGTCATCGGGCAGATGAGTGACGCCATAAACATCGGTTGGTCCCCAGACATCATCGACCCCTTCGAGGATCGGATGTTTGGCATGCACATCGTTAATGACGCCGCGAGTGCTTTCTTTGCCGTGATGTCCGTGGTGGCTGACCCAGGTTTCTCCGAGGACTTCCTGACCGAAGCCACCCGCCCAAGGCTCTTTGGCTCGCCAATGATACTTGGCATACGGGCTATCTGTATTGCGAGTATAATTGAAGGCATGAGTCGAAGTTCGTAGCGAGATGAACGGCTTGCCGGCTTTGAAATAGTCATCAAAATATTTCATATCTTCATCGGGAAGCTCTCGGAAGCGGAGTCCCAGAATGACCAGGTCGGCTTGTTCCAGATGGCTCATGCCGGGAATATTGGTTTGATTGTCGGGATTGATCTCAGTCGTTTCCGGGTTTTGCGAGAACAATACCGTGCAGGTGAAGCCGTGACGTTCGGCCAGCATCTTCCCCAGCATGGGGAATGCTTCCTCGGAGCGATATTCTTCGTCACCCGAGATGAAGACGATGTGTTTGCCTTGTCCGGGTCCGTCTTGTCCTTTGTAGGTGACCCATTGGACTTTTTCGGCATGGGCCGACGCGAGCGACATCAAAGACAAACCGGTCATCAGAGCAACAGAAAACAGCCGTGGCATGTGAATATTCCTTGTGGATGAATCAATCAGGGTGTACCACTTTTGTACCGCGCGACCGTCCTGATTGCACGAATTTTCCGCGGTGTAGAGATCGAAACAGTGCCGAAATTGAGAGAGTACCGCGCATAAAAACAGGCCCCGGTAAGATACCGAGACCTGCTGCTTGTCAGGCGTTCTAAGAGATCAACATAGGAGTAGATAGCCTCCGAACGGACCTCTCGGAGATGGTGGCTGAGTCAACGGCCCGCCGACTGTCTAGGTCAGACCACCTCGACATTGGCTGGAACTACATAAAGATGATTCCACAAGACCACCTCCTTTCTCTGTTGCATCAGTCATCGCGTCCTCCGCGAGTCTGAATTACCCCCTGCCTTAACGTGAGCCACACGATAGAGGGCAGGCGTTTGTCCTGTCGAGCTGCGTTAGCTTCGACCTGTAGTTGGCGAAATTGTACGCCAACTTTCTTTTAAGTCGAGATCAGATTCCCGGAACTCGATGAAAGATTCATGAAATTTTCCAATCTCCCGTCCGGGTAAGGCATTGAGTGTTGGCTCGCTGCCCGATTTCGATCTCATTTTGCATTACACGCAAGAGATCTGTCTGAAAATGACGACTTTTCTGATAGACATACAGCTACGAGGAAAGGTTCTCATGTCTGACGAAGAAAATCCCCAAGAAGCGTCTGAAATCGCGGCGAAATCTGCCGGTTCTCAAAAGTCTCGACCAAAGCCGAGACGAAAAAAACGCCGATTTCTGAAAACTGCGATCTTTTTGCTCATCCTGATCGCGGCCGTGGTTGCCGTTGCGCCGGAGATAATCGCACGGACATCGTTACGCAATACTTTGATTGCGAAGTTCTCACCGGAATATGACGGTCGGCTGGTTCTCGGCCAAACGTCACTCGGTTGGTTGAAACCGATTTCGGTCAAACAGGTCGAACTGAAATACCCCGACGGCGACACTTGGGCCGTCATTGACGATCTGCAGGGAGAATTTACACTCCTCGATCTCATTCTCGAACCGTCGCAACTGGGTCAATGGACTGCATCGCAGTGTCAAGTGACCGTCCGTTGCGAGCCGGGAACAACCGATGTTGAGCACTGGCTGGACAATCTCTCCGAAGAGCAGCAAGCGAGCAGCCCATCGACTGTTTCGTTCTCGACAAAATCCATGTTACTCACACTGATCTCCACTGATCAGAAATCTCAATTCAAATTGAGCAATCTCGATTACCGCCAGAATTCTGACTCAGTCGTGAAGATCGTGAGTCAGGTCGAAGTGATCTCCGAAAAACCGCAAGACGCCGCGGGCAAGCTCGATCTGGATCTCGACTTCAAGTCAACGACTCAGGCCAATATTGTCGCGTCGTCTTTTCCGTTGAAAACGCTTGAGCCGCTCTTCGTGCGGTTCGACATCTCGGAAACGATCACCGGAACCATTGAAGGGAATTGGAAACTGACCGGCGATGAGGAAAGTTCCCTGCAGTTTGATGGACGGGGCAAGGTGGAACAACTCGCCATCGCTCAAAACCAAACATCTGTGCTTTCAGTCGATTCACTTTCGCTCGATCTGGCAACCAGCTATTCGTCTCAAGGCTGGAAAGTCTCCCGTTTGAACGGCGTCACTGATTTCGGTCAAATCAGTTTGGACGGAGTGGTTCAACTACCGACCACGCTGAATCTGAACCAGTCCACTTTTGACCAATTACTCACACAGTCGTTTGCTGTTACGGGTGACCTGGAATTAAGTGCTTTGACTCGTCGTTTTCCCGGTTTGTTGACTCTCCAAGAAGGTGTCGAGTTACAGCGTGGGACATCGGCATTTCGAATGGAATCACTCCCCGATGAGACGACACCTCGACTGACAGCCAGCTTTGATGTGCAGAATATTGTCGCCAAGACGCCCGTTCCTCAAATTGAGTGGGCAAAACCGTTCACCGCCAGTGCCATCATTCAGCGTTCCCAAAATCAATGGGACATCGAAAGACTGGATATCAATTCCAAAGCGGTCTCTCTGAGCGGCAGCGGAAACTGGAATTCTGCAAACATCACAGCAGACATCAACCTAGCTGAGTTCCTGCAGGAATGGAGTCGCATCTTCGACTTTGGTGACTTGCAGTTAGCGGGGCAAGTCCGCGGCAATGCGACCTGTCAAACGACTGAAGAGGGACCGATCCGTCTGGACGCCACATTGACCGGAACCGATTTGGTAATGGGTTGGACCAGTGCCGATCTCTGGCGATTTCAAAAGTTGCAAGCCGACATCAAAGGATCGGGAACTCTCGACGACAACAAGCAATTACAACTGATCGAACTCTCCACCACCATCACCACCGACCGCGACCAAATCACGCTCACACAACAACCCACGTTGAAAAATCAATCAATCCCAAACTGGAAACTCGAAGGCGTCGGCGAACTCTCGGGACTCACTGGACAGCTCCTCGCTTCGCGCATTCCGGGCCGTATGTCGGGGCGTTACAATCTGGAAACCGTACTGATTCGCTCCGCGAAAGAAGACCAGTTTGAGCCTTTTGATCTCGAGTTAACGAATCTTCTGTTCGCGTCTGAGGGAGTAAAACTTCAAGAACCCCAACTTCAACTCACCGGTTCGTTCGCCATCAATCACGAGTCACAGACTTTGACCAGCGACGAAATCATTTTGAACTGTCCCACAATTGCAGCGCGTGTCAATGACTTGAAACTGCCGTTGCAGAACCTGAGTTCCACTGACGCCAAACTGGCCGCTCGCGGACGCATCGAGCGGCTCTGGAAATATATCGAACCGGATTCAACCCGCCCTGCCCCGACCGGCATGCTCAATTTACAACTCTCGGCGACACGACAATTGAACGGCACCGATCTCGTCTGGAAACTGACAGCCGACGATCTGAAGTGGCCCGAACCCATCGCCGGAGTTCCCACTCGAACCGTCTCCACCAACAATCGCACCAGCATCGCTCCCGTCTGGAGAGGGAAAGCCATTTATCTCACAACTAACGACCGCCTCTCCATCAACGAAAGTCACATCAGCGCGGAAGGGCTCGATTGCCGATTGACGGGAGACATCGAAAATGTGTCGTCGACTCCCTTCGCCAGCTTGGAAGGTAACTGCCAATACGATTGGCAGTCATTGCGTCAACTCTATCCCGATCTCACCGGGCCAGACTTGATCCTTTACGGCCAACACGAAACACCCATCTCGTTAAGCATTCCACTTTCTGATACCCCCGAGAATCAACGAGCGATGTCGGGAAATGTTGCCGTCGCGTGGGACCGGGGGGACTGGAACGGTTTACCCATCGGGCCGGCCATTATCACCGTTGACCTCACACCGGACCAAATGTCGATTCGACCGGTCGAAGTGACCGTCTCTACCGGCACTGTCCGTTTCGGCCCGAGTATCAATCGGACCGATCAGGGAGCCGTGTTGGTTCAACCCGCAGAACGTCTGCTCAATCAGGTCCAACTGACCGACGAAATTTGTCATCAATGGCTGAAATATGTCTCCCCCATGACGGCCGACTCGGCTCGCGTGAGTGGTACGTTCTCGGTTGACAACTCTTCGGCACTGGTCGTTCCGCTGGATCGCCCTGAGCAAATCAATGCCCAAGGACTCGTGATGATCCACTCGGCCAAGATGACTCCCGGACCGTTGGCGATGCAATTTATCACCTTGGGCAAGCAGATCGATGCCCTACGTCGAGGAACACCTTTCGATGGCGGGGCAACAGATCCTAACCGTCCGATGATGATGATCACTCGGCAAACGGTCCCGTACAAAGTTGTGCAGGGTCGGGTTTATCACAAAGACCTGACAATGCAGGTCAGCAACCTCAACGTGACCAGTTCGGGGTCGGTCGGTTTCGATGACAGCCTTGATCTCGTCGCCACTATCGAAGTCCCCGATTCGTGGACGGTACAGGGAAAACGAGTCCGCGACATCTGGGGAGCCGCCATTCAAATCCCCATCCGTGGAAGTTTGGCGAAACCACAAATGGATAGCAGAGTGATCAAGTCGCTGCTTGATAAACTGGTCCGCGGCACGGTCACCAATTTCCTGGAAAACGAGCTGAACAAACAGTTGCAGAATTTGTTCAGGCCGAAATGATGAAGAGGCTGAATGCCTCACACGATTCGCAGGAATCTCGCCCCGCTTTCTCGAACAGCCCGGCGTTCAAGAGTGTGAAATCTAATACTCTTGAATTCGTTCTAACTCGTTAAGTCTCGGCGACTTTCAAGAGTCTTCAAGAGTATGGCGAGACATAGACCCTTCTCATACTCTTGACGATACTCTTGAGCAAGTTGTTGATGTGACTGCGGTTGCAACATTCGGGTTTCGCAGTTCTCAAAAGAAGTGATTCCCCTCACATTAGTAAACGGCTTGAGATGCAAAAAAGCACCAAAACCAGCAGCCATCAAAGGCCGCGCGTGATGATTCAGGAAGGTTCAGATTGCCAAAGATCGAAGTCGTATTTGCCGTAGGCTGGGATAGCGAATGCGTATCCCAGCAAAGATGTGTGGCGAACAAATGCTGGGTTACGACTCGCTTCGCTCGGCTAACACCAGCCTACTTTTCACCAACGAACCACGAACGGTAACTCTGGTAGAAGTGAGTTGGCAAGATGAGTTTGTCGGGTCTTTGAAAGCCATAGCCCGATCTGCGCGAGCAGTCGGGATAAAAACAGACTCACGCAGCGACGCGGCGACGCAGAGGAAAAACAGAGCCAAAAGCCCGACAACAGAACAGCCCAAGACAACAAACAGGTAGTAGCTGGATTCGCAAGAATTCAGATGAATGTTGATGACAATGTCCCTATACTCTCGCGAGTTCATCTACGCGCTGAATGCAGCAAACAAATCGGGTGGCGGTTTTCACCAGTGAGAAAAGTTGACTCACGCAAAGGCGCCAAGACGCAGAGGAAAAAATTGAATCACTCAAAAAAGTGTCGCCCCGTTTGCTTGCCAAACAGGGTGACGAAGTCGGTGAAGGCTAGGTCGTGACCCAGCACTCCAGTGCGATACGTGCTACCTGCGTGAAGCTGGGACCAGTCCCAGCCTACGAGTCATTGTGGCGAATCCAGAAGCATAATAGAGAAACTGATCGAGTGGCTGGTGCTGAGTTAGATGGCGAATCGTTATGAACGCTGGAAAACAAGTCATTCGTTACGAGGGAGAAGAGTGCCCTCACTGTGCCGCGACTTACGAAGTCAAATCGAACAAGATTCAAGATGCTGACAGGGTTGAGTTAATCGGCAAGAAGTCTAGTTTTACCTGCCCGTGTGGCTATGTTTTTGAGTGGTCGGCTTTGTTAATCAAGCAATTTACACGCCATCAGAGAAACTAACCTGTGGTTCAAACCCATTTGCGACGCTACCCCTCTCCTCAAAACACTACACATTTTCTTAAATACCAACTGTCTAGCTCGATTGAGAACTACATCAGAAATTCACGTAAGTCCCCTAGTGGAGCTTGGTTGTCTCTTCCGTGGTATCGAACTTGTAACCATTGATGGGATTTCTTAAATCTCGTCTATCGACTGCTATTTCAGAGTTTACGACGATATTTGTGGCCCGATGGAATGTCGTAACTCATTGACTTCTTGACGGCGTCTCGTAAAATTCATGCCGTTGAAGAAAGTGTGAAGGATCAATGCTGCAGGATGCGTATGTCCACTTTACTGCGACGCGATTCTGCATCTCTCACACTCATTGATCCCAAGACCACCGAGCCACACTTTTTAGAGCCTATGCTGGATTCACGCCCCAGAACCCGCCATCAACCCCGTAAGGAGATTTCCGTGTCGATCGGTCTATCACCAGATTTCAAAGAGACCGTGAGATCACGGACCAATCTGGTGGAATTGATTGGCGATACTCTCTCTTTACAGCCTCACCGTGGTGGTGCAGATTATGTTGGGCTCTGCCCCTTCCATCAAGACAATAACCCGTCTTTTCACGTGTATCCAGACCGCCAGTCGTGGCGTTGTTGGGTCTGTAATGAAGGAGGCGATTGCTTCTCGTTCGTCGAAAAGACCGAGGGAATCGGCTTTTTTGATTCGCTCAAACTGCTGGCAGACCGCGCAGGCATCGATATGCCGCAACGGATGGCTCCCTCTCCTCAACAGCAGCAACGTAAGAGCATGCGGGAAGAAATGTTCTCTGCCCTGACTTGGGCTGAGGAGCAGATGCATCAGTGTTTGATGAGTTCGCCCAGGGCTCAAGCGGCCCGCAGCTATCTGCAAGATCGCGGATATACGACAGAACAGATGGAGCAGTTTCGACTGGGATATCATCCCGACAATTGGGAATGGATTTTGGGACAAGTCGCGAATCGCTACGACATGAATGTTCTGGAAGAAGCCCGCCTGATCGCTCGCCGGAAAAACGGCCCCGGATACAGCGATTCTCACATCTTCATTAATCGGGTCATTTTCCCGATTCACGATGCCCGCGGACGAACCATCAGTTTCGGCGGTCGGTTGATGCCGGGAGAAGAAGGCCCCAAATACTTCAATGGCAACGAGAGCGATCTGTTCCACAAAAGTGACGTTTTATACGGCTATCATCAGGCAAAAGACGCGATTCGCAGGTCTCGGACGGCATTGGTCGTGGAAGGTTACACCGACCGGATCGGCATGCATCTGGCAGGGATCGAAAATGTGGTCGGTGTGCTGGGGACGGCTTTGACCGAACAGCATGTCTCCCAGCTCAAATTGATCGCCGATTCAGTCGTTCTGGTCTACGATGGAGATGCTGCCGGTCAAATGAATGCAGATCGGGTTGTGAGCAAGTTCCTCGCTCAAGACCTGGATTTGAAAATTCTGACCTTGCCGGATGGACTTGACCCGGAAGAATACCTTAAAGCACATGGTGCAGAGTCATTTCAAAACCTTGTGGAGTCGGCACTTGAGGCTTGGGAGTTCAAATATCGCAACCTTGTGGAAAAACATGGTTTGCAGTCGGAGGGATCGCGTCAGACGATTTTGAGTGAAATGTTGTCACTCATGGGACAAGCCCCCAATCTGGCCGGAACCAACCGAGAGGACTCGTTGATTGCCCGTTTGTCACAAAAGACGGCCGTTCGCGAAGATAAGGTCAGAAAACAACTTAAAGAAATCCGAAGTAAACAGTCTGGTTACAATGCGCATGCTGGCCCTCACGGTGGAGAGCCGATGGGTGAAGAGCCAGCAATCAACCCGGTGAAGCAGTTGATGCAGTCTGGTTATTCAGGGATGAGCCAGCATCAAAAAGTGGAAGCGGAGCTTCTGGAGATCATTTTAGCGGCTCCGAATTGGATGAATGAGATTGCCAATCGCGTTCACCCGCAAGAGTTGCAAAACCCTCACTTCCAGCAACTGTATCAAATTTGCTGCGACCTTCACGAGCGTGGAGACGGGGTGAGTCGCAATCAGCTACTGAACGAGTTGGAAGATGCAGATTTGAAGCAAATGGTCGTGGTTTTAGAGGATTGGAGTCACGACCGAAACATTCGGGCAAAGCTTGACGATCGGGTCAACGATGCAGACATTCCGCATTATCTGATTCAAGCGACACAAGTTCTTGCCTGGCGTAGAGAAGAATCGGAACATGATCGAACCCGAGGTGAAATCGCGGGTTATACTTCCGCTGAGGATCAACTGACGGATACCGATCAAAAGCTCCTGATGCGTTCGATGGAGTTTCACAAGAAGCGAATTCAAAATAAAACGACCACTTAGAATTAGAGTTGGAGGTCAGTCTTGTACGGACTTGATAGCGAACTGAGCGATTTAATTGACATCGGAAAAAAGCAGGGTTACCTGACCTTCACCCAGGTCAATAACTATCTGCCTGATGAAGCGCTCACGCCTGAGAAACTCGATCATCTGTTGATGAACCTCGAAGAGCTTGATCTTGAGGTCTATCCTGATGCCGAATCGATTGCCGGTGTTCCCGTTCATAAAAAACGGGACAAAGGCAAAGGTAACGAATTGGCACCAGAAGACCGCACACGTCGCATCGACGACCCCGTGAGAATGTATCTCACCCAGATGGGGGAAATTCCGTTACTGACTCGTAAGCAGGAAATTTCGCTCGCCAAAAAAATCGAGATCACTCGCAAACGGTTCCGTCGTCAATTGCTGGAAAGCGATTACGCGATGAAAACCGCCATCGACATTCTGACGAAAGTTCACGTCGGTGATCTGCCGTTCGACCGAACGATCAAAGTGTCTGTGACGGAAGGCCTCGAGAAGACTCAGATTCTTGGCCGCATGCCGCACAACCTGAAAACGCTCGGCCATTTGCGTAAGCAGAACGAAGTCGATTTTCTCGTGATCAGTTCTCCCGAAGTGACGAAGAAAGAACGGGATGCTGCTTGGGAAACTTTGATCATTCGCCGTCGCAAAATGGCCACTTTAGTCGAAGAGTTGAGCCTGCGAACACAGCGTCTGCAACCTTGTATGCAGCGACTCAATCAGATCAGTCGTCGCATGAAAGAATTGCAACGACAGATTAACGGTCTGAGAAACCTGAAGTCGGCCAAAGAAGAAAAAGCCAACTTACAGCGTGAGCTGCAAGACTTGATGTTGATGACCTTCGAGACGCCGGAAACCTTGCGGACTCGGGTCCGAAAAATCGACGAACGCTACGCGGCTTACGAGCAAGCGATGCGTGAACTCTCGGGGGGTAACTTGCGTCTGGTGGTTTCGATTGCCAAAAAGTATCGCAACCGTGGCCTCAGTTTCCTCGACCTGATTCAGGAAGGAAACACCGGCCTGATGCGTGCGGTCGATAAATACGAATACCGTCGCGGTTACAAATTCTCGACGTACGCCACTTGGTGGATTCGTCAAGCGATCACTCGTGCGATTGCCGACCAAGCCCGTACGATTCGTATTCCGGTCCACATGATCGAAACGATGTCGAAGCTGAGGAAGGTCAGTAAGCAATTGCTTCAGGAACTCGGACGCGAACCGACCATCGAAGAGACGGCCACAGCCGCCGAAGTTTCTCTGGAAGAAACACGTCGCGTGCTGAAAATTTCTCGTCACCCAATTAGTCTCGACCGGCCCGTGGGTGAAAGCGAAGACAGTTACTTCGGTGACTTCATCGAAGACGAAGGGAGCGAAAGCCCCGTCAACGCGGCCACTCAAGAGATGCTGAAGGACAAAATCGATTCTGTCCTCAAAACTCTGACTTACCGCGAACGGGAAATCATCAAATTGCGATACGGCCTGGGTGATGGTTATACCTACACCCTCGAAGAAGTGGGACGTATTTTCAAAGTGACCCGAGAACGTGTTCGTCAGATTGAAGCCAAAGCGGTTCGCAAACTGCAACATCCTGTTCGCAGCAAGCAACTCAAGGGATTCCTCGATGGACTCGCGGAAGCAGCCGCAGCCGCCAATACCGAATTGGCCGAGTAATTTTCTCGCCAGTTTCGCAAATTTCTACAAACGTCGGTCAATTCTGATCGGCGTTTGTTTTTTGCGCCGACCAAACGTACTATAAACCTTCGATCTTTGACTCACCACACCGTCAGCGAAACAGGATTCACCGAGAACCACTATGGATAAAACCACCGGTTTACTGCCAGACATGCATCAGGTGCACCAGAAACTGGAATCAGTCCGCAAAAAACTTGACCGTGGCCCGCGGATGATTGCCACTCAAGAACGCCTTCGAGATCAGAAACAGGAAGAACGAGACGCTCTGAAAACAAAGCTGACTGAACTCCGCAAGGCAGCCGACAGCAAGTCTTTGCAACTGAAAAGCAATGAAGCCAAAATTCAGGATTTACAGGGAAAGCTGAACGCGGCCGCCTCAAATAAAGAGTACGAGATCATCAGCTCGCAAATCGCGGCTGATAACATGGCCAACAGCGTGCTGGAAGATGAAATCCTGGAAGCCTTGGAAAAGGTCGATCAGGGAGTCCAGGCGATTACCGACGCCGAGGAAGCGATTGAAGCTCAAGAAGATTTGATCAAGAAAACTGAGGCAGAGGTGAATGCCTCCAAAGCGGGCTTGGAAGAGCAGGCCGCCACTTTGGAAGCGGAGCTTGCCGTCTTTGAAAAAGAAATTCCCAGCACGATGATGGATCAATATCGTCGCCTCGTGGACGCTCATGGAGCGAGTTGTCTCACGGAAGTCGAGAACGATGCCTGCACTTCTTGCTATGCGATTGTTGCCCCCCAGGAAAAAGTACAGCTCAACATGGGGAAGGTGATGCTCTGCCGTTCTTGCGGACGCATCATGTACCAACAAAAAAGCTGAGCAAGGATCCCGATCCCGGCTCGGCTTTTAGAGTTCTCTGAACGATATGAAAACTCGTCAGAAAACTTTTGTCATCATGGTCTCTGTTGTGAGGGGGCCACAACGAGTCATTTAGCAAGCGATTGCTTCTGCGATGATGTTGGTGGAATCTGACCATTCTTCGGTTCGCATCTCTTCGACAGTTTCCTCTTCAACGGTAGCGTCGGCTTCATCGTCGCGGAACACATTCTCCATCAGGAAGTTGGGTTCTGCTTCCAGTTGAAAGAATCCGGGACGCAGCTCGGTGAAGTATTGCTGGAACCACAACATCTGGGCAACATTGGGTTGCACACCCAACACAGAGATATTGATTCCGCGATCTTTCCAATCTTCCAGCATTCCGAAGAATCCGCTCGGGATGTATTTGACCGTCTTCATATCCAGGACAAGATCACGTTGTTCAAAGTCGAGGATTTGCTCAAACAGTGTATCTCGGATCAGTGCCAAGTCGGCACCATCCCAGATTTCCATTTCGCCCAGACTAATGAGTGTCGAACCATTCTCTTGATGAATGGTCAGTCGTTTGCGGCGGCGTGTTGACATGAGTGGTGTTTGCATTTTGGAGTCCTCTGTTTTCGGGATCATCTTTTGTGAGGATGACGACTGCTTAAGAGCTGGCCCGCTCTTCTGCCTGAAGACTAAATGCAACCCCTGCGCCAATTTCAGGAAAATCCCCAGATGGCTCGAAAAATGTCAAGATACACTGGAAATTAAGCACTAATAATAAAGTGAGGCGTGGAATCCCAAATCCTGAGCAACACACAAGACGTTGTTTTTGAACGACAACAGAGGCATCGATGATGCAGTAAAACAACACTCCTCGTAACCCGTTTAACCGGAGTGGCTTAAGTGATATGCCTCACTCCTGGTCTTTCATCTTTTACTTGAGCTCGACCATTCTTTGATTGTATGCGGCGATGGTCTCTTTGCGTCGCAGCATGCCGAGAAGTTTTCCCGAGTCTTCGGGATCCAGCACGGGGAGTTCTTCGAGATTCAATGAAGTAAACTTCTGCATGGCGGAATTGAGGTCATCTTGTGGTGAGAGGGTGACGAGATTCGTCACCATGACATCGCCGGCATTGGCGAGTTTCCAGATGGTTTCGTCATACAAATAGGCACGCACATCGTTGGCAGAAAAAATGCCAATCACCTTCTGGTCATCATCGACGACAGGGAAATATTGCTGCTCGTTCTCAGACAACAGGTGAACAATCTCTTCCAGCGACATCGACTCATGAACAAAACAGAGTTGGCGGTCTTTCTGATAGACATCTTCGACCAGAATCCCTTCGAGTAAGTCGATGATGAAATCTCCCAGATGAGCCGACGATTCGAGCCGACTCGGAACCTGCTTGACGTAGATGGTCCAACGCCGTGAAAACAGAAAACAAAGTGTCGAAACCCACATGGTGGGTAAAAGCAGATGATAACTTCCTGTCATTTCTGAGACCATGATGATCGTCGAGAAGGGAGCGTGTGCAATGCCGGCAAAGAAACCTGCCATCCCGACGATTGCGTAACTTTCCGGTTGAACGGTCCACCAATCAGGTCCGTACTCGGCGAACAGTTGCCCGACAGCTCCCCCCACACATCCTCCGATGACCATGGAAGGTCCGAAGACTCCTCCCGATCCTCCTGAACTGATTGTGAGTGAAGTGGTGACAATTTTGAAAATCGCCACGGTGATGAGTACAACTGGAGCCACCGAGACGGAATCAGACAACGCGGCCTGTAACACTCCGTAACCAGTGGAGAGCACCGCCAACAACTGGATATTTTCAGCGAATGAATAGTACAGCCCCATTGCCATCAGCCCAGCCAGACAGGCACCGATTGCCGGTCGGAAATGTTTTTTGACGGGCAGTTTTTCAAACAGGTGATGTGTCCCGTAAAACACCTTGATATAAAGAATTCCTACCAACACCAAGACCACCGTCAGCAGGCCAAAGGGGATCAAGTCCCACATTGTTGAACGGACAAATTCGGGCGGCGTACCGAACAGAGGCAGGAATCGCAATTCCGTTGGTAAGATCAGGCTATAGACGGAATAGCTGATAATCGATGAGATCGCAGCCGGGACAATCACATCTGATTCCAGATCCCCATCACGATAGAAGATTTCTCCCGCAAATAACGCCCCTGCCAACGGAGCGCGAAAGATGGCTCCGACTCCCGCAGCCATCCCGGCAGCCAGCATGATACGTCTGTCACGGGCGCTCAATTTCAATTTGGTAGCCAGAAGCGATCCAAAACCGGCACCGATTTGAGCGATGGGGCCTTCTCGCCCCGCTGATCCGCCAGTTCCCAGAGTGAGTGCAGACGCGACAGTTTTCACGAGCGGAATTCGCCAATTGATTTTCCCGCGCTGATTATGAAACGAATCAATGGCCGCATCGGTGCCATGTCCCTCGGCTTCGGGAGCAAACGTGTACACGAGGATTCCCGATAACAACCCGCCCAAAGTCATGACGAGCACAATCATCCAGGGAGAAAATAACGCCTCGTTGATTGCGATGCCTGCCGGTTCTCCCACAGCTTCTCCGGGAAGGTAATTGGCAAAGTGTGCGAGTGAGAACTCGACGACATAGTGAGTCAGGTACTGAAAGAGAATCGCCCCCAAACCGGCCACACATCCGATCAAAGATGACAGGAAAAACCATTTTCCGGTGGTTCTCAACTCGAACGCCGTGACAATTTCTTCAAAGCGACGACGAATCATCGGTACTCGATCTGGGCAATGTGTGAAAAAGGGCAATGTAAGAAAAAAGAGAGCAAACCTCAGCTAACCGGTTCACCGTAGCACTATTCGAAGTCGAGGATCAAGGAACACGGGAGCCTATTATCGATTGACCGTTAATTTGGAGGACACGGGGGGCTCTTCATGAATCAGACGAATTGCACGTCCTCGCACCAATATCTCCAGATCTTCCCACGACCAGAGATCCATACCAACCGCGGGATCTCCAATGATCGCCTGTCCCTCTTGGTTAAAACCGAAGAAGACGACCGAATGCAATTGCCCGACTTCCCATCCAAATTTATTATTCGCTGTATATTTGGCGGGGACTTCAACTCCCTCTGGAATCCCCACAGCAAGAATGGCATTGGAGTGAGTGAAAAGAGACAAGTCTGCTGGCTGACAGGGCAGCACTTCAACACCGAGATTGGTCCCTTCTGACTTCAAAGAGAGTCCACGATAGAGCCCTTGCCAGGAAGTGCCCGTTCCGTTGGTCAAACAAAGTTCGGCCATCTCCTGTTCGCTTGTGTCGATCCCATGCAGTCTCAAGAGCGTCGCGGCACAGGCAGCCGAGCAGGTTTGATTGGATGTTTGGCGACAAACCTGGCCATCCCAAAGTTCCTCACACTGAGGAGCGGTTCCCCAAACGGGAAGCAACATCGCAATGCCGGCAATCATAAATTCCACTGCCGTGTAACCATTCCGGCGACGCAGCGAACCGGGCATGCTTTTCCAGGCGATGCCGGCAATCAATGCCGTCATGGGAGGAAGCCAGTTACCGATCACGATCAGGTTACTGAAAGGGAGCAGATTCGCGAGCAGAATGTCATCCCAGAGATAGAGCAAATACAGGACAATCATGCCAACGCAAACGCTCAATAGCAGCAAGCTCGTTTTGCGTGAGACACGTTCTCCAATCACGACTCCCAACAGAAAAAGCGAGAGAGAGATCCCCATCATGACTCCAAAGCCGTACATCAAATCGGGGGCGGCCAGTCTCATAGAGCTCTCTGAAATTGATTGAGTGAAAACAAACCCAACACGTTATCTGGTTTCTAGCTGATGTTCATACGCAAGCTTTAGAGGATTTCAAAGAAGAATTCCCCAAGAAAGAGACCAACCTTAAAACTCAATCACCACTTTAGCACCCGACTATCTTCATAACTATTGGTATCATCGGACTTTCCCTGAATTGGCGGCGTCCGGGTTCCGCCAAAGAATCATTGACATTGCCTCCTAAAAATGACGATAATCATCCGTAGAAATTGATATGAACTGCCCACCCCATCTGCTCGATAAAGGCTCAAACCTATGAGTCGAAACACCGCTCACTCCAATCCATCGAATCAGCACCCCCATCGTTGCGAAGGGCCATCCCGACGCGAAGTGCTCCAATGGGGAACACTCGGATTAGCGGGATTGTCTCTCGCCGACTATATGCGAATGGACGCACTCGCGAGCAACACCTCTCGGCCAATTGTGACGCCTCCCGATACGTCGGTGATTTTTATCTGGTTACCAGGCGGACCTCCGCATATGGAGACGTTCGACATGAAGCCGAACGCTCCTTCCGATTACCGGGGAGAGTTCAGGCCGATCTCGACAACTGTACCCGGGATGGAAGTTTGCGAGTTACTGCCGAAGCTCGCAGCGTGTGGCCACCAATACAATATTGTGCGTTCGATCTCTCACAACTTTGCCGATCATGGTGGCGGACATAAACGCTTCATGACGGCACGAGCGCCTAAAACTCCGACAGGATTTGTAAACGACGCCCCGGCGGTGGGATCAATCGTTGCCAAGTTACGGGAGCAATACCAGGTGGGAGTTCCGAACTATGTTTCAGGAACCAACAATGGACGCAGTGGAGTTGATATTTACAGCATGGGTTCGGCTTATCTAGGACCCGCTTATACTCCCTTCATTATTCCGGGACACCCCAACGAATCGATCTTTGAGGTTCCCAACCTCAAACTTTCCGAGCGGGTTGCCAATAGTATTGATGACCGTCAGGAACTCCTCAAGCATCTTGATAATGTTCAACGCAGCATTGACGGGTCTGGGGCGATGTCTGCCATGGATCAATTCGGGCAACAGGCTCTCGATTTATTGACGAGCGACAAAGCTCGAGCCGCCTTTGATCTTTCCGAAGAACCCCAAGAAGTTCGTGATCGATACGGAATGCACCCGTGGGGACAACGTGCTTTGATGGCACGACGACTTGTCGAAGCGGGCAGCAGTTTCGTGACGATGGTCATGGAAAACCCCATGATGAAGGGGGAATCATTCCCACAGGGAGTGCTTTATAACTGGGATTCGCACGCGGTCAATGGGCATATCTTCAATGATGCCAAATATCGAATGCCTTTCTTTGACCGCGCAATCAGTGCCTTGATTGAAGATGTTCACCAGCGCGGTCTCAATAAAAATGTGATGGTGATTGTCACGGGAGAATTCGGACGCACACCGCGACTTTCCACGCGAAAAGGAACCTCATCCGGCGTCATGCAACCGGGACGCGATCATTGGCCATCGGCCATGTCTTTGTTGATCTCTGGGGGCGGCATGAGAACCGGACAAATCATTGGATCAACTAACTCCAAGGGAGAGAATCCCAAGGATCGTCCACTCACACCCAATGATTTGTGGGCGACCGTGTATCGCCACTTGGGAATCGATACCGAGTTGACCTTCCCGGATTACAGTGGGCGACCGATGCCTATTCTTCCGTTTGGTAGCCCGATTGAAGAACTGTTACCGGTCAGTTAGAGCATCCATGAGGAAGTTTCTGTGCCGCGACAACATTTTTTTCTTTCTCGAAAAACAGACTGCCACGAGCCAGACGCGGGAACATAATTTCGTAAGTCACTCTAAGAGTTTGATTCTTCTCGAATTATCGTGGAGAAGACCTCTCGGGCTGCTCGTGATCTTTGGTAGCCATTCAAAAATCGAATACGAATACATCGTTCTCTGAAAAGTATTCGTGTTATTCGTTTGATTCGTGGTCCTCTTGAAGATGAATTAGCAGGGAAACAAACCACGAATGACTCGAATTGCACGAATGGCTGTCGCATGTGTTGTGTCGTTGGAGAAAACCGCCCGGAGCCACCAGTGGAATCAAACAACAGAAGACAGGATGTATATAGCCGAGGTCTTCAACGCTCATCAACGAGTTGACTTAATCAGTCCACTCCAACGAGCCACGAAGTTCCGCGAAGCGCCAAGAGTTTTTCTTCTCAGCGATTAAGTTCCACCAGCCGAACTCGTTCTCCGCGTTCCCCTGCCGACTTCCGTCGGCGGCTAAAAATCAACGGGTAGCACCGATAGCTCGCCCATCGGTATGTCGCAGGCATCTGAATGAGTTTCAATCGTCGACATTCCGGGGGCTTCCGCTTCGCGGTGCGCCGCCCGCCACCCAACCTAACAGACTGTCGAGAATTAACTCTTTGCCGGGCGAACTCATAAAATTTTTTCTTGTTAGCTAAAAGACTCCTCTTCAGCGTTCAGCACATCTTCGATGAGTTGAGGATCGTCTTCACTGGGGGTTTGCGAGAGTCGCCGGCGGAACCACCACAGTGGAATCAACGGCACCACGGCTGAGCCGATGATGGTCCAAATCAAAGCGGGCGAATCCTGGAACCAGGCACCGATGGAAACATACACTGCCGCGATGACAGCGTTACTCATCATGATCGCAATGGCAGCCAGCCAAAATGGAAGGCGAGTCAGCCCCAAAAGTAAGACACTTGCTTCCGACAACAAGGGCATGGCTCGTGTAACGATCAAAACAACAGGCCCGTATTTGAGACTCAACTGATCAAGCTGCTTGAGATCATCGGCCTTGGCCCAGCGTTCTGCGAATGGTCGTCCTACCACGCGCGACATGCCGAATCCGATCAAATGACCGGCAGAGAGACCTCCAAAAGCAGACAAAAACGCCAAGCCCCACGGTAACACCCCACCCGCATAGGTGGTAATTGCCGTCGAAGGAACTGGAAGCAGTAAATCCACCGCCAGTAATCCACACAGCCCCAGCGCGATTTGTTCTGCGGAGAGACCACTTTCTAACCAGTCGAGTAAGCGTTGCTCAAAGCCATCTCCCAGAATGATAAAAGGGACGATGGGAACCAGCAATGCCATCAGCAACCAAAGAGTAAGACGAACAGGAGCGGGCATCATGAATTGTCACCGCCCTCGAAAGACTCGACTGGCTCGCTCCAGAGTTTCGCGTTCTTCGTCGGACAGACTGGCTTCTCCCTCCGCTTTGATTTTTGCCAAAATGCGATCCACTTCTTCGCGAAGATCGTCATCGTTGGGCTCAAAGACCTGCAACTCTTTTTTCCGTTTTTGATCGCGCATTTTGCGCTGCATCTTCGAGACCGGGTTGGAAAAGCTTTGCAACTTCTCCAACAGTGGCGAGACTCTCCAACCTCGTACAAAATAGAGATAGCCGAAAGCCGCACCGCCGAGATGAGCCGCATGAGCAACATGATCATCAAGCCCGCGCCCCATGATGAAATTCACAAGCCCCAACGAATCCATACCGACTTTAAAGGCCGCCAGCCCCCAAAGTGGTATGGGAATGATGAAAAACAGTAAGACTTTGACATTGGGAAAGTGCATCGCCGTCAGTATGACAACCGCGTTGACGCCGCCTGAAGCGCCAATGGTCCCGCTCGCCGGGTAGCCCATCAGTCCCATGAACACGGTCTGTGCAACCCCACTGAAGATGATGCCCGCCAAATAGGACGCCAAGAACTCGCGGGATCCATAGATACCCTCAACCATCCGGCCAAACATCCACAGAAACAGCATATTGAAGACGATATGCCAAATCGCACCATCACCTTCAACCGCATGGCAGAACCCATAAGTGAGCAAACGCCAGATTTGGAATGACCCAAGATCGCTCAGGGAGAGAGACAGCCACGGGGTGATGCCTCCTCCCGCACCGGGTTTGGTGGTGGCCAGTTGCAAGACCCACACGATCACGTTGATGATGATGATCGTCTTGATCGCCCATTGATCAGAGAAGGAAGCGCGCATATTGAAACCGCCGCCGTCTCCATAACGTCGGGCTTCGTCTCTTAAATAATCGCGGTCTTCCAGTCCCATTCGATCCGTCCGGGAGTTGGTGGTGAATAAGAAGAATCGTGAACAGCGTCGAGAAAAATGCCCCGATCAGAATCAGTTGGCGACTGTATCGACAGACGGTTGCGGAAGTTTCTCAACCAGTTGGCGACTTTGATCGAGCAAAGATTGCAACTTCTCTTGTGCCGCGTGAATATCTCTGCGCAACTGATCGACGTTGATGAGGACGAGATTCCGTGCTGATTCGGCATTGGAAAGAGTTTTGACGAGCCCTTCTAAATCTTCAGGAGGCAAGTCTTCGGCAGTGGGAAGTTTGTCACCACCTTTTAACTCGTCCACTCGTTCTGCGATCTGTTCATTCGAACGTGCTTGCTGAGCGGTGACGACTTCGTCCAATTTGATCGCCTGTGTGAGACGTTCGTCGGCTGAAATCAGGGAGTTCCATTGATTCTCGTAGCGATTATTGAATTGAGTCGGAACCCGTTGCCAGAATCGCCACGCTCCCTGTTGCCAAGTTTGAATATCGCCCGCACGAGGGAACTTGTTGAACTGCATCACAGAATTAGAATCGCGAAGATCGGTGACCTGAAAAGGGCCGATGTAACGTGAGGGACCGTTTTGGGGAATGAAAAAGCCGTAAAGAACAGGAGGAGCTTCGGCACTCACCACCTGTAATCCATCTCGTGTTCCCAAATCGACATTGATCATGCCGGCTTCCGGATTACTGACGGTCACGCTTTTGGCGGCAAAGGGACGCCCATAACTTCTCATCAACAAAGCACGGTCTGCCACCAACTGTTTCAGTTCCGCTTCTTTTTTCGTAACGCTCTCTTTTTTCTTCGCATTCGCCTCGGACAACGTATCGGCTTTGGCGAGCCAACTATTGCGGACGTTAATCGCTTGCCCGGTCAACATCACAGCACCGATGACGAGAACCACCAGTACCCAAGCACAGATTTTACCAGTAATATGCATTTCGGGCCTTCAACTTAAACGAATACAAAATCCCTGCTTCTGATCATCGACAGAGACGATTCTCAGAGGACAGACTTTCCTGAATGAATTTCAGGGAACGGAGTGATCGGAATCCGACAGGAAGAGTCGTAACGACAATCACTCCATAAGGATAATACCATCTTATGGCGTGTGAATCTGTGTGGTCAAGCAGAAACAGCCGGTGAACGCCTTCTGGACAGGACGCATTCCGCAGATTCGTCACAGTCGTTACAGATTTACGCATTCTGTGAAGCCTTAATTCCGCTCCGCCGCGAGAGACCTGATGGGGTTCTGGCAAGTCACCGATTCTTTCCAGGAACTAGATAGAGGCATAATTTGCACAAATTGATTCATGCAGAAGGTTTTTCCCGAGTGGTCAGAGCGTTAACATAAACCCTGAACAGTTTTTACAGTGATTGCCAGGGTTGGGACTCGACCCAGTCACTGTTTCGACCGATAGCCGAAGGATCCCGATTATGGCGACTGTCGCCCCACCGCAATTGCCGCAGATGCCTCGTGAAAAACTCCCCAAGGGAGAGGTGCTTTGTGAGTATTGTTCGGCCAAGTGTTGCCAATACTTTGCTCTTGAGATTGATGCTCCCAAGTCGAAAGCCGATTTCGACTATATTCGCTGGTACATGGTTCACGGACAGGTTTCTGTGTTTGTCGAAGATGGTGTCTGGTTTTTGATGGTTCATAATCGCTGCAACCATTTGTTGGAGAACAATCTTTGCGGCATCTATGAAACGAGGCCACAAATCTGCCGGGACTACTCGACCGACAATTGCGAATATGATGATGACGCGTGTTACGAAAAACTGTTCGAGACCCCCGATCAATTGTGGGAGTACGCGGAAGCGGTCTTGCCGATGAGCAAACCGAAGAAGCGGAAACGGACACAACTGCCGCTGGTCACCGTCGCTAATTGAACTTACAGCCTGTTCAACAGCACGAACTGAAATCCTTCATGCGGTGTCTCAAGAATCAGAGATGAACGATGTCGCATTTTCTTTGACATGTTCAGACGGGTTCAATTCCCGGACGAGACCTTCAAAATATCCTCTAGTCACAGAAACTGACAATCTGCCGTGAGCAAAATCAAACCGCAAACCCTTAAAGGATTCCGTGACTTTCTCCCCGAGACGATGCTTGCGCGCGAACATCTGATGCAAACGGCGCGGGACGTTTATCGCAGTTTTGGATTTGCTCCCATCGATACGCCTGCACTGGAATACACGGAGATTCTACTGGGAAAGGGTGGCGAAGAATCGGACAAGCAGATGTTTCGCTTTACCGATCAAGGCAATCGCGATGTCTCTATGCGATTTGATTTGACCGTCCCCTTTGCACGATTCGCCGCACAACACCTCAATGAGTTGGGAACACCGTTCAAACGCTATCACCTCGGAACCGTCTGGCGGGCTGAGAAACCTCAGAAAGGTCGCTATCGAGAATTTGTCCAATGTGATTTTGATACTATCGGGACAAAGTCCAATGCGGCCGACATCGAAACCTTGATGGTGATCCACGAATTGATGGATCGCATCGGGTGTGGCGAATTTCAAATCCGCGTCAACAATCGTAAGGTCCTGAACGGTCTGCTCCAAAAACTGGAACTGACCGAACAAAGTGTCAGCGTGCTACGAGCGCTCGACAAACTCCCCAAGATCGGACGAGATGCCGTCCTCGCAGAGATGGAAGGACAATCCATTTCCTCCACGCAAGCCATCCAAGTTTTGGACTTTGCCGAACTGACGGGAACTCCTGCTGAACTTCTCACTCAGGTCGAACAGATGGTGAGTGGAAACGAGACAGGAGAAACGGGAATCGCACAACTGCGAGAATTGTTTGAGGTGGCGAATTCTGTTGGCCTCCCAGAGTCTCGATTAAATCTCGATCTGTCGATTGCACGCGGGCTCGACTATTACACCGGAACGATTTACGAAACATTTCTCGATGAACTTCCCGGAATCGGGTCCGTCTGTTCCGGGGGACGATACGACAATTTGGCCGAGCTGTTTACCTCTCAACCACTTCCCGGCGTGGGAGCCAGCTTGGGCCTCGACAGGTTACTTGCCGCGATGGAAGAACTGGGCAAATTGAAACCGTCATCGACCCCCAGCCAGATTCTGGTCACCGTATTTGATCCCGCCTGGACAGCCGACTCGTTCCGAATTGCTCAACAACTTCGTCACAGCGGCCTTGCTGTTGAGGTTTACACCGACCACAAAAAGATGGGTAAACAGTTCCAATACGCGGATAAAAAAGGGATTCCCGTCGTTTTGATTGCCGGCGAAGACGAACGCTCCGCGGGAACCTGGCAGGTAAAAGAGCTTTCCAGTGGCGATCAAACCCCGATTCTGGAAGCCGATCTTGCCGACCATTTGTTGGAGATGGTGGGAAAAACTGATTGAACAGACGAACAGACTTTGCTTTAATGGGAATGTCTTGTTTCTGGATTACCTCATTGAGCGAGCCTGATTGTGGGTCAACGACACCATCATTATGAAGCGGCATTTGAATCGTGGTTAAGAGCGACCCGCTTGCCTTATGTGATGGTGGACGAAAAACGGCGATCATTGGTCGGAGATGGCAGTCTGAAATCGCTCGATTTTATCGTCTCCCCGCCGCAAGGTGAACGACTGCTGATCGATATCAAAGGGCGACAGTTTCCCGGCTCGGAACGCTCCACAACGGCCAAATGGAATAATTGGGCACCTGCCGCCGATCTCGACCAGATCTCCCATTGGGAATCGTTATTTGGTGAGAACTTTCGGGGCTTGTTCGTCTTTGCTTATGAGACCGATGAACCAGGTCGGTTCCCGGAACTCGCCCCTTTCTTTTCTCACCGAGAGAGGTATTATGCGTTTTATGGAGTGTGGTTGGACGAGTACAGCCGCCATACCCGCATGAGATCACATAGTTGGGAAACTGTTGATCTCTCCGCTCAAGACTTTCGAGAACTCCGTTTTCGTCTCGAAGATTTGATCTTGCAGCGGCCTGAAGCCGAAACCCCCTCGATGGAAAAGGTTGCCGGATGAAATGTTTCGCCCTCCACGCTCGTCAATTGATGAGAGTCTCACTTGCTGTCGGAATTCTTTCCTGCGGAACCGCGGCAGCCATCGCGCAAGATGCCCCCGCAGCCGCAGACCCCGCGAATAACGGTGTCGTGGTCACTTTGAATACCAAAAGCTACGTTAAAGAGGTCATCATTTTTGCGATTCTGGGAGGAGCCGCAATCTTCGCCGTCTGCCGGAGCAGTCCTCGGGGACTGTAAACTAAACCGCCTCGAGCGCCTGTTTGAGATCGTCGATCAAATCGGCACAATCTTCGGTTCCGATTGAGAGACGAATAAAGTCCGGCGTGACTCCGCTGGAAGTTTGCTCTTCCGGCGTCAACTGCTGATGTGTCGTGCTGCTGGGGTGAATGATCAACGACTTGCTATCACCCACGTTGGCAAGGTGAGAGAATAAGTTGACCTGATTGATCAACTTCACGCCGTTAGCCTGTTGCTCTTCCGGCGAACTTCCCTGGATACCAAAGCCCATGATGGCTCCACACCCATTGGGCAGATACTTCTTGCCGAGTTCGTAACTTGGATGCGATTCGAGCCCGGTGTAATTGACCCAGGAAATTTTCGGGTGTGATTCCAAAAACTTGGCGACTTCCAAGGCATTACTGCTATGTCGCTCCATGCGCAGGTGCAAGGTTTCAAGCCCTTGCAAGAACAAAAACGCATTAAACGGGCTCATCGCAGGGCCGAGATCCCGGAGCCCCTGAGTCCTTGCTTTCAGGGAGTAAACCATGTTTAACCCGGAGAACGTCTCAAAATATTTCATGCCGTGATAACTGGGATCGGGTTCCGTCATTTCAGGGAATTTCCCGTTATCCCAAGGAAAGTCCCCTTTCTCAATAATGATGCCTCCGATGGACGTTCCGTGTCCACCAATAAATTTGGTACACGATTCGACCACGATATCGGCACCATGTTCGAGAGGTCGGCACAAAGCGGGAGAAGCGAGTGTGTTATCGACAATCAGTGGAATGCCGGCTTCATGGGCGATGGTCGAGATGGCTTCAAAATCAGGGACATCGACGCGCGGATTGCCAATGGTTTCCACATACACACACCGGGTGTTCTCATCGATGGCTGCTCGAAAGTTTTCGGGATCGCTTTGATCAACAAAATGTGTGTTGATTCCCATTTTGGGCAGTGTGTAATGCAACAGATTGTACGTTCCACCATAAAGACTGGTGGACGAGACAATATTCTGACCGGCAGAAGCAATGTTCAAGATGGCGAGCGTCTCGGCAGCCTGTCCTGACGCGACTGCCAAACCGGCGGTTCCCCCTTCGAGTGCTGCTATCCGCTTTTCCAGCACATCGCAGGTGGGGTTCATGATGCGGCTGTAGATATTGCCAAACTCTTGCAAGCCGAACAGTCGGGCGGCGTGATCCGTATCGTCAAACACATAGGACGTTGTCTGATAGATGGGGACGGCTCGCGAACCGGTTGTGGGATCGGGTTCTTGGCCGGCATGCAGACAATTGGTGCCAAAACGATAGTTGGATGCGCTCATGATGTTCCTCGTGTTGAAATTGAGTCGTCGAATAAATGGTCGTCATCTGTGAATTGTCAACCGGCCTGTCACTGAGGGGGAGAAAGTTCCCACTGGAGCTCTTCAGAAATACAGCCTCGGCGAAAAATACTCGGCGCGCGGAAAAAGAATACTTGGGCACCAAAGTTTTCTTCAAAGTGGCATTTAGTGTGGTCATGATCGACAAGGAAGTCAAACTTAACCGGGCTTACCCCGTGTGATGCAATCTTTGGCGGGAGAGTTTCTGTAACCGCTACAGCCTGACATTGAAAGACAGGTTCGTTTAATCCTGTGCTGACAATGATGCCAATGAGCGAAAGTATTCAGGTCCACGATCGCTCGAGAATAATTCCTTCGCGCATTTACCATTTGGAGGCGAAGGATTTGTGAGGCATGATTGAGCAACGGGTCAGGCTCATGAGGAGCTGGACAACAATTCAAGAACCCCAGCAACAGGAGGATGCATACGGGGAAGAATTTGTTCCGTCCTCGGAACCGGTCACAGCCGCCGTATCGGTTGAAGAAAGCCAAACATCATGTTCTTTTCTCGTGGACCTCTCAACAAGCCGTTGACGGCTGTCTGCTGCACAGTGGTTGTTTTTCTGACAACCGGAATTTCCTCTTCTCTTGCTGCCAGCGCGGAATCCCTCAAAGTGGCCTCCGCCACCTCCGCCACCTCCGCCATCTCGACAGGAGTCGAACTGGAGCTGGATCGCAAATGGTTGGCCGCCATCGAGCATTACAAAGATTCACTAGAAGCATGGCCTCAAAGCGATCAGCTTCGCTTTGGATTACGACGTTCCAAGATTCACTTTTCCATTCAACGTCGTTATCTCGACAACAGTTTTGAAGCAGACATGCTGGCATTGGAACCACGAGACGCCTTGTCTGAATGGGACGACGTTTACAACATGATCTCTGGTCGTTATGTCGAACGCATCGATGTCACTTCCTTCGTCGCTCATGGAACAGAATCCCTTTACTTGGCCTTGGCCAACGATCACTTCCTCGCTCATCACCGACTCAATCGCGATGATGCCTCGGTCCGTGCACTGCGACGCTTCTTGCGAGAGCAATACTGGAATAAACCGCTCGGCTCGCAGGCTGACGGACATCAAATGATGAAAGAGATCGCGACTCTCTGCCAACGTCGGTTGGCGATTCCTGCGACTGCCGTGATGCTAGAATATGTGTTCGGCGGCACAAATGTTCTCGATGATTATTCGATGGTGCTGACACCTGAAAAACTGAAAGCACTGTACGCAAATATTGATGGAGAATTTGTCGGACTCGGCATCGAAATGAAAGCCGAAGAAGGCAAAGGGATGTTGCTTGTCAATGTCCTGCCCAACAGTCCTGCCGAACGAGGTGGTGCAGAACCGGGTGACTTTATCGTCGCGATCAGTGGACACGATTGTCGTCACTGGACAACCGAAGAAGCCGCTAAACTTCTCAAAGGCCCCGAAGAAAGTCGTATCCAGCTCACACTTGCCAATCAAGACGGCGAAGTTCGTGGGCCTCTGGCCTTCATTCGACGCCCGGTTCAGGTGAAGAGCATTCCGGTTGTCAAAATGGTCGATCAAGAACGTAAAGTAGGCTACATCAAAATGACAGCCTTTCAAAAGACCTCAGCACAAGAACTCGACGCGGCTCTTCGCGAACTTGATTCTCGTGGAATGAAATCATTGATCTGGGACCTCCGCGGCAATCCAGGAGGGTTACTGACCGCTGCCGTAGAGGTGCTGGATCGCTTTCTCGATGAGGGTACGATTGTCTCGACACGTGGCCGGCAACGTACGGAAAACTGGTCTTACTCGGCTCACTCTGCCGGAACTTGGTCGATGCCTTTAGTGGTCTTGATCGATTCAAATTCAGCATCGGCCTCCGAAATTGCTGCCGGAGCGATCTTCGATCACCGTCGAGGATTACTGCTCGGACGGCAGTCTTACGGAAAATGGTCGGTACAGTCGATCTTCAACGCCGATCACTCGACCGGCATTCGATTGACCACGGCGAAGTTCTATAGTCCTCACGGAAAAAATTACTCGAAGGTGGGGATCAAGCCGAATGTCGAAGTTGAGAAACCCGATCAGTTCACCAGTTTCTATCGTGGGCCGGAAACTCTCAACGCAACCGACGATGCAGACATCGCTCGCGGAGTCGAAATCCTCCGTTCCAGCAACGAATACTGGGCCTTGACTCGCAACGATACGAGCCTCGCCCCGTGATCCATTTCTCGGGAATAGTCCTCGTCGGACGACCCCCGTAACGTGTGTGGCTTTCGCACGTTAATCGAGAACAGTCCGCCTGCAATGATGTGCCAGGCGGACTGTTTTTTTGTTCATTCGAGATTTGCGTGTTCACTTCGACGCTTGACGAAAAGCGGACATCTCTTTCCGATGCTGAATTGTTCAACGACCCCGCATGAGAAATCAAACATTACCGCGAATTCGCCAACCGTACGATGAAGCTACGAACACGTAGCTGGATTCGCAAGAATTCAGACGAACTGCGAGGGAGATATCGGTCCTTCTAAACTCTTGCGAATCCAGCTACGAGTGAGGTTAACTTCGAACTGAATACGCATCAGTCGGATGAACCTGCTTTTTTATTGAGTTTTTTCAGCGCGATCACAAATTCTGACCGAGTCACAATATCGCATCGTGGCTTCACCTCATTACGATGACAGCATGAATTCTCCCAGCTTACAATGGTTGAGTGATGGTCCCGGTCGTCCGCCCCAGTTGCGATGGTCGTTTGTGATCGACGCTCCATTACAGTCGATGGCATACTCGGGAGAAGCGGGAACATTGTTGGCCGCTGATCAATCAGGAGGGCTCTATCTGTTCGACAGAAGTGGAAAAGTCCTCAGCATGATGCGTGGTTTTCAGGAGATTCGAAATCTTGCCTGGTCACGTCGAGGAACTGCCGGGATCGCCATTCTGGGAGAAAACCGTGTGGTCTCGCTGACCCCTTCTCTGAAAATCGAGTGGTCGGTTGATTTGAGCGAAGCGGCCACCGCAGCAGCCGTTTCTCCGTTTGGAGAACATTATTCAGTCTCGCTGGCGAATGGCATGAACTACATTTTGCGATCAGATCGCAAACAGCTCGGCAAATTTGAAACCGATCGCCCTATCCATTTTTCAGAATTTCTGGAAACCGAGACCGAACTGATCCTCTGCGCTCAATATGGATTCATCGGACGATATAACTTTCAGGGATCGCCCATCTGGCGTAACAAAACTTTCTCGAACGTAGGGCAACTCGCGACGACAGCCAACGGATCGTTGATTTCATTGGCCATGTTTAATCACGGCGTCCAAAAATTTGATCGATATGGTGAAGTGGCGGGCCGTTTTGCTCTGGAAGGAACCCCACACCTAATCACGATGACACCCAATGGCGAACATTTGGCCATCGCCACACTCGAAAATCATCTTTATTGGATCAACTCCAAAGGGGCTTTGCTCTGGGCGGCGACGGCTCCTGAAACAATTCGATCCCTGGCCGTCTCTTCTGCCGGAGAAAGCATTTATTTGGGCCTCCAATCGGGCCGCCTCCTTAATTTCCACTGGAATCCCGGCCACTGACAGGATTCTGGCAGAATTCGGGTAACTGACTTTTGACCGGAAGCAACATGCACGGTTATACTTGGAGATCACTTCAATGGTCTTATCACATCACAACTGACGTTAGATCACGGCTAGCCCGCTGAACTCATGAAGCTGCTGCTAACTTGCGCTCCCCCTGATTGACCCCAAACCTCTATGTCCAACGCCGATTCCAAATCAGAAAACAATCAGAAAGGGAGAATCAAAGCTCCCCGTCAGATTGGAAAATATGAACTGAAACGACGGCTTGGTGCGGGCGGTATGGGAGCCGTTTTCCTAGCGACCGACACCAAAACGAAACGTGCGGTGGCGTTGAAAGTCTTACCCAAAGACAAGGCCGCTAACGAAACATTGGTAAAGCGATTTCAGGCTGAGGCACAAGCGGCAGCTAACCTGGAACACGATAACATTGTTCGGGTGTATGAAGCCGATCAGGCAGACGGCTATCTATACATCTCATTGGAATACATTGACGGCACAGATGTTGACATTGTTCTGAGAAAACGAGAACGAATGCCCGTGAAACGGGCTGCCGAGGTCGTGAAACAAGTGGCCAAGGCGCTGCAGCACGCTCACGAACAAAACATTGTTCATCGCGACATCAAACCCGCCAACATCATGATTCGTAATGACGGTGTCGTGAAATTAACCGATCTTGGTTTGGCGCGATCCGTAGATGAAGCTGACGACACCAATATCACACGCGCAGGAACCACGGTCGGAACGGTCGACTATATGGCTCCCGAGCAAGCTCGCAACAGTCGACTGGCCGACATTCGTAGTGACCTTTATTCGCTGGGTTGCACGTGGTATCAGATGATTGTCGGGCATCCGCCGTATCATGAAGGATCTCTCATGAACAAGCTTCAGGCACACTCTTCGGCAAAGCTCCCCGATCCTCGCGATGAGAATCCCGATGTTCCCGAATCAACCGTCATCATGATTCATCAATTGATGGCCAAAAAACCTGAAGACCGCTACCAGACACCCCAAGAGTTACTGGATGATTTTCAGAATTCGTCCATGCACCGTTCGACTCTCAACAATGATGTCCTGAGTGCGTTGGCTGAAGAAGACACCTCTTTGGACCCTACGAGCCAGGGAGAACCAGAAACCGTCTCGGAAGCGACCACCTCCAACCGGTCAAATACAAACTCCGGCAATTCTGCAAATGATTCCGCAGCGGAGACAGCAGACGAAGAGGCACCTCGCCGTCGAAAGAAACAGAAAAAACGCCCCTCCAAATCTTCAAGGACGCCACAATCTGATCATGCGTCAGATTCTTCCCGTCAGCAAAAAATGCCTCCTCGGCAAGACCGGAAGGATGCCCCCGAGTCGAAGCCGCGTGGAGGGGATGGCGATTCCGCCCCATTGGAAATCTTGAAGTACCTTACAATCGCGGGGGGATTTGTCGGAGTCTTTGTCGGAATCTGGTATGTCCTGTCTGCGTTCGCTTCGGGTCTCGATCCGGGAGGATCGACCGCGAAGGGTGAGTCACAGCGTCAAATCGCGCGGGACATGATTGGTGAGAATCAATCTGCTCCGGTTCCCACCGCGGGGCGCAGGCAACCCGAAGAAGAGAACGGCCCCTCACCCACTCAGGTCACTTTCTCTGATCCCGGTCGATCATCGAGTCCTCAAAAGGCAGCCGTATCGTCGCTCGAACTGATTAAAGCTCCCAGTATTTACAAGGCACCCGATTGGGCAAAGCAAGTCCCCGTCTCCTCAGAGATTCCCAAACTCCTTGCCGACTTGAAACTGAAACCAAGAACAGTGGGACAGTGGGGCAATCAACTGGGAGCGTTCCGCACCATTTCCTCTGCTCTGGAAAAACTTCCCGCAGGACCGGTTTGGCTTCAACTCCTTGGCCCCGGGCCTTTTTCCATGAATCCTGTCGCCATCAAAGGTCGTCAACTCATTATCAGCCGAGCGTCTGATGACTATGAGCCCTCAATTGTTTGTCTGGGGAGGAAGTTGAAGAAGTCCAATCAGTTCCTGAAAATCGAAGAGGGAAGCCTGCTGTTGACGGGCGTGAATCTGGTTGTCGATGTCCAACAATTCCCAGCCACCGGTCCCGTGTCACTGATTTCGATGAATCGTGGGGATCTCTTTCTGAGAGATGTCTCTATTAGCCTGTTTGGGAAACGCGAGTCGCCCACGCACGCAATCTCTTACACGTCCTCAAATTCGACAACGGAAAAATCACGAATTCTGATTGACCGCAGTTTAATTCGCGGCCATTGCAGTTCTCTTCAACTCACAGGAAACAGCAACTCACTGCTCGTCACGAATTCACTGTTGCTCTCTGCCGAATCTCCCGTTTTCTCCATCGATTTTCCTGATGTCGCGTCTGCTGAAAATCAGAAACCAAACAACTCGATGAACGTGGTCAGAAGCACGCTGGCGACTTCCCACTCACTCTTTGTCGTCAACGGCAAAGGCTCTTCGATGCAAGTGGCATTGGAAGAGGATCAGTGCTTTTCTTCGGGGAATACTGACTCTCCTTTAATCGATCTCAAACAATGGGCGGTCAGTCCCACGCCGCAACCGAGTCAATCGTCGGCACAAAATTTCCGTTGGACCACAAACGCTTCAAATTTTCGAGGATGGAAAACACTACTCCGATCAGGCGCGAATTCCGTCGAACCCATCGTAGAGATTGCCGTCTGGAAGAAGTTCTGGGACGACGGCTTCAATAATTCCGAGTTTTCCTCCGACGCGTGGACCGCTCCTCAACCGATTGATGCACACAGCTTCAATGACAAAAACTGGACAGACAACTCTTCCTCGGGTGTTCCGGCCGATGCCTTATCCCTACCATCGCCCAGCATTCAATCGACGACATACGCAATGACTGGAGTGAGTGAAGTCGCACCGATGGCGTTTGCAGGACAACCACCAGCCACGATTGAACTCAACCTCGACAAAACGAATTTGGACGAAGAACTCACGAAAACCTCTTGGAAAAGTGGGACTCGCTTTCTCCTGTCAGGAACGCAAACAGATCTTCTGAGGCCCATCGTTGTGGATGGTCGATCATTGATTCTGGAAATGGCCCCCAACCAGCCAGAAGGGTTTGACCTACAGCCCAGGAAGAATTTTTCCGAGTCACTCCTCACCGTGCAAAATGCTTCCCTGATACTGAGAAACGTGCGAATGCGTGCTCCCAATCGGTCACGCGATAACGAACAACCGGCCTGGTTACTGAATGTCACCAACGGAAGTCTGTCGGTTGTTGATAGCCACCTCAGTGGCCCGTATTTGGAGAACGATCACTACCGAGGTCTCATCCACTGGGAGACGGGGAATGGACGATCATTGCCCGAGTCTCAGCCTCGTCGGCACCTGCTGGAAATCTCTTCGAGTGTTTTACTGACCAAAGGGATCGCCGTTTCAACATCTCCACAAGCTGGACTTGTCCGCGTGAATGACAGTCTGATTGCAGCACAGGGCACAGCTTGGGAGTGTCGATTTCTTCCCAACCCAGAGTCTCTCTCGGCGTTATTTGATTTCCGCCAGTCAACACTGGGAGGGTCGGACAGTGTGTTGTCCATCATAGAGACTCCCAAAGACGAGGCGGGGATTCGATGTGCATTCTTAATCCGCGACTGTCTCGCAATCAACACAAACCCTGGAGACATTCGTAGAGCAAAGACCGCCTTTCTGACAGCCGATCCATCTTGGCTCAACCCGCAACACCTCATCTGGTGGGGGCGTGCGAATGGTTGGTCCACCGACATTCCCTGCTTCACAAGAGCCCCCAATGATGCCGGGCAACTGCAAACGGTCGATGACTGGACGGCTCTTTGGGGAGAATTTAATGTTCAAAAGCCTCTGTATAATCCGGGGGGAGTGATTCTGGTCGAACAAAAGACTCGCCCCAAAGAGCTGCTGCCGGAACAGTTTCAGCTTGACCCCAAATCTCGCGCTCTGAAATGGAATTTGGAAGGCGATCCGATTGGGGCAAATCTGGATGGTTTTCTGCCTGTTCAAACAGCCGACGGCAAGCCGGCCAAGAAACAACCCTCCAAAGCCCGGCCAACCAGTGGATTCTAACTACACGAAACGGCCAGTTCTCGGCAACCTCTGGGCATTCGAATCGTGAACACATCGCTCCCCAATTCCACTTCATCGGCGGCTCTCATCACACCTCTTGGTCGAGGGGCTGTCGCCACGTGGAAAATCACAGGTCCCGCCTCACATTGGCAACAATTTCCTTTTCAATCTGCCACATCGATGACCATCGCAGAGCAACCCGTGGGAAGAATTTTGTTTGGTTATTGGGAAGGTGAAGATGTCGTCGTCATTCGTATGGAGGAGAATGAGTGGGAGCTACACTGTCATGGAGGGTATGCAGCCGTCAATCGAGTTCAAAACAGCCTCGAATCTCGGAACGTACAAATACAGGACTGGCGTGAATTTCAAAACGACTTAGTGAGCACTCTCGCACGAGAATTTCAGATTGCGATTTCGGAATCTGTCACCTGGAAGACTGCGGAACTTCTGCTGCGACACCCCACAACGACCTGGATTCATCAATTACGCTGTTGGGTAAAAGCACTCGCAGAGAGCCCGTCCACAGGTTTGGCGAGTGAAATCCAGACTCAATGCGAACATATCGTGGATAAATCTCAAATTGGTATTCGCCTGACAAAAGCGGCCCGCGTTGTTCTGGCCGGAGCCCCCAATGTCGGCAAATCCAGTTTACTCAACCGACTGGCAGGCTACGAACGAAGTATCGTTCAAAATCGGCCCGGAACAACCCGAGATACGTTCGGGGCCGAAATTGCTTTAGGAGGATACCCGGTCACTTTGACTGATACCGCAGGTATTCGAGAGACCGACGACAGTCTCGAATCGGCTGGAATCAGCCGTGCCCGTCAAGTCCTGAGCACCGCTGATTTGATTCTGTTTTTGATTGATGGCACAGCAGCCCCCACTCTCGAGGAAAATCAATTCCTCGAACAATACCCCGATGCCGTTCCTGTCCTCCACAAAAGCGACCAAGCTGTTCACCCCGAACGAACAATGACTTCGGGTTTGTTGCGAGTGTCTGCTCTGACCGGTGAAGGAACAAAAACACTGATCGATGAGATCGTGAGACTGATCGTCCCAGCTTCCCCTGACTCGTCCACAATTTTTCCAATTACTCGTCGCCAAAGAAATTGTCTCCATGAGATCGTTTCAGCCACAAAAGAACAGAACTTCGAACGGCTGAATCAATCGATCAAAGACTTGCTCACAGACCCTCTCTCCATCGACTGACACTTCAGAATTGCAACGCTATGTATCTTGGAATTGAAATTGGTGGAACCAAGCTTCAGGCTGCCATCGGCAAACCTGGAAACATTGAAAAACTGATTCGCCGTGAGGTTGATCCCGAACTTCAGGCAAATGGAATTCGCGATCAACTGTCACAAATCGTTCCCGAACTTTGCAATCAGTACCCTGTTCAACATATTGGGGTCGGTTTCGGAGGCCCCGTCGAAACGAAAAATGGAGTGGTGACAACATCGCATCAAGTTTCTGGCTGGGACAAGTTCCCTCTTGCAAAATGGTTAGCAGAAATAAGTGGTGTCGAATGCACGGTCGTGAATGACTGCGACGCCGCCGCGTTGGCGGAAGCATGCTGGGGAGCCGGCCAAGGAGCCTCGGGAGTGATTTATGTGACAGTCGGCACAGGAGTGGGTGGCGGATATGTCGTTAATGAAGTGCTACAAGGAACAAATCGGCCTGCCTCATTGGAGATTGGTCATCTTCGTCCCGGTCTTGCCTCTGAAACTCCTGACGAGACCGTCGAGTCCCTTTCGAGTGGACGGGGCATCGAAACTCGGATGCAGCAGATTCTACAAGACAAAGAGGATGACCCTGAACTCCTGGAATTGAAGTTGCATTTACTAGCGGGCGACGAACGACTCAATGCCAAACAGGTTTGCCTTGCAGCAGCCGAGGGAAATCCGGCAGCCGTTGAGATTATCAAAACAGCCTGTCAAACCTTGGGTTGGGCCATTGCTCAATCAATTACGTTGCTGGCCCCTGAATGTGTTGTGATTGGTGGTGGAGTTTCTTTGGCGGGAGACAAACTGTTTTTTGGTCCCGTCCGAAAATCTGTCGAAAAATACGTATTCTCTGGCCTCCTCGACAGTTATCGCATTGAACCAGCCGCATTGGGAGAGGAAGTTGTTTTACACGGGGCTCTTCAAATCGCAGCTCAGGCTGCTTCAAGCTGAATCCGCTGTTGACGAAATATTCCAACTATTCTACCGTTCGAGCCTCTCCTTCGCGGCATTTCCGGCAAGTCCTTGCCAAACGAACTCATAATCACAATTTGTTTCACATCCAAAGAGATGCGATATGCGCCATCAATCTTGGTTGATCGGTGTCGGCCTACTCTGTCTGTCGGTCGCTGCCGTTGCCGACGATCTCACAACTCCACTCCCGACGGTTACGGGAAGCGGTGTGGCACGAGATAACCCTCATCCAAAGTTGATTGTGACGACGCTCGGTCGCCTCGTGGAAGGGAAAATCACCCACAATGCAACCGGATATGTCGTTGATGTGCGAGGTGGGTCCATGCTGGTTCCCTTTCAACTTGTGAAATTTACAGCCGATTCTCGGCACGACGCTTACCTGAAATATCGAAAACTGATGCCGGAGGAAACGTCGGGGAATCACGTCGTTCTTGCCAAATGGTGCCTTCAGTACAACCTTGCCAATGACGCCATCCATGAACTCAAACAAGCCTTGTATCTTGATGAGAATAACCGAGATGCCGCCAAACTGCTTGTTTATCTGGAAGAGAAAAAGAAACGCGGTCAGCCAAATGTATTCTCACAAGTTGCTCAAAAAACAAGATCCCCGCTGAAACAGGCTGTTTCGCTGCAAGGGCTTTCTCCAGAAAGCATCGGCGAGTACAACTCGGCCATTCAACCTGTTTTGATGAATAACTGTGCCAAGGCGGGCTGTCATCATTCTCAAGCGACTAACAACTTGCAATTGCAATACGTGCGTTTGACGGGATATGGGAACCGCATCGCCTCTTCTGAGAACCTGGCGAAGGTGCTGGAACAGATTGATGTCAGTGATCCCCGGCAAAGCCCTTTGTTGCTGAAAGCTCGCTCAAACCACGGAGCCGCTAGAAACACTCTTGTTCACGCTCCGCAGGGAAAAGAAATATTGAACCGGATCGAAGCGTGGGTCATCAAGACATCACAAGAATTGAACCCCTCAGGTACCAATACTTCTGACACTGTTACAAAATCTCAGCCGAACACATCAACTTTCAACCAACAACAACAATTGGTGCGTGATTCGATCCCCGATGACCGGGAACAATTCATCGAGAAGATTCTCGACAAACATCGTAATGACCCATTTTCACCGGACCAATTTAATCGAACCGTACGACCTTCCGGGAATTGATTCACTTTTCAAACAATCGAACCACCGATCACACAGCCATTTTGAATGGAGTTTAGCCATGTATCGATCAACCCTGTTTTTGCTAGCCGTTATCGCCGGAATGATGACTGTTGGCTGCGCGAAACACTCTGGCTCCATCGTCTCAAACGATCCATTTGCCACGGATGGCGATCCATTCCAAGCAGTCGCCAACCATTCTAAAGAATCTCAGAAAACCTACACGGCAAAAACGCCAGTATCATCGCAAACTCCCGGCTGGAGTCGAACTCAGCCAATGCACACACAATCGAGTACACAGCAACCTGCCGGAATGGCCAACACCTCCCTCAGGTTTCAAACCTCTGCTCCGATGCCGGAAATCACAGCCGAAAAGCCAATCACACGTAAGCCAATGCCGATTCCTCCGAGACAAACCGTTGAAGCCACTCCCGATTCGGGAATCCAACATGCTCAATATTTTAACGGTCAATCTCAGCCGAGTGGTGTGACCCCGGCAAGTTTCGAAAACGCGATGCCAGTGATTCGTCCGAGAAATGCGCCACCAATAGAACAATCACCGGCAACTTTGGAGATGCCTGTTTTCGCAGATGAAGTAGAATCAACTCCATCAAGAGAGCCAAACACCGTTACGACACCCACGATACAAAACGGATCTGATAACGAGTGGTGGAACAACTAAAGAGACACCCACAACTGGCCAATCATCATTGGCAATATCGTTGAATGACTTTCTGATAGAATGCTGTCCCCAATTCCAATTGGCTGAGACTGATCCATTCGTCATGAGTATGAGCTTGGGCAATGTCCCCTGGCCCACAAACGACAAGATTCTCAAGTTCTGTAAACATCGCACCATCTGTGCCGTAGGAGACTGTGTGCGACCGTTCTGCCTCAGCCAGTTCTAACATTTCTTCGACAAATGTTGACTTCGGGTCGGTATAAACCGCGTCCCCTCGAATTTCTTCGACATACTCCAAGCCATATTTTTTGGCTAAATCTTCAACGCGCGAAAACAACTGATCGCCGTCTATCCCCGGCATTGGCCGAAAATAAACGGTGCAGATGCTTTGGGGAGGAGTGATATTCACTGCGGCAGTGTGGTCGTTGATACCGATATTCCAAGTGACGGTCGGTGGATCGAACTCGTCATTTTGCCATTGAGGGGCTGTTTCGGTTTCCTGATAGATCGCTTGCATTTCCTGTAAAAACGGGATCATGGCGAGATTCGCATTCACTCCGTCTCGGGTACTGGAATGTGCAGCCTTACCATGAGAAATGACACGAAAGCCGCCGACACCTTTGTGGGCATGCACAACTGATAACAAAGTCGGTTCACCAATGATGGCTGGAGTTTGTGATTCCACCATCTCTCGGTAAAACTGCGATCTCGCGACGACATCAGCCGCTCCGGTAAAGCCGACCTCTTCATCTGCCGTACAGGTGACATAAACAGGAGCCGTCTGCTGTTCCACAGGGACAGACGCGCATGCCGCCAATAAACAGGCCAACGAACCTTTCATATCGCAGCTTCCGCGAGCATAGACTTTTTCGTCGCGAATCACGGGCTGAAACGGTCCCGACTCGACATCCAGCCAATCGTCAGCGGGCACCACATCCGTGTGAGCAAAGTATCCAATGCCTTTTGTCCCCTGACCTCGTTTGGCAACGACTGAACTTTTGCAAATTCCATCATCATCCCGATATACGAGTTTTTCAGTTTCAAACCCAATAGAGGTCAAAACACCGATGACATGATCTGTAATCGCCTCGTTACTGGTCGAACTGACCGAAGGAAACGAGATCAATTCTTTCAGATAACTTAAGGCATCCATAGCAGTTCGGATTTCGATTGGAGTTCAGGACTTCCCCCACGGCAACGCTGCAGACAGGGAAACATATGATCGGGAGACAATCCAGGGCCATCAATTTGATGAGCTGTTCTCACATAGTCACTGACACGACGTACTCCCTTGTGGTTTCAATGTAACAAGTATTTTTTGGCTCCGCATCGAATGCCTGAATCCAAGGAAGCGGCACTAGCAAAACTTTTGAGATGTAAATATGGAGGACCTGTCATCGAGTCATTCAAATCTGAGACGGCAGGACAATACAACAGGACACCACAACAAATCTCGCCCCTTAGATCCCATTTTACCTATTCCCACAATCAAGATCGGTATATTCGCTACAAAGTCTCATAAAACCAAGGATTTGGAAAAAGAGTTGCAATCGCCATAACCGATACAGTTTGTACGACCGTATTCCGTACGGTTTCGGAAACAGCATATGTAGCCTGTTTCTGTTGTCAGTAAGTCCTGAAATCATGTGTCCAACAGGATTGTAAGAATGGCGATTCAAATCCTCCGCAGTTTCCTGTGCATTGCCTGTATTTGCTCAACAGGTGTCGGATTTGCTCAGACTCCCCCTTGGAGTGCTGGTGCAGGTGCGACTTATCAGTCTCCGTATGCCCCGTCTGGTTACGCACAATTTCAGGGGCCGCCTCCCGGGTACATGCCAGCCAATTACGAACGGCCATTACCGGGTTCTCGTGAAGCCATCGCAAACGGAATGTTTCTCCCCGATCAGCAAGTATTTCCAACTGATGTCGGAAATCAGGACAGGGCACTCGATAAATATTTCCGTCGGATCTTTGATCGTAGCTGGATTCGCTTGGAAGCGTTGCACTGGGACGTGGATAACCCGCATCGTAACACACTCGGGGCCGACCCGATCATTGACATCAATGGTGATCCGACTGACCCGAACGTCATTCAGCCAGTGTTTGACGGTAATGGCACACTCATTGGAACTGGCTTCACTCCAATAATGCCTTCATTCAGCTTCAATGACAACAACGGAATTCGTGGAACCTTCGGTCGAGAAGACTCTTGGGGATCATTTCAGTTAAGCTTCATGGGCTTAGAAGAATCCAGCGAGTCCGCAGACTTGAATGAGCTTCTGCAAACCCCAGATTTCTACATTACGACAACACTGAATATTAATGGGGCTCTTTCCAACGCGGCATTACTGGCTGATGAAAGTTATAGTGTCAGTTACCAAACCAGCCTTTTCAGTGCCAATTCTGAATTCCGTGTCAACATGGGACAATGGCCTTCTGGCATTGTGATGCAATACGTCGCCGGTGCGAATTTCACACAACTGCACGATAATATGCGAATCAACTCTGGTTATACCAACCAAGGGACAGAAGTTTTATTACAATCAAAAATTGAATCTGACATCAAAAACAATATGTTCGGACCAGTCATCGGTTTGAACCTGGAAGCTGAAGCACCACTTGGGTTTTCCTTTGGCGTCACGCCAAAAGCCATCTTGAGTATCAACCAGATTCGCTACGATGTGATGACACGAGACCTCACAGCCATTGGTGACTCTGTCAGGCACAAGGAAAACGATTATGCGTTTTCACCCATCCTGAATCTCTCCGTCTATGCGAGAAAGACAATCAACGAGCATCTCTCGATCTATGCGAGTTGGGATGTCAGTTGGATGACCAGCGTGGCTCAAGCCTCCAACTCTATCAATTACAATGACAACACCAACACTCTACAAACTGACCTCGGTATCAACAAAACTCTGAACTCCTTCCATGCCGGTGGGATTACGGTGGGTGGAGAACTGCTGTTGTATTAGAACAGACAGCCATACCGAAAAGATCGAACTCAATAAAAAAGTCCGTCAGTGAAAATTCACTAACGGACTTTTTTAATTGCTTCGTCTCTAAAATACTCTAGGGAACAACCACGGGAGCCGGTTCGCCATCCACTTGCAACGTACCAGGTCCAATCAATCCCAATACAACATCAATGGGATTTGCAAAGGTGAAAGGTCCTCCTCCAGCAAAAAGTAAACCTACGGGATTACGTCCATCTCGGGATACGATAAGTGAACCAGAATCACCTGGACCACCAAAAGCGCCAGAGAAATTGCTATCTGATATGATGCCTATTTGATTCATAAATCGAGCGATTCGAGGAGTTACTTCATCACCGAAATCGACATCAACCGTCATGGATGTTGAAACTACAAATCCGGTTGTAAATTCAGTTGTTCTACCATATTTCATGACGTCCAAATCAATAGTAGGGAGTATTGTTTCTTCTTTGGGTATTCCGTACCCATTGCAGGGCGTGGCACTAGACATCAGTAGGGGTGTTGTTGTTGCAATTGCCGCATCAATGAAGTTTCGGTCATTCTGAGTCGTAATTTGAATGACAGTAAAATCAGCCAAAGTCCCAACCACGCTATTAGCAGCAAAGGAGCAATTGAAATCGAGTGGACCGGGCTGAATCACAAGATCTCCCACATTGGCTCGCCCCTGATCTCCCAACACATGTGAATTACTCAGAATAAATTTTTGATAACTATCGAGAGTATCTTCGAGGCGACATCCCAGCGTTCCGGTCGCACAAGCGTTGATATCTCGATTCCAGCCAGAAACACCGATCGGAATCGGTCGTTCAAAGACACGTTTCGGGTCGTCAAAACAGTTTCCAGATTCAGGATGAACAGGAAATCCAACCGAACCGAGTGGACCATATGCTCGTACCATGTCCTGAACCAACACTTGGACAGGGACGCCATCCAATTGATTGGGGACCAGCTTTTTCTGAGCAAAGTTCTGGACAAATACTGTCACACCTGCACTACCATCGAGCGCCCAACCAGCTCCCACCGCGTGCACACCTTCTACTCCAAACAGTTTATCCGTCCATTCATTTTTGACGGCGGTTGCTTTGGCGACTTCTTCCTCAGTCGGCACACGAGGCCGCGGAGTGAAGTGGCCACCGCGTGCAGCGGGAGCTCTATTCTCATCAGCGGCAACCGGTTCACCAGCCGCAATGGGATCGGGTTCTGGCTGAATGCTGCTGGTCTCGGAACCTGCTTGATTATCACTCGCGCGAACTCCTCGCATCGGGAACGGCAATCCTGCCTGCTGTTGGCCTTTAGTTTCTGTTTGTGCGATCTTGGATTCTGCTTGAGTGCGTAACTCAAAAACCTTGGCAGTGAGTTCAAACTTGTCGATCGGATCAGACTTCGGCTTCACCAAAGTCTCGAAACGAATCCCTTTACAAGAGAGTGACTGATTAGCCCTCAGAGTTTGCCCCGGCTTCAGAACGGTCAGGAATACCTTGCCGTCTTTCGAAAATCGACCGTCATGCTTTTTGAGGACAAAACTGTCAACGCCAGTTTTCTCAATCGTTAACAGCAATGGTCCCTGCAGTGGCTCAGCAGACTGATTTTTAAGCGTCAGGTCCAAACGATATTCGTCGCCACGAGACTCTCGCAGAGGAGCATGATCAATCTGAAGTCGTCCTGTCACTTCTTTTCCACGGTGAAACTCTGGCTCGTCAGCAAAAGTCGTGCTGACAAGAGCGAGCATCAATCCGAGTGTACTGGCAGAACGCATGATTCTGAGATCAGACATATCGATATCCACAATATAAAGAAGCATGAACGACTACGGGTAAAACCCACAAAACAGGTAACTTGGCTAATATACTCTATCTGCTTTACAAATACCCTGACACCGCATCGGATGTCAACTATTTTCACTGTGAAGCACACAGCAAGTGGAATTTTCCGATTTTAGGAATTATACCACCTGACTGGAGGGCTCGTTTTCTACATGATTCCTGGTATTCGGACTTTGCGAATCGGAAATCCCATCGTGCATAAAAAAGCCCCTGCAAACGCAGAGGCTAGAAACATTCAACGGTCTTCACAGCCTCAAATATTATTGCCGAAAGCTTTCCCGACTGTAATAAGGATCGACTTCTTCTTTCTTCCCGGCCTCTTCGGCAGTACGCCGATCATCAGCCTGCTTTTTGGCAAATACAAGAAGTCTTTGAGCGGTCACCAGATCACTTTGAGTGAAGTAAGAAGTTGTACGACCACCGAAATGAGCTTCTTGTTTGGCGGCCATCTGCTGGAAGCTTAAACCATCAGTCAGGTACCAAGCAGCCGCTTGAGCAGCACGCTCGGAAACTTGTCCGGTACCAACGATACTTAAGAGTTCGTACAACGTGTCATTTTTGATCACTTTTTCGGCAGGAACCAACGTGTATTTCATGGTTTTGGTAGGAGATTTTTTGCCATGTTCCAGGCAGACACTATTCAGGTTCAAACGGACACGATGCTGAGGAGGAACAGAGAAAAATCCACCGCCTCCACCTTGTTGACCGAAACCACCACCTTGGCCACCTTGTTGACCACCTTGTTGGCCACCTTGACCGCCACCAACGCCTTGGTTTTGTCCGCCCTGCTGTCCACCTTGCTGTCCACCTTGCTGACCAAAACCACCTTGACCACCTTGACCACCACCACCGAATTGCTTCAGGTTTTGGACGGCCACAATTGTACGAGGAAGTTTGACAGAAACTGGTTTGTCAGATTTGTTCTCGACAAAGATGTATCCGTGATGCTCGTTATGAGGCACGACGAAGGCATCAATATCGCCTTCTTCCATCGCCTCAAACAGTTCCACTTTTTCGACCGTAGGATCGAAGCTGGGACGAAGAATGGTTCTAACCCGAGTTGGCTTTCCGTCACGGCTCTCTTTGTCCGCAGATGTTTCGGCCGCATTCACACTGACAGAAACGATCAGTCCGGCACTGAATACGACGGAAAGTGCCGTCAAAATGTGTCTCGTTTTGGGAAAACTCATAGTCTGTGGTCCTTTCGTGAGGGCGAAGCCTCACTCATTCGCTTCGAGTCTACTTGTTCGGAATATTTGGAAAGACGCGAGAATTCACGTTTTAAACCGAATCCAAAATAGATTGCTAAATGTGCAGTGCCTCTCAGTTCCCTGAAATGCTCTATCAATCATATCGCACATGCTCGCATACTCACAACAAAAAGTTTACTAACTTGCGTAGTTTTTGCACCTGATCATTAGCAATGCCCCTACCTTAACCGTTACAGATGGAACACTTCAGACAGATCTGAGCGGATCGAGTTCTTAATTGGTCCGAAATATCGTTCATTCTCGTGAGGGCGAACCAAATTCGCGAATCTCCGTCCGTGGTAGTTTTGGAAATCTGGGGTGTTTTTTCAGTATCTACAGGTAAACTCCTGTGTCGGGTGCATTTTTTGATGTCTCAATAGAGATTTACCAAGATCTTTGACGATAACATCCCTTGGAGTCACCACGACTTAGAGCATATGCGACAAAAACATTGCCCCTGGTCGTCAGCTCTGAAGGTGGATTTTTCCGAATCCACCAATCTCGAAACACCCTCCCATCAAATGCACCCACGACGATGAACTCTTTGATCTTAAAACGCCTGAGACTCTCCCCCACAGTCCTTCTGATGCTGGCTCTTGTAATGAGTCTTCCCGGTTGTACTTTGCGAAGTACTCTTTCGGCATGGAAACAAACTCCAAAGACTCAGAGTTTCCAAGTCAATTATGTGATGCAGAATGCCTCCCGGGAGTTGGATCCTTGGTCTTCATTCTCGGAGCAGGGACTTCAAGCGGCAAGTTGGTCATCAGGCAATTTCACCAGTGCCACGACCCCAAAACCGGTCGAGTTGAAAATTGAGTTCCCTCATCCCACCGCCAACACCGAGACCGCTTTGGTGACATTGTCCATTTTTTCTCAACCATTCCCTTCGGAAGAATTCCAACCACAAAAATCACGACGCTGGATGTCCCGCTTTTGGCCCAGAAAGTCCACAAGCCGAGGGGATACTATTCGCCCTATTCCTGATGAAGTGCTGACGCTGGAATTGTCTCAAGAAGAGTTTGAACAATTGATGAGTGAATTAGATCGGGAAAAGTATCTGGACGAAAACTCAAAAGAGCTTCCTTCGCAAGTACCGGCATCACTTACGATTTTTCGTGACGAACATGAAATCCGCAGTAACCGGGAAGTTGCTCCTCAGTTGAATGAACTGATTCGTAAAACTTACCAGCATGGAACCCAAATTCTGGGAACACATCATGACGCGGGACCAAGTGTGCTACAAACATCTGGTCTATCGGCACCGACGCCACTCATTCTCGAGTAACACGCGATCAGCCGACTCCCACGTTAATCGCAGAAGCAACCCGCTTGCACAATTCCATCGTTTCCACAAAGGTGTCTGGATCGAGAGATTGCGCACCATCGCTGAGAGCTTCTGAGGGTTCAGGATGTACTTCAACAATTAGGCCATCGGCTCCCGCTGCGATTGCTGCCGCACACATTGGTGATACGAGAGACGCCTTTCCTGTTCCATGACTGGGATCGATCACAACAGGCAAATGCGTGCGTTCATGTAGAAAGGGAATAGACGCGAGAGGCAACGTGAACCGAGTGTGAGATTCGAAAGTGCGAACTCCACGTTCACACAGCGCCACTCGCTGATTACCGGCATCCAAAATATATTCCGCCGCCAATAAGAATTCATCCATCGTTGCCGACATTCCCCGTTTCAGCAGAATCACTTTATCGGTCTCTCCAACAGCCTGGAGAAGCTGGTAATTCTGCATGTTACGTGCACCAATTTGTAGCACGTCGGCGTAGTTGGCGACCAAAGCGACATCGGAGGGCGTCATAACTTCCGTGACGACTGCCAAACCTGTCTCTTCACGGGCGGCTGCAAGAAGTTTCAAACCCTCTTCTTTTAAGCCTTGGAATGCATAGGGACTCGTCCTCGGCTTGAATGCACCTCCTCGTAAACCGGTGGCACCAGCCGCCTTGACTCGGCGAGCTGATTCCATAATTTGTGTTTCCGACTCAACTGAGCAAGGCCCTGCAATAACTCCCACATGACCTCCTCCCAAGGTCAGGTCATGAGTCTTCAGGACCGTCGGTTCGGACTTCGCTTCGAGACTGGCAATTTTGTAGGGAGCCAGAATCGGAACCACTTTTTCGACTCCCGGTAAACTCGATAGAGTCTCCTGATGGCCGTTTCGTTCATCGCCAATGGCGGCGACAACAGTCCGTTCATCTCCCACAATGACGTTTGAGCGTAACCCGAGCGAGTCCACTTTATTCACCACAACCGTCACCATTTCCGAGGTGGCTTCTTTTTTGAGCACAACGATCATATTTGTTACCAATCTGAATTCATAAAAAAACCCCAGAAACCATCACCGGTTTCAGGGGAGTTATATCATGTCACTGTCCTGAAACCATTATTCCATGGAATACCAACCGAAATAGAAAAACCCTGCAAAACCGAATTCCGGTTGCGAGAGAATCCATTTGTACAAAGTTGATAAGGCCATGAAGTTCACAATCAATTCAGGGAGATAAGGCAAGTATTACAGTTCGAACTTGAGCGTCAATGCTTCAGAAATCACTTTGACCCCAATGAACCGTTTCAGGTTCGCTTAATTTGCGAATTCGGATGGAATCGATGGCTCCCGTTGTCTGAAATGTCGAAAGCCCCAAGGGACATGAGAGTTCCACATCGGGCCGAATCGAAATTTGTGTCCCTTCGATGTCTTCATCGATAATTCGCTCTCCATCAATCCAGGCAAGAATTCGCTGATCAAGAACCATCAAACGAATTTTGTAAAACTCTCCCTGATTGAACAAGCGAAACGTGGTGGTGTTATTCTCGGAAGCATCCATTGTATCGAGACTCGATAGGCCGCAAACTCCACCTCCCCACCCCCCCAGAATCAAACTGCAATACGATTCTTTCACCGGGAAGGTGAGACCACTGAAAAAATCGGTCCCATCCACTCGAGCCGCTTTGAGTTCCACTTCGTAATTGGATTTTGGTATCTCAGTTTTTCCCGTATAAGTCACTCCGGTCAGATAGGCTCCCAATTCCATCACAATTTGTCCGTCTCGGATAGCAACGTCACCTTCACCGCCATACTTGGTCGACTCCCAATTCTGCATCGTTTTCTGATCGAACAGACTGACCCATTGAGGTTCAGGAAACGGCGTAGGGCGTTCGGCCTTCAAGGCGGGAACATCAGCAGGTCCAACCAAAGAAACCAATTCGATTTCGTGCTGATGACTCTGAGTTTCTGTGGCCTGATCGTCGCTAAGCGCGGCCGAGGAATCACTCCCCTGAAAGATCACCCCCCCTGCGATCAAGAGAGTCGCGCAAGCAAACAGACTTGCAAACAGGCCATGGGAATCGTTTTTTGCAGATTGACGGTCGTCTAAAGTCATTAAAGTTCGTTTCAAAATGAGGTCTATCAAAACTCAGAACAGAATGTCTTTCTTCATGCTACAAATGGAATCTCTCCAGATGTATCAGAAAATCATCAAAACTCAGTTTTTCAGCGGGCCATTAACTCTTAAAACCGGCGAAACAGAGCAGGCTTACGTCAGAATCAGACGAAAATCTCAGAAAACCGGGGGCATCGGGGATTCCCTGACGTATTGTCATGTTGGTTGTGTGTAAACCGGACGAGGGAAACGTCTGATTTCTCAGCAGCATCTCATTCAATGCATGGTTATAATGTGAACAGAGTTCCCCCTCATCTCTACCGGTTCCGAATGCCTCATGTCTTGAGATCCCGGAAGTCACATTCCGATAAAAGTTCATGAACCCGATAGACTCCTTCATCTTGTTGGCCGCTCATAACGGTTATCTTGTGGCATTGATGCTCATCTGCCTGATGCAGTATCTGTTGCATGCTGATCGCATGGAACGACTGCGCAAAAAGATGGCGGCGGACTCTCGCAAACTCTTGGGTTTGCAAAACGAGGTTTCTTCATTGCAAAAAGACCGTGCTCAAATACGGTTTGAACACCAGATTTTCGAAGAGTTCGTTGCGCAATCAAACTTTGATGAAGCGATGAAATTACTTCTCACCCGATTCATCCCTCGGCCTGCCAAAGGGTTTGGAGCGTGGCTCGAAAAACGGGACGATGTTTTCATCTGGTCACATTTTCGAGGGCTCTCTTCACAAGAACTCCTTTCGATCCCGCTCTCCAAAGACTGGTTTCGCGAATTTGATCACCGTGAGTTTCAGATTCTTGATGAATCGGATGTCAAACACTCCTTCCTTTACAACTACATTCCATCGGCAGACCGTCGGCGTTTGAAACAATTGTTCGTTTTTCCCGTGCGCCACAATCACGAAATTACCGGGTTGTTGATTACCACATCGCTTTATCCGGCAGGCATGGCATTGGAACGCAGGCTCTCTCTTGCCTTGAGAATCCTCAACGGCTTAGAGGGCCACTTCCATCACTCTCAAGAACTTCGACTCCAGCAAAACCAACTGAAAACGACCCGCGAAGTCCTCGAACTTCGCAATATTTCAGATTCCCATAGCAGTTCGGTACGAGAACTGGTTGATCAATATTTGAGTTGTTTGATTCGCCAGATTGGAATGGATCGTGCCTTCATCGCATTTTCGAGGGAAGAGCATTACCGAGAAGTCCGCAGCATTCAAAGAGTCGGTATCAAGCCGAACGACCAGCAACGTGAGTCCTGGGACACGGACGAAAAGCATCTGATCAAAATTGCCGCTCATCGTGGACAAAGCATGGTGTTAGATCCCGATGAACTCGATATCTATGGACTTTCCGAGCCACTCAGGCACGTCATCATCATTCCTCTCACTCCGCGTGAAGGAAGTTACGGCATGATGTGCCTGATGCGACATCAAACGAAGCCACTCTCTGAAGCCGAACGTCGGCATACCGAATGGGCGGGCGAGTATCTCAGCGAAATTTTACGACGCACACTCGACCAGGCAACGATGGAAATGCTGGCAACATGCGACTCCTTAACAGGGCTTTTGAATCGTCGCATGTTCGAAGAGAAGTTGGATAGTGAATTGGCCAAAGCTGAATCACGGTCAAACTCCTGCTCGCTACTCATGATCGATCTCGACCATTTCAAATCGATCAACGACACTTTCGGACATCAAATGGGAGACGAAGTCCTGCGACGTGTTGCCGAAGTCCTCAAAAAGACTCTTGAGGACGCGGAGGAAGTTCCCAAAGTATTGGTGGCTAGATACGGCGGCGAAGAAATGACCGCCATTCTCCCCAGGCTGGGGACACAGGAAGCCGCACGTGTCGCCGAGAGCGTTCGCAGCAATATTGAATCATTGGAGTTGGAGTTTCGGGGAATCGCTTGCCCCGTCACTTCGAGCATCGGAGTTGCGACATACCCCGACCAAGCGACTCGGGCGGAAGAAGTCATCGAGCACGCTGACAAAGCGCTCTACCGGGCCAAAGCGAATGGGAGGAATCAAGTCTGCTTGTTTTCTCCGGGCGGAGATATCTTACAGGAGAAGTAAGGACAGGACATACCAGTTCATCTCCAAAAACGTTCAGGAGACGATGCTGTCGAGTTCCGTCGAATCCTGATGAGCGTGCTGGAGTGCTAAATGCACTTCCTTGCGGAGATCACGAAGCGTGATCGGAGAGAGCAATACCCGGCTACTGGATGTCTTTTTCAATCGAGATTTAAGCTCATTTTGCTCTTTGGACAAAACCGCCACCACGGCTAATGGGCTTTGCTTCGAATGGTCAGAAGCAACACTGAATGCATTCACAATGTCTTCATCAATCGATTCTCCGAAGAAGACAATGCAGTCGGGGACATTGTTTGATTTTAAGCGGTTCAATGCTCGGGAAGTATCACCGACCATCAAGGGGCGAAACCCACGCTTCGAGAGATACTCGCGTAAAACATTTTGATGCTTGACTCGATGTTCCACACACAAAACAGTCGGCAACTTCTGTTCTAAATCGGTTGGCTGAGCATGTGAGATTGTCGAGCCCGAACTTTGTTCGAACGAAGTCTCCTCAGTAGCAGGAGAGGCTTGGCCTTCCTCTAAACTTGGGATGAGCTGTTGAAGCGAGCAAATCAGTTCGTCGGCTGATTGATACCGACCTTCGGGCGCAAAACTGAGGAGACGACTGATGACACCATGCACTGCCTGCGGAACATGAGGGGCGACTTGTTCGATGGGGCGGATATTTCGATACCGGGAGACCTGTTTACGCTCCATGATATCGTTGGTTCTCGAATACGGAGGCTGGCCCGACAGCAGTTCGTACAGTATTACTCCCAGGAAAAACAGGTCACTACGAGGATCATTCTGGGAGGCACCGGTCGATTTCTCGATCGTCGCATATTCGACGGCACGCTGATGATGACTTTCATCGTCTGACCCCGCCAACCCAAAGTCGACTAACTTCGGCACACCCTTACTGCTCATCAAGACGTTCGTTAATTTGAGATCGCGATGCGTGAAGCCCATGGCCAATGCCGCTTTTAAGCCTTCGGCAATTCCCAAAGCATATTGCATGGTCTCAAGCGCGGAGAGTTGCTGACGAATCTGGATAAAGTCCCGCAGATTCCCTCCCTCAACAAACTCCATCACCAGATAATGAATGTCACCGCTCGGACAGGACTTGGTGCCGTGATCATAAATAGGCACAATATTCTCGTGCATTAAAGTCATGCCGAGTTGAGCTTCGCGATGGAAGTCCTCAATGTGCTTCCGCTCTTGAGCCCAACGAGACCTCAAGACTTTCACTCCGACCATGTGGCCATCTTCCAAGGCGCCTGCGCGAAAAACGCGTGCAAAACTTCCCGATGCATTCTGGTACATCAGCTTGAAGTTACCAAGAACAAGTTCGTCCCATTCATTCTTCTTGATGCGACTCGCCTGCCACGTGGTGAGCAAATTGCGAGATTCCAAATTATTCAGCAAGTCGTCGGCAGAGCTTGCAGCGCCACCTAACTGTCGAAGTGACTGATCCAGCTCCACTTGTTGTATCAAGCGTTCTTGGACGAGACGATCACCGATTTGGATAAGGTCGTTGTGGGCCATGAAGTAATTCACCATCAGCACCGAAAAACTGGTGCTAACCGTGCCTGAATAAAATATTTGAGTCCGTAATGAATATGGACAATCAAAAAATGAAGACCTCAATCGAAACTATAAGCGACCGAGTAGGTGGAAGTCGGAGAAAAGGCCCGAATATTTTCCAATAATTCACACAGATCTGCCTATATCCTCATTGTTTCGCCAACCCAGAGAATCTTCAATGGATGATCTCCCCATAACAGATTTCTCCCTGAGCAATTGTACTTATCAGTCGGATTGTAACGTCGGTTTCACCCCTTGCCAAGCAGATTAAATCCGCTCTTTTCCCGACCTCGAGAGTGATCTCCTCGTCAGAAAAGTGGTGAGCCACCTGATTTCCGGCCATATCGCAAGCGGATTTCAAACCAATTTCTGGTATTTGAGAAGCCCAGCGAACGCAATCTAATGTGGAAGCTCCCGATCCCGCCAGATATTGGCGCTGTCCCGCAACAACAACTCGTCCATCCTCCAATACTTCCACGTCCAAATCCGGTTCGTGATAAAGACCGGGAGGACATCCCGCCAACCCCGAGGCATCACAAGTGATGATACAGTTTTCTGTCCCTTTCACTCGCACCATGCATTTGACAACGCTTGCGGGGAGATGATGACCATCCGTGATCAACCCAGCAGTAAGTCCGTCGTTAGCCAATTGCTCCCAGATATAGTTGGGGTGTCGCCTGATGGTTCCATGTGCTCCATTTCCCAAATGGGTACTCATTGTCGCTCCGGCATCGACGGCACGTTTAATGTCGTCCGGCTCGGCGGCAGTGTGCCCGAGAGAGATGGTAATTCCAGCTTCCACAGCTCTACGAATAAATTCGATGGCACCTTCCGTTTCTGGAGCAATCGTCACCAAACGGATACGTCCACCACTCGCCTCCTGCCAACCCTGAAACTCATCCCAGTTGGCAGGTCGTATGTGCTCTTTCGGATGAGCGCCTCGTGGACCGTCCTCTCCCGAGAGATACGGCCCTTCCAGATGACATCCTGCCACCAGTTGGTCTGCCCATTTTTCCTGCTCGCACGCTTTGCGAATTTGTTCAAAGCCGTGAAGCAGATTTTCGTTGGAGTTGGTAATCAATGTCGGAAACATCCGTGTGACCCCAAACGAAAAATGAGGCTTCAACACGGAGAGAACTTTTTCAGGAGTCAAATCGGACTGACCAAACCAGATGCCACCATGACCGTTAATCTGCAAATCATAAAATGCGGGAGCCACGATTGGTAAGGCGGCGAAAGATCCATCATCTTGAAGAGGTGTGACGGCTGCGATTCGTTCTCCCTCGATCCGAATTCGCACAGGTTCGTTGTTGTCGTAACGTCTGGCGTTGAATTCCATAACTGATCCCGTTGGTGAAACAAATCTGTCTCTTCCAGCATACTCTCACCACAGAACGACTCAACCACACGACAAAAAAAAACACCTCGTGTCAAAACACGAAGTGCTTACCTGTCAATGAATTGTTACGAACTGATTACTGTCGAGAATGGACATCGATGGCTGATGCTTTGACAAGTGGCCGAACCATTTCTCGGGACTTCACGGAAACAGCAACTTCCGCCGGAGACGCAGCCGCCGCTTTCAATTCTAACTCGATGATTTCGGTCTTTCCGGGTGGTAGTGCGTTTAATGTCTCGAAGACCACCTCACGGCCTTCGACTCGAAAACGAGTCTCCCCGCCGACTGTCAGCAATTCCATTGTAGGTGGAATGGTGGCACGCAGTTCGACAGATTGTGCGGAAGCATTTCCTCGATTTGTCGCTTCAATCCGCATCTTGACGATATCTCCCATCAAAATGGGTTCTTCAACTTGAGTCATTTCCAGACCGATCGAAGCGTAGGAACGAACCTGGGTATGAGAGACCAACTGAATTTCGCCACCCTGGTTTTCTAACACGCGGACCAGAGTCTCGCCGTGTCCTGCTTGTGTCGGGATCATCCGGGCTTGCAATTGAACCGTTTGTCCCGGAGCAATCTGATTGATGCGCCAATGAATCTCTCGGCTGGAGGCATGATATTGGCCCCCTTGTCCAGCTTGCTGAAATTGCATTCCTGCGGGCAACTTTTCCACGACGATGGCATCATTGACCACTTCATTAGAAGTATTGGAAACATCGTTCTGATAGATTGCGGCACGTCCAATAAATCGCTCCTGCGGACCGCGTCGTTTGACCGTCAAGCGATTACCGGCGGCATTGAGAATTGATTTTTGCTTCAGACTAAGTCCACCTTCAGCCGTCACGACCGCTTCATTAACATGACGGCCAGCTTTCAACACTTTGAGTTGTAGAGTCTCAGAGAGTTTCTGACCCGGACCTAAATCTCCCAACGGGTTCTCCAAATCGTCACCAGCGGGATGGTGCATACCAGCGGGGATGATGTCACGCAGGACAATCCCTGTGACAGTATCCGTTCCATGATTTTCAATCGTGAATGTGCAATCGACAATCTCACCAACCTTGGCATCGGTAGGAATTTTCATATCAAACGTCACCTGCGGATGTTCGACAAGGGTCTCCGCTCCCACTTCGGCAACAAAGTTCACTGTGGCCACACTTCCCAATGGTCCCGGTTCTACGGGAACAATCCGCACTGCAATTTTTTGTTCCTGCCCCGGCTCGATACGCCCCAAAGACCAAACTAATCGTCGCCCCACTAATTCCGCCTGAGGAATTGTTCCGGTAAGATTCGATCCTTTCGGAATCTGATCCTGAACGGTCACTTCATTCGCGGCCACATCGCCTGCATTTTTCACCACAATTGTGTAAACAAATGGCTTGTTGAGGAGTGCTTTGGAAGGAGCCTGTTTGGTGATCTCCAAGTGGGGAAGTTTCATTTCCCGCGGAGTATCAGGCTTAACCACGCCATCGCCCTGCAACTCGGTTAACGACGGAACTTCACCTTTGAGGCTGTCTTCTGCAGGAGATCGTGCCTCTTGATTCTCTTCTGGCAATACTGCCGGAGGTTCATCAAACGCAGGAAGTGGTTCTGGTCGTGTCTCTAACTCTGGTTCACGTGGTAATGGCTCACGTGGAACTGGCTGGAGCTGAATGTCTTTCGCGTTGTTCTTTAACTTTTCTTCGAGCATTGGAAAATCGTCAATGGGGGGAAGTGTCTCTACTTTGTTCTTGTCATTGGGCTTGGGAGACTCATCGAAAGCAGGAAAGGCATCAGGCTCAATCGTTGGCTTCGACTCTGATTTGATTGCAGGGCGATCAAGAGGGTCCAGTTCGGGAAATGCATCCAATGGTTGTTTAAGAGGTTCTGCGCTCGGCTGCTTGGTTTTTGCAGTGTCGAGTTCAGGAAAGCCGGTCAAAGGTGGTTCCTCTTCCAATATGATCAAGGGAGAGGACGATTCAAGGGGTTTCTTTTTCATCTCGGTTTTTGCAGGTTCCAACTCTCCTGGAAACGCGGAAATCGCGTCCAAACCTTTCTTAGGTTCAGCGGGGAAGTCTTCTCCGAAGGGGTCACTCGAAGGCTGGGGAGTTTCCATGTTCTTAGCGGGTGTCGCCTTTGGTTGAGGCGTTGAGTCAAAAGACGGAAAATCACCAAATGGATCTTCGCTCGGTGTTGGGACGGGTGTTGTCGTTGATTTAACAGGCTGCTTGTCCACACCGGGAAACTCAGGGAACGGATCCTCTTTGACTTCTGGAACTGGCGACTTCGTTAACGCGGGCCGTTTCGAATCCTTCAAGACAGGTTTTTCTTCGCTGAACGGAGCGAAAGGATCATCCGCAGAGAAGGGAGCAGGATCAGCCTTCTCATCGGCTTCTTTTTTGATAGGAGACTTTTCATTTTCCTCCGACAGTCCGGGAAATGCGTCGTCTTTGGGGGCAGGTTTCACGGGAGTCGTTTTTGAGGGTGTCACCGACTCACCAAAAGGATCAAACTCTTTCAGAGGGCCTGACTTTTCAACGGGTTTGGGAGTGTCGATGACTTTCTCACCAAACGGATCATCGGCTGAGAACGGGTCCGCTTCTGTTTTTGATTTAAGAGTTTCAGCAGGCGTTGTTTTTGACTCAACCGGTTCGACATCTTCCGCAAACGGATCATCATTGGCCACGAGCCGAATTGTGCCGGGCTGATTGATCGACGAATTTGCGGTCTCCAAAATCGCCGGAGTCGTAGAGACTTCCGAGGAATCGCGAAAATCAATGCTGGCAGGTTCTGAAGAAGATGCCTCAGGGAAAAAAGCCTCTGTGACAACCGTTGTCGAAGAGTTCTTAGTCTTGGCGAACATTTCATTCTGGTCAGTCGTCACCGGAGCCGGTTCCCACTGGTCTACCGATGCGGCAATCTTGCCCGGAAATTCTATATTCGGTTTCTCAGTAGAGACGTGCTGGCTGACAGAACCGTCAGCCCCAAGAGTCAAAGCCTCTGCATTTTCATCGACAGTTTTTACAAGAGATTGAGGCTCTGTAAGCTTCCCTTGTGCCAGATAAAGCACGTAAAAACCGGCAGACATCACGCCGACAAGAGAAACTAATCGAAATAACGCACCCATGGGAGTCCTTTCCCAATTGACTGATAAGACACCTAATTTTCAACATAGAAAACGGAACACAATTCACCGAACTCTATGAAGTGCGGGAAAACTATCAAAATTACAAAGATACGGGAACCCCGACCCATCGAAAATTTCATCTGAGATCGAGCCGAGAGATCCTCACTTGACGAGTTCCATAAATTCTGCAAGAACTCCACTCCTCCATGTTACCGGCTCTTGGTGACAACAGCCTCACATCTGGCCGTTCCGGCTATAAAACTCACTTCCGATTACAATCAGGACGACGCCATGACTGCTGTCCGCTGTCTGACACTCGGGCTTTTGACCACTCTGTCTTTGACAGGTTGCGCACAATTTCAATTGTCTGAATGGGTCCCCGAAACGGAATATAACCCGTTGGTCTATTCACGCGAGACTTTTCGTGAAGACCCGTACGAGTCAGAACAACTGACCATTCAACGCTTTATGAATGCGATGGAGCTCCAACAACTCGACGCCGTCCGCCTCACGTCCACTCCACGGTTCAAACAGTATGCCTTGCGACATCCCGATTCCTACAATGATCTGGAACTTCTGAAGATCCCCACAGGTGAAGTTGAAGTTCTCGAAATTGACCAAGTCTCGGACGAACAGAAACGTGTGAAAGTCGCCATTGGCGAAAACAAACAAAAGCTCACCTTCGTCATTGGGTTTGATGCCGATCAAAACGAATGGCTAGTCGACGACATGTTCATGAAACAGAAAAAAGACGGCGTCATTGCCGTGCGTTCGGTTTCAGACCAAATGCAGCTTTTGGTGACTGTGCGGGAATTCATGGAATCTGCCCAGCAAGGCGACCGTGAAACATTACTCACACAAACTTCTGTTGAATTTAGAGACCTGCTTGCTGATATCCCGGAGCAATCCTTTGAAAAAATGCGAATGAAGATTGCCGGCGATAAACCTATGAAGTCGCTACAGCCTCAAGCCCAAATGGACGAAACGAAAGCCATCGTCAAAATTCATCGACTGAGTGGTCAAATCATGATGACTTTGGTGACCGAAGAGAAAACCTGGAAAGTTGATGATGTCGCGATTGAGTCACGAGAAGATCAATATCACATTCCCTCGTTGCGGCGCACAGCAGCCGTCATGAAAACTGCTCTCGATTTTGTAAAAGCCTATCAAGCACAAGACAAACAGGCATTGGAAACCGTGTCCGAGACTCGATTCTTCAAGTATGTGCTGAAAGATGCTGACCTGACATCTTTCCCACTTCCTCTTCAGGAAATGCTCGATCAGGATTATCGCATCAAAGCCTCGGGAAATATCGCCACGATTGTGATTCCCGTGGGTAATGATGTCGTCACAATCGATCTCGATCAGGGAGACTCGTTTGACGTCGAGGAGAGAACTACCGTTCGAAATTACAAAGTCACCGAAGTGACTCATTTCGACGCGGCCAACCAACAACAGCGACAATTGTCTTCCGTCTTCACATCACAAGCAACGCTAAAAGCCTTTATCACCGCATTGGAAAGCCGCAATCTTGATATTCTGGGACGCTTGTCGACTCCAGAATTCAACAAGCTGGTATGGAACCGTCTCGACAAAGACTCAGTCATGACAGTCCCCATTGAAGGAATCGGAAACGGAGAAACCAAACTCATCTGGTCGAATTACCAAGGTGGTTTGACGGAGTTCCGAATCATGCAAGGCGAGTATGTTGTGACCTATCAAATTCGCGACTGGAACGGCGAGCAACTGGTCGATGATATTCTTGTCAGCCTCCCCAATCGCCCACAATCACTGAAAAACACGCTTGCTCTCACGATCCCGTTGCATCAATTCTCCACAGGCGTTGCGGCTGACGATCTTGTTCAAGTCCAGCGGTCTGTGAGCGGAGACTTTAACCGACTCGTCTGGAAACACCTCTCTGCAATGCCCCCCATTGCCAAAAACACCATGGCTTATTACCGGCAACAACTTGCCAAAGTTCAAATACGCGGCAAAGAAGCCGAACTTCAGCTAGGCAACCAACATCGCGGAGCAGTGGTCAAATTGATTCAGGAACATGAACAGTGGGTGATCGAGGATATCATCCTGCAATCCCCCGAGACGCAATTGCAAACCGCAGAATTAAAACAGATGATGCGAATGCAGGTTGCAGGAGGGACTCTTTACGATCAAACACTTCCGCAGCGACAGCCTCTGTTTGTTGATCAAAGCCACGATCAGACCGGCGGCATTCAAAACAGTGGCATTCAGCAAATTGGTTACGAAACGCTAGCCCAACCGGTAAGACAACCAGCAAGCTCACCGTATTATCAAACGCCACCCACTGAGTTACCCCTCGATCAACTGCCGAAGTTGCAGGTTCCCACACCAAAACCGAGCAGCCAAAGCTCTGACTCTCAAACCATCACCGCTCCGTCCGAAGCGATACCCGCGTTTGGAAAACTTCCGCATCAACGTTCGAAACGTATCAGCCCGATGGCTCCAATCTGGAAACAGTAGGACTATTTGAGTTCTTCGATTCGCTTTTGAATATCGACATTCACGCTTTGATACCTTTGCAGCAGATTTGACCGGGCAAATGTGTGACTGCGCTGATACTCAAAATCTTCCTGACCAATTGCGTTCGTGAAAATTCTGGTCAAAAATTCCATCCCTTGTAAAGAGGGCTGAAATCGCTCTTGATCGTAGAAGCTGTGATGCACCATGCGTGGGTGAATGATTCCCCAGCGGTCTCGCAATTTGTTAGCAGAAAACGCACTGGTAAAGAAATCTCGCTCTTCCGACCATTGCAGCGTGGCAATATGATTATTTAAGCCGTCTTTGATCATCTCGACGGCTTTGCCACCCAATTGAGCGGCATAGAATCGGTCGAAACGGATGGGATGTCCTCCCCGCTGAGTATGTCCGACACGACGTGTGAATATCGCTTCTGATGCGGTGCTGTGACGCATGCGAGATCGGAAAAAATCGTCTCCCAGTTCACGCATCAGCAATTGACGTAATGCTTCAGCCGTTTCTCCATAAATCGGGTTACCCGCAGGGTCGAACTGTTCCAAGCTGCGTCCGAGTTCTTCACCATCTTCGTTTAATAGCCCTTCCCCCACGGCGATGACGACATGTTTTTGCAGGTCGTAGATTTCACGAATCCGCTGCTTCAGTCGTTCCAGATTCAGAGGAACTTCGGGAATGAGTATGATATCGGGTTGCCCGTAAGCCGAACCGAGTGAAATATAGCCGGACTGTCGTCCCATCACTTCGACAATTCCGATACGACGATGACTTTCGGCGGTGGTACGAATTCGCTGGAGACCTTGCGTCACAACATATACTGACGTGGCATAACCGGGAGTGGCGTAGTTGATAACCTCCGGCAGCTCAAAGGTTTTACGACTCTCACGACGAGTATAGACCAGATCGGAACCGCTACCATTTTCTTCCTGTAACCAGTCATTCGGTTCGTCGATATAGTTAAGCCCCAGGTCATTATCAATCGTTTTGGGAGCCAAGACGCAAGGAAAGAACTCCGACAACGGCTGCATTCCGTTGATCGTCCCATCGCCGCCAATGCAGATCAGGCCATCGAGCCCTAGTTTCTCCAGCCGTCCAGAAACGGCTTTCATCAACTCTGTCTGTTCGGGATCGATGTAAGTTCGGGAAGCCCCTAACAATGTCCCCCCTCGCATCGGGTCTAATTCAGGGATCGATTGAAAAAGTGGGTTCAGTCGCACATGGGGGACATCCTCTCGCAGGATCCCCTCAAACCCTTTGACAATCCCGACCATCTCGATTTCGAGTTGAGACGCTCGTTCGACGGCACCGTAGATTGTGGCGTTCAATGCGGGAGTGTCACCGCCGGCGGTCAATATTCCAACACGCATGGTCATCGCTTTCAATTCTCCTCGTCAGACAGGTTGAACACTTCAAGTCTATGACGGGCGCTTCCAGAACAAGCCGGAAGCGTGGGGTTGAGCTAATACGGGATCTTCAATATACAAAACAGAAGATCTTTCGCAGCCGTCGGAAGACAAGAAACTACAAATTGACAGCAGATGACAAAAAATCGATTATTGATTACATACAATCACATCAAATCATGTAAGGAGAGCGACTGATGAAACTCTCAATCGCCTGCTTTTTCGCCGCTATCCTCGGTAGCCTGTTCACACTTTGGATGACAGGTCCTGATCGATTCTCAACCGCATCAGCCCAACAGTCAGGGCCAAAACTACCAAGACTCGACTTACCCTCAACACCACGCCGCATCCCGGCTCCTCTGGATCGTGATCATCTTTCAGAAGAAGAAGCGATCAACGTCGCCATCTACGAAACGTGTAACAAGTCGGTGGTTCATATCACCAGCCGCGGTGTTGAGGTGGATAACTTCTTCTTTGCCGAGGTGCGAGAAGGTGATGGCTCGGGAGCCGTTCTCGATAGCAGCGGACATATTTTAACAAACTTCCATGTGATTGAAGGAGCGCGCGAAGTACGAGTCGGGTTGTATGACGGTAGTAGCTTTCCCGCCTCATTGGTGGGAGCCGACCCGATCAGCGACGTGGCGATCTTAAAAATTGAAGCACCGCGGGCGTTACTCTTCCCTGTCATTCTGGGAGACATGTCGGAACTTCAGGTCGGTATGCGAGTCTTTGCCATTGGGAATCCTTTTGGACTTGAACGCACGATGGCTACCGGAATTATTTCCTCACTCAACCGAACTCTCCCACTTCGCGGCAATCGAACCGTTCGCAGCATCATTCAGATCGATGCGTCCGTGAATCCCGGCAACTCGGGAGGCCCATTACTCGATTCCAAGGGGCGTCTCATCGGCATCACGACTGCCATTGCCTCGCGGACCGGTCAGTCGGCGGGTGTCGGATTTGCGATTCCCGTGAATCTCGTCACCCGAATTCTGAACGACCTGTTGCAGTTTGGACGGGTGATTCGTCCCGAGAGTGGCATTCAAAAAGTTTACGAAACCGAAGAAGGATTATTAGTGGCATCGCTCACCGAAGGTGGACCGGCTGAACAAGCCGGTTTGCGAGGCCCGCGCGTTGCCCGTGAACGACGTGGACCGTTTGTCATCCAAAAAGTCGATCGCCTGGCCGCCGACCGAATTATCGGCGTTGACGGAAGCCCCGTCGAAACCGCCGATGATTTAATGTCCTACCTGGATGGAAAGCGACCCGGTGAGCGAGTTGTCTTGAAAGTGGTTCGCGACAAAACAAAGATTGACTTGCCAATCGTGCTTGGCGGTGACGATCCCCGAAGAGGCCGATTACCCGAGTAAAATCTCACTTCAACGTCTGCAAGTAAGCAATCAGATCGGCCAATTGTTCCGGTGTCAGGTTGTTGATAATCCCTTTCGGCATCATTGAAGTCGGTTGTTTGACCCGTTCGTCGATGTCGTCCTGGATTAGTTCGACCGATAAGCCATCCGTTTTACGCAGAGTCAATGTTTCTGCCGATTCGCTCACAACAAACCCGGTGACCACCTTGCCGTCATCTGTGACAAACGTGTAAGTATCGAAGCCTTGTGCGATTTTGGCATCGGGTTTCAGAATCGATTCTACCAATTCGGTCGGTTTGTAGCGTTTGCCGATATCGACGAGATGTGGTCCTTTGGGTTGTTGTCCGTTGGCATAGGTGTGACACGCGACGCACGATTGCTGACGGAACAATTTGGCCCCGTTCTCAGGATCACCTTTTATGCCGAGTGTGCGATTTAATGCCTTGTCAAAGGCGATGTTGGCCAGAATGTTAGGGTCGTTCTTATCGACTTTGGGAATCTTGATCGCAACTTCCGGCTCGCGCTTCATCACATCGGCGATGCGGTCGGCTCCGGGAAGCCCGTCGATTTTCACGACGTGCTTGGCGAGTTGCTCCAGAATATGTTGAACGGTCGCTTTGTCAAAATCGGTCACCGCCACACGAATCGTGGCCTCGATCTTTTGAGTGCCGGCCCACGGCTGACGATCATAATACGGTCCGGTTGTATCGGGACGAGTCCCCCACCAGCCACCGGTATAATCGGCTTCGTGATGATAGAGACGAATGAGAGTCGTGAATAACTCACGTCGTAACTGCGAATCATACGTCTTACTGAGCGTCTTTAGTAAACTCTCAACGGCAGCCTCATCGTGCATCCCTTTCAATGCCCATAAGGCACCTTCCTGATACGGACCGGGAATCGCTTTCAGGCAAGCTTCATAGGCATTCAATGTTCGTAAAGTTTGAACGGCGAGATGTGGCAAGACACGACCGGCATCAGCCTGGTTCCAGAGTGGTTCTTCGGTCGGAAGTGTTGATCCCTCGGCTCGAATCGTAAGCGGTAATATCGCTTCTGCGACATCGCTATTTCCCAAACGCCCGAGGCTGATCAATGCTTGTGCCTGAATGCGTGGATCGTCACTCTTCAAAGCGTCGACATACGGCTCAACCGGAACCGTTTTTAGTTCTGATGTCCGATCCGTTAATGCACGTAACGCGTATTCTCGAGCCTGTGGATTTTTCACCAACTGCAACAGTTGTTCTTGAGCATCGGCACCTTCTAACTGCTTGAGAGTAAATATCGCCGCGACGACTCCGGCGGGCGATGTTTTCGGATTCTTGGCCAATTCGGCTAACTGCCCCGAAATCATATCAGTTGGTTTTCGACGAAGGATTTCTCGTTGAGCGTGTAAACGGTGTTTGGCACTCGGCGCATCCAACATCTTGATCAATTCACCATCGCTTAATTCGGATATAACTGGAAACGGCTTGGCAAGAAAATCAATCGGCGTGACTTGTGCCACGAAACCAACATTCGGGCCGTCGTAATTAAATTTCCCATTCTTCCAACTGGAGATATACATCCGCCCGCTGCCATCGACATCAACATCGGTCGGACGAGGAATTTTCACAAACGGTTTTTCGTTCGGTGCGAAGGTTGGCCCGTCCGTAGGAAGATTGTGCAGATAAACTTCGCTGCGTCCCCAGTCGCAGGTGTAAAGAGCTTCATTGTAAGGAGCCGGCCAACGATCATCGTGGAAGAACATCACACCACAGCCTGAGCCTCCCCCGTAATTCGCGAGCGGAGGCATAATTTCTTCACTGAAGTTCTTATACAAAGATGGATAGCCATAGTTGGCGGTTTGCATGATGTGCGAAACACGAATGTCCCAGCCACCGCCGTCGTTGGTGTTGTCGCGTGTGAACAGATTCAAATACGGATCGACGGCAATGTCGACAATGTTGCGTAGCCCCCAACAATAATACTCCATATCGGTTCCGTCAGGGCGAACACGGACAACTCCACCACCACGACGCGCGAGCACTTTTCCATCTGTTCCCTTCGCTTCCGTGAAACCAAAATCTCCCACGGCAATATAAATCCAACCGTCAATCCCCATACGGATACCGTTTGTGGTGTGATCGGCTCCTCGTTTATTCACTTCTTCGGTACTGATTCCGGTGATCAAAGTCTCTTCACGATCTGCGGTTCCGTCGAGATCATCGTCGTGAAAGACTGACATAAACGGAGGATGTAAAACCCATAGCGAGCCATTGTCATAGACGAGCCCGCGGGGATGGTCCAGCTTGGCGAAGACATTGATTTTATCAGCCTGACCATCACCATCGGTATCAAGACAACGCAAGACTTTCCCACGTCCTGACTCTTTCCCCAACGAGCCTTGTTCATCGACTCCCACAAATAATTCCCCGGTGGCGGCAGCCGTGAGACAGGCGGGGTAATTCACTTCAGGAGGCGTCCCGAACAACGTCGCTTGAAAACCATCAGGCACTTTGACATCAGCCAAGGTTCCCGACCGCATGTTGGGTTTCTTGGGATTTTTCGGAAGTTTTGGGAGTGCTTTGTCGGACGCTTCAAATTCCCAGAAGCTGGCGAACGTATTACGAGAGGAACCCAGGAATGTCACTTTGAGATAGCGTGTCGCGGGTGCATCGACTTTATGAGCATTATACGGAGACCGTTTGCTGTTCTCACTTTGATCCACCAACACACTCCAGGTTTTTGCATCAGAAGAACCTTCAATCTTGTACTGATAGGCGGCGTTGGTGAACTCCCAGTGGATCCGCAAATTCTTGAGGTGCGTCGGTTCTTTCAGATCGACCTGCCACCATTCGTTTTTGGCAGGACCGTTGGCGCACCAGCGTGTCTGTAAGTCACCATCAACGGCGTTTTTGGCAAAATTGTTCTTGCCGGTCTCCTCGCTGCTGGCTGTTGCTACTTTTCGAAACGCCAGATTTCCTTTGGTCGGAATCTTCTGACCGAATTCGGCAATCGGTTTCAGATTGAGTGGGGCATTCGCCAACGCCATGATCTCGGCATCCGCTTTTTCATCAGTGGCATGAAAATGTTTTTCAGGATCACGACCAGCCGCCCACAAGATGCCACGAGTCAGCATGTCCAGATAACGTGGCTCGACCATTGTTTCGTTGTAATGGCCGACTGTTGTGCAAAAGACGCGTGTGTTCTCTTTGTACTGGTTCGTCCAAATGCAGGTTTGCGGTTCGTTGTCTTTTTGGCGACGAGCTTGTGCCAAAGGGGTCGCTGATGGCCACAGTTTGACGGTGTGATAGAGTTCCCCTTTCGGAACTTCCCAACTGTCTCCGAATGCAGACATCACGGGATGATCGCTTTTTTGATTTTCGATCTTGTAAGCATAGTGAGGCCCGTGGCCGGGTGATTGCACGCCGACAAATTCAAACCAGTCGTCTGTCCCGGTTCGATAACAGTGCATCGCACAGTGAATCAGAACGGCGGGAGTCCCTTCTTTGTGAGGCTTCAAGATTCGGTCGACAAACTCTTTGTCTTTCACATGCGCGAAACATTCGTTGTGAATGATCACGTCAAAACCATCGGCCCAATTGGGATCCTCGTAGAGAGGAATCTTCGTATCAGTGGTGCTGCCTCCCTGATGCACGATGGTCCAGACAATATCGGCTCGGGCGGCGGTTCCTTTGGCGATAATCTGTTTTTGTCGCGCGTAATCGTGACAGCATCCCCCCGTAACAAGTAAAGCTCGTAACGGGCGATCACCAGCGTCAACTTGTAAGTGGTCACTTGACGCAAATGAGAATGCGACGATCAGAAAAGCAAGTAAGATTCGGGGCATGGCGTATTCACAAGTCAAAGGAAAGAAGAGTATCGCAAACATAAAAAAAGCGGCTCCCGGAGAAGCCGCTAAAGTCCACAAGCGGAACAAAATGGGCGTAGCAGGATTTGAACCTGCGACCTTTCGGATGTGAACCGAACGCTCTAACCAACTGAGCCATACGCCCTCACCAGCAAGTCCTTTTTACTCGATCTTCCTCAAACAGGCAAGTTGCCGACCTGTTCAGAATGATACTCTCGGTGCGATTAGAAAAGCGAAAAAGCCCTCAGTTCGCTAAGAAGTCAGGGCTTTGAAACTCGCATCAAGAGCCGCCGAGAGGACTTGAACCTCCGACCCATGCTTTACGAAAGCATTGCTCTGCCAACTGAGCTACGGCGGCGTGTGCGAAAATGATAACAAATCTGCCGTCACAGGCAACAGAGTGGATGCCTCCTGAAATCAGACATTCTCTTTTGTAATCGGGCTCGACGACGAGAGATTTGGGACTCGTCGGAAGAAACCAATCTCGCAGGGGCGACTCTGACTCCATCATTCCGAAGAGGGCGGATTGCGGAAGCAGTATTTCGTATAGCAGACCCGAAAAGTCAGCATCACGATAAAAGATACGACAACCGATGAAACGAAAAACGGCACCATTTTCATCGGGTTTGTCTGCGGGAAGTCGTGATACGCCCAGACACCCAAGGCAGACAGAATCAGCACCACTGGATTCAACCACTCAAATCGATACCAGGGATGATAGATCTTGCAATGAGGACAAAGAAACCAGTATTTGACGTCCGATCGAATCTTCTGCTGGCTGGCAGAATTACGGCGAGAATATTTCTTTCGTTGAGATTCCCATTGATCGACCGTTTCGCGGCAATAGGGACACCATTTTTCTTTCGGTTGTCGGCTCATGATCTTTAAGTTCTTTCACAAGACTCTCGCGGAGCAAGCACGTTAATCCTCTGTGATCCACGAATAGAAATCAACATTTCTTTTGATCAACCAGAATCAGGGAATAAATCGTCCGCTCACAGTCTCCTGAAGATAAGGCCTCTCTTCAAGACAAAGTGGGATCTCATGCTCTACCGTATTGCCGCCGACGCACTGGTCGCCTTCCATTTCGGCTTCATCTGCTTTGTGATTCTGGGCGGATTGTTGGCCATTCGCTGGAATTGGGTGATCCTGTTGCACTTCCCCGCCGTTATTTGGGGCATGCTGATTGAATTCTGCAACCTGTATTGCCCTTTAACGCCGTGGGAGAACAGTTTGCGTGAGGCGGCAGGCCAAAGTGGGTATGAAGGTGGCTTCATCGAGCATTACCTGCTCGCGGTCATGTACCCGGAAGGATTGACGCGAAACGTACAAATTGTGTTGGGATTGATTGTTCTGACCATTAACCTGAGCGTGTATGCTTGGTTGATTATGAGACGCATCAGGACCAGTTCCGCAAAGGAGTGATTGTGGATTCCGAACTTATCATTGTACTAATCGCGTTCTCTATCATGTTCCTCTTCGTCTCATTCATAGCAACCCGAATGGGTTGGTCGGACGTTGCTGAACTATATCGATGCGATCAGAAGCCGGAAGGCAGGTACCATCGGTATCGATCTGGAGGATTCGGCCTAAGCAGTTACAGCAATTGTTTGACGATTGGGATTTGCGAACAAGGCTTCTATTTATCGCTGACACTCCCTTTCATGTTCTTTCACCCTCCCCTGTTAATCCCCTGGGATCAATTCCATAGCACACGGAAGAAAAACTTTCTCCTGTTTCACCGCACGCAAACATACATTGGCATACCCACTATTGCCCAACTCAATCTACCAGCGTTCGTCTATGACGAATTGATTGAACGAGAAACGCAGATTGAAATTATTAAAGAGTAAGGCCGTTCGGGGGCTTCTGCTTCGCAGAGCGCCCACCTCCGTCCGCTCACGCCGTTTTGGGAGCGAGTTTTGTGATCCGCAGGATGCTATCGGAATGAGTTGTGGCGACTTGAATGCCGTCAGGATGCAGATCCATATCGCGAGCATGTTTCGGCAATTTGAACTGATGAATTTCTTTGGTCGCGGTGGGCGACCAGAAATGCAGTAACCCGCCACCCGTCCCACCGGAGACCGCCATCACCGTGGTGTCATCAATAAAAAGCTGCCGCCAGATGACGCTCCGAATTTTCTCTGCGACGCACGATTGCAACAACTTTTGTGACTCCCAATCGAACATCAGATCGAGCGGCTCGTGGACCGAACCGAGAGGGTTGGAAGCTTTGTGGAGTCCACCGGCTGCCAGATATTTTCCGTCGGGTGAGACGGCAATCGCTCGGACACCGCCAAAGTCAACCTTTTGCCCGGTATTGTAAGAGTGCAACGGTTTGCAATCGAACTCGCGAGTGACGGCTTGTTTTGAGACATCCCACTGTTTGAGTGACGCCATGATGTCGCCGGAGAGCAGAACATTCGAATCAGTGGGATGAAACCGGACGCAGTAAATATGTCGTTCATGGCCGTGAAGTTCGCCGAGCGGTGTGCCGTCCTGAATGTTCCACAATTGAATGACTTTATCGTTACCGGCTGAGGCGAGAGTCTTTCCATCCGGGCTGACCGCCAGCGAGCGGATCCACCCGTGATGAGCGTCAATCGTACGGACCGGTTTCGGCTCTGCCGATGCCGTCTCCCACCAAATCAATCGACCGTCACCACCGGCTGTCACTGTCCAGTTTCCGTCGAGACTGTGTTCGATGGCAAACACCCAACTTTCGTGAGCGATCAACGGAGTTTTCACTTCATCGGAGAAGGCCCAGCGCTGGATCGAATTGTCCTCGGCACTGGCGAAAACATATCGCCCCAATGGATCAATCCGACATTCAATCAGTGGACGATCATGCTTCCATTGATGAGTCACATGCGCCTGTTTGATGTCGCGACCAACGGGAGTGTCAAGCATTTCACACCAGAATCTCTTTGATGGCGTGACCTTCTGGGTCGGCTCGCAGCATATCGCGACCACCGATATCAAAGCTGCCGGTTGGATCGACACCAACAGCCGACAGATAAGTGTGGAACAGATGCCGATGATCGATTTCACCATCGACGACCTTCGTGCCATTCTCGTTCGTCGCACCAAAGGACGCACCGTTTGTGACGCCACAACCACCTAAAGCGACCGACCAGGCGTTCCCCCAGTGATCGCGACCGTAACGGTCGTTGATGCGAGGCGTGCGACCAAATTCGGACAACACGACAATCAATGTCGATTCCAACATGCCGCGATCTGCGAGATCACCGACGAACGTCGCGAACGGGGAGTCGAACTCTTCCAATTGTTCGAGATGGAAGTTGAAGTTTTCGTTGTGAGTGTCATAGTTCGAGTGAGAGACCTGCACGAAGCTGATGTTGTTTTCTAACAAGCGACGAGCCAGCAAACAGTGGCGCCCGAAATCGTGCGATCCATAGCGAGCGGTGTCTTTCTCGGACTCTTTCGTAATATCGAAGATGTCCCGCTGCCTCATCAACTGCTCGGCTTGTTCGTAGCTATAGGTGAAGGCATCGGTCATGGCAGTTCGACGGCGTTCCAGAAAACCGGTATTCGCGAACTGACGGAACTGATTCCGTTGTTCGTCGCCCGCAGCGGTCACCGTTTTTGGTAATGTTGTGTTTTGCGGAGGCTTACCACCATCGAGCGAGATGCTGGCGTATTTGGGTCCGAGATAAGCTGAATCGTTACCGCGACCACCACTTCCACCCGGCGTGATGCGAATATGTCCCGGGAGAGAAGTTTGCGGGGGATTGAGCGTTTTGGCAGCGACGGCACCAATTTCAGGATAATCTGCAGCCGGCGTTTGAGCACGACCGGTCAGCATCATGTATCGACCTTTGCCGTGATCTCCGTTCTTCGTGTTGACACTGCGGACGAGACAAAGATTGTGCATCTGTTTGGCGGTATGAGGCAAAGTGTCGGCAATGTGAATACCGGGGACGCTGGTCGCAATGGCTCGTGTGGGGCCACCGGTATCGGTTCCCGGTTTCGGATCCCAACTTTCTAACTGGCTTAATCCACCGTGCATGTTGAAGACGACGATCCGCTTTTGATCGCGATTCAATTTCGCATAGGCTTGCGGAGCGGTGAAGGCTCCTAACCCTCCTACGACAGCAGTCGCACCGGTCAACATGCCACCCAGAAATGATCGACGGGCAAATTGATGTTCGTTGTTTTTGCAGTTGTAGTTGATAGCCATGTTTCATCCCTTTCGAGGGAAGGTTTTTTAATGATTGAATCGAAATTCAGCCGAGTTCAGCAATGCCCAAGCAATCTCAACGATGCAGGCTTGCTTCTCTTCGGGGCGTGATTTGATGTAATCGACGACCGCTTTGGTTTCTGCGACTGTCGGCTGTCGTGTTAAGTAGGTCAGATAAAGATCTTGGATACCAGCAACGAGGTCTTCGTTTTGTAGCATGCGATGTGTAACATTGCCGGTCGCCGGGCCGACCCAGCCGATGATCGATCCGCCATTTGCGGCGAACAACGCCTGATCGACGGTAGCAAAATAATCGTATTGGTTTTGACCATCGCCGGCTCCGTAAACAGCGACAAACGACCCAACACTCCCCTTCAACTTCTCGTACATCAATTGCTCAACGGCCACTTCACGGGCTGCGAGTTTGGCCGGGTCTTTTTTGTCCTCTTCCGAAAGAGGTGTCTTTTTCTCAATCTCCGCGCGGGCAATTCCCATGTAACGCTGGCGGACTCCCGTCACCTCTAACACCGACCAGGCAAATTGTTCCGGCATCAACGGCTTTAATGGAGCCACCGCAAACTGCGACGCCCAATCTTCTGTTAACTTCGCCTGCATCGCGTTGGAGGCGTCACGGGTTGAGTTGGCTTCTGCTTCAGCCTCTTTAACGGCTTGAGTCATCTGAGTTCTGAGATCGGTCCGTTTTTTCATTTCGGCTTCAACGGTCGCGAACTCTTGCTTCATCGCTTCGTACTTGGGTTGAAGCTCCTTGAGGGAGACCTGCATCTCGGCGGACATCTTCTCTGCTGCCGTCAGTTGCAACTGATAGTTCTCCGCTTTCACTTCGTAAAAGCTGACCAATTGAGTCAGTTCATCGTCCGCTGGCATTGAGGCGACGGCATCCGCCATATTTTGACGGGCCGCTTTCAGTGTGGCGACCGCAGTGGGCAACTTATCCATATCGGCTTCTGCAGAGGCCAGTTTCTGCGTGGTTTGCTGATATTGATTGGAAACGGTCTGCCATGCTTTCTGTTTAGTTTGAAACTCGACCGTGTATTGTTCGACAGCCTGCATCGCTTCTCGTTGTTGAGCAATGGCTTGCTGATGTTTTTCGGAAGCGGCTATCGCCGTCGTCTCTGCTGGACCATAAGAAACAAAATGTTTTATCGATTCCAGTTGAGCCGTCAATCGATTGAGTTCATTCCAATGGTCGAGTGAATTATGTCGGGCTTTGGCGGCTTCTGCCTGCTTCGCGAGTGCGATCTGTTCCAATGGTGCAATCCGAGTCCGTATTTCGTCGATCACTTTCCACGATGCGTGAAGTTCCTCGCGAGGTTTCACCAGCGCGGCTTCTTTGTCGGTGACTGCTTTTCGTAAGGGCGTAGCTTTCTTTTCGACGGCAGCGATTTTTGCTTTGATGGGAGCGAGTGCTTTGGTCAACTCGTCATCGGTTTTGAGCAATGCCAATGCACTATCAGCCGGCTTGGTAATCGTTTCGTATTTGGCGATCAGATCGAGTTGCGGTTGCAACTTGGCTTTCGCAGCGGTGAGTGCTTTTTCTGCCGCTTCATAAGGTTTATACAGCTCGGCAGTCTTCTTGCGTGCGGCACGCAATTCGGTTTTGACCGGTTCGAGGGCTTGCTTTGCTTCGTACCAGGCACTCATCGTCTCTTCGTACGATGCCGCTGCTTCTTCGGTCCGTGTTTTTAAGGCGACCAACTCTGCTTCAATCGTTGGCAGTTTTTCCGCAGACTGTTGCGACTTGGCAACTAATTCCGCCGGCAGATCAATGGAGCGTTGATAAGTCTTCGACAAAGCAATCTCACGCACAAATGCTTTCATGTCAAACTTCAGACGGGCCATTTCTTCACCCAACAACTTCATCAACGCCGGATGCGAGGGAGGATTGGCAGTGTGATGCAAGTCAATCGGCTCGACCAGTCCGCGTCCCATCATGTGAGCCCATAATCGATTCGCAATGTTCTCGTTGAAGGCTCTGTTGTCGCCAATGCTCACCAGTTCGGCCAATTTTTGGCGACGGGAATACTTCAGCACGGGGCGAACGGTTTTATCCGGTTTGATCTTGTATTCATCTCCCGAATAAAACTTCGGTTCAGCGATGGGAGGTCCACCCGGAAGTTTGGGAGCAGTCTCGTCTTCGGAATCGGGAATGAAGACCGATTCGAATTTCGCTTCACTTCCCGCTTTCTCCGCGTAGTACGTTTTTTTGTCGGGAGCTTTGAATTCATACCCGCCAGCGAGAAATGAATAGAGGCCGTGGTAGTCCGACTGTTTGTAATCATCGATGATGGGATGATCGTGACACTGCGCACACTGAAAATCGCGACCGAAGAAAATTCGAGCGACATCGCGAGTCAGCAAATTAGGTTCGCTGCCTCTGTCCAGATAAAATCGGACGGGGGCTCGGTTCTTCAAATCGACACCGTCTGCCCCGAGAATCTCTCGCGCCAATTCGTTCCACGGTTTATTTTGTTGGACAGACTTATGCAGCCACGGCAGCCATTCTTCCTGTTTGACATGCTGGTTACGCCGACGCTCCATCAGCATGATGTCCAACGAGGTTGTGAAGTGACGGACATACTCGTTGGAACTGAGTAATTGATCGACGAGTTTCACACGTTTGTCGGGACTCCCATCTGCGAGAAAGACATTGAGTTCTTCAATGGTCGGAGGCATGCCAATCAGATCGATGGAGACTCGACGGATAAACTCGTGATCGTTGATGATCTCGGCTTGCGGTGCTTTTGTGGATTGATCGATCAACTGATCAATCCGAACATGCAACGGTTCTTCAGCGGAGACTGTCACGATAGAAGACAGAACGAGAACTGTCATCAATCCATGCAAAAATGCAGTTGTGATCGAAGTTGGGCGGGACATTTCTAAGCCTCGGGGTCGGGGGAGGCGGATACTAAGGTGGGCCAGCATCATGCCGGTAAATTCAGTCATGCATCGAGCGGGCGGGATAACGCATTCCTAGGTGTTTATATAATACTGAGTCGGTCTTTCGCTGGTCAAGATGAACCTGGATCATCTGTGAAATTGGACCAAAATCGTAATTCGTCCCGATTACGGCGGATTTTCCAGCAAATAGTGAGGATTGTGGCGATTTTACGAGATACAGAAGAACGCTGAAGAGAGCCAAAAATGTCATCCCAACGCGTCATACCAGAGCTAATTTAGTCCTATTTTGCAGGAGTGACTTTGGACTCTTTCAAATTGAGGAGAAAACGTGAGCCGGTTGGTGTTCCCTCGATAGAGATTCTCCACTCCCCTTTGATCGCGTCTTTGTCGCGAAGTCCTTGGAACTCACAAGGGACGACAAATTGATTTCCCCAGGAGAGAATCTCATCCGCGGTGAAACTGACTTCTTCCCCCAAATGGTTGCCTTGTAAATTCAACTTGGTGTTGTTGAGAGACGGGATCTCCCTCGTTCCTTGAACACTGTGATCACTCATCAGGTTCCAGTTGAGGGAGACACGCTCACGGTTCCGACTGTTCTTGGTGGAATAAATATAGCCGCTGCAAGATTGCTCTTCTGTCACCACAACGATTTCAGTCACTCCGTTCCCAGCAGAACCTGTTGTCGATTCGAGTGGAGTGCCTTGATCGACCTCCATTGTTCCTGCGGATGAGGTAACCGGATCCTGTCCCGGGTTTTGATCATTCGACTCTGAAACCGGATTGGAAACACCCTCTCAGCTGCAAGGCATATCATTGCGCCCACTTCTCGACCATCCCGAACGCCTCGGCAAGAAGAAGTTTGCGTATAGCGTCGTCACGCGCGGAGAGGAACTTGGTCACGCCTTACGGAATCAACGCTGGAGATACGCGAAATGGCCGAATGGAGAAGAGCTCTATAATCTGACCAACGATCCGGGCGAACGTCGTAATCTTGCCGAGAAGCCGCATGTGGTCGAGCGCTTACAAGACTTCCGTAAGTTGCTCGCCGACACCCCTCTTCATCAAGATACTTCTGATCATCGAGGGGAAGTGGCGTTTGTAAAATTTCTACGAACGATTCCAGTTCGTTCAGAAGATGATCGAGAGCAGGCTGCTCTTCAGGTGTCGCCTCTCCCTTTTCCTCATATTCCGCGAGGCGCATGAGAAGCGCATTGGCCTCATGGTCATTTTGTGCAGTCAATGGATGTGATTTTTGGTGAGTCATAATTAAGCCTTTTGTGAGAGCGATCGCCGAAGCAAAACGCCCTCACTCCCAGAGAATCAAAATGTGTTAGCCAAAAACGAAAGAAACGGATCGCAACAGCGATCTTTGAGGCACCGCGAGGAGAGAAAGGTGCCTATTGAGAAACGACTTACGACAATTATCAAATCAAAGAAAAAGTTAGAGACTTCCGACTTCTTCTTTCAAACGCTGAAGCACTCGAAACTTCGCATGACGGACGGCGACAGATGACATTCCCAGCTCCTGGGCGACTTCTTTCGATGTACAGTTCTCAATCGATGTTCGCCAGAAGGCAGTCCAGGTGGAGGTCGAAAAATCATCCCGAATCACTTCCAATGCTCGCGAGACAACAAGTGCTTTGCTTGCTGGCGCTTGCCAAGGTTTGAAGGGTCAGTGTCATCACGACTTTTGCTCGCCTCTTGATCGGCGGGCAACTCAATCAGTTCGTCGTATGCCTGACTTCCACCGGGGGCCTGTAACATAACCGGATTGTTTCCCGTCATTTTATGAATCTGATTCCGGGTGACCGTCCATAGCCAACCGCGAAAACTTTCTGGTTGGAACGTTTGGATGTACTGAAAAACGCGTGTAAAGACATCTTGAACCAGATCTCCGGCATCTTGCTGGCTGAGTCCTTGTCGTCGTCCCCATGTGTACACGAGAGGTGTGTAAATGTGGGTAAAGCGTTCCCAAGCTTGAGGGTCGTTCTGCTTGATCCGATTGATCAAACTTGTTGAGGTTGACCATGTACCGCTAGTTGCCATGGCTGTCTGTGCCACCGAAAGAACAGAATCCGAATATTTGCAAATACGAATTCAAATCGTACCCCTTCCAGCGATTTCGTCCAAGAGAGAATCTCAGCGGGCTCGAATCCTCTTATTCATTCAACGCTGATCGCGAAGAAACTGATCACCATCCAAAATTTCAATCTGAGAGCCGTTATAGAGGTCAAAGACCTGCAAGCCGGCTTCAAGCTCTCGCTTGGATTGGAGGTCACCAAACAAATAGATTGTCTTCACATTCTTCGGAAACGCTTCATAATCATCTTGAGAAACAGACATTTTCAAGAGCGTTTCGACAGTCGCCTTCGAACCCCGATACCCTTCAATGTCTTCGACGTTTGTGAGTTCGTCGATATCGACCTCAACTCCCAAATAGCCCACACGAACTTGATCCGTAAACCGACGCGGTCCCTCTGCATTCAAAACTCTCAACAATTTCAGAAGCTCGGTCTTAAACTCGGCCTCCCTGGAAACCGCATTATGGAAAAACATCGTCGTATGAGTGTTTGGAGTTTGAAACTTGATAGCAGGGTCCGCCATTGCTTCAATCAATTGCTCATAGTCCTTTTGCAGATGGATCATTTTTTGTCGTTGCCCTGATTCGCTACGAACCAAAAGAATGAACGTCATTCCTTGCGGAGACCCCAGATGACCATCTGGCGTGATCGCCTTAAACTGGCCGCGATGATCGGCTGCAATCAACTGCAACAAATCGTTTTGTGGATAGCCAATACAGGTTGTGTGGACGACGGTCTTCGCTTGATTGTAAATCTCGCAAACCTCTCGAGATTGTGCCGGGATAACGCCATCGGTCAGGAAGTAGAGAACATCAGGACGCAGATCAAGTGCGAACGCCAAAGACTCCATAGGCTCAGTTCCACCGATTGCACCAATTGTGTCCAACCATTGCTTTGTTTTTTGTCGATTGTTGCGCGTTGCTGATCGCAATCCCACAAAATTACCTTGCTCAACCATCGGACGATTTCCATCGTTGTAAAGCACAACGCAGTACGACTGATCTTCTTTCATGACATGGATCGCTGATAGAAGTTCTTCTCGGGCTTTATCCCAACGTGTCATCACTCGCAAAGTTCCCGGGTTTCGTGGATCGGGTTCACGAAACTCTGCCTGCATACTCCCCGAGATATCAACCACAAAGACGAACGAGTTTCCTTGAGAGCGTGTTCCGAAAAATCCAACCCCGCCATCTCCCACTCCTTGGGACGTTCCGCCTTGGCCAAAATTCATCGTGGTGGAATTTTGATAGGCGGGATTATCGAAGGAGAGATCCTGCAGCTCACGGCTGACTTGAAATTCAATCGGTAACATCGGTTCAAGACCGCCAGCACTTCCCAGCCCGCCAAGCCCTTGGGTCATGGAAGATTGGATGGAATCGTGCCAGTTGAATTTTTGCACCTGATAGACAATCAGAGCGGTTGCCAACAGGAAGATTCCATGAACAAAAAGAGAAACCCCATAACCGGCCATCCAACGTCTCAAACGACTCGGTGGTTTATCTGACACAAAGTCTGAATCAGAAATTGAAAGCTGAAACAAATGCTCGGAGACAGACTCCTCTTCTGAATCCGCCTCGGCGAAGACCAAGCTAGAAGAGGTCGAGCTCATCGCATCTTGAGATGCCACTTCATTCGGACGCCAACAACGGGGACAGCGGGCCGGAATGGAGTTCTGCTCAACACAAAAACCACAGTATCCGCACTCAAAAGAGGTTTTGAGCTGTTCCGATGGGGTGCCGGACACTGACGACATAACGAACTTTCCAGAAGTGGAACGGCCCGCTCCGCTTCCATTATACGCATCCGCGATAAGAGGAAAAGCCAATAATTCTGATGAACCGCCACTCCCAATATACAAGGGTGTACGTGTGAGAGCGAGACTTTTCAACTCAAGAAACCACGATTTGAATGACTTTCGAGAGTCAGGGATGGTTTCATTCTTCAAATCATCAAGAGCCAAAAGAGTCGGTCAGAACTCAATTTCGAGAGCGATTATCACCCAAACCGACTTTGGAAGAGACTGCTTCGGGGAATCGAGGGGGTACTGAAGATTCCATTATGTCTCGCACGATTGGAAGGAGCATCTCTGTCATTTCTTGATGACCAATCTCGTTCAAATGCAAGCGGTCGCAAGCATAGTATGGTGGAGGCTCGGGCAGTTGTTGAAAATCAGATTTCAAATCCGTGAAATGGATTTGTGGATAGCGAGAAACAATTTCGGCAACTTGTTCATGGCTATGCTGAACTTTCTTGGGATACTTTTCAAACGAATTCGCAAAGATCGGTAACACAACCACACAAACAGCAAATCGATGTTCCTGTTGAAGCTCAGCAAGTTGTCGCATCCCACGCTCAACCGGACACTCTCCCTCAAGCTGCGTGCGCCGGTACTCCATTTCAAAATGGCTAGGTTGAGCAAACAATCGGTGGTGAACAAAAAAAGCAAGACGGGAGTTTTGAACAACATGGTCAGAGATCGTTCGAGAACTGAAGAGTTGATCCCGTGACTCCTTCTCCTTAATTCTAAAAAAAGAACCACCCATACGAAAATCGTTGAGGCATACGGTAAGTAAAACGAGATCCGGTTGGTACTTCAATCCTTTTGTTCGAAGAGTTTCGACTTCCTGAACCGTCTGATACCCCGTAACGCCCATGTTGAAAATCTCATAGTGGACAGGGTTGTTTGAGTTGTTATTGAGCCTCTTTTCCAACAGGTAAGTAAATCGATCATCATTGTTTTTTACCCCATTACCTGCTGTCGTGGAGTCACCAATGCAAATGATTCGACGAGTCCCCGAAGCCTTAACTAATCCGTGTTCGCGATCTCTCAATCCCTCAAAATTGAAATAACTATTGTCGAGATTTCCAGTCCCCTTACTTTTCGTTTTTGGACGATAGTCGTAAACAAGAATCGGGTTTTCAGAAGCCCTGATATCGTCGACTCTAATAGGTGCCAACGGATGTGGCGGAGGATCGAGAACTCTAATGCCGACTTCAGCGACAAAGAGCGAAAACATTACGCTGGCGAAAGCCAAACCAATTTTTTTGTAGCACTTTTTCATTGTATCAACGAGAGATGGAAACGTAAATTTTTCTGACCAATCCAGAGTGAATTTGTAGTGCCAAACCAGAATTAGGTCAATGGGTTTGACTTTTGAGCGGGGAAGCCATCTCAATCTGAGAGTAGAACGACGGCGTATTAGGCGATAACACCGCTTCATCCATTTCTTCAAACGTCAGCAACCAAAATTGTCGGTCGGAATAATAATCCAGGACTCTTTGATTCTGTTGAGGGCTCATGCACCGGGACCAGACAATCCTCGATGAATCAATGTCTGCGTGATTATAAACCCATTCTTTGTGTACATTGTGATCCTCGGCATAATGAACGAACACAACATGCTGTCCTGGAATGTTCTGGAGTTGAGTGACCAGTTGGGAGCGTTCGCTAAAGTCTTGCCCCTTCTGCCATGCTGGCATGAATTGAAAGAGCACAAACATACAACCGATCCCCCAGACCATCATTCTGCCGACAACTTTTCTCCCCGGATTCCAAACTCGTAAATTGTCCAATCCGATCACCTGAAAGAGGGTCATCGGTGCTGTCAAAGGTGCCGCGTAGTGGGGAAACAAATAGATAATTTGAGTCACTGCCAACCCCACCGCGAGACAACAGCCCAGACAGACAATCAACCAGCGATCTCGGTAGTGTCGTACGCACAACAGTAACGGCACAAGCGACGCAGGCCCAACAAAGAATCGCAAAAAGTTAAGGAGTTTTGTGATTAGCTCTCTGTTCCAACCGAAATTGACTGAAAACGCCTGATAATTGGTACGCTCCCAAGAGTGATAATACTTCTGAAATGCATCGTGACGATACTCGGGAATCGGCTCGCCATCACTCTGAAAGAAAAAGGTGGGGTTTGCCGCGTACTGATCGTTATGAAGCTGATAAGGCATCTTCCAAGGATCACCAGTCACCTGGTAATTAAAATAGACCTGCCAACTGAGAGCCATCATCGGGATCACAATACACGCCCCAGATAATCTCAAACACTGCTTGAGCGAAAACGCATTCGAAGAAACGAGAGCAATCATCAACACACTTGTCGCCACTAGAAAAAAGACAAAGCCTTCATAGGACCGGGAAAGAGCCAGAATTGAAAGCCCCAGACCAAAGATCATTCCATCTTGCCAGCGTTGTTGGGAAATCAATCGACGTAAAGCACCCAACAAGAGAGCACCTCCCATTGCCGCAACGGCTCCTCCCCAATAGGAGTTCCCCCAATATCCAGGCGTCAAACGCAGGGTCATGATCATCGCACCGAATAACGCCCATCGTACGGGAACCCAGGCTTGTAACATCCAACAAACCGCGGCACTCGCCAATGCCATGCTGATCCAGACACCGAACACAGGATGTCCACCAACCCGAATTCCCAATGCAAGAAACAGAGATTGCCCGGGAGGATACTTGGACATGTACGAGGGTGTCTGCAGTAGATGAAAACTCTCGAAATGTTCCCAGAGCGGATGTGTCTCATTCGTCAATCGACCATCGGCAAACGTCTCTGCAGCGAGAAGGTAACAGAACTCATCGTGGACCGAAGGTTCGGGATAGTCCCCCCAAATCAAGGTTGGTAAGTGCAAGCTGAGACTCACCACACCGACTGCCACGATCGACCAATTTCGATGTGCAGCAAATTGATGAAACTTGCGCGACATTGATCGAACGAAAATATTCCGATTGATGCGGTCTGGCAGGAACCAGACGACTGCAAACAGAATCAGAATGCCGACGAGCTCGAAGCCGATAATCATAAAGCGAGAATCTTAGCACTGAGAGAATATTGAGACACATGAACACATCGGAAAGATAGAACATTCCGTGCAAATTGGTCAACGCAATTCCAACTCTGCAAACCTGTGAAAAGGAAGAAATACGCAAACGGATATTGTGTGACATACGGTGCGAGAGAGGCAATTGTCTGCCTTCACAGATTCACCAACGCAAGAAAAATACACCCGGAGGGATTCGAACCCCCAACCCTCGGTTCCGAAGACCGATGCGCTATCCAGTTGCGCCACGGGTGCATGAGGTGAAAATTAAGTCAATTTCACCAGAAAGCAGTTTAACACGTTCTGTAGGTCAGGGAAACCGAAAACGGCTCTCCATTTGACCAGTGATTGAGACACCAAAGAAATTGCTTAGGTTCGAGAGATTTTACAGAGTCTACCGGCACTCGCTCTCAGACAGGCACATATTGATCGCTCAGACGCGATACCGCGTCTTCAGGATTCATATTGAACAGTGCCCGGCCACCTGTCCCCCAAGCGCCTTCCTTGTAATGGAAGACCGCCGCACATTCTCGGAGCAGACCAACCGCCTCCACTTCTTCCATATCTCCTCCTTCAACCGCCTCGAAACTGACATTCACGGCTGCGAATGCCGTCAGCAAACCGGTTTGTGCATCCCGGGCGAAAGTGACTGTTTCCTGCCAATCACATTCCACCCAAACTAAATCTCGAGGTTTCCCAAGCTGTCTGGCCATGTCAAAGAACTTTGCTTCCAGAGTTTCGCGTTGATGCCGAAATTGTTCCCGAGCCTGTTGTTCTTCCCGTTGATAAGCCCACCGACGAAGTGGTTGATTTAGGCACGCAGCAAGGAAAAAGAGACCAACGAGAATGCCGATAATCCAATAAGCGATGATGAGGAACATGGTGGTCTTAAAACTGGACGCGGAAAATGTTGATCTCACTGGGGTGTGAGCCAACGGTGACACCTCAATAAGACTGGAAGTACAATTCTTCTGATATCGTAGGCAGCAGAGAGGAATTCCGCGACTCTGCGTGTGAGAATCCCTGAAATTTTCCAGCTCACTGAGAATGACTTGTGAGCAGGAAACCTAACGTCAATACTGTAAGACAGCCCGACGGGCGAGTTTGATTGATCAATCATGCGGAAATAAGGATTCGTCGCAATGCCATTACTGGGAGCCCACATGTCGATTGCTGGCGGCTATTACAAAGCCGTCGAAGCTGCTGCCAGGTTCGATATGGATTGCGTTCAGATTTTCACCAAGAATAACAATCAATGGCGAGCCAAACCCATTTCCGATGAGGACGTGAGGTTGTTTCGGGAAGCGATGGACGAAACTGGTGTCCAGAAACCGTGTGCTCATGCCAGCTATTTGATCAATCTGGCAAGTCCCAAGGATGAACTGTGGGAAAAATCGATTGACTCATTTGTCATCGAGCTGGAACGGGCTGAACAGTTTGGATTGCTGGGGGTTGTGCTCCATCCGGGAAGCTATGTCAGTTCATCACCGGAAGAAGGTCTCGCAAGAATTGTTGCCGCCTTGGACGAAATCCATCGTCGAGCACCGGGACTTTCAACCCAAACATGGTTGGAAACAACTGCGGGGCAAGGGACAAATCTTGGCTATCAGTTTGAGGAATTACAGTACCTGCTGGAAAATGTGAAGGAGGCAGAACGATTGGGCGTGTGCCTCGATACCTGCCACATTTTTGCGGCCGGCTATGCGATGAACACCAAAGCCGAATATGAGGCGACGTTCAAAAAACTGGATTCGACCATCGGCCTAGATCATTTGAAAGGCTTTCACCTCAATGATAGCAAAAAGGAATTTGGAAGCCGGGTCGACCGACACGAACACATCGGAGAAGGTTTTCTGGGTATTGAACCGTTTCAACATCTATTGAATGACAAGCGATTCGCCAATCACCCGATGTATCTGGAAACTCCGAAGGAACAGGATGATCGTGAGATGGATCCTGTGAACCTTAAAACACTTCGCGCGCTGTTGAAATCTGCTCCCGTTCGCAAAAAATAGATCACCTCAGCTACGGTATTTCCCCTCAGTGAATACTCTTCGAGGAACACCTGACCGTCAAAGTCTGCCCAGCTTACCGGAAAAGAACGGATTTTCGATCTGTTTTGCAAATCGGTTGGAACAAGCCGAATGTGGCTAATAGTTATAACCGGACCGGTCGATGCAAACGATGAGAGAGTATCACAGACAATCTCGGGACTGTGTGCGCCTTCTCTTAAAGCATCATTCAAAGAGAGAGAGATTCAAGATGTTGATCTCCACAGACATTCGCAAAAAACTGACAGTCCTCGCCATCGGTAGCAGCTTACTTGCAGGCTGCTCTTCCGGGCCTGAAATGCGATTCACTCGTTTTTGGCCAGGCGGTGACAAACCACAGTCCGCGGCAAACGACGAAGCTTTGGCCGAGAAATGGCGAGATCGACTTGCTGCCAGCGATTCATCCGCCGAGAACGAGCCTAAAAGCTCGAACGATGTCTTTGCGATTGCCAAGTCTGAACAGGAAGCGGAAGAGTCTCGCAGTAGTCGCTTCAACATCTTCCGTCGTTTTAGTCGAAAAAATAAAGAAGAAGAGATTGTTGAATCGACTTCCGAAGGATCTCCAGAATCACAGCAACAAAGATTGCTACTTGAACGCCGCATTGCAGAACTGGAAGCCGAGCAGCGTGCATTGTCTGACAATCGCGCGGCGGCCCGTGAGTCCAGGTTCCGGTCTGCATCACAAACTAATGAGTTAAACGATCCGTTTCTTGCCGCCTCAAGAATGGCTGACCAAACAGTCGGTCAACCAGCTCCCTCGCCACAAGCGAAAGACGCAACGCTTCCCGACTGGGCAAAACTGCAGCAAGAAACCGCATCCGCGCCTCAGGCTCCTGTAAAAGAGACAATCGCCCAGAATTCAGGTAATCAATTTGCTCCCGGTTTCGAGGACACTCTTCGAGATTTGCAGGCATCTGCTGCTCAGGATTTCGAGGAAGATGCGGAAGAGTTCGAAGAAGAAATGGAAGAACAAGCGGAACTTGCTGCCGCGAAACGTGCTCCTTCCATGCCGTTTGAAAACACAATCAACGCAGCTCCTGCTGCCGAAACTCGGGTTGTAAAAAATCCGTTTGCGGACTTCGAAAGAGAAACGCCCGTCGCCAAACCCGCTCCACAATCGGTGGTTTCTAACGAGCCAAAACTGGACGCTCCGATTACGGAAGAAGGCAGTAATCACCCCTTAGCTGGGCATAATTCTGCCGCAGAACAACAGCAGGCGTGGGCTCGATTAGAAGTGCAACAGTTGATGAAACGATCACGAATTCAGGCCCGCGCCGGCCAGTTCCAGGACGCTTTGGCAACTGCTGTTTCAGCCGAACAACTGGCGAACAGTGCCAATGTTGAGTTTGCTTTGCGTGATCAGACTCCGGCACAATTGGTCAGCCTGATCAGAATGAAGACCGCCGAAACGACAAATATTGCCTCGACGAATCAACCGGGGATGCCCTCAGGTCGAGCCAACATCAATATTCAACCGGCTCCTGCCACCGGGGTTGCCAACCGATCACAAGTTGATACGGACTCACCGCTACCTCAATGGCCGGGACGTGATGTTGCGACACAACCACAGCAAGTCGCTCAGGCTCCCGCAACGGCCGTCACAGTGCAACGTGCAAGCACTCCGTCTATCGACAAGCAATTCAAAACGGCTGAGTTTCTTAATCCACGACCATCGCAAGTCACTTCACCGGGAACAACCTCGGAAGCTCGTGACTGGCATTCAACCAATCAAAAACCACGGTCACAGGGTGGTTTTATGCAAGTCACTCGATCACCACGCCAAAATAACAACGTACAAACTCGACTAATCAGTTCCTCTCACATCTATTCTCCAGAAAACCTGCAATGGACCAAGCTCGACGCTTCATTGGCAACGATCAGCGGAAGCGATCCAGTGCCGATGCCGGCCCCGAGCGAGAATCCTGTAGAGCGACCTGTTTTTGCTGAAGAACAGAATCATGAAGTCGCTGCGGCTGAGGACATCTTTGCAGGGTTTGATGACGCTGAAATGATGGACACAACACTCGAATCAGATGCACCATTGCATAATTCCGCCCCGACAGCACCCGCTGAAGAGGGGGCGACAAATGAGGCCTCTGTGACCATCATGGGTATCCCTCTGCATAAACTGGCATTATTCGGCCTTGCAGGTCTGATCCTGATGGCGGCCATCTATCATCGTCGTCGAACATTAATGATTCACGATGTCTAATTTAAGCGAAACATCATCACAAAGAATCCTCGGACGACCCAAGTCGCTCCGGGGATTTTGTCTAGGTGAAGTCATGTTACCAAACCTGCAAGATACTAAACGCATGACCGGTTCGGATTAAGTAATTTGGCCACACAGGACAAACTCTGTCGAACCCGTAAAATAAATCGGTCTCTCAAGCCTAACATGCTCGACATTCTGTTCTTCATATCTCGTTCGACTTGACTTGGTTTGGCATTCAGAAACATCGGGAAACATCCGATTTCTTTTAAGAGGCCCAGCGAAACATCTCATGATGTGATAGGGGCATTCGAGCCTTATTCATTCGGATAAAGCAACAGGAAATTCACTCGGGCTCAGGGAACTGACCGTATGTGGTCACAGTTTTATCGTACTCATAGCCGCAAATTGATGTGGTTTTTGGTGATCACGTTCCCAATTCTGTACATCGAATCAAATTCGATGCCTTCGAATAATGATATTGAAACCTGGTTGCCCGATAACCAGGAAGTCCGCGAGGACTACGATCGCTTTAAACTCGACTTCGGTGCTGAAGAGATCATCATCGTCGCATTGCCGTCGGCAATGGAAGAGTCGGGATTGGTGGATGCTTTGGCAAAGCGAATCACCGGGCTACCTGGGGTCGCGGAATGCTACTCACCCCGACAACTTGCCTCCGCGATGACAGATATGGAAATCGCCCCTGATGAGATCGATCAACGGCTGCGAGGTCTTTGTCTCTCAAAAGACGGAACAATGCTCGCTTTGATGACAATTCTGTCAGCAGAAGGGACGGCCAATCGAGCACAACTCGTCGAGGATTTACGCGGCGAACTCGCTTACTGTCAGCTAGAAGATGATGAATACCACCTTGCTGGTGCGCCAATCATTGTGACCGAACTGGATCGTCTTGGCGGACAGGATGAAGCCGCAAAGTTTTTCATGTTGACCATGTTGATCAGTCTCTTTTTATTGTACTACACACTGAAAGACTGGAAGCTGACTTTCGGGATTTTGGGACAAACCCTGTGGGCCATTGAATTGAGTGGGGCTATTATTAAATGGTCGGGAGGAGAAGCCAACTTCATTCTTGGTGCGTTGTCGATCATGGTCATGGTCTTCACATTGGCAGCCTCGATTCATCTCACTCACTACTTCCGACACTGCCACGGCGAGGATCGTTTGGATCAAGCCCTCAGGATGGCCTGGAAACCATGTTTTCTGGCTATGTTGACCACTGCCATTGGACTGGCATCATTGATGGTGAGTGAAATGGCGCCTGTTCGACAATTCGGATTTGGGGCCGCATTAGGGGCGATTGTGTCACTGCTGGTTGGCTTTGGAGTCACGCCAGCTATGTTGACTCTCTATCCACTCCCGGATGAAGTCGATCAAGGTCATGATTATCGATTGTCCCGCTTCGCATTTTGGGTGGTCGATCATTCCCGATCAGTTGTTGTCGCTACGCTCGTTTTAATTGTTGCTTGTGGCGTCGGCTTAAAAACGCTGAACTCTCGCATCAATGCGTTAGACTTCCTTCCGCAGGAAGGAAAAGTGATCCAAGACACCAAGTTGCTGGAAGAAAAGTTCGCCAGCACTTCATCTATCGAAGCAGTCGTCGACTTCGGTGGATTAAAGATGCCGTTTGCCGACAAGTTGTCTCATATCCAAAACGTCTGTACGACCCTTGAAGATCATCCATCCATCGAATACGCGGTTTCAGCGGCAACATTTCTCCCTAAGCAATTGCCAACGGATGCCTTTGAAGCAGCCGCCCTGCTCAATCGTGCTCAGCAGTCACAAGGTGATAGTGGTTTCATATCACGCGGAAATCGATTGTGGCGAATTTCGGCAAGATTCGCAGAGAACCTGGAACAATCTGACAAACAAACAATCGACGAACTGGTTGCAGCCACCGAAAGCGATATTCCCATTCGTTTCACCGGTATGGAAATTCTTCTCGAGCATGCTCAGAAGCAAATTTTTACAGGGTTTTGGGAGAGCTTTGCCACTGCATTTTTAATCATCACCACGGTGATGGTGATTTCGCTGAGATCACTCAAAGCCGGCCTGATTGCCATGATTCCCAACCTGACCCCCGTTTGCATTGTATTCGGCCTATTAGGCTGGTTGGGAGTTCCGGTAGAAATTGGAACCATGATGACAGGTAGCATCGCACTCGGCCTCGCCGTGGATGGTACTTTTCATTATCTGGTACGGTACAAAGATGCCTGTGAATCGGGAGATTGCTCCACGCGTGCTGCTCGTCGAGCTTTACTGCTGACAGGGGGAGCGATCTTGAATGCTTCCGTCATTACAGCCGTCGGAATGACCGCGTTGGGGCTGAGCAGTTTCGCACCAACGGCTCGATTTGGGTTTATGATGACCGCATTGATGCTGGCGGCAGTCGTGGGTGACTTAATTCTTCTCCCTGCATTGTTGAGCCTACGAACTCAAAAACGTGGTACCAAGAGCCAGGACAAACCCGATTTGCGAGGTCCGCACGCTCCGATGCATGCCGCTACTAAGACTCATTCTCCGCGGGCACAAGAGATTCGTCGCAAAGCAGGATAAAAAGCGAAAGCTTCTTGCCGGTTTAACGACAACTGCTCAAATGAGGATCTACGACGTTGGTCCATACTTTGTAACCATCGTCATTCAAGTGCAATCCGTCTTTGGCGAAGAGCCCCGGCTTCGGGGTTCCATCGACTCCCAACATCGGAGTGGCAATATCCAAATAGGTGAGTCGAGGATCTGTCTTGCAGTATTCGGCAATACGCTGATTGGCATCAGACATTTTGGGATACATATCCCAACGCTTAATGCTCGGCTTGATGGCGATGTACATGATCTTTGTGGCGGGAAGTTGAGCGTGGACCCGTTTCTGAAAGGTCATGAAGTCTTTGGCAACAATTTCAGCCGACTTCCCGGCAGCAATGTCGTTATCACCGGCGTACATCAACACAACTTCAGGTTTGTGTTTGAGTACCAGTTGATCAACGTAGGCAATCGAGTCGGCAATCTGCGAACCGCCAAAGCCTCGATTGATGTATTTTTTCTCAGGGAATGATTCTTCAAGATCCCATAGGCGGATACTCGAACTTCCCACAAAGAGGACACCCTGCTGAGGTGGAGGAGAGGCCTGGTCCTGCTCCTCGAATTTTTTGATCGCAGGCCCCCATTTTGCGGACGGGTTTTCAGCCATGACGAAAGGAGGTGAGACAAATCCGAGCAGCGCAGCAGAAATCAGCAAACAACGCATGAAAACCTCACCTATGAATGAGAGGTAAAAGTCGATGGAGACTTAGATTCAGCTTTCGCTCAGCACAGTGAACGGGCTGATACGAGAAACCTTTTCTTGCAGCTCTTGCCGTTCAGGCTCTGTTTTCGCAGCCGCAAACAGCTTGCGATACTTCTTTAATTTCTCTTTACGCTTCCGCTTTTGAGCGAGTTCGCGATCTTTGTGTCGGCGTCCCATAATGATCTCAACTATCGTGAATATTGTCTTCTGAATACTAAATCCAACAATATATAGGGTAACACGCGTCTCGAAGCCGGTCAATTCAACGGAGAAAGCAGAATGACCGCGAAATGGACACAAAAAAACGGGCCGACACCATTTGCCGACCCGTTTTGTCGTTTCAACGTCCGAATTCGGAGTTACATCACTTTCATACCAGTTCCGGGAGTCGGAATCGGATAGAGTCCGTTTTCATCCGGCAGTGTTGGAGGAGCCGCATCCCAAGAGAGTTCTTTCGGGAAGAGACTGAGGTCCGAATTGAGGGCTTGTTCCCAAGTCACTGTTTGACCGGAATAAGTCGCAAACCGCCCCATGATGGCGGTCATTGTGCTCTTGGCACCATATTCACCTTCGTTGTAGGGGACATCGTTCCGAATCGCAGCAAACAAATCGTCGTGCTCGGTTTGGTATGGGTTGTTCTTTTCACCACGATAACGCCACTTCTCGTCACCAGATGTGTAAGAACTGGCGCTGATGTCGGCAGTTCCTTTGGATCCGTGAGCGTGTTCACTCACACTATTCCAACAACGTGGCATGTGACGACATTGGCTGAACATTTTCGCGCCGTTGGCATATGTGAACTCGACAGCATGGTGATCGAAAATCTCACCATACTTCTTGTCGGTACGATATAGACGACCGCCCATTCCATTTGCGGTCATTGGGAAATCGTCCATCAACCAGTTACAGACATCAATATTATGAATGTGCTGTTCGTTGATGTGATCACCACACAACCAGTTGTAGTAGTACCAGTTGCGTAATTGGTATTCCATTTCGCCACTGACTTCTTCCCGCGTTTTGCGAGGATCCCAAACTCCGGCGTTATTCCAGTAACAACGCATTGCAACAATGTCACCAATCGCGCCATCTTTCAGTCGCTTCATTGTTTCCATGTAAGTGTTTTGGTGATGGCGTTGAAGACCGACACCGACCTTCAGATTCTTTTGCTTGGCAATTTGAACATTTTCGAGCACCTTACGAACACCCGGTGCATCGGTGGCCACCGGTTTTTCCATAAAGACGTTCTTACCGGCAGCGACTGCCGCTTCAAACATAATGGGACGGAACCCGGGAGGAGTCGCCAAAATGACAAGATCGATATCGCTTGCCATCATCTGCTGAAACGATTCCAGACCAATGAACTTGTGATCGGCATCAACACCAACTCGCTCAGGAGTTTTTGAAAGCTGCTTTTGGATTCGGCTTAAACTATTTTCCAACTGATCTGGAAACGCATCGGCCATGGCAACCAGTTTCACTGGACCTGCTGTCGAGAGTGCTTGAGTAGCGGCACCGGTTCCACGGCCTCCACAACCAATCAATCCCACTTTGACCGTCTCATCGCCCTGAGCATACGCGCCTGATGGCGTCGCCAAGTGTCCAAGGACGGTGGCACCAACCGCAGCCGCGGTCGATTGTTTGATAAAATCCCGCCGATCAGCGGTGTTCTTGTCACTCATTAGTTTCTCCCGTGTGTGAAAGTGTTGACCTGAAAGGCAGGCCTAAAAACAATCTGAACCGATCCTGCACGAGCACGCGCAGGTGGTTGATTCTCAATAACAATGCGACTCAGAAACCAGTGTGAAGGATCAGAACCGCAGAGTCAATTATTACTTATTCCCACCATCAGCGGTGATCTTTGAAGTCCTGGCCCCTTCAGGAATGATTGGGCCAAGCTTTTTCGCCTCAATCTCTTTCGCAGTGGGAACTTTCAGAGGTCTCACAACGCGAAATCCCAAAAATTGTGCATCGGTATGATACCACACACTTTTCGGTAATTGGGGATCCTGAATTTTCCAATCTTCGTTGGAAGCGCGACGAGCGGCGGAACGTAACATTTCTGGATCGTCATCCCAAGAGCCGCCCCGCACACAACGAGGGTAAAGTTCGCCTACGACAAACAGTGGGTTTGATGTCATCTTTTTATCAACAATCTGTTGATAGGCATCTTCGTGATATTGATCGAGGCACCATTCGGCCACATTGCCGTGCATATCGTACAAACCCCAAGGATTGGGTTTTTTCAAACCGACCTGCTTGTAGGCATCGTCTGCGTTGTCAAAGAACCAAGCATACTCTTCCAATTTCTCGGGATCATCGCCGAAGGAGTAAGCGGTTGTTGTTCCCGCGCGGCACGCATATTCCCATTCCGCTTCGGTCGGCAGACGATAATAGTCTCCCGTTTTGGCAGAGAGCCATTTGCAATACATTTTGGCTGCCAATTGAGTCATACTGATTGCCGGAAACTGATCGCGTCCCATATTGAAAGTCATATCGGTATATGGCTTGGTCGGTCGGGTGACAGCATCCGAATTCTTCTCTTGATCGTTCGTTCCCATCTTTAGCCGCAAACGGTCTTCGTACTCCAGAGAAAACATCCAAAGTTCGTACTGATTCCAAGTGACCTCGGTTGTTCCCATCCAGAATGGGGCAATCTTTACTTTCACCTGCGGTCCTTCATCGTCTCCACGGTCAGCTTCAGATTCTGCACTTCCGAGCATAAATTCGCCGCCTGGAATGGGAACCATATCGAATGAAATATCAGTTCCACGGACTTTTTGACTGTATGGCTTCATCTCGACATCTTCAGCATGGGCGGCAACACCACCAACGAGTAAGATGGAAAGTGACAACAGTGTCGACAGGTTCAGAGTGTTCCAATCTGGATATTTCAATGCAGAGTCTCCTGAAATTATTGTTTTGTCTCGCTACGGGCGGGATGATCTTGGTGGGAGGCGACGCCATCGCTCAGTCCTCGTCCACGACAAAAACATTGCTACGTTTTGAGCGGACAGAGGCACAAATGGGCGTCCCTTTTCGTATTGTAGTATACGCGACCGATCAGTCGGCAGCAAACAAAGCCCTCGATATGGCTTATCAACGAATCAAAGAGTTGAACGATATTTACAGTGATTATGACCCAAATAGCGAACTTTCCCGGTTATCACGGTCCTCCGGGCGGAAAACACCTGTCCCCGTCAGTCATGAACTCCTCGATATCCTCCAGGTTTCTGACGAAATCTCTCGACAGTCAAATGGCGCGTTTGACGTGTCGGTCGGCCCTTATGTCCGCCTCTGGCGCCGTACTCGACGACAGAAACAGCTTCCCGACTCTGATCGTATGGAAGCCGCTCGAAACTCCGTCGGATATCAATTCATTGAAGTAAATCCCAAACAACAGACGATTGGATTGCTCCGAGAAAACATGCGGCTCGATTTAGGTGGGATCGCCAAAGGTTACGCAGCCGATGAAGCAATGAAAGTGCTACAAGAACACGGGATCAATTCTGCACTCATTGATGCCTCGGGAGATTTGCTCGTGAGTGAACCTCCCCCAAACACATCTGCCTGGACCATTGGCATCGCCGCATTGAAGACTCCCGAGGGAGAACCGACACAGTTTTTGAAAATCTCCAATGTCGCCGTTGCCACATCGGGAGATGCGTATCAATTCGTCGAAATTGATGGCACCCGGTATTCCCACATCGTGAATCCGAAAACGGGCATGGGACTGACGACTCACAGTAGCGTCACGGTTGTCGCACCGACAGCCACTTTAGCCGATGCGTGGGCCTCAGCGGTCTCAGTAATGGGACCAAAGACAGGATTGCGAGTCATCGCGAGTCAGCCGAAGATCTCTGCACTGGTGCTGACGCTTGAGGAAGAAAATGCAATCTCAGTCCGCTCGTGCGACTTTCCTAAGACGGTTGACGGAGAATAAGGCGGACTCTCATCCTCTCCTCATTTGAAATCATGTCGGATAGCCGTATTTGGCCAGCGAAAGCCCCCACTCTGATTGGAGAATTTGTGTTTGCTGGCGGCCAATTTCCAAAATCTTCTCCTCGACCTCAGAGTCAAATTGTGGCGCCATCGGCGGCCCCGTTGACGAGTCGACCATACCATTCAGTCCCAGCATTTTCGTCCGCGTTCGAGAAGAACTAAAGCGATACTTCAATTTTGGCAAAACGGAGTTCTCTAACTGTTTGAGTCGATCGATTGGTCTTTCTGTCCAACGTCTGTTTGTGGACTGATTCTCTGACAGTCGAAATGTTTCTTCGGAATTGATTCCCAGGAATTCAGATAACTCCCCAAAAAAACCTTCTGCATCAGACTTCAATTGCTCAAAGACAACAATCTTCACCCGATCTTTCCCAAAGCAATTCGTCTAAGTGCGGGCGAATTCCCCCACTCGCAACATTCGCTCCAAAGGGTGTGCTTGATGATCGAATGATAACTTGGCCCATTCGTTTACATCAAAATATCGAGGAGCTGGCCCAACATACTTTTTCAACTCTCGTCCGCTGGCCACATTGTGAGATTTCAGCATTTGAAAGTATTGCGATTTTGTGAAGTTAAGAGGCTCTCGAATTGTGATCAGAATTCGGCAATCTCCAAACACAACATGCAACAGCTCTGCAAAGTTCTCGCTCTTCTCTTGAGAGAGTTCGCAAATCGCTTCCTGAGAGTAAATCGAAATTTTCCCAGCACCGTTAGAGGCCTCAATTTGTCGCCGTAATTCCGAAATATCTACCGCCGATAACTGAGGCTGGATGCCAAGAGTTTTGCGGAAGCCATATTCTTTTCGCATTCCCAGTAAATGCTGGTTCAGTTTCTTAGCCGCCGCAAAGGGGTAGTGACCAAACACTCCGCTGCTTTTATACTTCCCCAAGTAATTAACTTCCGAATGACGGGCGAACAGAAAACGCTGCAATGTCGTCGTGGCAGTTTTTGGCAAGCCGATATGAATACACGGTAACCCGCACGAACTCTCGGCAGATTCACCCGACATTGAGTGATGATGACTGGCAGGCGTGGTCATAAAGAAATACTTCTCTACAAAAATCAGCGTCGCTTCACCGGGGATCTACAAATTTGCGACTTAAACAGAGGTGATTGGGCTCTTCCCGTTATAAATCATTCTGTGAATCGCAGAAATATCAAATTGTCCTGAACGTATCGTCAACATGCTCAATTGCATTCATAGAGGACCAAATTTCATCGGCTGTAATTCGTGATTTCCTTTAAGTCGAGGGTTCCATTATGAAGAGCGGTTGCCATTAGCACACCGTCAACGCCCGCTTGTTCGAGAGTCTGCAAGTCCCGAAGATTGCGAATACCACCTCCCGTGATGATCTGTGTGTCCTTCGAGACTTCGCGAATTCCTGTACAAAGTTCGGTCGTCACTGGGCCGGTCTCCGAACCAACCGCTTCAAGGTCGAGTACGATGAGACGTTTGTAACCACGATTGATCAAACTCACCGCCAGTGACCTGGCATCAACGGCAGAAAGGCCATCGATCTTCCCCATCGGTTGACCTTGCTTGAGGTCGAGGCTGAAGATCACTTTCTCGGGACCAAAACGATTCAGAAATTCATCGAGTAACTCGCTACTCGGATTCGTTTCCAAGGCGAGAATCACCGCATCAACTCCCGACTCAATCAGATTGTTTGCTTCATCGACCGTTCGGACTCCCGCGTCAACAATGATTCGAAAACCAGCCTCTTTCAGATTTGCATAAGCGCGTACATCAATCCGTCGTGATTGCAGTCCGTCCAGATCGGCCAGATAAAATTCCTGGAATCCGAACTCTGCAGAGAGAGCGGCTGCGACTCCCGCAGGAGAGGTTTCTGTCGTCAAGAGGCTTTTAATCGGACAATAAGAGGCTCTGTTACCGGCAATTCCGTGGACAACGACTCCATCCATCAAATCCAAAACAGGCAGAATTTTCATAAGATCATTGCGAGAGGGGAGTCTCGTTTCTGGGGAACGTGTTTGTTAAAATAGTTCAGCTCTATGTGATCAATTTTCAACCCATCAAATCATTATGGCCCATTCCAGCACACGAGACACGACTCCTCAACAATCCGAAACAACAGACACCAAGCCGGGAGTGGTTCGTTGGTGTTATCGCCTCATTGCGTTGTGTAGTGGATTGTTCATTTTCACAATTTTTGTGATGGTGGCGGTCACGATGTCTGATCCGCGGGTGGCTACCAACGAATCAATGAAGACATTTTTTGATCGTCGCGGACTTACCATCATCACCATTGAAGTGACGACAATCCTGTCTCTCGTTACGATTGCCTTTCTTGTTGATCGTCGCGAGAGTTGGAAAAAGTACCAACGCGAGTATGCGGAGTGGGAAGCACGCATGCAAAAGGTTTCTGCGGAGAATACCGCCCAGTCGATAGAGAATGCGTCAAAGCCGGGAGAGAACGATGAGTGAGAAGATTCGAAAGGAAATCGAATCGCTGCGGGAGAAACTCCGTCGGCACAACCGGCTCTACTACGTCGAAGCACGCCCTGAAATCACCGACCTGGAGTTCGACCGACGACTCAAACAACTCGAACAACTCGAACAGGAACACCCCGAGTACGATTCTCCCGACAGCCCCACCCATCAAGTCGGGGGGGATGCAATTGACGGCTTCACATCGGCCCCCCATCGTGAACCGATGCTCTCCATCGACAATGTCTACGATGAAGCGAAACTGAATGACTTCACCGAACGTGTCGAAAAACTGCTAGATGGTGAATCCCCGCAGTACACAGTCGAATACAAAATCGATGGCGTCGCGGTGGCTCTCATTTACGAACAGGGAATATTGGCTCAAGCGCTGACTCGCGGCGATGGCCGTATGGGTGACGACATTACTGCCAACGTGCGGACCATTCGTAGTGTGCCACTCAAACTGATGGTCGACAATCCTCCTGCACGACTTGAAGTCCGAGGAGAAGGCTACATCGCAAATTCGGAGTTCTCCAAACTACGGGCGAAACAGGAAGAACGTGGCGAGCAACCGTATGCCAACCCTCGCAACACCACTGCCGGATCACTCAAGCTGCTCGATCCCAAGATCTGTGCCGAGCGTAAATTGTCATTTCTGGCTCACGGAGTTGGGTCAAACGATGGCGTCGAGTTCGAATCGCACCTGCAATACCTGGACTACCTCCAAACCGCCGGCATTCCCGCCACTCCCAACGTCAAAGCCTTTGATAACATTCACGACGCGACACAATACGCCCACGAATTGGGTGATGCCATCCCCGAACTCGACTTTGAAGTGGACGGCATCGTGATCAAAGTCAATTCGACAGCCCAGCGTCAGAAACTCGGCAACACCACCAAAAGTCCTCGCTGGGTCATTGCCTATAAATGGGAAAAGTACGAAGCCGTCACACGAGTCAAAGAAATCGAAGTGACGGTTGGTAAATCGGGAACATTGACACCTCTGGCACATCTCGAACCGGTAGAAATCGCCGGCACAACCGTCTCTCGTTCCACTCTGCACAACAAAGAGCAAATCGAAAAACTCGATGTCCGTGAAGGAGACTGGGTCGTCGTGGAAAAAGCGGGCAAGATCATTCCGCACGTGTTACGTGTCGAAGAGCATCGCCGGGACGGCTCGGAGAAACCGTACAAATTCCCCATGCAATGCCCTGCCTGTCAAACAAACTCTGTGCAAGATGAAGGTGGCGTTTACATTCGTTGCCCCAATCCGAATTGTCCGGCTCAACTGAAACAAACACTCACATTCTTCGCATCACGCGGTGCGATGGATATCGAAGGTCTAGGTGAAAAGCTCTCAGAACAATTGCTCGATGAAGGTTTCGTCACTACCCTGCCCGATATCTATCGATTAAAAGACAAACAAGACGAACTCCTTGAACTCGAACGAATGGCACAGAAGAAACTCGACAATCTGCTTGAGGGAATCGAACAATCCAAAAAACAACCGTTGTGGCGATTATTGACAGGTCTCAACATTCGTCACGTCGGAGCACGCAATGCCCAAATCCTCTCGGAGAAGTTCGGCGAAATGGACGTGATCCAGAAACAGTCCGCCGAAGAAATTGCCGACGTTGATGAAATCGGTCCCATCATCGCCGATTCTGTCTATCAATTTCTGCACAGCGATTATGGTTCTCGACTCATCGAAGACCTGCGAACCCTCGGCCTCGACTTCGGAGAACCCATTACGGAAGAACCTTCAACCAAAGAGGGATTCCTCGATGGTAAGACACTTGTCGTCACGGGGACTCTCAAGCGATTCACTCGCGATGACATTCACGAGATGATTCGCAATCATGGCGGCAAACCCACGGGGAGTGTCTCGAAAAAGACCGCTTATCTCGTCGTCGGGGAAGATGCAGGATCCAAGTTGAGTAAGGCTGAGTCCCTTGGAGTCGAGACGATCAGTGAGGATGAGTTTCTGGAAATGATTGGCGAAGATTGAAACTTCGTCTGTAAATTTGTTGCGCTCGCAACAAGTGCAGTTTTCACTCTTACGACCAATTCTGTTTCCGAACACTCAACCGCCGTTTTAAGATTTGAAGATTCGGAAATTCGGGAACACACCTTGACCGAATCTTGATTCCGAATCTTCCATACTCTTGAGCAACTTATTGTCATCGTTCGTCTTGCGTTGATCTGGAATGCCCCCAAAAGAATTTACCGACTTTGGAAACAGGAAGGGTTAAAAGAGCCGAGAAAGTCGAATAAACGCCGTAGGCTGTGCGATTCCCATGCGGGCATTCCACTATGTTTGTATTACGCCCTTCCATGCGGCGTCTTTAATTATTTTATTCCAGTATTTATTACTCCAACGATATGAGAAGTGCGGTAGACCAACAATATCGACTTTAGCGATTCGTGTACTTGCGATCTGTCTTGCAGTCATCGTCGCGACGTTTTCAGGGCCTTTTTCTCGTTCCGCTCAAGCCATTACACCGTGGGGTTATTTGTGGTGTTTGTACTCTTATCAATGGTGTATTGATGATTGCGAAGAGAACCACATATATGATCCCTTCTGTCGTCACTATTGTGTGAATAAAAAAGAAAGATGCTTGGATTGATTTGTGTCTTTTCTTCCTGTAACCCATACTGTCATTGACTGGACTGCGCACAAAGATGGTCCATCATTATGACGGGTTGGGTTAGGTAAGGATGAAAGTAGATCAGTCGGGTTTGTGCTCTCCAATTTATCCCAGCCAACTCTTTTCCATAACGCAGGAGTTGTCTCGATGCGATTGGTTTCTTTCCTTTCTGTTTCTGTCGCGCTTAACTTGGTTGGATTCGGAATGCTGTCTGCCGAGGAACAACCCGTCAATGCGGTGAATAACTCACCCGGATGGACGGCACACTCGCCGAGAGACGAGATTCGTCCAGAGTTTTCGTCCACACCCGCCGACAAAAACAACTCCTCGGGCACGTTGACGATTACAGCCGATGATCGTGAAGGTCTCGTCGGTGTTTGGAAAACGACAATGCCCGTTGATGGAGGCAATTGGTATCGCTTCACCGCACAACAATTGACCAAGAATGTGAATCATCCTCGTCGCACTGCCGTCGTACGTTTGCTCTGGCAAGACAAGGACGGCAATAAAGCGATTCGTGACGAGCCGACATACTCATCCTATCGTCCGGGTACTAATCCCCGTGCTGAACCGGAGTTTGTCCCGCCCGGAAAAGTACAACCAAATGGTTGGGAACACCTTGATCATATCTACCACGTCCCCACTTCTGCATCTCAAGTATTGGTGGAACTGAATTATCGTTGGGAAGCGAACGGACGGGTGACTTGGCGGAATGTACAACTGGCTCCGGCTGAAGCTCCCAAGCCACGCAACGTCAAATTGGCAACCGTGCATCATCGTCCTGCTGGTGGTGAGACCAACCTGGAAAAGTGTCAGCAGTTCGCCCCCATGATCTCCGAGGCGGCACAACAAAAAGTAGACTTGATTGTCTTACCCGAAACTCTCACCTATTACGGCCGTAAATCGACTTATGCCGACTGTGCAGAATCTGTCCCCGGTCCATCAACCAAATACTTTGGGAAGCTCGCAAAACAGCATAACATGTACATCGTGGCGGGATTGTTAGAACGGGACGGGCACTTGGTCTATAACGTGGCCGCGCTCGTCGGACCTGATGGCAAGTTGGTTGGCAAATATCGGAAAGTCACTCTGCCACGCGGAGAAATCGAAGGAGGCATCACGCCGGGCAAAGAATACCCGGTGTTTGAGACCCGCTTTGGTAAGGTGGGCATGATGATTTGTTATGACGGCTTCTTCCCTGAAGTGGCCCGCGAACTTTCCAACAACGGTGCCGAAGTCATCGCCTGGCCAGTTTGGGGATGCAATCCGATGTTGGGTGAGGCTCGCGCTTGTGAAAATCATATCTATGTGATTAGTAGCACTTACACCGATGTCTCATCGGACTGGATGATTTCTGCCGTCTATGGACACGATGGAAAGCCTCTGGCACAAGCCACCGATTGGGGATCGATTGCCGTTCATGAAGTCGACTTGAATAAACCACTCTACTGGCATTCATTGGGTGATTTTCATGCCCAGATTGATCGCCATCGTCCGGTTGTGCCGGGAGACGCTGATGCTCGTAAATAAGCTCATCTTGTCAAATACTTATTTGATCACCGTCTGCCTTAGTCTCGTTCTGGTTGTCTTTGAAATTGATCATGCAAACGGGGCCGACTATCAAATTGCGACCTTTGCCGCCGATGTGACAATTCCCATCGGCCACCGCTGTATGGGGATTCTGCCGACGAAAGCGAAAGAAATTCTCGATCCGCTCGAAGCCCGCGGGTTCGTGCTCACCGGGCCAGATCAGCCGGTTGTTTTGGTGGCCGTCGATTGGTGTGAAATTCGTAACGGTGCTTACGATCAATGGCGTGATACGATTGCCGAAGCTGCCGGGACAACGCGTGAGCGAGTGCTGGTTTGTTCGCTGCATCAGCACGATGCGCCTGTCTGTGATCAAGAAGCTCAGTTGCTGCTCGACAATGTAGGGATGCAAAAGGAATTATACGACCCCGCATTTCATGCCAAGTGTCTACAGCGAATCTCGGCAGCCGTCTCTGATGCAATGACTGAAACAACTCCCGTCACGCACATTGGTTTGGGACAGGCCAGGGTCGAAAAAATTGCTTCCAGCCGGCGGGTTGTTAGGGAAGATGGAACGATCACCTACAATCGATATTCAGCATCGGGAGGAAATGAGTTTCATGCCGCTGCCCCTGATGGCCCCATTGATCCCGCGTTGAAAACGATTACATTTTTCCATGGAGATCAGCCAGTTGCAATGTTGCACAGTTACGCCGTTCACCCTATGAGTTTCTACGGTCGAGGAGGTGTTAGCTCGGATTTTGTGGGTTTGGCACGCCGGAGAATGCAACGGGAGCATCCCCGTACATTTCAAATTTATGTCTCCGGTTGCAGCGGAGATGTGACTGCCGGTAAATACAACGATGCGACTCCTGCCTCTCGGCAACAACTGACGCAGCGATTGTTTCAGGCGATGGAGACGAGTTGGGGAAACACCAAACGAGTGCCTCTCGAACAAACCACATTCCAGAACAGCACATACGATTTACCCTTCCATGAAGCGGAAGAATTTCGTGCTGAGAATCTCAACAAAGTCCTGCATGACAAATCGGCCAAGGAAGGAGACCGGATTCTGGCCGCCATGAGTCTTAGCAGTTTGCAACGAAAAACACGCAAACAGCCATTGGAACTTCCGTGTCTCGACTTGGGAGCGGCTCAAATCGTTTTGTTTCCGGGGGAAGCATTCGTCGGTTATCAATTGATGGCTCAAAAGATGCGTCCCGACTCGTTTGTGATGTCGATTGGATATGGCGAATGCTGGCCCGGATATATTCCGACCAAGAAGGCCTTTGATGAAAATTTTAATCACGATTGGCGCTGGGTCGGTCACGGCTCGGAGAAGATTCTTAAACAAGCCATGCAAGAGGTCCTGTTACCGGCGGAGTAATTAAGTATTCATAACGACTGACTGTCCAGTGATTGCTTCTTCTTGGGGAGACTGTTCGGGTTCCGCATGATGCCTCAAAGTGATATGTGCATAGATTGAGTAAAATGTCGGGACCATGTACAACACCATGATGGTTGCCGACAGCAATCCGAAGGCCAGGCTGACCGCCATGGGGATCAAGATCTGAGCCTGGAACGATTTTTCCAGTAACAGAGGAATCAATCCTGCGACGGTGGTGACTGAAGTCAATAAGATGGGTCGCAGCCGTCGTCGTCCTGCATCCAGCAATGCTTCTTCGAGTTCCAAACCGTCATTGATACGATGATTGATAAAATCGACCAACACGATGGAGTCGTTCACCACCACACCGGTTAAGGCAACCAGTCCAAACATGCTGAACATCGTCAGTGGTAAGCCGAGTGCCCAATGCCCGAGGATTGCTCCCACAAAACCAAACGGAATGATGGCCATAATGATGGCGGGTTGCATGTAAGATTTGAACTCAAACGTCAAGAGAGCAAACATGCAGATCATGGCAATTCCCAGTCCAATGACGAGGCTCATCATCGACTCCTGTGTTTGTTCCTGTTGTCCTTCCCATAAAACAGTGACTCCCGGATAATCTTTAAGTAATCCCGGAACGAACTTGTCTTGCAATGTTTGTACAACCTGCCGGGCGTTTGTTTTTGAGTCATCCACATCAGCGGAAATTGTGATGGAACGGAGCTGGTCAACGCGATTGATCTCCGACGGCGAGCGAGTCACAGTCACTTCGGCCAATTCGGTCAGCGGACGTTCGCTACCATCTTCGAGTCGCACGCGGATGTTTTCAAAGTCTTTCAATGATCGCCGGTCTTCCGCCGGGTAGCGGACCATTAATTTGACTTCGTGCCGGCCTCTTTGCAGACGCATCACTTCCTGACCAAAGTAAGACGCACGAACTGTTTCGGCAAGGTCGGCTAATGAGACTCCGAGGGTGCGAGCTTCCTCTTTAATTTTGAGTTGGTATTCCCATTTGCCGGGGACCGAGTCGTCTGAAATGTCGAAAACTCCTGGAAACTCTCCCAGCTTGTCTTTGCATTTTTCGACCGCTTCGGTCAGATCGTCAAATTGATCAGAGGGAGAGAGCATTTTGAACTCAATAGGGGTTCCTCCCGGGCCTTGAGCTTTGCTTCCGAAACTGAGAGAGTCGGCACCGGCAATCGGTCCGACCTTGTCTCGCCAGCGTGCAATGATTTCATCGCTTTTGATGGGACGTTCTGCAGGGTCAATCAGTTCAACATCAACGCTGCCGACGTGTCCTCCCTGAGCCGCTCCGCTTCGTCCCGGCATGGCTTGCTGTTGTGAGTAGCCAACACTGTTTCGCACTACTTTGACAAGCTCGGAAGTATAGCCTTCATTCCGATATTTCTTTTTGATCTCTGCTTCGTATTCCTCAATGACTTCATCAAGTCCTGACTTGATCCGTGCTGTGGCCGCTTCGGTGACGTTGGCGGGGGTTCCGTTCGGGAAACTGACATTGGCAACAATCTGCTTACTGTCCAGTTTGGGGAAGACGATAAACGAGACACTCGAATTTCGCACCGCCAGGGTCAAGATGATGATGGAGATTCCGAGACTGACACTCAGTGCGGCATTGCGAATGCTGAATTTTAGACTCGGCAGATAGACGTTGTTGATCATCCAATCGAGTCCCAGACTGGTTTTCCCACGTAGGTATCCGAATAGCTTGCCAAGGGCTAAGACTGGATAAAGAGCGAGGCCGGAGAGCTTCATGAGCAATACTAAAATCAATCCGAAACTTTGGGCCGATTGTGAGTTCCAATTTTTGCGGACTTCGTTCAGGCGTTCAGGGATTGTTTGGTGTGGCACGTGTGCCAGATGACACGGAAGGATAAAGATGCTCTCCAATAACGAGATGACCAACATTGCAATCATAGCCAGCGGCATACAGGCAATAAATTTCCCCATCACTCCCGTGACGAAAAATAAAGGCATAAACGTCATGACAGTCGTGGCAATCGAAGTCATGACGGAAGGGATCACCTCAGCCGCACCATCAATGGCGGCAGTGACAATATTTTTACCCATGCTGCGATGGGAGGAGATGTTTTCCCCCAAGACAATGGCATCGTCAACAACAATCCCCAATGCCATCATGAAGGCGAACATGGTCAACATATTCAATGTCTGGCCAGCGGCCAGGAGAACTCCACACGCACCAAGAATTGAAATGGGAATACCCAATGCGACCCAACACGCCAGGCGAGTATCAAGAAACAACGCAAGTACGATGAGAACCAGGATGAGCCCTTGCATGCCGTTACGAGTGAGCAGATCCATGCGGTCTTGGACATCGACCGATTGGTCTCCCCAATAGACAATGTCGTATCCCGCAGGCAGTCTTGATTTTTTCTCTTCAACATATTGTCGAACCGCACGACAAATGACCAGCAAATCTTCATCGGCTGTTCGTTCAACCGAGACTACTTGCCCCGGTTTTCCGTTGAGGCGAGTGGTCGAAGTGATGTCAGCAAAACCATCTTGGACGATACCGAGATCACCCACTGTGAGAAATCCACCGTTTTCGGTGGTGACCAGCGGGATTTGCGCAATTTGATCACCAATGACGACTTTGTTGTCACCTTTGACGAGAATATCCTGAGTGGGTGTTTTGATAGTACCGCCGGGAAGTTCCATGTTTTGTCGGGCGATGATATTGCTGACAGCTTGCAGCGAAAGCCCATATTCACGGAGCGTCTGCTCGGGGATTTCGACATCGATTTGGAAGTTTTTGGCGGCAGAGATTTTAGGTTGAGAAACTTCTTTCAATGCACGTAACTCGTCACGGACTTCCTCGGCCAAATTGCGTAATGCCAGTTCTTGCTCCAGAGATTGTGAGGCTCCTTCCGGGCCGATGACGCCAACTTTAATGACGGCTTCTCGAAATGTGATTTGCGTGATTTCGGGATCTTCGGCCAGTCGCGGAAATGTGGAGATGCGATCAACTTCCGAACGCACTTCGCTCAGAACTTTTTGTGGGTCAACGGTTGTTTCGAGTTCGAGAACCAAACTGCCCGCGTTTTCTGCCGCGATGGAAGTTTGCTTTTTGATACCATCCAGAGAGGCCACCGATTCTTCCAGCTTCTGACAGATTCCCTCTTCCACTTCTTCCGGGCTTGCACCGGGGTAAGGAACTGAAATTAATAGAATTTCGAGCTCGAATTCGGGGAACACTTCACGATTCATTAGGCCAGCAGACATCACACCGACAGCCAAGATACCGACAAGAATCGTGTTCATCGCTGGAGTGTTGTCGATGGACCAACGCAGGATCGACTTCATAGCGATTCCTTCGCATCTGAGTCCTCAGGAGATTTGCGAGCGGGCTGGGCTTTTAGTTTCATGCCGACTTCTGGCTCGGAAAGTTGGGAAACAATCACTTTGTCACCGGGAAGCAGCGGGCTGTTTTCTTCGTGGATAAGGACACGTCCATTTTGTCGATGGACGACTTTGATGATTTCCACTCTGAGCCCGTCTTTTGATGCCAACCAAACGATATTACCGGGGCGAACACCCGTTTCTGGAAGTGACAGTAACGGTCGTCCTGGAACGACACCCGTAGACATTTTGACAAACATGCCATTCATGAGTGTTCGCGGAGAGCGACTCGTAATTTGCTGCGAATCACTGCTACGGAGAAATGTTCGTGGTTCCGGGACTGTAACTCGACAGGGAACCATGCGGGTTTTGGGATCGAGCCCAGTTCCCGCCAGACGCGATATTTTCCCTTTCCATTCATAAGTCACTCCCGCCAACTCGTAAGCCACGGTCACTTCATTTTCCGGGAGACGATACGCGTCAGCCAAGTTAATATCTGTTAACTCAGGGGGTGGTTCCTCAGCGGAGTTGGATTGAGGCGATTGAATCAACCAGCCAAATTCTTCCATCTTCAGGTTACTGGAGATCTCAACTTTCGAAGTATCTTCGAGCTGAAACAGAGCCGTGCCTCGTTGAACGAAGTCATCCTGCTCGACGAAGTCGTCCACAATGAGGCCACTGATGGGGGCTTTCAGAGTGCTCAGGTCAAGATCGCGTTGTGCCTGGTCGATTTTTGCCTGTGCGATGGCGACTGTTTTTTGATTCTGAAATTTCTGTTTGAGCAACTGGTTCAACTGATTTTCGAGTGTTGTGACCGAGTTCTGGATCGAAAGATATGTTTTTCGATCCGCTTCGTACTGCGATTGTGTAATCGCTCCTCGCTCGCGAAGATTTTCCGAGCGTTTGACATTCGCTTCTTCCAGTTTTCGCTGATCTTCGGCAATGTCGATCAGTTTATATGTACTTGTGACCTGCTCGGCAATGACTTCACCGGCCGCTTCGGTTTGTTCCTTTTCCGCCGTCAACCGGTCTACTTCCAACTGATAAAATCTTTTATCGATCTCCAGCAGCTTGATGCCTTTTTTGACGAAGCTTCCCGCTTGGAGATTTTCGGGTTTCTCAGTGACTCGACCAGCAATCTCCGCGGAAAGGTTAATCCGGCGGAACGGAATCACTAACCCATCGAAATCAATTTTAATTTTCTCAGTGAATCGTTCGACGGTTTTGACTTCCACAAGTTCGGCGGGCGTGACGATCCTTTGATCTTGTGGTGGTTTCTGGGGTTGTCCAAAGAGGACGTATCCCAAGACACCGGCAGCGAGTACCAGAACGGGAGAGATGATTTTCAAAGCTTCGTTTAGCATGACATAATCAGTTCAAGAAAGACGTCGGGGGTTGGTCATCTGTGGGACAGAATTCTGTCCCTGTTGAAGCGAGTTGACTGTAAATAGTGTAATGTGTCGGGCGATCTGCTCTGGCTCAAACAAATCGTCCAGCATTTCTGTCGAGACGAGCATTTCGGTGACAGGTCGATTCATCTTGTAGAAATGCACCTGACCGATGACGCTAAACGCCGCTTGGTGAAGCTCTAGCGGAGAAAGTTCGCGCGGCGTGAGATCAGTTAGAACAGCTTTGAGCATCTGGAAATGAGGACGGATAAAGTCTTCGACCAGTTCGCGACAAACACCTGTGGGATGAAACATCTCGCGGAATAAGAGCGAAGTTTGCCAAGACATTTCCGCAGTTCCCAGCAGCCGCTTCGCCATGGTGAGAACAAACGCGTGCAGTCGATCAGTGGGAGTCGAATTTTCGGGAAGATCGGGCATCGGGAACTGTGTCACTTTTTCGCTGTGTGCGAACATGATCGACTCCCGATACAAATTTTCCTTGTCCTGAAAGTGGTAGTTGACGGCTGCGGTGTTGACCTCAGCCCGACGACAGATTTCGCGCACGGTGGTTCCTGTCAGTCCGGTTTCAGCAAAGGCTTCGCCGGCCGCAAGCAGGATTCGGTGTCGCGTATCGTCTTCGGTCATCAGTGAATCACTCGTTATTCAATCGCCTGATTCAAACACACGTTTCAATCGATTGTATGATAGGGCAGTCAAAATACAATAGACATTATGGGCCGATCATTCCATTTGGCCACGAAAGAGGAGGCAGAAATCCCTCCAAACCCATTAATATCAACAGGATACGATGTATTAATGTCAGTACAGCAGAGGTTATGACGCAAGAGTGAGTCTAGCAGCAAGGTCACGGAACCTTGTTGTCTGTCCCTTCCAGCTCGTTGAGTGCTCTGTTGAGCACACGAACTGTATATTTCCCGTCCGCCACAAGTCCCTTTCGATAAGCATTGTTGCGTTTCATTCCCTCAATCGCAGGGCGAGCCTGTTCGTCGATTTCATCAAGGACATTAGCGGCGTGGACTCTCGCCCACTGACTGCCGTTGTCGAGGACATCGATCAAAACTGGAAGTGCTTCCTCGGGACGCTCCATTCGGCACAAAGCCCGTGCAGCCGCAACTCGGACGCTTTCGGATTGATCGTTGATAGCAATATGGACCAATTGTGGTTCCGCTCCGAGTCCCGCTTCTCCCATGTTCCCCAAGCCGATGGCAGCCCAATAGCGGAAGGTCGATTCTGGATGTTTGAGCAGAAGATTCATCACACTAAAAGAATCAGGGCCTGCTAATGATGTGGAAGCTGCGAGTCTCAACTGTTCCATGAACATCGTTGCGTTGTCTGATTCATTCAGTATCGCCCAGGCTGAACCGAGCTTCTTTTCGCGTGCTTGAATTTCCGCTTCGGGAACAAGCCCAAGATCGCGCGTTTCCAGAACCCATTTGAGATGTTGTTCTTTCAAGCGATCCAGAGTCTCTTTGTACTCGGGATCATTAGCGAGGTTGTTCATCTCGTGTGGGTCATTTTTTGTGTCGTAAAGCTCTTCAATGGCTTTCTCTGGTTCCAGAAATTTTGCGACTTGTGCCGACGCATTTCCCTGCTTTTGAACTTTTCGTATTTCGCGCATTGTGGCTCCACTCTCGGGAGTGTTCATGTACTGGTAATACGTCTTGAAGGGTTCGTAATTGCGGATGTACTTATAGCGATGATCGCGTACCGCACGAATGATGTCATATCGTTCGTCCATACGGTCTCGAGCACCATACACATACTTTCGCGGCGTGGGACAATTTGATCCCAGAAATGGTTGGCCGTGCATGTGTTCGGGGATTTCAGCTCCGGCAAGATTGAGGGCTGTTGGCCCCAAGTCAATTAAACTGACAAGTTGATTCGAGACAGACCCCGGCTTTCCCTGATCGCCACTTCGATACTTCTCCGGGATGCGGACAATCAGTAGTACGTGCATGCCCGAGTCGTACAGCCAGCGTTTGGCTCTCGGCAATCCGACTCCATGATCGGACCAGAAGACCACGATTGTGTCATCGGCAAGACCGGCTTCTTCCAGAGTCTTCAAGTGTTGCCCCACCCAGCGGTCAAGAGCCGTGATAATGTCGTAATAACGCCCCCAGTCTTCCCGAGTTGTTTCAGTATTTGGATAATATGGAGGGAGTGATGCGGCAACGAGATCACGGTCATGTTTTTTGATCCCTTCTGTGACACTTTTGTATTTAGAATCTCCTGCGATTCCCGATTCATGGCATCCCGTGTAATTGAAGACAGAGAAGAAGGGTTTGTCATCGGGGCAGTTCTTCCAGTGGCCCTTTCTGCTTGATTCATCCCAAGTGTTTTTGGGAGCTTTGAATTGATAATCGGTCTTGGAATTGTTCGTGCAGTAATAACCGGCTTCGCGCATCCAGATGGGGAACGGTTTCACATGTGCGGGGAGCGTGGCATTGCACCGCATGTGATGGGTTCCCAAAGAGGTTTGATACATTCCCGTGATGATTGCTGATCGGCACGGAGCACAGACACCGGCGGTTACGAATGCGTGAGTGTAACGTGTCCCTTCGGTTGCAAGTTGATCGAGATTCGGCGTCGTCGCGTTCTCGTAGCCATAACAGCCAAGGTGAGCACTAATATCCTCTGCCGACAGCCACAAAATATTCGGTTGATCGGCTGCCTTGAGTGAAAACGGTACAAGCCACAGAAGAGAAAGAGCAATCAGAGCACAGCGCATGTTCATTCCAATCGACAATAGATGACAGTTTTGTAGAGTCCCATTATCAACGGAGACGTGTCAAAGATCAAACGCCGTCTTCGAGAATTACCCCTGAGCTTTGATCACGTCCATGATGGCGTTCAAGTCGTTTGCGGCCTGAACGGGACGATTCCCAAAGGGCGTGTCGTGAACGCCTCGAACTGCTAAAGTCTTCTCGAACAATTCTTGGTCGTTCGAGTGATAAGCGACGGTTGCGGTTGGGTCTTTTAATTGATGACCGGTAAGGATGCAGACAACCCGGTCAGAAGGGGCAATGACTCCTTGACTGCGGAGCAGCTTTGCACCGGCAACGCTCGCTCCCGAAGCTGGTTCGCAACCGAATCCGCCTGCACCAACTTGTGCCTTCGCGTCGAGAATATCTTGGTCGGGAACCTCGCGAACGACGCCATCGCAGACTTCCAACGCTCGCAAACATTTCTTCAAGTTGACGGGTCGGTTGATTTCGATCGCTGTGGCCACCGTTGATGCGCGACGATTCTCGCGTGTCATTTCGTCGAAATAACCTTCGATATGATCATTTTCGGTTTGACCGTCGTTCCAGCGCTGTCCTTCCGATTCATAGATGTCGTAAAGGGTATTCGCGCCTTGAGCGTTAATGACGGCCAAGCGTGGAATGCGTGGAATCAGTCCCAACTCCTTGAGTTCCATAAACGCTTTTCCAAATGCCGACGAGTTCCCCAAGTTTCCACCGGGAACAACAATCCAGTCTGGTACTTCCCACTGCATCGCTTCTAAAACGCGATACATGATCGATTTTTGACCTTCAAGTCGGAATGGGTTCACGCTGTTGCACAGATAAATTCCCATCTCTTTGCAAACTTCCCGGACACGGATGAGGGCGTCATCGAAGTCTCCCTGAATCTGTACGGTGAGTGCACCGTAATCGAGTGCTTGCGAGAGTTTTCCGTAGGCAATCTTTCCGCTGCCGACAAACACGAGCACGTTCATCTTGCCGGTGGTGGAGGCATAGACGGCCAGTGATGCAGATGTGTTTCCAGTGGAAGCACATGCGGCAGATTTCGCACCCACCATCCCGGCGTGAGTGAAGGCCGCTGTCATGCCGTTGTCTTTGAAGCTGCCGGAAGGATTGAGTCCTTCGTATTGCAGAAACAGATTGCCATCATCAACGCCGACGTATTTGGCGACGGAAGGCGAGTTTTGCAAGATTGTTTGCCCCTCGCCGATGGTGGCGATTTGATCTTCAGGTGCAAATGCGATCAATTCCCGAAAACGCCAGACACCACTGAAATCGAGTGGATTCTGACGCGAGCTCCAGCGTTGTTCAAACTCTTTGAGCGAAGACGGAACGGGGATTTTGTCCCATTCGTACGCGATGTCCAACAACTCTCCGCATTTTGGACAACTCGTAAGTGTTTCGGTTAGCGAATAAGTGGAACCACAGGTCACTGACAAACATTTTTGAAAAGCCACATCGCTCGACACGAGATTCTTCCTCTCTCAAGTATTAGTTCTCTGCGTATTATCTCGAATCGTCCAGAAAAGCTCAACGCCGGAAAGTGAGTTCCTCAATTGATTCTTCACGAACCATCGAGATATGACATCTCGCGTTAGAGCCGATTCACAGAAAATCGTCCGAGTCGTCGATCTTGCGAGATGCGTGGCCAGTATATTTCCAGCCACAATTGAGAGGGTTTCCCAATTGCTCCAAATAATGGGCCGTCCACGCAGGCAGTCTAGTGACGACCAGCAGTGGTGCGATCAGTTCGTGCTCAAGTCCCAGATAGTGAAATAGTCTTGCAAGTGGCCAAGCGACGGTTGTTTGTTGTTGCGGGCAAGCATGTTCGATGCGAGTCACGAGAGTCTCAAAGCCTGACTGCTCTCGATCTTCGGCAAGGGCCAGGCAATGAGCCGTAAGAACTTCTTCGCGTGGGTCTTCCTCGGATTGTGCCTCGATCATCGCGGGTGGTTGGAGTTCACACGCCTCAATTCGCTCCAGCATTTGATCGACATCGGCTTCGCAATCAATTTCGTCCAAAAACTGAAACACGGCTTCGGCATCGCGAGTGATCTGAGGGATGCAACTTGCCGACATTGCTGCCAGTAAAGCCGGTCCGAATTCTCCGTTCGCAGCCGCGATGGCACGGACGGCCACATCCGACGGACATTCGGGATCAGTCGCGAATAGCAACATGATGGCCGAGACAACCTGTTTCTCAATCGGCTCCGATGGGACACCCCGAAAAGAAAGCAAATACTGATCGATCAAATCCAGACTTGAGTGAGACGCCGGCATCGGCACGCCCTGTGAACTGCAATATCGAACTGCCATCAGTTGCAAGAGTTGTTTCTGCAACTGCAAGCAACGGTCGATGGTTGCTTCGACATGCGGGTTGTCTTGGTGTTCATCAAAATGGCTCAACTCAAGCAAGGCGAATTGGATCGCTTCGAACATCGATAAATGGAACGGAAGTCCGGCGACTCGTTCTTGGACCGAAGCATCGACATTCGGAAGCTCCTGAATACGAGATTGCAAATCGGCTGACATCTCTGGAGAAGCGAGCTCACCGTAAAAGAGCAGTGCGTTCAGATCGGTCATCGTAGCGCGTTCAGCAAGGTCGTACAGTGAGTAGCCTCGAATCTGTAACTCGTCGCGACGACCGTCGATTTCCGTATCAATGAAAGAAGGAGTCTCCGACATGCCAGGGGATTCCATAAGTGTGTGGTCTATTTGTGCGGATCTCATCCTACCGATCTGGCCACGAATTGAACATCCCAACGCAAAGGCAAACTCTCGCGGGGTTTATCACGATTTTCCAACCTCATTGATCTCACCTTGGCAGTCGTTCAGATTCGGCTTATGATTCCGCTCTTGTCGTTTCCTGTGACTTACCAATTGACTGGCCCGATTCGATGTCGACCGCAGATAATTCAGACTCTTTTGATGAAATGATGCCCGAGTGGACCGTTCATAATGAAGATGGTTCCACCGAGCCCGTTTCGTCTTCGGAGGATGAGGGTGATCTCTCGACACAAGAACTGGAACGACTTTATCAGCAAGCCATGAACGTGGTTGATATGGCTGATGCGGTTGAGAACTCCCTAGGACTCGATACAGACGCTGATGACTTCGCTCCCGAGCCGTCTGAACAATCTTCCGTAGAGCCGAGCCCAACGCAGTCACCTTCTTCGCAAACTGTCGATTTGCCCACACCTCTTGTCCCTAAAATGCAGCCGATCCAGATTTTGGAAGCGGCGTTGTTTGTGGGAGGAGCCGATCTGACCATCAAAAAACTGGGGCGTTTGCTGGGAGAAAGCGTCACGCCCGACATGGTCGAAACAGAAATCACGAATCTCAACGAACGATACGAACAACAACAACGGCCTTACCAGATTGATTTTGGAGAAGGCGGGTATCGATTGGTCCTTAAAGCCGATTTTGAACGTATTCGAAATCGTGTGTATGGTTTGGGACCGAAAGATGTGAAGCTCACACAAGATGCCTTGGAAGTTCTGGCCATGATCGCCTACCGACAACCGGTCACTCGGGAAGTGATCATCGAGAAAGGGCCGAAGAATGCCAGCAGTTTGTTGAATCAATTGCTGCGTCGAGAACTCATCATTCTGGAGCGCGTGGGCGACACCCGAAACGATGTGGAATACACGACAACCGACCGTTTCTTACAGGTCTTCGGCCTCGTCAATCTCAAAGATCTACCTCAGCCGGATGACTTGGCGTTCAAGTAGATTGTTGGATGGTCTATTCACTCCGTCGGCGTTTCGTCGCGGGTTTTCCGCAAACGGTCCATGATGCCATTCACGAATTGTGCCGACTCTTTCGTGCCATACTTACGTGACAGTTCGATCGCTTCATCGATGGCAACTGGTGCGGGCGTGTCGAGAAACAACATTTCATAGGCACCGATACGAATGGCATTGCGGTCGGTCGTCGCCATGCGGTCGAGTGACCAGTTTTCGGCAGCGTCTGAAATCTGTTCGTCGAGTGCATCTTGGTGCTCGAGGACTCCCGAGACAAGTTCCCAACAGAACAGAAATAACTCTTCGTCTTCGAGTTGTTCACCGATCATGTTTTTTAGGATGCGTGCGTCGGCGTCCGGGTTGAAATCCCTTTGAAAGAGCATCTGGAGAGCAATTTCCCGCGCTTTACTTCGACGAGCCATATCTGAGCCTGATTCGTATCTAAAAAAGAGAAGGTCTGTTGTGAGGACCATTCGTGACAAAATAATATCAATGCTGAAAACCACGTCATCGAAAATGAAGTCAGTCGGCCAATGACCGATAAACGGACACCATCTCCAGTGCGGCTTGAGCCGCCTCAATTCCTTTATGCCCGACTAACCCGCCGGCACGATCCATTGCCTGTTTATCATTCATGCAGGTCAGCACGCCAAACATGACGGGGATTCCATGATCGCGGGCGGCGTTCATGATTCCATGGGCGACTGCATGATTGATGTATTCATGGTGCATTGTGTCTCCCTGGATGACGGCTCCGAGGCAAATCACGGCGGCATAGTTGCCCGTTAATGCTAATTTGTCAGCCAACATGGGGAGTTCAAAGGAGCCGGGGACATAGAATACTTCAATCTGATCGGGGCTTGCTCCGTGTTCTTTGAGAGTCTCGACAGCTCCATCGCGAAGTTTGTACGTGATCGAGTCATTCCAACGAGCGACGACGATGGCAAACCGTCCGTCACCCGCAGAGAGCGCTTCGTTAATTTCGGGGGCACCTTTACCCATTGTCTGATCCGTTTACTGTAGTCGTGGCGTCATGAATTGAAGAGAACTGTATCTTCTGCGTGCATCGGTGCGCGTGCATCGGAGCGAATCAGGAAAGATTCATCGTCATTAGAAATTCTTCGTTGGTTTTTGTTTTTCGCATGCGATTGGTTAATAACTCCATCGCTTCGACCGGATTCATATCGTTCAAAACGCGACGTAAAACCCAAACCAGCTTCAGTTCTTCTTCGTCCATAAGAAGTTCTTCGCGTCGAGTGCCTGACTGATTCACATCAATGGCGGGCCAAATACGCTTCTCGACCATGCGACGATCCAGATGCAATTCGGTGTTTCCGGTTCCTTTGAACTCCTCGAAGATGACATCGTCCATTTTGCTACCGGTATCGACCAAGGCTGTGGCAATGATCGTCAAGCTGCCACCTTCTTCAACTTTACGAGCCGCCCCGAAAAACCGTTTGGGGTGTTGGAGCGCGTTGGCATCAACACCACCCGAGAGAATCTTACCGGAGTGCGGGGTTTCTGTGTTCCAGGCACGAGCCAAGCGTGTGATGGAATCGAGAAAGATGATTACGTCTTGACCATATTCGACCATCCGTTTGGCTTTTTCGATGACCATTTCTGCCACTTGAATATGGCGGCTGGTCGGTTCATCAAACGTACTGCTAATGACTTCGCAATTAGCCGACTTGATCTGCCGTTCCATATCGGTCACTTCTTCAGGCCGTTCATCAATCAACAACATAATGACATAGGAATCGGGATGATTCTTAATGACGGCTTTGGCAAGATTCTGCAGCAGCACAGTTTTACCGGCCCGCGGTGGTGACACAATCAATCCGCGTTGTCCCATGCCGATGGGCGCGACCAGGTTGACGACTCGGGTCGAAATATCGTCTCCCAGTTCGGCCAGCTTCAGGCGTTCTTCAGGGTGGAGTGGAGTCAGGTCGTCGAAGTAGACTTTCTCGGTCAGAAGATTCGGATCCTGCCCGTTGATCGCTTCAACTCGCAACAGTGCGAAGTATCGTTCGTTCTCTTTCGGTGGGCGAATTTGACCGGCAACGGTGGCTCCGTTACGCAATCCAAACCGACGAATTTGGCTCGGAGAAACATAGATGTCATCCGGGCAAGGGAGGTAGTGGTAGTCGGGACTCCGCAGGAAGCCGAACCCATCCGGTAAAATTTCCAAAGTCCCTTCTCCAAACATCAGACCATTCATTTTGGTCCGTTCTTTGAGAATTTTGAAAATCAAGTCCTGCTTTTTGAGCCCTTGATATTCAGAGAGTTTTTCCTGTTTGGCAATCTCATGAAGCTCTTTGATTGTCAATCGATGCAGATCGGCGATGTGAATGTCACCTTCGAGACTGGCTGGGCTCTGATGATCGGCAGGTGGTGCCGTTTTATGATCGTCATCGAGGGAGGTTTTAGGAGTACTCATGTGGGCCTCTGGAATGTTTAGGATGGGCTACGAGAGGAATTGAACCTTGACCGGGTTTCGCGAATGCGATGTCTGGTCCGGTGGTCGGACAGGAACTTTGTTGTCTATGTTTTCAGAGTTTTCAGGATGAATGAAGATTCGGGAATCGTTGGTCGACAAAGGCGATCAATGATTCGACGGCTTCGGACAGTTTGCCATGATTGGGGATTACGGCATCTGCCAGGTTTTGTTTTTTGTCGATGGGAAGTTGACTTGCTTCTCGTTTGGTGAGTTCGCTGGCATCCCAGTTTCGTGTCTGTTGAACGCGTTGGAGGCGTTGCTCCCAGTTCGTATCCACAAAAACGACTGAATCACACATGTGGTTCCAATTTGCTTCAAACAGAATCGCTGCGTCCAGGATTAACAGTTGGTATTGGCCGCTTTGAGCCGCTTCGGCCAACTGATCTGCCGCGAGACGGAGGATATAAGGATGGACGATGGCTTCAAGTTGTTGTCGTTGTTGTATTTGATGGGAGCCGAAGACCTCTTTGGCAATCGCAGAGCGATCAAGTTGGCCATCGGCGTCCAGAATGTGAATTCCAAATTGTTTCGTCAGTTTGGTAATGATTTCGGGGAGTAGGAGTGTTTGATGTCCAATCTGATCAGCATCCACCACAAACCAAGGCCGTCTTCGACTCGCTTCGCGGGCAATCGCGCTCTTTCCAGAGCCGATTCCACCTACGATTCCGACCACGGGAAGGCCGACGTTACGAGGCGATGTACTCATTGACAATGTATCTGGAGGAAGGTCATTTCAAACCGGTTTCACCGGGATGGAAAACCGCAATTACCCAGTCTGTGAGACTGGGAAACAATTTGTTGCTGTGTGGAGAGGTTAGAAATCGCTTCAGAAAGGAATAAAAGGGATGTACCTCTATAATCACGACGCTATGCTGAAAAGTCAACGAAAAACTGGCCCCTGAACCTGCCAAATCGGTATTTCCTTCTTTCCACTGATATGTAGATGTATTGAAATGTTCTTCACTCACATGACTCATCCCAGTTTCACCGTCCTTTGTCTATTGCTGACGACAATTGCATTCGGTCAAGAAGCGACGGTCACAGATGAAAATGTCACTGCTGGTCAAGAGGCTCCCCGTCTGTACTTGGTGAATGATGTCGAGATCATCATGAAGGACGGTCAGAGGCTGATTTTGCTTGCGGGGACCGCGATTGAGCGAGTGAATGGCCATGAAGAAGCAAATCAGACTCATATTCTGGTTTTGGGGGAAGAGCTTTCCATTCCAAGTGAGCAAGTGACACGGCGAGAAAATGTCGAAAGACAATTCCGCATTCGTGCGTTGATACCAATCCCCAAATCCATGAGACCGTGGGGGCGTTTTCTGCTCGAAGAAGAGCGATATCGTGAGGCTTCCGAAGTCTGGAAAAATATTGCCGACCGTTCTGGTTCGACTCCCAAGGACTTGTATCTCTGGTTAATGTCATGCATTCAAAGTGAACAGTGGGAAGCCGCCCAGCAACCACTCGGCAAAATCATGGAATTGAAAGCGGGACCAAAGGAGAATCAACCGCCATTGGTCGGCGTAAGTTGGGATCATTTGCAGGCACTGCAAGGACTCTGTCATCTGCGCAATGGACGCCCCAAACTGGCCATTCGAGATCTTCGGGACGTGATCGAGACGCAGCCCAAAATCCTTTCCTATCAGATTTTACTCTTTGAAACATATCTTTCGTTGAATCGTTATGAAGAGGCCGTGGGCCTGGAACGCCAGATTGCCAATCTCTCTGGTGCAGATCCGATGATTATGAGCCAACTCAATCAGAAGGTTTGGACACTCTGTGATCTCATTGTCAACAAACTCGATGTTTCACAGAAATCTCTCCTTCAACATTCACAGTTTCCTCTGCTGTTATCTGATCGAGAAACGACCACAACCGAACAGGCAGAGTTGGGTGTCGAGGCACTCCTGGCTCTCAATCAGAATCAGGCGGCCAATGAGTTTCTAGCAAGAGCGCGACAAAAGTTTTCCGACTCAAGGGAACTCAACTTTCTCGCCGGCGTCTCTGCTGCCATTCAGGGAGATTTCCGCAGAGCAGTCAGTGAGTTTGATCTGGTGATCGATCAATATCCCAACCACGAACAAGCCTATCAACATCGGGCTTCGATTTATTATCAAAATCGAGAGTATGAGAAATCACGGCAAGATTACCATACAATCCTTAGGCTGAATCCTGAAAACGTCAATGCCTGGTACAGCGTTGCTCTTTGTCAATTGCGAGTAGGCCAAACAGGCGAAGCGATCACCGTGCTGGAGATGATCACTGAAACATACCCTAATGATTATCGTCCCTGGAATTTGCTGAGTTGGACGTATTCCACATATCCCGAAGCCTCCTTTCGGAATGGTGATATGGCGATCTTGTGTGCCTTGCGTGCCAACGAACTCACAAACTTCAGCAACGCCGAGTTTCTCGACTCTCTGGCAGCCGCTTATGCCGAAGCTGGCCGGTATGATGACGCCATCTCAACTCAAATAGATGCCATCGACAAACTGCCGAACACTCCAAATCGCGCAGGGTTCCTCGAACGCCTGGAGATGTATCGACACAATGAGCCATTCCGCGAAGATCCCAGGCACGGCGACTTCCGCTAGTTTTCCAATGATGATCGGCGCAAAAAAACACCCGCTGAAATTGTCAGCGGGTGTGAGATGCGAAAGGACTTCTTCTGTGGCCGAATCAGCGAGGTGATTCGACATTTCGATTGCTTCCCGAGTATGCCCCGGATGTTGTTCCGCGTGAGACATTGTCTTTTCGTGAGCGACCACCGTCACGACGGGTCGTCATAATCCAAGGAATGTTTTCGCCCGGTCGCCAGAGACGACGTTGTGGTTTGTATCCCATGTAAGACAGGAAGTCATTCATTGTGATCACTCGCACGCCAGATTGCTGAGCTTCTTTTTTGATATCGTTGGCGAGTGAATGGACACGCTGGATCGCAGCACGTTTCTGAGGATCTGGTTCTTTCAGTGGTTCGCCGATGTCACCCAGAACAACAAATTTGAAGTCGGAGGTGATTTCTTCTCCCGTTCGTTCTCCGCTTGGTAGAATTTCGTCTCCGACAAGTCCACCGGCATTCTGAATCGCCGTGATCAGAATTTTGCGGTCATCAATTTTATCCTGATCGATATCAAACTTACCGACCAGTGCAAAAGTTTCTTTCAAACCGGCTCGCCACAGCGGAGAGTAAATGGCATCTCCTCTGGCAATTGGTCGGGAATAGTCGCCCTCGTAGTCTCCTTCGCTAGTGATAGTTGCGATGGCACTTTCAGGCCCCAAGATATCAGTCACCATGATCGAAGCTTTGATGTCAGAAGTGCGACCGCCAACATTTGAGATGTCTTTATTGTACACGCTGAACGTGGTTCCCGGCTTCAATTTCTGATCGCTTCCGAGATCGATGTAGACGCTTTTGTCTTCAAAAGCGACAGAGGTCACATGGCCATCGGGAATATCAAAACTTTCGTCTCGTAAGTTATTCAATTCAGCAGTCAGCGACTCGTTCGTTTCGGTCAACTTGGAAACTTGACCATCAAGGTCGTCGATTCGCAGGTTCAATTGCTCCTGCATTTTTTCGTAATCGATTTGCAGTTGCGAGTTCTTCTGTTGTTCGGCAAGCAACTGATTTCGGACGCTGTCAACTTCTTCTTTCTTCAACGAAATCAGGTTGACCTTTTCTTTTTCCGAATCTTCGCGTGCTTTGTCGTGAACATTTTCCTTCGCCGTGTAGACGTTCTGAAGGTTTACTTTTTCAGTATTAAGTTGAGTCTTAGAAGATTCCAGGTCGGCAATCAGGCGTTCATTGGCGTTGATCTCTTCTCGCATGCGTGCCAAGGTTTCAACAACGGTTGCCTGAGCAAACGGTCCGCCGAACTCCTGCATCTTGGCGTTGGTGAACCCAATGACTGTGTTCGGGTCTTGAGCATTCACAGTACCGACATTGTCGAGCGTCGCTCCTAACGTCGATTTGAGTGCGGTGATTTGATCCAGATAGTTCCGCGAAGCAGCTTTCGAACTGTCCGCTTCTGCCTTGGCAGTGACCAGATCAGCAGATTGTTCGTTGTAGCTCTTATACATCAGGAATGTTGACACCATGAAGATCAACATCAGCACGGCACAAATAATCATGCCGATGTGGACGCCCGTTACTTTTCCCGAGGCCATAATACTTCCCCTGTAAGGTCAGTCTGCAATTGAAGTCATTGCTAAGTGTGTGTTCCGCCTGAAGACTGGTGTTTTTCCGAATGGATGTGATCAGTCGTCGTTACGGACGGAATTGTGAATTCTGGTCGTTCCGTCAATATACCGATTCCCGGATCCTTGAGAGGTCTCTCCAGTCTAAATCGGTGAACCCTCAAGTCAAGATGTAACCGAAACTTGTACCCATTCGGGACAAACTCTGTCTGTGTAGCCCCTAAAATCGGCCTGAAAGGAGATTTCACCTCCATTCAAAGCTCTTGTCGAGACCGTTCCACCGTGGCATCACCGTCTCAAAGCCGACATAATGGGCACACAACTATCAGTTTCGACCATCCGCAAGGTCGGCAATAGATGTCGTTAAACTATTCCGGCTGTGTGGATTACGCAAATTCTTACGACTCTTTCAAGATCATTATTGGAAGAAACGGAAAACTCGAACATCATGGCTGATGAAACCCTCTACCTAGTCGATGTCTTCAACCTGATGTTTCAGGTCTTTCATGGCATTCCCCCCATGACGGGGCCAAAAGGACAGCCCACAAATGCCGTTTTTGGCTTCACACGCGATCTGATGAACCTGATCGAAAAACAGCCGAGTCACTTGGTTTGTGCGATGGATGTCTCTGGACCGGGAGTCCGAAACGACATTTACGGCGAGTACAAAGCCAATCGCTCCGAGATGCCCGAAGACCTTCGGCCACAGGTTTCTCTCATTGAAGAGGTGATCGCCGGACTCAATGTTCCTGCGGTCTCTTGCACGGGTTGGGAAGCCGATGATGTTATTGCCACTTTGACAAAACGAGCCGTCGATGCCGGAATGAATGTCTGCATTGTCACCAGTGACAAAGATAACCGACAACTGATCGGCCCGAAGGTGCGGATGTATAATTCGCGTAAGGACATATTCCTTGATGAAGCGGCCCTGATGGAGGATTGGGGTATTCGCCCCAATCAGGTGATCGACTATCAGGCATTGGTTGGCGATTCGGTTGATAACATCCCCGGCGTTCCCCTCGTGGGGCCGAAGAAAGCCAAAGCACTCATCGATGAGTTCGGGACACTTGATGAGATCCTTGCAAATGCCGACAAGGCTCCCGGCAAAAAGCTGAAAGAGAATCTGGTCAACTTTGCCGATCAGGCCCGTGTCAGCCGCGTTTTGGTCACTCTCAAACAAGATCTACCACTGGATTTTGATCTGGAATCGGCAAGAGTCACCCCTCCCAATCACGAGAAGTTGTTGGGACTGTTTCAGGATCTCGGCTTTCGTCGTCTCACCGAAAAAATGCAAGCGGGACTATCTGGAGACAAACCGCAGGAAAAAATTGAACGCAAGTGGGAACAGGTCGATACAGCCGCCAAGTTTAAGACGTTTGTCAAAGAACTAAAATCACAGACCAAGATTTGTGTCGACCTGGAAACGACCAGTCTCGATTCGCGGTCGGCTGAGATTGTGGGTTGGGCCGTCAGTTGGAAAATCGGACAAGGTTACTATCTTCCCGTACAAGGCCCGGCGGGACAGAAAACTCTCGATTCGCAAGAAGTCGCCGATGTCATGTCACCGCTGTTGTCTGACCCTGACATCACCATCGTCAATCAGAACATCAAGTACGACATGATTGTGATGAAACGAATCGGCTTGGAAGTCCGCGGACTGGGCGTTGATCCGATGGTCGGCGATTACTTGCTCGATGCGGGAGCCCGCAGTCATTCTCTGAATACGATTGCCGAGAAATATCTCGACCACCGCATGATCCCGATCAGTGACCTGATTGGGAAAGGCAAAAAGCAAAAACAGATGTTCGAAGTCGATGTCGAAAAAGCGGCCGAGTACGCCGCCGAAGATGCAGACATTTCGTTCGAGTTAGCAGGGATCATCGAACAGAAACTCAAAGACGAAAACCTGTTCGATTTGTATTGGGATCTCGAACGACCGCTAATCCATGTCTTGACGGATATGGAGTTTTTGGGCATCCGTGTCAACGCGGAAGAACTTAAAGAGCAAAGTGCCGAACTGGGCGGTCGGCTCGAAGTGCTCGTCCATGAAATTTACGAACTCGCCGAGGAGGAGTTTAACATTGATTCCCCCAAGCAGTTGCGAGTGATTTTGTTTGACAAACTCGGTCTCCCCGTACAAAAGCGGACAAAGACCGGGCCGAGCACCGATCAGGAAGTGCTCGAAACACTCGCCACCCTGCACGAGCTCCCCGAGAAAATCATCGAGCATCGACAGCTTTCGAAACTCAAAGGCACCTACCTCGATGCCCTTCCCGACTTGGTCAACTCACAAACCGGCCGCATCCATGCGTCTTTCAATCAGGTCGTCGCGGCGACCGGACGACTCTCATCGAGTGATCCCAACCTGCAAAACATTCCCATTCGTCGAGAAGAAGGACGACGCATCCGCAAAGCGTTTCTTCCCGGCCATGACGACTGGCTGCTGCTGTGTGCCGACTATTCGCAAATCGAATTGCGTATGCTGGCTCACTTCAGTGGTGATGCCGAACTCACCAAGGCATATCAGGAAGGACTCGATATTCATACCGCTGTCGCGGCGGAAGTCTTCAATGTTGAACCGGAAGAGGTCAGCAAAGAGGAACGGCGGATCGCCAAAGCGGTCAACTTCGGCGTCATCTACGGACAATCTCCCTTTGGTCTCGCCAAATCGCTCGGCATCCCGCAACATGACGCAGCCGAATTCATCGACAATTACTTCGCACAGTTCAGCCGTATTGAAGACTTCCTGTTGGAGCTTCTCAAAGATTGTGCGAACAAAGGCTACGCGGAAACAATCCTCGGACGTCGTCGAGAAATACAAGGCATCCGTCAACTCGAAGGACGCCAGCGCAATATGCCCGAACGGACGGCTATCAACACCGTTATTCAAGGTTCGGCGGCCGACTTGATCAAAAAGGCGATGTTGAGTGTAGCGGCGAGACTCAAAAAAACGCCCGAGATGGGGAACTTACTGTTACAGATTCACGACGAACTGGTCTTCGAATGCCCCAGCGATCAGTTGCCAACATTGGCGGTGATGGTCAAACAGGAAATGGAGTCGGCGCTGAAGTTGGATGTTCCATTGGTGGTGGACCTGGCCGCCGGTCCAAACTGGTACGATCTTGAGAAGGTCGAAATTTGAAGAAATCGCAGAGGGGACCAACCTGCGATGAGTGTCGAGACGCCTCTCATTCCCGAACACTCAACCGCCGTTTCAAGATGTCAAGATTCGGAGATTCGGGGACACACCTTGACCGAATGTTGACCAAATGTTGAATCAAATCTTCCCGAATCTTGATTCCGTATCTCCCATACTCTTGAGCAAGTGGTTGAAGCCATTCTGTTTGCGTCGATCTTCATTTTGTGAAGGCGTGTGGTTTTTTGTGGGTGCGCATTTTCCACGTCACGCGAGATCGCCCTCTTTCTCACGTTGCAGTGGTCGTCATTGTTGAACACGCTGCTGGCTGAATCACAGGTGTGGCTTTGGACGAACGTAGTGAGCCCCCAAATCCCTGGTTCTGTGGGTGACCTGTCGGTCATCCACAGCCACCCAAGCAATACACACCACGCTCGTACAAATCACCTGCGACACACAATGACACTTGAACCAGCCCCAACTGCTTGCGCAGTAGGGCTAGGTTGATGTTGTCATGACGTTCAAATTGCCAAAGATCGATTCGCTGTCTGGCGAACCACGAACGCTAACTCTGGTAGATCACAATTGGCAAGACGAGTTTGAGAAATCAGTTATTTGACGCAAAGACGAAATGAGAAGATACGATGAATACAAACTCGAACAGACGCTGGGGAATTGACGGGCTTGGCATCGGTATTTAGGATTTATCAACACTTGCTTGAGTACTCATTTTTTTCGCTGCACCGAAAATGAAGGTGTGATTTTTGGTTTGAGATTTATCCATGACGACTTCCATCGAATCTGCCATCTCGACCAGTGATCAAAGATCGGTGAATTTCTGGATCGTCAACTGGTGGCAAGATCTTTTGTGGTTTGTCGCTCCGCCTCTGTTTCTGGTTCCTTTATTTGCCATGTTGTTACAGCGGATGCCGCTTGAACAACTCTCTTTGTTGGTGGTGACGTTTGGCGCGGTGGGCCATCACCTGCCAGGCATGATACGCGCTTATGGAGACACACAACTTTTCCAGCGTTATCGGATTCGCTTTATTGTGGCTCCGATATTTTTGTTGACAGTCTCGATCTACTACTCCTACCACCGACCCGATGCCTTGGGAGTCCTCTTGGTCTTATGGGGTTTCTGGCATTCGCAGGCTCAGGTTTATGGTTTCTTGCGAATCTATGATTCCAAGGTGGGGCAGACCGATCAGAGTTCAGTTTGGGTAGATCGCTTGTTGTGCGTGAGTTGGTTTGGTGGCGCTATTGCGATGTCTGACGGTCGACTGACCGATTTCTTGAAAGTCTATTATCGCTCAGGCGGAGTCCCTGTTAACGCGGGATTGATCAATACAGTCCGGTTGGGCCTGATGGGCCTGATGGCTGTTTCGTTGGCACTCTTTCTGTTTCGACTCTTGACGCTATGGAAAGCCGGAAGCTCACCCAATCCGGTTAAATTACTGTCCATCGCTTTGAGTATTGGATTTTGGTGGTATTGCATGGTGGGCGTCCGCAATGTCATTCTCGGAGTCGCGTTGTACGAGGTGTTTCACGACATCCAATACTTGGCAATTGTCTGGTTTTTTAATCGTCGGCGTGTCACGACCGGAAAATCTCCCGGCTGGGTCACCCGTTTTCTGTTTCAACCGCGCATTCGCTTGGTGGTCTTGTACGTCGCGCTAGTCGTCGCTTACGGTGCTGGTAGCCTTCTGACCAAGAACCTGGATGCTTCTGTTCTGCAAACCGTTTTGTCGGGTTTATTCGCCGCATCGGGATTTCTGCATTTCTATTACGACGGCTTTATCTGGCGAATACGTGATAAGGATACGAGTGAAACTTTGGGGGTGGTTAATTTCAATCGTCCTGCTGCCTTGATCGGCAACCTCTCTCAGTACAAGCATGCGACATTGTGGTTGTTGTTTGTAATTCCTTTAATCGTGTTGTCTGTCAGTTCTGAATCTTCCGATGTTCATGGACAGGTGGTACAATCGTTACCTGATAGCGATGATGCACATCTCAATTATGCTTCCGAACTTCTCGAGATGGGAGAGTTGAGTCAAGCTGAACACCATGCACGCATTGCCTTAAATATGAATGCGGACTGGTCGAAACCGTGGCACATTTTGGGCGAGATATCGCTCGCTCGAAATGACCCCAAACACGCTCTCGGATTTTTCGATAAAGCCATCGAATTTGAACCCTTCAACGCGATCACTCAATTCAATCGTGGCGACGCTCTCATCAAGCTGAATCGAATACCCGAAGGGGTGGCGGCGTATGAAGAAGCTTCACGACTCGATCCCACCTATGAATCCAGCGCGTTCAACAATCTCGGGGTCGCTTTACTCTCATCGGGTGCCCCGGAAGACGCAGAGAACGCATTCCAACAGGCCATCGCCTCTGATCCGTCCGATCTCGATGCACGCTTAAATCTCGCCCAAACACTCTCGCAATTACAGCGATATCAGGAAGCGACTGAAATCTATCGTGATGTCATCAGCAATCGTCCCGATTACTCTCCGCCATATGCGTCATTGGTTCAACTCTTGATCATGCAGCAACGATTTCAAGCAGCCGAGCAAGTCATCGCGCGACACCAGAAATACTTTCTCGGAGACATCACCGGAGACACACTGGAGGGTTTTCTGTTGCTCTCACAGAACCAACTTTCGTCTGCCGAAACAAGTTTTCAGAGTGTATTACAGATCGATCCTCATGACTTCAAAGCCCGCTATGGGTTGACCCAACTGCGAATTCAGCAAAACCGAATTTCTGATGCTCAGACTCTCGTCAATGAGATGGAACATCAAAGCCCCCTAAGTCGCAGTCAATTTCAGATGATACGACAATTGCGTCGGCATATTGCGCAATCTCAACTGGCTGAATAGACGTTGAAAATTGGAGCCGACGACGGAAGTCGGCAGGGGATCGCGGAGAAGACGTTCAAGAAATATTGAAATCGTATAAGTCTGATAGCACTTCAAATTTCCCATTCACATCAGGGTTGGTTTATCTTATGGTAGAGAGACCTGCCTTTTGTGAAAAAACCCGCCATGAGAGATTGCTCCTTAAGCCTTTGTTGCCTCTTTCTTTTCACTGCGAACCTCGCTGCGGAAGAGAAGCCGTTCGCCCATTATCTGGATCACGTCAAACCGCTTCTGACTGAAAAGTGCATCGGTTGTCACGGCCCGGTCAAACAGGAATCGGGGTTGCGTCTCGATACGGGCAAGTTCATCAAAGTCGGTTCGGACTTCAATGCTGTCGTTAATTTGAAGAAACCTGACGAGAGCGAAATTCTGAAACGTGTGACAACGACTCACGCTGAAGAACGAATGCCGCCTGAAGGAGAAGGAGAACGGCTCAAGCCGGGTCAAATCAAAATTTTGTCCGACTGGATTGCTGCCGGAATGCCGGCTCCCGACGATGAAGTCGCGTTGGAAGACCCCCGTGATCACTGGGCCTATCAAACTATTGTCAGACCAGATCTCCCTGGTGGATCAGGTAACCCCATTGATCGTTTTTTGACTGCCAAGCATCAAGCGGCAGATCTTACACCCTATCCACGGGCTGAAAAGTCAATTTTGTTGCGACGGGCGTACTTGGACATCATCGGACTCAATCCGAATCCCAGAGAGTTAAAGGATTTTCTGGCTGACGAATCTCCTGACGCATACGGGCAACTGATTGATAAATTGCTCAATGATCCTCGGCATGGCGAACGCTGGGCCCGCCATTGGATGGACGTTTGGCGATACAGCGACTGGAGTGGTTACAAGAATGCACTGCGTGGAAGCCAACGACATATCTGGCATTGGCGAGACTGGATTGTCGAATCATTGAACCATGACAAAGGATACGACCGGATGGTGGTTGAAATGCTCGCGGGCGACGAACTCGCACCGGGAGATCCACAGACACTTCGCGCGACGGGGTTTCTGACTCGCAATTTCCATAACAGCAATCGTAATATTTGGCTCGACGCGACGGTCGAACACACCGCGAAAGCATTTCTCGGTATGACCGTCAATTGTGCCCGCTGCCACGATCATAAGTTCGATCCGATTCCCCAAACGGACTATTACGAACTCCGCGCGATCTTCGAGCCGTATCATGTCCGCACCGAGCGACTTCCCGGCCAACCGAACCTGTCTACCGACGGCATTTCTCGCGTTTATGATCAGAAACCAGACGAACCGACCTTCGTCTACATTCGCGGTAATGAAAAGGAACCGGACAAAGAGAACCCGGTTTCGCCCAACGTCCCCGATGTGATTGAGCTACCATTCTCGGTGACACAGATTGACCTTCCCCCCATCGCCTTCTTCCCGGCATTAGCAGAACACATCCAACAAGAGGACCTCGACCGAGCAAAGTCGGCCCTGAAAATAGCAGAACAGACTTATCAGAAAACCTTTGCAGACATCGATGAAAACAATATCGCCGCCGCAATAGAGAACATCCCCTCTGCTCCTTCATTACCAGAGAATCTCACCGAAGGACAGATTCGAGCCGAGTACCAAGTCGTCTCCGCGCGACTCGCACTGAGTTCTCTTCAGGCACGCTGGAAAGCCGATCACAACAAACATAACCGTACGGAACAGGATGACTCATCAAAGTGGGCCGACTTGTCTAAGATTGCCGCCAACAACGAGCGACAATACAATTTCGCCGTCGCCCGTCAAGAACTGTTCGAGAAACGAACTGCTTACGAAAAGACGTTCACAACGAAACACAAAGACGCAGCAACTCGTCAATCGTCCATCGAGAAAGCCAGCAAAGAGTGGCAGGCTGCCGTCAAAAAATGGGAACAGACTCACACGGCTCTGAACAAGACCGACCACAAATACACATCTGTCGGCAAAGAGTATCCGAAGCAGAGCACCGGGCGACGCCTCGCTTTAGCGCGTTGGATCACGCACCCGAAAAACCCACTCACTGCCAGAGTTGCCGTCAATCACATCTGGCTGCGACATTTCGGAACACCGCTGGTTGAGAATGTTTTTGACTTCGGCTTACGAAGTTCACGTCCCGAACATGCTGAACTGCTTGACTGGCTATCGGCAGAGCTTATGGAACACAACTGGAGTATGAGACACATCCACCAACTGATCCTCACTTCGGACGCCTGGCAGCGTCAGTCTTCCTCAAACGATGCGGAGCTGATGTCTCACAATCTATCGATTGATGCCGACAACAAACTGTACTGGAAAGCCAACATTCAGCGGTTGGAAGCGGAAATCATTCGCGACAATGTGATGTATGTTGCGGGCAAACTCGACCTGACGCAAGGCGGCCCCGACATCGATTATGTCAAAGGAGAAGAGGTTCTCAGACGCAGCCTCTATTTCCGACATGCTTATGAAAAACAGATGACCATGCTGACGCTGTTCGATGCAGCATCTCCTAACGAATGTTACCGTCGATCTGAAAGTATTCTGCCGCAACAGGCACTCGTGCTGGCTAACAGCGACCTCGCCATTCGCATGTCGATTGAACTGGCCAAACAACTCGACGCACAAATGGTCAACGACGAAGAGTTTCTCACCTTCTTGTTTTTGCACACACTCACACGCAAACCAACCCACCAGGAAACGGACGCTTGTTTGAAATTTCTGATAGCTCAGGAGCAACGACTGAGCGACACCTCTCAATTGACATCGTTCGAAACTGAAGCGGTCAAGAAAACCGTCCTTCCAGACGATCCCAAACTTCGGGCGCGGGCCAATCTCGCTCATGTTCTCATGAACCACAACGATTTCATCACGGTTCGATAAGCCGCGGAACAATCCCATGACACTACCAGACTTTCATCATCAGACAGACGCAACTCAGTGGTCACGTCGCGGCTTCATGTCGTCGCTCGGACAAGGACTCGGCGGTCTTGCGCTCGCTTCGATGCTGCATCAGGAATCGCTGGCTCAGTCCATCGAGCAACAGGTGTCTCACTTTGCCCCGAAAGCAAAAAGTGTAATCTGGATGTTCATGATCGGCGGCGCGTCGCATATGGAATCGTTCGATCCGAAACCGGCACTCAACGAACATGCCGGTAAAAAGATCACCGAGACTCCATACGGCGATGTCTTGAAATCTCCCTATCTCGCCAACGAACGAGTGGTCGCATTTGATCCGAACAACGGCTTCATCCGACAGGAAGTTTACCCGTTGCAGGTTGGCTTCAAAAAACGTGGGGAGAGCGGCCTCGAAATCAGTGATTGGTGGCCTCATTTGTCCGAGTCGGCTGATGATCTTGCCGTCGTCCGCTCGATGTGGACCGAAGACAGTAATCATGGGGCGCAATTACAGTTTCATACTGGTCGGCATCGCGTCGATGGATTTTTCCCCACGATTGGAGCCTGGGCCAATTATGGCCTGGGATCGTTAAACGAAAATCTGCCACAGTTTGTGGTAATGGGACAACCGGTTGCCGATTGTTGCGGCGGTATGGAGGCACATCGCGCGAATTATCTTGGGCCACAATATGACGGCGTACCACTCAAGATTGACCCCAAAAATCCGTTGCCATACGCCAAGCCGAACGGCGGCGTGTATCGCGAAGAACAGGCCGCTCAATTTGAATTGTTACACAAGCTGAATCGCATCACCGCTGACAGTCATCCTGATGACGAGGCAATTCAGGCACGGATCAATGCGTACGAACTCGCATTCCGCATGCAGACTGCTGTGCCGGAGGTCGTCAAATTCGACGGTGAAACCAAAGAGATGCAAGAGGCGTACGGATTACATCAAAACGAAACCAAGACTTTCGGTCAGCAATTGCTCACGGCCAGAAGACTGGTCGAACGAGGCGTCCGCTTTGTGCAAATCTATCACGGCTCGAACGGCGGCGCTGGCCAATGGGACGCACATGCGAATCTCAAAAATGGACACGCCAAATTATGCAAGCAGGTCGACCAACCTATCGGCACGCTCATCAAAGACTTGAAGCAACGTGGGCTGTTTGAAGAAACGGTCGTCGTTTGGGCAACCGAATTCGGACGCACGCCGGGATCACAAAAATCGACCGGCCGCGATCATCATCCGTACGGCTTCTCAATCTGGATGGCCGGTGGCGGCCTCAAGGGAGGTGTCGCACATGGTGCCACCGACGAACTCGGTTTTCACGCGGTCGAAAACCGACATTATGTCACCGACGTTCACGCGACTGTGCTGCATCAATTGGGACTCGACCCGCACAAAATGGCAATCCCCGGACGCAAACGTCTGGAGAAAGAAATCGGCACCCCCATCCACGACATCATCGCGTGATAAGCATCATTCGCAGCAGATCGTTCCAAGTGCCGAGATCAGTCTTGGAGGGGTGAGTTCTCACTGGCCAAGCGGTCTCAATATCGCTCTCACTACGACCGCATCTCTTTAACAGCAATGACATTAATTCCCATTGCGATTGACTTCTGATCTCGCTGGTCCGAGGAGACCTCACTTGTTCTCATAACTCGGGAGATGAAACACTGCAACGTATTCTGGAAATGATTTCTCCAACATAAACATATTTTAATCAGCCAGATATGCTCTCACTTTACGAACCGCTTGCGATACGCGGCGGGGGTCATGCCGGTCACTTCGCGGAACCGTTTTGTCAGATGACTTTGGTCAGTATAACCGACATCGATGGCGATTTCCGCGATACTGCGCGATGTGGTGGTCAGCAGTCGCTGCGTCGCCTGTGTGCGTACGGTCCGAAAATATTGCATGGGAGTCATTCGCAACAATTGTCGAAAACGGCGATTGAAGTGCGTGGACGAAAGTCCGGCCAATTCGGCCATGTCTGTCATCGTAATCGGTTCCGCGTAGTGTTGCTCGATATATGTGACGACGGGGAGCAGTTCCTGGAAGTATTCGGTCAGTTCGCCCTGTTGTTCGATCCGATACATGGCACCGGCTAAACCGATCACTTCGCCAGTCGGATCGAACAAAGGTGATTTGGTGGAGATGTACCAGCGTGGGACTCGACGACGATGAAGGACCAGCCACATCTGACCGGGAATTGTCTTCCGTCCATCCATGACACGTCGATCTTCTTCGATGTAGGCTTCCGCCATCAAAGGAGGGTGAAAGTCCCGGTCGGTCTTTCCCAACGCTTGCGATTCATTTTCCAGACCGTGATTCTCCAGAAACAACTGGTTCACGCGTACAAATCGGCTCTGGGTATCTTTGGCATAAAAATAGGTTTGTGGAAGTGAGTCAAACAATGAAATCACAGCTTCAGCCAGCGGATGTTGCGCAAAAAACGCGGATTGAAACTCAGTTGTCGACGGTTCTTTCATGGTCAGAATGTACCAATATGGACCCCGAAAATCCAAGACCATCGCCAAACGCTACGCTATGATTAAAGAGAACTTCGACAGCGACCTTTATTATCGATACTCAACCATGATTCGATTTCTCTATTCAACCACGATCCTGATGTTGATCGCTTCCATAGCGAATGCAGCGGAGCCGGTCAAATTCAGTCGAGATATCTTGCCGATTCTTTCTGATCGCTGCTTTCATTGTCATGGCCCCGATCCCGCGCATCGCGAAGCCGAGCTACGACTCGATTTACGGGAAGATGCTATAAAAAGACGAGATGCTCATGCGGTGATCGTTCCGGGTAACCCGGACGAAAGCGAACTCCTCAAACGCATCACATCCGATGATGAGTTCACGCTCATGCCACCGCCTGATGCGCATCGCAAACCACTGACTGAAAAACAAGTCGAAACATTTCGCCAGTGGATCGCCGAAGGTGCAAAGTGGGGACGACACTGGTCCTTTGAGAAGCCGTCTCGCTCAAATCTTGCAGATACGAACGCTCACCCAATCGATGCCTTTGTCCTCCGAAAACTTCAGCAGGAGGGACTCTCTCCAACTCCGCAGGCGTCTCCCGAAACATTATTGCGGAGACTCTCCTTTGATCTGACCGGCTTACCACCGTCTTCTGAAGAGGTGCAAGCCTTCACGGAGAATCCAAACGCCAAAGAATATGAGCAAGCGGTTGATCGTTTATTATCGTCACCACATTTCGGCGAACGGATGGCGATGTGGTGGCTCGATGCAGCCCGCTATTCCGATACCGATGGTTACCAACAAGATTCCACCCGCAATAACTGGCCTTGGCGGGATTGGGTGATCGACAGTTTCAATGCGAACAAGCCGTTTGATGACTTCACCGTCGAACAATTTGCTGGCGATCTCTTGGAAAACCCGACGCCGGAACAGATTCTCGCGACCTGTTTCCATCGCAATCACATGACCAACGGGGAAGGTGGTCGCGACCCCGAAGAATCTCGTATTGATTATGTTCGAGATCGTGTCAACACAACCGGCACGGTCTTTCTGGGTCTGACTCTCGAATGTGCCCAATGTCACTCTCACAAATTCGATCCGATTTCACACAAGGATTATTACAGTCTGACGGCGTTCTTTAACAGCATCGACGAAACCGGCAAAGCAGGTGGCTCGGCAAATCCGTATCACGCTTACACTTCGCCTTACACAGAGCGGGCCGTGACGGAAGCGGAACAGATTGTCGCCGGACGTAAGCCGTTGGAAGCAGCCGCCCGCAAGCAGGCGGAAGCGGAGTTTGAGCCGTGGCTGCAAAACAAATTCGAACAAGTTCAGCAACACGGTTTTAAGTCGTGGCGAGTGTTGACAGCCAGCGAACTTCAGTCCGTCGAAGGAACGCCTTTGCGACAGAAAGACAATGGGACTGTCATTGCCGAGGGAACGACTCTGTTTCAAGACGATTACAAATTCGTCGCCTCCGTTCCAGTCAAGCGATTAACGGGGCTGAGGCTGGAAGTCTTTCCGCACGAATCGCAAACCGGTGGCAAGTACACGCAAGGGGGAAACGGCGAATTCATTCTGAGCGATGTTAAACTTCAGATTCGTAAACGGGGTAGCACACAACTCACAGACATCGAACTCGACTCGGCTGTCGCCAATATCGAGAAGAAAGTCAAGGGACGGAATTACGGCCTCGTTAAAGATACTCTCGACGATGACCCCCGCAATGGCTGGACGACGGAAGGTGTCGAAGAGATCGAGGTACGAACGGCCGTCTTTGCTCTCGCCGAACCGTTGGAGATTGCGGATGATGAAGAATTGATCTTCGTGATGTTGCACCGTTCGACGACCGGTTATGCGAATATCGGGCGGTTTAGACTGTCGGCCACCGATCAGGCTGGTGAAGCGGTCCGGTCGCTCCAACCAATGCCTCTGGAACAGTTGACAGACGAAGATGCGGAATCTATCGCGTCAATCACGCCTGAGACTCGGAAGCGTTTGCTGTCCCAATTTCTGGTCGATCACGATGAGTATCAAAACGTCAAAGCGGCGTTGGACCGGGCGAACCGACATTTGAGCGAAGTCAATAAAATGACCGGGAATATTCGCGTCCAGATATTGAAACGCAAAGACGAACCACGCACGTCACATGTTCTCGTCCGGGGAGTCTGGGATAAAAAAGGAGATGTTGTCACGCCGAATGTACCCTCGGCATTTTTGAGTACAAACAGCGAAACTGAACCCTCACGGCTCGATCTGGCTCAGTGGATTGTTTCTCCCGAGAATCCACTCACCGCACGAGTGATTGTTAATCAGCTCTGGCAACTTTGTTTCGGTGAAGGGCTAGTGCGTACACCTGGTGACTTCGGCCTTCAAGGTGAACAACCGACGCACCCCGAATTGCTCGACTGGCTGGCGGTTGAATTCATGGAGTCGGGATGGGATGTAAAACACATCATCAAACTGATTGTCACAAGCCAAACGTATCAACAGTCGAGCGACATAACGCCCGAACTCCTCGAACGCGATCCCGAGAATCGTCTACTCGCTCGCGCACCTCGGTTTCGTCTGCCGAGCTGGATGATTCGCGATGCCTGGCTCAAGAGCAGCGGTCTACTCAATCCGGCTCTCGGCGGTCCGCCCGTCTATCCGTATCAGCCGAAAGGAGTCTGGGCCGAGATGTTCATGGGACGATTCAATTACAATCCAAGTCCTGGCCCGTCTCAATACCGACGAACCGTCTATGCATTCTGGAGGCGATCTGCCGCGCCGACATTCCTGTTCGATTCGGCCCAGCGTCGCGTCTGTGAAGTACGTCCCCGTCGAACCAACACCCCCTTACATGCTCTGACCTTACTCAATGATCGCACGAGCTTGGAAGCATCACAATTTCTCGCGCAAGAGGCGTTTTCGACAAAAGATGGTTTTCCACAGAGACTGAAATTTGTGACGGATCGAATCCTGTCCCGCAGTCTGTCTCCTCAAGAAGCCTCGATCATTGAACGGAAATGGAAACACTCCTTCAATTTTTACTCGAATCATCCACAGGAGGCGGCTCAACTACTCGATGTCGGACAACTCCCACGGACACCCACCGATCAGGACGCCGAACGGGCCGCCTGGATGGTGATAGCCAGCATGATTTACAACATCGACGAGGCGATTACACATGAATAATATCAATACTCAAGGAGAGTCCGTCTCTCGGCGGTATTTTCTCGGTCGTTGTACCGGAATCAGTCTGGGCGCAATGTCTCTCGGACTACTGGAACAGGAAAAACTGCGTGCAGATGCGGTTGGTCTGCCCGAACTACCCCACTTCGCTCCCAAAGCAAAACGGGTGATCTTCCTCACTCAATCAGGAGGACCATCACAGATCGAATTGTTCGATCATAAACCGGGATTGATGAAATGGGCTGGCAAAGAATTACCGGCGAGCGTTCGTCGTGGTCAAAGGCTGACCACCATGACTGCTGGTAAAGCACAACTTATCATGCCCGCTCGAACAAAGTTCACACGCTGCGGTCAGAGCGGAGCGACCCTCGGCGAATGGATGCCCCATCTGCAAACCGTGGCTGATGATCTTTGTTTCATCAAATCGATGGAGACTGACCAGATCAATCACGCCCCCGCAATGACCAAGTTTCTCACGGGGCATCAACTTCCCGGTCGACCCAGCGTCGGCGGCTGGACAAGTTACGGTCTCGGCAGCGATAATCGAAATTTGCCCGATTACCTAGTACTCATCTCAAAAATGAAGCGTCCCAGCGATCAACCTTTGTACGATCATTATTGGGGTAGCGGATTTCTTCCGTCCAAATATCAAGGCGTAAAACTTCGCAATGCCAAAGAACCGGTTTTGTATCTCCGCGATCCGGAGGGGATGCCAAGACAGGTGCGACGCAACATGCTTGATGGCATCTCTGACCTCAATGAAATTCGCTTCGATAAAACCGGAGATCCCGAAATCGCCACGCGAATCAGCCAATATGAAATGGCTTGGCGAATGCAATCGAGTATACCGGATTTGAATGATCTGTCTGACGAACCGGAATCGACGTTCGAACTCTACGGAGCTGATTCACGTCGCCCAGGTACATATGCTGCTAATTGTGTACAGGCTCGACGACTGGTCGAACGTGGTGTCCGTTTCGTGCAACTGTTTCATCCCGACTGGGATCATCACAGCCGCTTGAGTTCCTGGTGTACGGCTCGCTGCCGAGATACCGATCAAGCGAGTGCGGCACTGGTGAAGGATTTGAAACAGCGCGGTTTACTTGACGACACATTGGTGATCTGGGGTGGAGAATTCGGACGGGGTGTTGCGGGCCAAGGCAAATGGGATTCCCCTGAAGGGGGACGCGATCATCACCCACGTTGCTTCACAATGTGGATGGCGGGAGGCGGCGTGAAGCCGGGTATGACATACGGCAAGACAGATGATTTCAGCTACAATGTCGCCGAAAACCCGGTTCACGTGAATGATCTTCACGCCACGATCCTGCACCTGCTGGGAATCGATCACGAGCGATTCACGCACCGCTATCAGGGACTCGACTTCCGGTTAACGGGTGTGGAACAATCTCGCGTGGTCAAAGAAATCATCGCATAACGACTACGGCTTATACTTCGCAGCAATTCAAACCTCTGCGGATAAGACATATTTCTTCTAGCTTAATTTGGTCAGCACCGCAAAGTAACCATAACTCTGATGAGGCACCTCTAAAGCTTAGGTGGAACTTTCATTTTTTCTCTCTTCAAGAAATTCTTCCACCGCAGTTTTCACACCCGTGGAGAAGAAGTCATAATCATCCACGACGAAAATTGCCCCGACCGGAGAAATCTGGTGCAAAAACTCGAGTGCAATTTTTATGGGTTCATAAAAATCGAAATCGATATATGCAAATGAAACCTGCTGCGGCAGATTTTCATTTCCCTGGATTGATGTCTCAATAAAACCTTTATGGATCACACATCGGTCGTCGGGAAATTGGATGGCTTTTAAGCGTGTTTTGACCATGTCTTCTGGACAGGACATCGTCCCCTCGTAGGCTTCCATAGATCCTAACGAAAAAATATCGTCTTTGAGTTCATCCTTTTCCGTTGGTTTCGGGAGTCCTTCAAACGAATCAAACAGATGCAGCACTTTCTCGCTACTTTGAGAAATTTCGTTCGCAATGATTGATGTTGTCGCCCCTTGAGCGACTCCAAATTCGCAGATGTCCCCGGAAAGATTCTTGGTTTTTTCAAGCGATTCAATGATGGCATACGCCTCGGAAGGCGGAGTCCCCATCAATCGAGAAAGCAGCTTTGGTCGTAAATCATTCGATGGGATGACACCCCCCAAATCCATGTATCGCTGTTCGTATGCCAGAACAAGATTCAAAAAATTCTCGTAAGGAACCGATTCATCTTGGGTCCGTCTTAATTCAAGACCGAATCGTCCCAATGTTTTTCGAACTAAATTTTTCACAATCTCGATCCGGATTCGTTTCTCCGGCTCGTACGTAGGGGAATGAGGTGGATTCCAGACAGAAAAACGACACGCAGAACCGAAAATAACGTGAGGTCGTTCAAGAAATTGAGAGTTGAATTCTCAATCTGACCGGAATACTGCTCAATCATAGCGATCAACGGAACCAAATGCGGTCAGCAAATGCATACCGACTGGAGAATAGCCCCCCTCCAACATTAGTTTTGAGGGTTATTATAGAAAAAGGGAAGAGAGTGAGGTGATCACTTTCTTCCCTTTCACATGGAGTGGTCAGACCCGGACTCGAACCGGGGACACCTGCCTTTTCAGGGCAGTGCTCTACCAACTGAGCTATCTGACCGAACAGCCATAAGCTGCGTCTTCTATTGATGTAATAACGATTTTCGCGGTTCGACGCAAGATGACCGGACACTGAGAAATTCTGATTCTGAAAAACTCTTCAAGGTTCGCGTTTATTCGCTCATTTCTGACCGGTTTTCTTCGGTTTCGACGAGCTTTTCTGTCTCCTCAAATTTTCGTACTCCCACTTGGGTCGCGGGATTTCCTTTCATAATGACTCCGGGGGCAATCTGGTCCGACACCACGCTACCGGCGGAAATGATCGCCTCACAGCCCACCATAGTTCCCGGTAATAGAATCGCTCCGGCACAAATCCAACCTCCAGATGCCACACTGATCGGTTTGGTGATGAGATCAAAAGACTTTTCTCGGTAGTTGTGACTTCCCGTGCATAGGTAGACCCGCTGAGAGAGACAAACCTGATCACCAAGAGTGACTTGTGCCAGATTGTCGATCCAGACCTCCTGTCCAATCCAGACATGGTTACCAATCGTCAATCGCCAGGGAAATTTGATACGAACATTCGGTTTGATCACAACGTGTGATCCGATGTTCGCCCCGAAAAAACGTAGCAAAAGAACTTTCAAACCGGAAAATGGACACCAGCCGCTTTCAAAAACAAGCAATCTACAAATCACCCACAGACAACGGACTAAGCGTCCTCGTCCAGGGGAATAATCACCCTGCGAATACGTCGATAAATTGACGTTCGTTTCAGGCAACTGCTGGATGTCCAACGAATTTGTCATCTCTTTTACGACTCTAAAATCGACTCATAGGCTTGTTTGGTACGCTCCGCACATCGCCTCCAGGTAAATTCCCGTTCGACCAACTGTTGACCGTTCACTCCCGTGGTGTGACATTTTTCGGGAGACAGCAAGAGTGTTCTCAATTGTTCGGCGATATGATCCGGTTCGAGACGACACTCCAAGCCGGCGTTTGCCTCAACGATATTGGAACAAATATTAACACGATTGCTGAGAACAACCGGAACACCTAGCCGAAGCGCATCGACCACGACCAAGGCAAAATTCTCCTGGTACGAGGAGAGTGAAAAAACATCTCCCGCTGCCATCGCCTGCCACTTCAGTCGTCCTACAAGATTTCCTGTCATCGTGACGCAATCACTGATTTCTTCTTTGAGAATCAACTCTTTGAGAAATTGTTCGTAGGATGGCTCGCCTGATCCAACGAGTAAGAGTTGCACATCGGGGACGGATTTCTTGAGAACTCGTATGGCAGGCATGAGTAGATCGAGTCCTTTCTTCTCATGCAGCCGACTCAGAAAGACGATGGTGGGTTTATTTTTCAAATCAGGGTGTGTTTCGTAGAACTCCTGCCGTAGTGTTTCACGATTATCGGGCGGGGAATCGGCTCCCAATGGGGTGATATAAGCGGGTGGAAGAGATGATACTGATTTTCTGGCAAGACGTGCTTCTTCCTCATGCGTGCACAGGAGTCCGGCAGACGATCTCAGAATCGGAAATTCAACCAATGTCCCATACATTTTTTTCTTGAGCCGCTTTCTCTGCATTGAGTTGGGGTCCAGCATGCCGTGAGGCATCACAACATAAGGAGTATCAGTGGCCCGACAGACTGTCCGCACTGATCGGCTTGAGTCTGTCCACAAGGTGTGAAGATTAACGAGATCATAGGCGTCGATCTGCTGCTTCAAAGCACTCAACAGAGCGGGGCTTTTTGCGTAAGGAGACTGCTTTGTGATCGTCTGAATGTCGATGCGATCTTTTGACTTCCAGGTTTCTTTCCAACGGTGGTCATTCTGACTGGCGCAGAGATTTGTTGTCAGAATATTGGATTCGACTCCTAGAGCATTCAGTTCATGGCACACACGATCAACGACAACGGGTGGTCCGCCACCTTTCGGATGCATATAGGGATGACGTGAAGAATTTTCAAAAGGAAACCTTAGGAAGCAGAAGGAGCTGTCTTGATGGTCGGCTGCGTAAGATTCGATGCGAGTTCTTTCCAGAGTTCAGCTCCCCGTTCGGGAGTCCAGCGTTCGGCCTCTTGTCGTGATGCCAGCGACATCCGTTTTCTCTTCTCGGGATTATTCATCAATTTCTGAAGTTTTTCGGCAAGAGCTTTCCAATCTTCAACGGGAAATTGATAACCATTCACTCCGTCTTGAATCAAGTCATAGCCAGCCCCGACTTGATCACTGCAAACCAGGGGCAAGCCGCTTGCCAAAGCTTGATTGACGACAACTCCCCAACCATCGTGACGAGAAGGAAGTACGAAAATATCGGCAGTAGCAAACAGATCTGGCAATGCGTCGACGGGCTGAAATCCTGTGAACTCGACCGCGTCTTGTTCGGCCTCACTCAAGAGTGATTTCAAAGCAGGTTCATCGGGGCCAGTTCCGACGAGACGAAGTTTGATATTTTGGTTTTGTGCGTAGAGTGACTGGAACGCCTGAAATAAAGTGTCGAGTCTTTTGCGATGAATGAGTTGTCCGCAATAGAGGATTGTGACTGGAGAGTTGACAGTCGATTCTTCCGAAACTTGTCGTCTCTCCGCCGCAGCCATGAATTGATCAAGCTGACAGAGATAGGGAATATTCTCCACCGGAAGATCTCTTATTAGCAATTTCCGATATTTCTCAACGGCAAGTTGTCCAATCCCGACAATGGCATCGGCTGATTGCAAAACGGGACGCATTGCCTGATCTCGTAACCACTGTCCCAACAAACCCCGCCTTTTCAGTCCCGGTCTCTCCCCCCAAAACACCCAGCGTTTGCGATTCTTGATTAGCCAACGAAAAGCGACCTGGTCGGTGAGGCTCGAATATCCTTGGACAATATAGAGGTCTGCTTCAGCCTGTTCGAGGTCTGTGATGATTCCCGAGTTGTAGCTCCATCGGCGACGTGGAGGAGATGCCGAATCTGGACCGATCAGCTTTGCATAGTGTGGTAACTCACGATCTCCCCAAAGCGTATCCTGAACCACCATCGCTTCATATAGAACCTTGATCTCCATTTCAGATGTCGTATTCAAGGCTGTAAAAATATCTTCCATGTAAGGAGATGGCATGATGCAGAGAAAGCAAAGCTTCATCTCAGGCACTCCGCTTCGTCACGCGAGGTTGCGGAGGAGGATTTTGCGGTGGTGTCGTCTGATTCGAGAGTATTACGGTTTGTTTTTTTGGGGCTCCCAACCCAAAGAAGACCATGAGCAGGTAAATGGCAATCAAACCGTACAAAGCACTCATAGAAAATGAACGACCTGATAAAAACAGAATGACTAATCCCTCAGCATGAACCATGAACACGACAAATGAATGCCGGTGCGCAAGTCGCATGTGGTCCCACGATTTAACAATGAATCCACCCATCGCACTTAGAAATACGACACCTATCAAACCGAAGTTCCAATACATCTCGCCAATAAGTCCTGGTGAACGCGTCAAGTAAGCCTCGCCAGTCTCTTTATTGACTTCCCCACGAGCAATGGCCAACATCAATCCCGCATCGCTCACTGGTTTATTCTTCCATACGAATCGGGGAATCGGGTTCACGACTTGTGTCGCGTATGTTCGCCCAAGCTCATAATCCAAGGTGCCCCCAATCTGTTCGCTGATGTAGAGAAGCTCTCGAAACATTTCAAAACCGACGTACTTGGCCTCTGTGGCGGCTTCGAAACGAAACTCTCCCGAATTTCTTGTGACCACCACGGCAGCCGACCAATAGTATCCCGCGATCACCATGAAAGGGACTCCGATTAAAACCGCCATTTTCTTGAGATCATCTCTCAGCAAGAAATAAACTCCACCGGCGACTGGTAGTGCAATGCCGAAAAAGCTGGCACGCGATCCACTATTCAGGGCTTTCAGCAACATCCACATGATGAACTTACCCGAGGCCGCTTTTTGTCCAAAGCTGGAATCTTTGCGGAGCACAATAATGATGGCGATGGGAAGGACCGCGTTGAAAAACAAGCGGAGTTCCAAAAAGGCATCACGAAATCCACCGTATCGCCCACGACTCAAGCGGGATGACCACCGTTTCTGGAATTCAAACACACCATCCAAAAACAAAGTCAGGTCAAATTTCCCAATGATCAAAATAGGAAGCGAGCCAATAATGAACCCTGTTGCGAAAATTCGCCATTGCCAATTCAAATTATCGATGACGGTCAAACGATGGCCGAAGCCGTCAAACATTTTGAGGTTGCGAGACTCATAAGCAATCAGAAAACTGATTGCTGAGAGCATCACACAGAGCAGTCCATAGTCGTATTTATTCTGGGTTAAGCCCACCACTTCCCCATCGGTGGCATTCGTGATGGTCACTGCTTCGAGCAAATACCAAACCATAATGCTGCCCAGAACCACATTGCGCCCAGTCACCACACGACGCAAATGTTTCTGGATATGCGCTAGAATCATGATCGCAACGACACCCAAAGCGATCTCCCCCAAAACTGTTGAAATTTCAGCGAATCCTGTCACGAGAGTTCCTCCTGTGATGAGACGGGAGTCTTTCGCGTCAGTTGTTCTGTATTGATCTCTAGCCGAGGGGGAACTGTCATCAGATCCGCAATTTCTCTGACAATGGCTTCCAGGCGTTCTTCGTGTCGTTCCCAGGAGTATTCCCGGGCACGAGCCATCGCGGATTTTGACATCGAGCGACAAAGTTCCCGGTTCTCTGCCATCGTCTTTAAACGATGAGAAAGACCATCGACATCATCGGGTTCAAGAACGTAACCATCGACTCCATCCCGGATGATTTCGGGGGCAGCACTGTGAGTGCTCGAAATGACTGGCAAACCGGTGGCCATCGCTTCTGGAATAACCAATCCGAATCCTTCCAGAACTGAAGGCAGGACCATAACATGCTGATCGTGCATCACAGCGACCAAGTCAGTCTGGTCGACTCGACCCAAATAGTTGTAATAGCCTTCGTAAGCGTGTAAAGCCTCTAGGTCGGCGGCAGCCGGACCAGCAATGGTCAACTGCACTAATTCGGTCCCCAGTCGCTTGACCGCATCGAGAAGATACTTGATGCCTTTGCGTTGTCCGACACCACCGACAAATAGAATCTTTAATTTTGGTTCGGAAAACTTCCGTTCAATTGGTACAAATCGATCAAGTTGAGCCCCCAATGGCAATAGCCGAATTTTCTCATCAGGCACACCGACATCCAAGAGCGATTCTCTCGTATAAGGGCTCGCAACCACACAAAGATCAGCCGCATGCGGTTCTGCTTCCAACCGTTCGCGATACCATTGTGGGAAATAGTAATTACTGATTGTATCGGCCCACTCTGGATGTCGTTCTGCCTCTTGTTGGAGTACACGAATCGCCATCGGTGAATGAACGGTTGCCAGTTCAAGAACAGCGAATTTACCAGCAGCCCGTGCCGCTTTCAAACTTTCAAGACAAGCCCCCTGAAACCCCCAGAACACATCACCATGACTGGCCCAGTGACGGGCAACCCACCGGTCAAATTTTGCATCACGGTGGAACACATGATTTTCCACTGTGTCGCGTGACGCACCCACTCGGCGAGAAAGAAGTTCCGGGAGTTCGAAAGACCAGCCTCGAATCACTTTATCGGGATTCAGGTCCTGGTGGTAACGACGTTTCAGACCGCGATCAATTCGTGAAATATATCGTACCAGACAGTCAGGCCAGCGAGTCGGCTTGTAATAGCCACTGGTCAAAAAACGATCCAGACACCCCAAGTTCTGTAGCGCACGTGCATGCCAATAAGCGTGTTGCTTACCGGAGTGGCTAACCAGAATTTGAGGTAAGGGATGAATCATCTGTTTCCGTAACGTCCTATTTTAGCGTTTCACGTGTATTTCGTTGAAAAATCACAAGTTGAATAATCACATTCAGTTCACTGTGTTCTTAACCCCATCGATAACCGGCGTTTCCATGACGCCACTCGCTCCGAGACTCCAAAGCCAAGGCAACGGTAAGTCCAACGATAGATCCAAGGGAATGAAGCAGCCGCTGGCGGAGAGAATCCGGGTGACTTTTGACGGACTTGGTCGGCAAGTTCGTAAGCATATTCACGATCATGATTGATGGCGATTCGGGCGCATTCCAATCGCGTCTGGGCAATCGTGCGACGATATGTCGATGACATTTTGTCGTTGTTCTCCAGCCATTCCTCAAAGGTCGCAACCAAACTCATGCGGGTCTTCAAAGAATTCAAGGGATCACGATGGCAGACGGTCTCAGTGCTCCAAATACGATAAAAGGCCCCTCCGGTTGCGTATTCAAATTTTTTACCGGCAGTCAACAGCCTCAGCATTGATTCATTTTCCTGGCAGACAAGCTGGTCGTCTTTCCAGCCAACAACTGCTCGCAAGACAGACGATTTCCAGAGCAGTCCACCCGTTTGTGGCAATCCCCAGCGAAGATAGAGGTTCCACGGGTCTTCATTGGCAGGAATCTCATCCAGAAATATTTCGACTTCACCACAGGGCAAAGTTCTTTCAATCGTCACCGGACCAAATAAGACATCCGCATCACTCCCCTGCTCTAATGTTTTGACATGCCCTTCCACCTTGGTTGGTTCCAGATAGTCATCCGCATCGAGGTACTGAATCCAATCTCCCGTCGCCAATTTCAAAAGTCGGTTACGTGTGACGTTACCGCCTCGATTCGGCCCGGTTTCCACACGAATCGAATTTCCAAATGAACGAAGAATTTCAAGCGTACCATCGGTAGAACCATCATCGACACAGATCACTTCACAACGACCATATGTCTGATTCAAGGCTGACTCCACCGCCTGACGGACCCATCGTTCTGCGTTGTAACAGGGAATCAAAATGCTCACGTCGATCATCGGGAGACCTCAACCAATTCAGGATGAGGTGCCGTCTGGATATTTTTGAGAAAACCTTTCTGAACAAGATGTCGCATGCCTTCCGCGTACATCCGATTTCGAATCGCTCCGACATAATGCTTCAGAGGTTTCCCGGAAAGACCTTCTTCTAAGATGACATCATAGGGTTCAGAGAATGGCTGGCAGCCGTAGCTGGAACTACACAAGCAAAACAGGGTCTGTTCGATGAGCCAAAAATGCCCTTAGAGCAAGTTCGAAGAGAGACATCGTTCGATCTCGGTGAGTTGCAATGAATCCATCTGCAAGACACAAACCCCGGAATTGAATCGGGACGCAACATCCAAACCCAATCCTTCGGCAAGTTCGTCGCGTGGAGAAGTATAGGCATCGGCAACATCACGATTAAAGCGATTCGTCGTTTCTTCGTCGTTCAATGCGTCAATCAGTTCGACGGGTTGTGAGAATGTCAAAACATCGGAATCGATCAGCAACACTCGTGACGATTGAGCATAATGAATCAGATTAAACAGTTTGATCGAAAGATTATTCTCTGAACGTAGCTTATGACAGGCAGGATAGTCGGCTAAGGAGTCGAGAACCTCGACATCAGACTGCTCCCGTTTGATCAAGCGAACGCCGACAAAATGCGTACGGAGAATCTCACATATTTCAGAAGTCAACGAACCATCATCATGAATACATAGAGCGGGGCGTGTATCACTAAAGTGGTAAAACGATTTTAAAGCCCACAAAAGATTCAGCCAGTCTTCCTGTGATGTCAGAGCGTGAATCTCTTATTCCGAATTTTGGGGCAGCAACAGCGAAGGAGTTTGCAAAATCCGAGAGCGCACAATTTCCCGATACCAAGAGGCCATCAAGCCCCCCTCGAAGAGTCTTCTCAACCGGTACAGGAGAACTCCCGGACGCACGTCTGTTTACCTTTCGTCTTCAGTGAACACTGATGATGAATTTCCTCAAGACTTACCCAACCGGGTCTTTCCCGATCATTAAATTATGCTTTTCCCGTTCCGCTTCCTCCAGATCGGATTCCACCATTAACTCGACCAATTCCTTGAAACTGGTCCGCGGTTTCCAACCAAGTTCCTGTTCTGCCTTCGAGTAATCACCCTGCAGGAGATCAACTTCAGCAGGACGATAGTAACGGGGATCGATTTCGACAAAATCATTCCAGTCGAGGTCGAGCATTTCAAAAGTGTGATTGAGAAATTCGCGAATGCTGTGAGTTTCATTCGTGGCCACCACATAATCAGCGGACGTCTCGGCTTGCATCATCAACCACATCGCTTCCACGTAATCTTTGGCGTATCCCCAATCCCGTTTGGAATCGATGTTGCCCAAGTACAATTTGTCTTGTAGCCCTAATTTAATACGGGCGGCCGCTCGCGTAATTTTGCGAGTCACAAATGTCTCACCGCGACGAGGCGATTCGTGATTAAACAGAATGCCATTGCTCACGAACAAATCATACGCTTCACGATAATTGATACATTGATGGTAGGCGTACACTTTCGCACATGCGTAAGGACTTCGTGGACGAAACGGAGTCAACTCCGTTTGTGGAGTCTCGACGACTTTCCCGTACATTTCGCTCGATGAAGCCTGATAAACTCGGACCGGCTGCTCGCGACTCAACATGCGAACCGATTCGAGAATCCGTAAAAGTCCATTTCCGGTGACATCCAAAGTGTAGAGCGGATTATCGAACGACACTCGAACGTGACTCTGAGCACCCAAGTTGTAAATTTCATCGGGTTTCACTGTCATGATGATGTTCGAGAGTGATTGACTATCCGAGAGATCGCCATGATGCAGAAACAACCGAGCGTCCGAATCGTGCGGATCCTGATAGAGATGATCGATACGTGACGTATTAAACGTACTCGACCGGCGGACAATCCCATGAACTTCGTATCCTTTTTCAAGGAGAAGTTCTGCCAGGTACGAACCGTCCTGACCCGTAACTCCTGTGATTAATGCTTTTCTCAATTCAGACATCTCATATCCTAACGTGTTATAGGTGACTCACCGATTGGGTTTGCCCTTCTTTGTGCCGTTCCGCACGATACCAATCAATTGTCTTTTTCAATCCCTGCCGAAAATCGGTGTCGGCTTCAAAATGGAGGAGTTCCCGAGCACGGGATGTGTCCAGACAGCGACGAGGTTGCCCATCTGGTTTGGTGGCATCCCAATGCACTTGTCCTGTAAAACCGCAAAGCTCGCAAATCAATTTAACGAGTTCGCGAATCGTTATTTCACTGCATGTACCAAGATTAAGTGGTTCGGGAGAATCGTACTCATCGGCAGCCAACACAATTCCTCGTGCGGCATCATCCACATACAAAAACTCGCGGGAGGCTTGCCCGGTTCCCCAAGCCGTAATTGAGTTCTCACCAGCATCCTGTGCTTCAATCACTTTTCGAATGAGAGCAGGAATCACATGACTCGATTTTGGATCAAAGTTATCGGCCGGACCATACAGATTCACAGGGAGCAAATGAATCGCTCGGAATCCGTACTGTTGGCGGTATGCCTGACCTTGAACCAGCATCATTTTTTTAGCCAGTCCATAAGGAGCGTTGGTCTCCTCGGGATATCCGTCCCAAAGATCAGCCTCTTTGAACGGAACCGGTGTATGTTTCGGATAGGAACAAATGGTCCCGACACTGACGAACTTTTCCACACCATATTGACGGGCTTCTTCCATCAACTGGATACCCATAATGGCGTTGTCGTAAAAAAATTTGCCTGCATTTTCACGATTCGCTCCAATGCCTCCCACTACGGCTGCCAGATGTATGACAACTTCTGCTTCAGAATTTTGAAAGGCTTCCTGGATGGCGTTGATGTCACGTAAGTCGTATTCACTACTGGAAGGCGCAAAGACATCGGCCACTTGTGCTTCTATTAATTTCTGCTTGACGACGCGACCGAGAAACCCGGTTCCGCCAGTCAGAAAAACACGTTTACCAAGTAAATCGCTCACTGGACTCAATTCCTCCTGTGATCTCGTCCTCAATCGATTCATTTCGGACGGAAATCAAAGTCTATCAAATGGATACACCATTGTGACACTTCATTCAGTCGAGACTGGAATCTCTACATCATTTCGAGGATTCGCACTCTGGGTGGCTATTAAGATGTGAGGGTTTTGCCTGTTAGGCAAAACCCTCAAAAGGTTTTTGAACAACCCTACACTCACTTTACGATCATACTTGGTTTCCGCCAGTTGGCGTCCACGCTCTCCCGAGTCTTGCAACGATTGACGATCAGCCGCCAAATCCCGCAAAACCTGTTCAATCTGATCTGACTCAAATCGTGGAAGATTGACCCCAACACGATTCTCAACGATGATGCGAGCCAATTCAGAAGTTTCAGGAGCGATGGAAAGCACGGCTGTACCACTCGCGAGAATTCCATAAAGTTTGCTGGGCATGAGACACTCAAGAGCCTCTTTGCGAATCGGCAACAAGTGCAAATCGGCAGCCGACAAACTTTCGGCAAGCCGTTCTCGAGGCTGGTACGGCAGAAACGTCACATCATCCAGTCCTTCGGCCTGCTCTATCAGTGCCTCGCGAGATGCTCCTTCGCCGACAAAAACAAAATGCAAGTCATCCAGGTCTTCTAACTTCTTGGCCGCGTCAACCACGATCGACAAATCCTGGGACAGTCCCAGATTTCCTAAATACATCACAAGAAACAGATTCTCGGACGCAAAATTGTTTTCTACTCGCCAAGGGTTTGCCTCTTTCACAGGAACAACTTTCGTTGTGTCGATCCAGTTGGGAATGATGTGAATCGGCACTGCATCGAGAGTTCCCCATCCAGAAATTGTTTGTTTCATATCTTCACTGAGGACAACAATGCAATCAGCACGACGATAGCACCAACGTAAAAGACGGCGCAACAGCCGAATGAAAATTCCATTTCTGGCTTTGCCGACAGCAATGGCAATATCGGGATAAATATCTTGCAGATAAAAGACCAGCTTGCAGCGTTTTCGAAACCGAACCCAAATGGCCAAGAATGGCAGCAGAAATGGATCGGTTTCGCAGACAACAACATCGGGTTTCGGTAAACGTGAAACACGCCAGAACGCATACCACACAAACGAAAGGAAATTGAACAGTTTTCCGATCAAAGAGCGTTTGGGAAACTGACTGTTTCTGACTCGAGAGATATGAACTCCCTGATGTTGCTCGTCTCCCGACTGCACGAACTGATGTTGTCCAAGATTCTGATTCGGTTGACCACAAAGAACCGACACGTCGAAGTCTTCAGAGAGATCCTCACACAACTCCGTTAACAATTGACCGGTCGCTTCCGCGTCGGGCCAATAGGAGCGGTTCAAAAACAGGATACGCGAGGGCGTTTCCGAGGACATTTGCGAACGACCGTTGAAGGAATGATGATTCGAGTGGCTTGGGAAAATCCGAAGACCATCACGATGAGTGAGAAAGTTGGGCGACCACGGGAGATTCACCAACCTCGGGAACATCCACATGGTCCGCTTCAGCCTGAGGCATATGTTCGTCGATCAGCTCAATCAATTGAAGCTCGAAAGGCTTGAGCCCGGTAATCAGTTCTCCCATCCATTCACAGGCGGATTCAGAGCGACATGCCCCCATGAGACTCACTTTTCCGATCGGAATCTCTCTGAGGTGGAGAGGGATATCACAACTCCAGCATTCCTGAATATCGGGAGGGCTCTTTCGCTCCCATTTCGCATGAAACTCTTCGTTAATCGTGTGCAGGTTGAGACTCAAACGTACTTGGCTCAGATCAAAACGCTCGGCAAATTGTGTGAGAGTCAACCATAGCTGTTCCCACTCTTTGGTCCCCTGCAACCGCATGAATTCCTGATTTCCTTGATGTCTCTTCTCACGAGTGAAAGACATGACAAATTTTTTGATTTTGGAAATTAACAGGAGCGATTCGACGTGTCCAAAAACTCGGGTCACAATCAGCATTCCAAAGACAGCAACAACCGATCCGAAGGCCAGCATTTCGTTCTTCTGATAGACACTCACAAACGCACCAAGAACGGTCAACGTGCAAAGCGAACCAAATAACCTTAAACTATTTCTCTAGTTACTTTTATGAGTTCCAATCCCGACTTTATCGAGCGAAATGATCGATGATATTCTTAAGATTGCCATCCGATTCCAGCAGTAATGGATCTGGACCAGAAACAATCTCCAACTCTTCACGTCCCTCGAATTCGGGAAGGTAAGCTTCCGAAACCAGCAACTCAGACAGATGCAGCGTGTCCGAAATCTGAATCAGGCGTAGCTGTTCTGCACTTTTAAGCCCTACCGTACTACATGCTGCTTCCAGAACCTCGACATCTGTGGCAAAAGAGATCGGCAGCATGGCGGCTTCAGGATGGCCCCCCGTGATACAATTCACGGCAGTCACTTGCTGATCGATTTGTTCGATTGTGCGTTTGTTGGTGAATTCGGCAATGCCGATGCCAGTCCCATTCCCATGAGTTTCTTCTGTAAGTCCCCGCACAAAAATTCGATTCACCCGAACGGAATCTCCCTCGCGCGCTTCATGATCGTTATATTTTCGACCAATGATGTTCGTGTCGAGTCCGGTGCCACTAATATTTTTCCCAATCCGGTCAACAATCAGCACATCAATCTCAGTAAACGGTAATCGAGGTAGCCACTCTTTCGATTGTCGGCACAACTCGCATTCCTGTTCGTAAAAGTCTGTAGGAGCGACCGCCCGAACCAAGCCAGTCTCATCGTAAGCATTTTCGACGATGGCCAGCCCCGCCACTACCGAGCATTTCTGGAGTACCTGTTCGGCAACCGCACGAATAATCTCGTCGAAGGAATAATTGAAGATGGCTTGATGATAGATCTTCGCTCCGGCATGTTTCCCCAAGCCGATCAACATCATCTTGTGGAGACCTGATTCGATGTCTCCAATGAACCTTGTGTGCGCTTTAATCCGATTGCAGACCAGAACATGATCGGCCTCAAAAGCGTTTTTGTCGAAATGAACGGGGATCCCCTGCGGCGTCTCGGCCACAACAACCGTTTCCATGCTCGAACGAATCTCGCAGCCGAGGAATTCTTCCGTTAATCCGTAACCTTCGACGATCTGCCGTTGTCCTTCTGCTGTTCCACCGCCGTGACTTCCCATCGCGGGAATAATCATCGGGACCGCTCCCAGAGATTTCAGAAAATCGACCGTGGTCTTGATAATGGTGGTAATGTTCGCAATGCCGCGGCTGCCGACCGTGACGGCAACCGTTTGTCCCGGTTGAATCTGTTTCTCCAACTGGAGAGACTCGAGTTCAACGAGAACCGTCTCTTCGATGTTTTCGACAACAGAGCGATCAAAACGCTGTCGAACTTTTAACATTCGTGGAAATTCCATCGAAGAGCCTTTGACGATTTTTCGATACTGTTACAGTGATATGAGAAACATCGACGTCTACTGAAGATTCAAAGAATCTGTGAGTGTAACACCCTATGGCTGAATCCAAACCCGACGACCTGGTTTACCGCAGTAAATTGCAGGTTTCTTCAACCATCAAAATCCCTCTCGCTGACCTCGACTTTCAGTTTGTCCGTAGCTCCGGTCCGGGTGGACAGCATGTCAACAAAACCAATTCGAAAGTTCAGCTTTTCTGGAACGTCGCCGAGTCTGAAATCATCGGTCGCAATCTAAAACTTCGCTTCATGGACAAGTACGCGAACCAGATTTCCACAGCCGGCGTACTACTGATTGAATCACAAACCCATCGTGACCAACACCTCAATAAACGTGTGGCGTTGCAGAAACTTCAAAAGATGATTCGTTCTGTGGCTCGCCCTCCAAAACCACGCAAGCCGACCAAGCCGACTAAGGCGTCAAAACGGAAACGTCTGGAAAACAAAGCCCAACAATCCGAAAAGAAAAAAAAACGACAACCTCCCAAAATGGAAGACAATTGATTGCCGTTCGTTTTCGCTTATCCCAAAATCTTTGTTCGCAACTCTTCCAACAGACTCACGGCCTGGCCGACATCGGCTTTTTGTTTGACAGGGTCTTGAGGAATTTCTCGCTCAATTGTGAGCGGTCCTTTGTAACCAATTTCCTGCAATGTTCGCAGATAGGTTTCCATTCCGACATCGCCCTCACCGAGAGGAACTTCCGTTCCCCATGACTTGCCCCGTTCACCTTCGGGAGCCCATTTGCCATCCTTGCAATGAATGCTGCGGACGTACTTGCCAACTTTTTTGAGAGCTTCAATCGGATCGCCCGTTCCGTACAAAATCATATTGGCGGGATCAAAATTGATAAACAGATTGTCGCGGTCAACCTCGCTGATGAAGTCGAGCAGATGGTCGGCAGTTTCCTGCCCGGTTTCGAGATTCAATTGTTGATCGTTGTCGGCGATGTGATCGAGTAAATCACGAGTACACTCAATTAAGCCGGTGTAGCTTTCCGAACTTTTGTCTTCCGGGACAAAGCCGATATGCAGTGCCACGGTCGAGCAACCAAGAAGCCGTGCGAAGTCCGAAATCTCTTTCATCTCTTTGACTCGTTCGGCTCGTGTCTCTTCAGGAACCAATCCGACCGTCTTCACAGTCGTCGGGATGTCGGCGTAACTCTCGCCGTCAAATCCACCAAAAACAGCCGTCACCGTAATTCCGGCATCGGCACATTTGGCGAGAAAGGCTTTCGCGCTCTCGGGGTTGCGAGAATCGCCATGAGGCGCGTGAAGTTGCACACTGGGAATGTTGAGCTCTTGAGCAACGTCTAAATTCACACCTAAACCAGCGTCGATTGATGCGAATACTCCGATGGGCCATTCTTGCATTGCGGATTCTTTCCGATTTTCTCAGTAGTCTGTTTTTCCGAGCCGTATGTCTCGTAATTGATCTCGTCAAATATTGCGAGCTGGTTTCAATATAACTGCGCAGAAGTGGTCGTTCCAGTTGTCTCTTCAGGAATCGTTCATCCTTCCTCTTCTTTTTCGTTCAGCGGCAGATTTAGGCTAGGGTTCGCTTTGGTACTCCAGTAAGATTTCATCTCATAGTCATTCTGCCGACAGCATTCACCTGATGAATAATACTCTTAAAGAACAGCCCGCTTTACCAAATTCCACATCGAGTCGTGTCACACAACTCGGTCGGTGGTTGGGAATCGTTCTCTTCCTGGCCGTCTGGTTTCTGCCGACGCCCTCGGGGCTTTCTCCGGCTGGGCAGAGATTGCTGGCGACAACAATGCTCATGGGAACCTACTGGCTCACATCGGCCATCCCGATTTATGTCACCAGTCTCATCCCGCTCTCGCTCTTCCCAATTTTGGGGATACTTTCAGCGAAAGAGGTGGCTTCTTCTTATATCAGCCACACGGTCTTCCTCTATTTCGGTGGATTCGTGATCGCATTGGGGATCGAACGCTGGGGACTCCATCGACGCATCGCTCTGCGAATTCTCACTTCTGTGGGTAGTAGCCCGCAGCGTATTGTCTTGGGATTCATGTTGGCCACCGGATTCTTGTCGATGTGGATCAGCAACACCGCCACAACACTTTTGATGTTGCCCATTGCACTCTCTCTGACCACCTCTTTACGCGAAGTGAACGGTGATCGGGAACAAAGTCATTCCAAATTCGAGACCGCTTTACTTTTAAGCATTGCCTACTCTGCCAGCATTGGAGGAATGCTGACGCTTGTTGGGACTCCCACAAATGTGATGTTTGTGGAAATCTTCCAACGAAACTTTCCAGAGGCACCCGAAATCTCTATGGGTGCCTGGATCACCGCGTTTCTCCCTTTAGGACTTATTTTCTTTTTGATCGTCTGGTGGAAACTTTGCTGGTCCATCAAACGAACCGCACCTGTCGGAAAGCATTTCTTCCGAGAACGCTTGTCGGCATTGGGACCGGCTTCTCAGGGAGAAAAATGGATGCTGGCCATTTTCGGTATCACCGCAGCCCTCTGGATGTTCCGCAGCGATCTCGATTTTGGGCTCGGATTTGTCATCCCCGGTTGGAAACATCTCGCTACTCGTTGGTTGGTCACGGGACTTTCACTCGGCGATCCTGAAGATCCCGAGAGATTCAAAAAAGTCCTCGGTTTTCTCAATGATTCAACCGTCGCCATGACGATGTGCATTCTTATGTTTCTGATTCCCGTCACGACCGGTTCGCGGGAATCAAAACACAAAGTCCCGCTGATGGACTGGGAAACTCTCGACAAAATGCCTTGGGGGATCCTGTTGTTGTTTGGTGGAGGCTTTGCCTTGGCCGATGCATTTACTTCTACCGGCCTTTCTGGCTGGATTGGAATGGCTGCCAGCGAATTGCTTGGTTCTCAACCAACGTGGGTCATCGTGGCCGGCGTCTGCTTGATTTTGACGTTCATGACAGAATTTACCACTAATGTTGCGACCGTCTCTGCACTGTTACCGGTCTTGGCGGCATTATCAATACGCCTGGGAATTGATCCTCGTTTGATTATGATTCCCGCCACTCTTTCGACGAGTTGTGCGTTTATGTTGCCAATCGCGACGCCACCCAACGCCATTGTGTTTGGTTCAGGGCGCATACGAACTCAAGACATGGCCAAACATGGCGTGATCCTGAACTTGATTGGCGTTGTCTTAATTACCGTCATTACATTCACATGGGCATTGCCACGTTTGGGCCTCGATGCAAATGCATCAAATCCTGAGTGGGCAGTGCCGTTGATCGAGACACAGGAATCAGATCAGTGAACTTGTCAGCGAGGAAGAAGGTCGCGGTCGCAAGAAATCGTAACTCTCGCTTGGGTCGGAGTGAGGAGGAAACGGAGCCTGAAATCTCGTTGCGGCCCCAAAAGTCGCGCTGTGACTAAAGTGGCTCGGCTTCGGCGACCAGACGCCTCCACAGTTCCTCGATCTTTAGTTCTTCGACCCAATGGTTCAGATATTGATGATCCATCACGCCATACTGGACTTCAAACACTCGCAAGGCATCTTGAAATTGCTTCTCACTGCCGCCAGAGAAGATTGACCAACGAAGTTTCATGAGAATCGTGTCTTCAGGTGTACTAACACTAAGAGCGACTCCTTCAATCTCATCACGAATGCGTCTCTGAAAACGAGTTTGATCAAATTTGTCGTCAGTGACAATCCAGAAGTCGATCTTATCGCCGGTGGATAGTTCCAAGAGATTAAACATACGTTTGGCTTGAATTGCCTGACGAATGCTCGATTCAGTCAAGTAATACTCAGGCGCGGAGAAGACTGACAATAGCTCAGAGATATGGGACTCCTTAAGCTCAACAAGCATGTCGATATCATGTGTCGACCGTGGTTCACCATATAAACTTGACGCAAGAGAACCAGTAACCATGTAAGGAATCTGAATTTGATCGAGAATTTCAATGGCATGTCTCAGTAGTTCTGATTGTGACATGTTGCCAATCGCTCCAAAAAGAGTTGATGAAGATCCTCGTCGGAGAGTTCTGGAAAGCGTTTGCGGAGGGCCTGCTTCAGTAGTCGTTTGTTTCGTTCGCCGAGATCGAAGGCGATGCGAGCGCGTTGAGCCGAAGTCATCGAACGCAATACTTCCAGATATTCACGATGATTGTCCCGTTTCTTCATGATTCTGAGTGTACCCATTTTACACAGTGACCACCAAGCGGAACCGATGATTTCTCTTCAGGAAGTGATGGCCGAAGGGATCCTGCGGTCTATAACAACATAGACTTTCAAGGAGCTGCAATGACTGAATTCACCAAAGACGCCATCGAATTACCGAAGATCCATCCGCAACCTGAAAAACCGGGAGATTACACGCTCTCTTGCGAATTGAGAGTCCCCTATTCTTGCGAGCAAGTGTTTGACTTCTTCGCCGATGCCCATGAATTGGAGCGGATCACGCCGCCTTGGCTCCACTTCAATGTTTTAACCCCGAAGCCGATTGAAATGTTTGCCGGCGCGCTCATCGACTACAAACTACGCCTTCATGGTATCCCAATCCGTTGGAAGACAGAAATCGCGGCTTGGGAGCCTCCGTATCGCTTCGTCGATCAGCAACTCAAGGGGACTTACAAGTATTGGCATCACGAGCACACCTTTGAAGAAATCGAAGGAGGAACGCTCGTCAAAGATTGCGTCAAGTACGGAGTTCCCGGTGGACGACTCATTCACAAGCTGTTTGTGGAAAAAGATCTGATCAAGATCTTTTCACATCGGCAGCACGCCATGTGGGACATCTTCGCGCAAGAAAAACAGCCGCTGGTGACAAATTAATCACGCAGCGGCTGAGAGAGTTTTGTAGACATCGATCATTTGCCGATGTTACGACCATCTGGTGCCAAGACGTATCCCGAGAGTTGAACTTTCAAGGCACCCGAAACACGAGCAGTGGCGGGTGTATTGATTTTCAAGAACAAAAAACCTGTCTCTTTGGGAGTGATCTCTTTATCCGTTCCGATATCGATGGGTTGTGGGCCTTTATTTTCACCTCCTCGACCGTTTCCTGCGGGTCCCTGTCGAGGGATAATCATTCCGATCAGCTTGCCCGGAGCAATTCCTTCGACAAGATCCTGTTGGATGTTGGCTTCGGGAAATCCTTCTGGGCCCATCGTTTCACTGATAGTCAATTTGTAACTACCAATCGCTTGTAACCGAAAAGGCTTACCGGCACGGACAAACGCCACGGGATTTCCCCAAGTTTGCGCCACTTCCATTTTGAACTCAAAATCATTGGCTGCCATAATCTCTTCTTGCAGCTCTTCGATCTTAACTTCGACGTCATTCAAATCAGGATTGATCTTCAGCATCGCTTCCAGATACTCAATTGACCGTTCCAGATCGCCCGCTTTTTCATACTTGGAAGAGAGGTCGTAGGCATTCTTGAGAAACTCAAGCTCAACTTTACTGGCTTCCTTATCCAGTTTTTTCAAGTCACTGTTGCGGATCGCAGATGGAGCGGTGCCCGACGAGCCGCGTTGAGCATAGACGGAGGTCAAAAGGATCGAGCCCGTCAATACGAAAGAGAAGCAAGACAGCAGGAGAAACTGATTCAGGGAGAAGCGGCGCATATCAATAGCTTTCTGAAACGCGGGCAAAATTGGTGTTGAAATTCATCATAAAATACCTTTGTGCAATTATACGGCAAAGATCACAGCGAATGAAGGGGATTTCTCAAATGTCATAGTTTACCGTCGAACCATGCGAAAAAGAGAGTAATCTGATTCGGTTGCCTCGTCTGAAAGATGTCGTGATTTGATGGTGCCCTCAAAGATTATTCTTGCGAATCAAAATTTTACAGGCCACGATCAATGCATTGGGCAGAGAGTTTCCTTCTCATGTCCCAAGGTTTTTTTCTTATTCCTATCTCTCGGAGACTTCCATGCATTCTCGCAGTTCAAGACAAGGCTTTACGTTGATTGAATTGTTGGTAGTCATTGCGATCATCGCGGTTTTGGTGGCCCTTTTACTACCTGCCGTTCAACAAGCACGCGAAGCGGGTTGGCGATGCACAATTACCACGACACTCACACAGTCTTTCCCTTTGGAACAATTACCCGAATCAATGGCCCGGCCCCTTCGCCAGGAACCTCAAACACTCGCCAAAACTGGTTCCATATGATTCTTCCGTTTTTCGATCAAGCCCCACTTTACAATGCCATCACGCCACGTATTCAGGCGAATCAATTTCCCGGTGCATGGCCAGAAGCGACCACAATCATCAAAACCGTTTTATGTCCCTCAGATGCAGTTGGAATCAAAACCACTCAACAGGGATTTCACGGAAACTACCTCGTCTGCCACGGTTCCTCTCACAATGGAAACAACAATACATATGCCAAGACAGACGGAATGTTTTATCCACTGTCGAGTGTTGATTTTGGCAAGGTCAAAGATGGCACGTCTAATACGGCCATGTTTAGTGAAATCAAATTATCACTCGATTCCATTGGTGCTGATGGCCCGGGCAATGTGGAGTGCGGCGGTTCACACGATCTTCGCGGCCGGTATCACAACGGTTACCACGGAAACATCACCTTCACAACAATGCGACCACCGAACACTGATGTTGGAGACGCCTTACAATATTGTAATGGGAACCCTGATGCTCCCTGTAGAGTGTGTAGAAGTGGGCAGCAGGAACTTCATGCTCGGAGCTATCACACGGGAGGTGTTCACATCGGAATGGCAGACGGGGCTGTCCATTTTGTCTCTGAAAACATCGACCAAGGAGTCTTTCAGGCCTTGGGGTCGATCAATGGGCGCGAAACCGTTTCGTTCCCATAAAACGGTTGCCTCTTATGATTTCTCTCAAGAGTGTCGGCTGTTTTTGAACAACTGGCACTTTTCTATTTCCTCATTGTGAGTCGATTGTTCGTTTCTCGATCTTCCCGATTTGCCTCATGAAAGTATTGAAATGATGCGTTTACAATTGATTATTCTTGGATTCGGCCTGTGCCTTCTTTCTTATGGATGTGGTGGCGGCGTGTCAGACGCTCCCCAAACCTACCCGGTCACAGGAACTGTGACCTTGGATGGTCAACCACTTTCCAGCGGTAGTATTGTTTTAGATGTCGCTGATAATACCGGCAAACCGGCTGCTGGTGGAATTGACGATGGTCAATTCAGTTTTGAATCAACGATCGGTTCCAAAATCGTACGAATCTCCGCTGTCGAAGAAACTGGTGAGACCGATCAGTACGGTGAAATAATTTCCGTTTCTATCATCCCGGAAAAGTACAATGTCGATTCAGAGTTGAAAGCCGACATCACTGCTGACAGCGAGAATATTCTCAGCTTCGATCTCAAATCGGAATGAGTTTACACTTAAAAGTCACAAAAGCTGGCCTTCCATTGTGTCTCACTCGCGCATACTCTGCCCTCGCTGGAGACATTGAAACGATAAAATCTGGAGTTCGTCGAATTTGCGGGGTAGGCTAAGAATGTTATTTTTCATTCTCTCTACAAGCGATGAAAGCCGGAATCCTATGAAACTGCTGACGGGGGCGTTTTTTTTATTGATTGCCGAACTGGCCTTCGCACACACACATCTGACACCATTTCCACATCACGAATACGTCAGCCAAACACTCCTGCCAGCTTCTGCCTTAGCCGCAGTCTTGGGAGGACTGTTTCTTCTTTGGGGAGTCGTCGCAGAGTTGAAGTCGAGTTTCGGAGACAAACGACAATTTCCCAGTGAGAACGCGAAACATAGGGAATGAAAGGAATGCTTTTAAATTCTCATTTGCGGCCTGATCGTTGTCTCTGCCTCCTGACAACGCTGGTGGTTGTCGGTGCAATTACGTTGATGGGAAAGATATTATTATTTCCTGATCATTCGCAGACGCTCTTTCGGAACGCTACGTTAGCTTATGAATCTCAAGAGTTCCAGACGGCTGATGAACTGAGTGCCGAATTATTAGAACTCCTTCCCAATGATCCGGCAGCATTGCTGTTGCGAGCAAGAGTTCTGGCGCGTCGTAATAAAGACGACGCAGCAATCCCATTGTTTCGTCGCGTGACGAGAATGGACGAACCGTACGCAACCGATGCATATCTGGGACTTGCCGATCATTTTTATCATGGCAGTAATTTCCCAACGGCAGAAAAACACTATCGTCGTTATTTGAAAAATCGCCCCAACGATTTGAAGGCCAATAAAAACCTGGCATTTTTGCTTTCATTCCAAGGCCGAACGTGGGAAGCGATTCCCTTCGCCGCCAAACGGATTGCGTTGGGAGAATTCAACGCCCGAGAGTTGATCATGCTCGGCCTGGCCGAATCGCATTGGGTCGAGGATGAGAATGTGGCTCACCTTCTTGCCCAACGATTTCCAAACCAAACGATGAATCATTTTTCTCAAGTGAAAAAAGCATTCCTGAATAATCGTGGTGAAGAACAAGTCAGCCTTCTCGAACAAATCATTTCTCAGAATCCAGAACAAATAGAGCCGCTGACTCTGTTGGGAGGATACCTACTGGATACAAATGAAACACGACGCTTTCTCGATTGGCATGAAAATTTGCCACCCGCCGCCAATTCTCATCCTGAAATTTGGTATTTGCGAGGACGTTGGGAAAAGGAGCAAGCTCGTTACGATCAAGCAGCAGAATGTTTCTTACGCGCGATTTCTTGCTCACTCAATCATACGAAATCATTATTCCAATTGTCGCAAGTCTGCAGAGAACGAAATAAGAATCGTCTTCCCGGAGGCTTGGCGGAGGACGTGAAAGCATCGTCAGATATCAATTATTTAATCGCAGGAATGATGGAATCGGTAGACGCACAAAAAATCCGTAAGCTGACGATGGCACTTGAACAACTGGGACGATTTCAGGAAGCAGCGGGATGGTGCGACTTAGTGGGTCGGTTTAGTGATAATTCCAAGTGGGCAAGAGCCGAAAAGCTTCGATATACCGATCTCTCTCGCAAAGTAACGAGATCTCCAGAACAGCGTTTCGTCAATCGCATTTCATCTGAATCCGATCTTTCCTTGGCGAATGTTCCCTACCAATTGCAAAGAAATCAGGTTTCTCCGAGGCGACAAAAGCGAGAGGTTGCGTCGACTTCTCAAATTCGGTTTGAAAATACTGCTGCCGGTGTTGGATTGGATTTTCAATACTTCAATGGGACCACAGAATCAGGAGGCTTACAGCATATCTTGCAAGCGACGGGTGGTGCCGCAATTGTGATTGACTACGACCTTGATAACTGGCCCGATCTCTACTTTTGCCAGAGTGGAGAATGGCCCATTGAAGAAGAGCATAATCCATACACGGACCGTCTATTTCGCAACTTGGGAAATGGTCGGTTTCGAGATGTCACAGAACACGCGGGACTCGGTGACCGCCTCTATTCGCAAGGAGCGACCTGTGGAGATGTAGATAATGATGGCGATCCCGATTTGATCGTCACAAATGTCGGCAGAAATCGATTTTACATTAATCAGGGGGATGGCACATTTCGCGAAGAATCCAGTCAGTTCCCCGCCTCTTTCTCTGACAACGCATGGTCGATGAGCTCGGCATTGGCCGATTTGAATCAAGATGGATTGCTTGATCTTTACGTCGTGAATTATGTTCTTCTTCAGCAGGCACTTGAGCAAGCCTGCAAGGTCAATGGTCGACCACGCGGTTGCGATCCGACGATGTTTGATGCCGAACAGGATCGCGTCTATCTCAATGATGGAGCCGGCGGCTGGCTCGACATCACTCAATCCGCGGGCTTTGAAGTTCCTGATGGAAAAGGGTTGGGAATCGTTGCCGCTGACTTTGATGCGGATGGACAAACCGAATTCTTTGTCAGTAACGACACAATCGCTAATTTTTATTTCGACAGCAAAGTCACTGCCGCTTCACAAATACCCCATTATCAAAACACAGGCGTGCTTTCTGGCACCGCCTTAAATGAACAGGGATCAGCTCAAGCCTCGATGGGAATTGCTTCAGGTGATGTCGATGCCGATGGTCGGCTCGATCTGTTCGTGACGAATTTCTATGCGGATTCGAATACCTTGTATCTTCAGAAGTCTCCTTCCTCATTTTTAGAGCGAACACGCCAATCGAATTTAAGAGATAGCGGCTTCATGCAGCTCGGTTTCGGTACTCAATTTGTGGATGCCGATCTCGATGGTGATCTCGATCTGTTAGTATCCAATGGACATATCGACTTGACCTTTGCGACGGGTGAACCGGATGTGATGCCGCCGCAATTTCTGGAAAACAAGCAAGGCTTTTTTTACGAACAACCTGCTGACTTCATTGGCAACTACTTTGCTGGAAAATACTTGGGCCGTTCTGTATCACTACTGGATTGGGATAAAGATGGGTTACAGGATGTGGTGATTACCCACTTGGATCATCCTGTCGCGTTGTTGACCAATCAGTCGGAACCTGTGGGAAAATCTTTGTCACTACGTCTCATCGGTACACAATCAAACCGTGACGCGATTGGAGCACGGATTAAGGTGCAACAGAATAATGCCGTCCAGTATTTCTTTCTGACAAGCGGAGATGGCTACTTAAGTGGCAACGAGAGAAGAGTTTATGTCGGATTACCACATAACGGTAAGGTTGAAATCACGATCAATTGGCCCAGCGGTATCACTCAATCCAACACATATTCTGGCGTGGAGAAAGAACTGACGATTGTGGAAAAAGAAGCTCCACAATAGATATACAATTAGCCATATGATAATCGGTCTTCGCGCAATTATATAAAATAGTTGCAGCGACAGGAACTTTCTGGCAGGATGTGGGTTGAATCACATGAGATGAGTAACTTCATCTTTTTGATGTTGCCCGCAAAATTCTAATTTTGTTAACGGCAACTTCTTTACTTTTTCTCGTTCAAATTTCGACTAAGGAACATCTCATGACTCAACGTCAACATCTCCGTCAACGTGGTTTCACGTTGATCGAACTCTTGGTGGTGATTGCCATCATCGCCGTGCTGGTAGCATTACTGCTACCTGCCGTGCAACAGGCTCGCGAAGCGGCTCGTCGCTCTGCGTGCAAAAACAATCTAAAACAGTGGGGACTCGCTCTTCACAACTACCACGACACATATGGTGTTCTTCCGATTGGGGTGAACGGCCAAATGCCCGGATGGGGAGTTTCTTTTTATGCTGGCTTACTCCCCTATGTTGATCAAGCTCCCATGTATAACCAGATGACATTCAGCGGAACTCATCCTGGTTGGACGGGTTCAGGCACTGGACAAAGTGTGAACGGCCCCGTAATCACTGGTGCTGTCATTTCAGTTATGCTGTGCCCCTCTTCACCATATGATAAGATGATTCCAAATGCGGGGGGTGGGTTCTCTCAAACAGGTGCTAGTTATGTAGGAATTGCGGGCGCGATAGATGAAGACGCTTTAGGATCCGCACCAGCTGCTGATACAGATAACTTCCGTGAACTTCGTCAGCGTTCCGGTGCGAACTGCTGTGCAGCTAACGCACAAAATGGCTGGCACTCAGCAGGTGGCTTGTTGGTTTCGAATGATGCTTTCGGTCTTGAAAAAGCGACCGATGGCACCTCAAACACCATTATCATGTCCGAAACATCCGACTGGGGATTTGATGCAGCCGGAAACAAAGTGGATATCCGTGGATCGGCAACCCATGGATGGCTCATGGGTTCTGATGGTGGAGGTCGAACAACCGCAATTAATAATGGTCCGAACTCTCGTAAATTTAATATCACAAGTGTGAGATACCCGCCTGGAACAAGAGACACGACTCTTCCAGGCATTCATCCCAATAAAGGTCCAAATAGTCCTTTGACTTCAGCCCACACTGGCGGGACACACGCACTGCTTGCAGATGGGCATGTTGTTTTCATAAGCGATAATATCAATCTGCCAACCCTGAAGTACTTATGTACTAGGGATGACGGTGAAACAGTTGGTGATTATTGATTGGCTGATAAATTTTTGATTTACGCCGGAGGTGGCATGTGCTCCTCCGGTTTTTTTTCGTCTCCATTTTTTCATTGCTACAAAAAGGATCACAACATGGTGCGTTCCAGATTCATTCTCACTGCAAATTCGATTTTTTGTGTGGCTGTATATTCTTCGCTGCTTCTGGCAATCTCTGGTTGTTCTGGGAATGACGGAAGTTATTCAGGACCAACTGGCACAGTCACAGGAACTGTAACTCTCGATGGAAAACCTGTTTCAGCCAATGTCGTCTTTATGAACTCTATTGAAGGTTTTAATGCCAGTGGCGTTGCCGATGATAGTGGAAGTTTCAGTTTACAATCTAATGGGAATTCTGAGATTCCTGTTGGAAAATACCAAGTTGGAGTTACTGCAGCTGATTCTGGGGCAGAAATGGATCCTGAGGCTGCTATGAAAGCATCGCTCGAAAGCGAAGATGGTTCCATTGGAGAGGGGAGTTCCACAATTCCCGCGAAGTATAATTCCCCAGCAGGTAGTGGCTTGTCCTTCGAAGTCAAAGAAGGAGGCAACAACTTTGAGGTCAAAATGACCAAGGAATAGGTTGTTCAGCGCAGTATTTAACACAAAAACCGCATCGAGAGTCGTAAGGACTCTCGATGCGGTTTTCTTTTACGCAATCTTTGCGACTCTATTCCGAATACCGTCACTTCGTAACACCAGCCGTCACGCCGGGCCAGTCATCTGTGCGGAACGGCGTCAGTTTCAAGCCGTGGACATTCTGCACGTTGGTGACCGGGTTATCGGCCCAGCCATAACGGACCGCGACCGGGTTGGGAACGTCTTCGCTCCAGACCTCGATCTGGTTTTTGCCGACCAGTCGAGCGGTCGCCCACTGGAACTGTTTGTCTTCACCGGCAATCGCAAAGCCTACTGGTTGCCGAACATCAAAGGTGTCCAAACCGCCGCCGACATGATCGAAGGTCAGCACGATACGGCTGCCGTTCTTTTCCATCGACTTGTATTGAGGACTACGAAAAGGAACATCGATGCCATAATCGTTGGCCAACGCCCAGCGAGCAAGCCGTTTGGCGACATTCTGCTTGTCCCGCGGATGAATGTCGTGAGCTTCTCCCAGATCAGTAATGACGGCTTCACCACTGTTGGGAAGGGACAACGTCATCGTTTGAGCTTCGCGCAGTTCCGCCCAAGCAGATTCTTGTGGCTCGGCCGATTCATCGCGAAAATCGGCCAATTGCACCCAATAGAACGGGAAGTCGCCAATACCCCATTCCTTACGCCATTGCGTAATCATTAGCGGGAAGAGGTCACGATATTGATAGGCTCTGTTCGCGTTGCTTTCGCCCTGATACCAGATCGCTCCACGGATGCCGTAACCGATGGTTGGCTTCAAAACACCATTATAGATGTTTGCAGGCCGATGATTTCCGGTGAGAGGATTACGGGGCGCACGGGGTCGATTCGGCAATGGTTTGCCGGCTTCTTTAGCGGTCTTGTAGGCGACTTGCCAATTTTTCAGTTTCTCTTGATAGGTCGCCTGGACCGCATCCCAGTCGAAGTTCTTTGCTGTGGTGGCCCAATTCTCTAACAGATCGTTGTATTTGCCATCCGCGGCCAGAACTTTGTTGGGAATCCAGGCTTCTGCGGAGGAACCGCCCCACGCATTATCAATCAAGCCGATAGGAACATCGAGCGTCTGGTGGAGTTGCCGACCAAAGAAGTATCCGACCGCCGAGAAGCTTTTGACCGTCTCTGGAGTGCAGTGTGTCCAGGCACCATTGAAATCATTTTGTGGCTCCTGTGTGCCGACCTGAGGAACAGAAATCAGGCGAATATTGGGATACTTGGCAGTCAGTGACTCCAGATCAGAGTCGTTCGCGTTGCTCACCGGCCAAGCCATGTTCGATTGACCCGAGCAGACCCAAACTTCGCCGACGAGTACATCTTCAAAGGTCACTTCATTGTTACCCTTGATCGTCAATTGGTGTGGACCACCCGCTTTGAGAGGCTTCAGGTTGAGTGACCAATAACCATCTTTGTCGGCAGTCGCGGAGTGCGATTGTTCGCCAATTTTGACCTCTACTTTTTCGCCTACATCGGCCCAACCCCAGACTTTGCAGGGGATTTCACGCTGTAAGACCATATGATCGCCAAAGATAGCCGGCAGCTTCACGTCGGCATGAGCACTGACGGCCATTGAGGCAACAAACATGGTTGCCAAGACAGTTTTCAAAAATTGATAAGAGAAGCGTTTCAAGGTGTGGGTCTCCTGTGAAGTGTGAGGAAAGATGTTAAGAGGCAGGTTGCTCTCGTTCACTTCTACATCGCGAGACACCGACATTCAATCATATTGTATTGAGGAAAGAGTCGCGGAATCCTTCTCTTTCTGAATCCGAGGTATCGAGATTCTCTGGAAATTCCTCTTGAGAACAACGCATCAACCGACGATAATGCGTTGGTACAGGCCATGTTCGCGCTCCGAGGCATCTGATGCTCACGATTCAGGACCAAACCCCCCGTCTTTGTGACGGAATTTCCCGACGCAATTTATTGCAGGCGGGAGGACTCTCGGCACTCGGCTTGACGCTTGCTCACCCGCAGACATTAAAGGCGTCTGTGATTCATCCCTCAGGAGGCAAAGCGAAACGCTGTATCACTCTGTTCTTGATGGGTGGTCCTCCGCAACATTCCACTTGGGATCCCAAACCTCTTGCACCAGCCGAAGTACGAGGCGAGTTCGGACCAATCGCCACTAATGTTCCCGGCATCCATCTTTCTGAACTGCTACCAAAGACCGCCGGTCATGCTGATAAAATTGCCATTTTGAGAGGAGTTTCCACCGGCGATAACGCTCACTCTTCCAGTGGCTATTACATGTTGACGGGAACACCCCACATTCCCAAAAACCGTGAGAATGCGAATCCGGGTGCTCCCAATAACTGGCCGACGATGTCGTCTGTCGTGCAACATTTAAGTCATGGACAGCAAATGCTCCCTCCCTCTGTCCGAATGCCAATGCATATCTTTAATACCGATGGTAGTGTCTGGCCCGGACAAGATTCTGGCTGGCTCGGACATCGTGCCGACCCGTGGTTGTTCAATTGCCAACCCGCCTCTGCTGATTTCGACATTCCCCAGTTTCGTCTTTCTGCCGACGTAACGCTCGACCGCCTAGCTCAACGACGTTCTTTGTTGTCGCAACTGGAATCACAACTCACCCAGCATGAGCAACTCGGCACCACTGAAACATACAACGATCAGCAACATCAGGCGTTCCAACTTCTCTCCAGCTCACAGGCACGGGCAGCCTGTGATTTGAGTCAGGAATCGGACGAGACTCGCGACCGATACGGACGCAGTCAATTTGGTCAAAGTGTGTTACTGGCCCGACGACTGATCGAAGCCGATGTCAAATTCGTGCACGTCAACTGGTTTCGTGGACCTGAAGAACCGAGTAATGCTCCCTGCTGGGACAGTCACGTGGGAGAAGCGAATCGTCTGAAAACGGTTCTGGTTCCCCCTTTCGATCAAGCGTATTCCTCGCTGCTGACTGATCTTGAAGAACGGGGGCTACTCGATGAAACTCTCGTGCTGGTTCTTTCTGAATTTGGGAGAACGCCCAAAATTCAAGCGAATGGCGGTCGTGGGCATTGGGGACATGCTTTTTCTGCCACGATGGCGGGCGGTGGAGTGAAAGGGGGGCAAGTTTACGGGGCCTCCGATGCACAGGGAGGCTATGTCAAAGACGGCCTGGTACGCCCTGAAGATCTCACGGCGACCGTGTTTCATACTCTCGGATACACTCCCGAAACCGAGTTGCAAGATCCGTTTGGTCGACCATTGCCAATCAGCCGCGGCAACGTGCTAAAAGCGATTGTTTGATCACAGTCCGTTCCATTCCTTGTCGAACTGTTTCAAAAATGTTTCCAGAAACGCATGACGTTCCTCGGACATTGTGCGAGCCGTTGGCGTATTGAGACGATCTTTCAGATGCAGTAACTTCTCATAGAAATGATTGATCGAAGGGCCGCTTTTCGTTTTGTAATCCTCGAATGATTGGTGCATCACTGGAGGATCATGGGGATCGTAGATCGCGCGGTCTTTCGCGCCACCGAATGCAAAACAGCGAGCGATGCCAATCGCTCCGATCGCATCCAACCGATCCGCATCTTGCACAATCTGGCCATCGAGAAACGGCATATTGTCTTCGACGCCATGCCCTTTGAATGAAATGCGGTCAATGATCTCGCAAATCTGGTGCGATTCTTCCTCCGACACCCCGGCATCTAACAACCATTGATTCGCGAGAGATTCTGAAGTGGGCTCTTTTTTCAACTTCCAGTCATCGACATCATGCAACAGAGCCACTAACTCTACTCGTTCTGCATTTCCCTGTTCCCGTTCACAAATGATGAGAGCCGTCCGACGTACACGATCAACGTGCCACCAGTCGTGACCGGTTGAGTCATTTTCCATCTGCTGTTTGACCCTCTGTTCAATAACGGGAATGACTTCTGAATAATCGCGCATGAAAAACTTTCAGGTGTAGGTCGGTCGAGGTACAGTGTCTTGTCTCGCACTCAGCTATCGAGACGTTACGAACCGAGAAAGAGATTGTCCATGACACTCACAGAACTTCAAAACCTGATTCAAAAAATGTATTCCAGCAAAGATGCTGAACGCGGTGTGGATGGCACATTTATGTGGTTCATGGAGGAGGTAGGAGAATTGGCGGCCGCATTGCGGGAAAATGACCGGCAGGAACTGGGCCGCGAGTTTGCCGACGTGATGGCATGGCTGGCGACACTTGCCAATATCGCCGACATCGACCTCGCTGAAGAAATGCAGAAGAAATACGGCCAAGGATGCCCTGGATGTGGTCAAATGACCTGCCAATGCGGAACCTCTGAAAAGCCTTAACAGCCGGTTGAAAACGTAATTTCTGCGGCAAATGTTTTTTGTATCCACTTTCACTGAAATGATTTACGGATATTTTGGAGTAAAAAGACAATTGACACGCAAATCCGGGAAGTTACCATAAAGAGAGCTGATCGCATGCTTACAGGCTTCAGATCAGCGACTGATTTCCTCACAATAATCCCACCCCGGTTCTACGAATCCTTTTTTCCCGAGCCGCATAATCCCACTGTATTTTACGCTGTTTGAGGAAATCTCAATGGACAGTCTCTGTTACGGACCGTTCATCGTGTACAATTACAACAGTGGCAGATGAGATCCATCTGTCGAACATATATGTCGAGGAGATTGACCAACCATGATGCCCGGATTACCTCAAATCTTGATTGTGCTGCTCATTGTTCTGCTGTTTTTCGGAAAGCGAATTCCAGAAACAATGAGATCGTTGGGGCTCGGCATGAACGAGTTTAAAAAAGGACTCGATGGTGTCGATGAGAAAAAAGATAAAGAGGCGGTTGAATCTGAACAGAAAGAAAAGTCAGACGTCTGAATGTTCCAACAGCCTTAAGACTCAAGACATCATGACCTTGCAGGAGTGTTGAAAATGTTTGGATTTGGTACTCCGAGTAGCGGAGAACTTATGGTCGTCCTTGTGATCGCTTTGTTGCTATTCGGTCGCAAGCTGCCCGAGGTCGCCATGAATCTCGGTAAAGGATTGCGAGAATTTCAATCCGGCCTGAAGGGAATGCAGGACGAGTTTACCCGTTCGGCCACCGCTGCCACTTCGACCAACAGTTACAGCGAGACATCTAGTAGCGACTCTCGTCCCATCCCTGAAGAAGAACTCGCTCAGGATGAGGATGACATTCCGGCATTCGAGTTGCCGTCCGGGCCTCCTGTCGAAGAAAATGAGACTAAAGAATCAACGACAAACGCCTGATCAACAATCGTTCTAACCAATCATGAAAAAGGCCGGGCTCTTTATGAGAAGCCCGGCCTTATTCATTGACTCAAGATCTGAATGAGCGTGATTTCATGTTTCAGGCGACTTCAATCGCCAGCCGTTCGGATTGTTCGCGAAGTTGATCTAACGACCTCGCCAACAACTGACGAACTCGTTCGGTACTGATATTGAGCCCTTCCGCGATTTCCCGGAATCGATGAGGTTTATCCTGTTCGTTCATTCCAAACCGAGCCTGAACAATGAATTTGTCACGATCATTAAGTTGCGACAGCAAGCCTTCCACCGCCTCCTGAATTTCCAGATGATAGCTTTCAAAACTGCGTACCCGCTCTACATCATCTTCAGCAACGAATGGGAAAAGTTCATCAATACCGTTACGGAATCGACGCGAATGTTTGCGATTTCGGGGAGTGGAGCGATACAGTTTGTTTCGAACCGCCCAAGTCGCGTAGGTGCTGAAACGAGTCCCTCGTTCAAAATCAAAGATCTCTACAGATCGCATGAGCGGTAAGTGCCCATCGCTAATCAGGTCTTCAATCAGGTTATCACGATCCGCCAGTTTCTTGGCAATAGAAACAACCAGACGCAAGTTGGCAGAAACAATCAGGTTTCGGAAATGCCTTGCTCGATGGAATAACAAATTCATCTCTCGATGTAGTTTTTGAGAGGCACGTTTTCGACCGTTGACACGTTGTGCTGCCCGGTATTTCAGATAATTCATCCATTGAAAAATCTGATACTCGTCATCCCCTTTCAACAATGGAACCTTGTGGAGTTCTGCCAAATAAGTGGAAAGACCGGTTTCCACCGAGTTAAGGTCGACCTCACGAATGTTCGCCTTGATGGGTTCGATTTGGCACAACTCATCGAGGTCAATGCGATCATATTTCCGGTCAAGATCGCTGAAGGAATCACTACGGATGTATTCGATCTCTGGATGATGATCGAAAGGTGTTTCTTGTGTTCGGATCGCTCGAGTTGATTTTGATGTCGACATTTCAATTTCCAATTGAGTGTTCCCAAAATGACGTCTCGCTCTGGTCGTGTCGCGAGCACGAATTCCTCAACCTGTACTTGCTATTTATCGCCAATTTCAACATTAATAACAATAGATATAGAGAATATAAACGTCCATAACGTCCTTTTCAACTTCATGTTCTTCGTAAGTAATTCTAATATAGTGACTTAAGCGTTTCGCAATTAGCTGGCTTTGATCTCTAATTAGGATAACATTGACTTCGACAGTTAGAAAACTGAGAAAATTATGCGTTTCCGCACCCAATTCCCGGCTGAAACGATAATCACTCAGGCTGCATTTTTCTGGCTTCACTGCTACAATGCGTTTGAGACACCGATTCCTTAGAAAATCGGTGTCTCTCAATTGGCGTAGGGTTGCACGAGGCAACGAGTTACGCTTTACTTCCGAGGCTTGTTTTCCACCCGGAAACCACGCCAATGACATATCGTTCTGGATTCGTTGTCGACACCTCAATTTTGTGAGATCGCTCGGCTTCAACGGGTTCGAGAACATTCAATCATAGATACATCCCTTTATGCAGAGGTCAGGCTGTTCATACGGCTGGCTGACGAGAGAAAATGCTATGGCACAGGATTTATCACAGATTTCGAGCATCGACCCGAATGAGCTCGAAGAATGGTATTCCTCACTCGAAGACATCCTGCATCGTTACGGACCACAGCGACTGCAAGAGCTTCTGGTGAACCTTCAAGAGCGGGCATATCTCCGCGGCGTGACGATGCCGTTCACTGCCAACACACCTTACGTCAACACCATCCCCGTTGATAAGCAGACACGTTTTCCAGGCAATCTGGAAATCGAACGCCGCATTAAAAGTATCATTCGCTGGAATGCCATGGCGATGGTGGTTCGCGGAAACAAAGTTGCCGATGGTATTGGCGGTCACATTTCGACATTCGCTTCCTCGGCAACACTCTATGAGATCGGTTACAACCACTTCTTCAAAGCCCGGAATGAAAACCAGATCGGCGATATGGTTTACTTCCAAGGCCATGCCTCTCCCGGAATGTATTCTCGTGCGTTCATGGAAGGTCGTTTGAACGAAGAACACCTGATCAACTTCCGTCGTGAAATTCCTCGTGGACAAGGACTCTCCTCGTATCCTCATCCGTGGTTAATGCCCGATTTCTGGCAGTTTCCAACCGTCTCGATGGGTCTCGGCCCCATCTGTTCGATTTATCACGCACGATTCCTTCGATATATGGAACATCGTGGTTTGATCGACACCAGTGAGTCGCGCGTCTGGCAGTTTGGTGGAGACGGCGAAGTTGATGAACCCGAAACTCTCGGTGCCATCACACTTGCATCCCGCGAAAACCTCGACAATCTCACTTGGGTCATTAACTGTAATCTCCAACGACTCGACGGCCCTGTCCGTGGAAACGGGAAGATTATTCAGGAACTGGAAGCCGCGTTCCGTGGTGCTGGCTGGAATGTCATTAAAGTCGTTTGGGGAGGAGACTGGGATCCGTTGTTGGCCAAAGATGCTGATGGAAAACTTGTCAAACGCATGGGAGAAATTGTTGACGGCCAGTATCAAAAATACAGCGTCGAAAATGGCGAATACATTCGCGAACATTTCTTTGGTATCGACCCGGACCTTGAAGGAATGGTCGAGCATCTGACCGACGAACAGATCCAGAAATTACGTCGAGGTGGTCACGATCCCGAAAAAGTTTACGCCGCCTTCCAATCTGCGGTCGAACATAAGGGAGCCCCCACTGTCATTCTTGCCAAAACGATCAAAGGTTATGGCTTGGGTGAAGCGGGCGAAGGTCGTAACGTGGCCCATAATGTCAAGAAAGCAAACGAAGAAGAACTGCGAGCGTTCCGCACACGATTCGGGATCCCCATTCCCGACGAGCAAGTCAAAGACATGCCGTTCTATCGCCCGCCTGAAGATAGCGATGAAATGCAATATCTGCGTGAACGCCGTGAGGAGCTTGGCGGTTTCGTACCTGCACGACATAAGCCAACGGAAACTCTCGATATCCCGGACCTTTCAACCTTTGACAAAGTTCTGAAAGGAACCGGCGACAGTCCTGTTTCGACAACTGGTGTTCTCGGTGCGGGAATTTTGCCAGCGTTGCTCAAAAACAAGTCGATTGGAAAACGTCTCGTTCCCATTATTCCCGATGAAGCACGAACATTCGGAATGGAGTCGTTGTTCATGCAGTGCGGCATCTACGCCAGCAAAGGACAATTGTACGAACCAGTCGACTCTGGCCAGTTGATGTTCTACAAGGAAGCCAAAAGTGGGCAGCTTCTCGAAGAAGGAATTAACGAAGCAGGGGCAATGTCTTCCTTCGTGGCGGCGGGAACCGCGCATGCCAACCTCGGCATGCACATGATCCCGTTCTATGTTTATTATTCGATGTTCGGCTTCCAGCGTGTGGGCGATCTCATCTGGCTGGCAGCAGATTCGCGAGCCAAAGGGTTCCTCTGTGGAGGAACCTCAGGACGCACAACACTCAACGGAGAAGGATTACAGCACGAGGATGGCCATAGTCATTTAATTGCAACGTCTGTTCCGAATCTGCAATCTTACGACCCTGCCTATGGCTACGAACTCGCCGTCATTGTGCAAGATGGACTGCGAAGAATGTATGGCGAAGGCGAAGATATCCTTTATTATCTCAGCGTCTATAATGAAGCTTTCCCGCAACCTGAAATGCCGGAAGGGGTCGAGGATGGCATCATCAATGGAATGTACAAATTAAGCTCCAAAGAAGTTAAAGGAGCAATCGGTCGCGTTCAGCTCTTTGGCAGTGGTACGATCCTTCGCGAAGCATTGCGAGCACAAGAGTTGCTCGCTGATGAGTACAAAATTGCGTCTGATGTCTGGAGTGTTACGAGTTACAGTCAGATGGCGCGTGAAGCATCGACAGTTGACCGGTGGAACAAGTTCCACCCGAACGACGAAGCTAAGTCGACCTATCTCAGCACTTGCCTCGGCGATGTTGAAGGTCCGATCATTTCGACCAGTGACAATGTCCGCTTGGTTGGTGATCAAATTCGTCCGTGGGTCAAGCAGCAATACATCGTCCTCGGAACCGATGGATTTGGACGCAGCGATACACGTCCGGCTTTGCGACGACATTTTGAAATCGACGCAGAAAATGTCGCTTACGCGGCCTTGTACGGACTTGCCAACGAAGGCAAATACGACAAAGCCAAACTACCAGAAGCCCTCAAAGCACTCGATATTGATCCCGAAAAGGTCAATCCGCTGTATGCCTGATCGCGAGAAGGTCACAGGTCATACGCAACACCTACAAAGTTATTAACACAAGTTACGATAGACACCATCATGGCTCAAGAAATCAAACTGCCTGAAGTTTCTGAAGGCGTGGAATCGGTCGACATTGGCGACATCCTGATCAGCGTTGGCGACACCGTTGAGGCCGGCCAAGAGATTATGGAACTCGAAACCGATAAAGCGGTTGTTCCGTTCGCCTCTCCTTCTGCGGGAACCATTACCAAAATCCTCGTCTCTGCCGGGGACACCGTGACAATCGGGCAACCGATTCTTGAGATTGACGCCGATGGTGGTGGTGCTGCACCTGCTGCTGAAAAAGAGGAAACCCCCGCGGCTGCTCCCGCCAAAGAAGAACCAAAGGCCGAATCAAAACCGGCTCCCGCGGCAACTCCTCAGCCGGCAGAACCCGCGAAAGCGGTCGCTCCCGCAACCACTCCCGGACCTGACACTCCGCCTCCACCTGCGGGCCCAGCCACACGTCGGCTGGCTCGCGAACTTGGAGTCGATTTGCATCAGGTCAGCGGCACCGGGCCACACGGACGTATTACCATCGAAGATGTCCAGGCGTACGTCAAATCTCGCCTGGAAGGTTCAACAAGTGGTGGAGGTGGAGGGATTGCAGAACCGAGTCTGCCTGACTTTGGCAAGTTCGGAGAAACCGAACGCGAGAGGTTAAACAAGCTTTCACGGACGGCTGCCCAAAATTTGACGATGGCGTGGAATGTTATTCCTCACGTCACTCAGCACGATCAAATCGACATTACCGAAACCGAAAAACATCGTCGTCAGTTTGTGGCGAAAATGAAGGACGGCCCCAAAGTAACGATGACGGCACTCGCCATCAAAGCCTCGGTCGTGGCACTCAAAGAGTTCCCGCGATTTAACGCATCCTTCGATTCACAAAGTGGCGAAATCGTCTTCAAGAAGTATTACAACATCGGCGTTGCCGTTGACACGCCTAACGGCTTGGTCGTTCCGGTCATCCGCGATTGCGACAAGAAAAGCGTTTTACAGATTGCCGGTGACGTCACCGATATGGCTGTCCGTGCTCGCGACCGCAAGCTCGACATTTCCGAGATGCAGGGAGCCACATTCACAATCACCAACCTCGGTGGAATTGGCGGAGTCGCCTTCACTCCGATTGTGAACTGGCCTGAAGTCGCCATTCTTGGCATGTCTCGGTCCCAGAAAACACTTGCTTATGTCGATGGAGAACTCTCCGAGCGGCTGATGTTGCCACTTTCGTTGTCGTACGATCATCGTGTCATCAACGGAGCGGAAGCGGCTCGATTTGTTGCCCGTCTTGGACGCATCCTCAGCGATCCGTTCCAATGGCTGGTCGAGAGCTGATCGATCATCACGAAGCATTTTGCTGACTCTGAATATTGATTCCCAACACAACATTGATTCCCAACACAACCACGAAACGTAGATAGTTCCATGTCAGAGACCGATTTGAGTCAAACACGAGTTGTCGTTCTGGGTGGTGGACCGGGTGGATATCCGGCTGCCTTCGCTGCGGCCGATCACGGCATGCAGGTCACCTTGATCGATGAAGGAATCGAACCGGGTGGAGTTTGTCTCCATCGTGGTTGCATCCCTTCCAAGGCCCTGCTGCATGTCGCGAAACTCATCAACGAGACCCGTGAATCTGAAGAGTGGGGCGTGACGTTTTCCGAACCGCAAATCGATCTCGATAAACTGCGAAACTTCAAAGGTGGCGTCGTTAAACAGCTCACTGGTGGAATCGCGGCTCTCTGCAAAGCACGCGGCGTCAAACTGATCAAAGCTCGTGGAACATTTCTCGATTCAAAAACGATCTCGGTCGCTCACGAAGATGGAACGAACGAGAACATCGAATTCGATTACGGCATCATTGCGACAGGCTCGTCTCCCGCGATGCCTCCCATTTTCGATCTCGGTGATGATCGCGTGATGGATTCTACCGGCGCGTTGGAATTGAAGGATGTCCCCGAAAAACTCCTCGTCGTGGGTGGTGGTTACATCGGCCTCGAAATGGGATCGGTTTACGCGGCGTTGGGGTCAAAAGTCACTGTGGTCGAAATGACCGACGGTCTTCTTCCCGGTGCTGACCGTGATCTCGTCAAGCCGTTGCAAAAAAGACTCGAAGCACAATTCGATTCGATCAACCTCAACACAAAAGTCGCTGCCCTCCAAGCGACTGACGCAGGGATTGTCGCCAAACTCGAAGGCGATGGCGTCGAACCCGAACAAACTTTTGACCGCGTGCTGATTTCTATCGGTCGCCGACCAAACAGTCGAGGCTGCGGCTTTGAGAACACCAAAGCCGAGATCGATGAAAAGGGCTTTATCAAGATTGATCGCAATCAGCGAACAAGTGACTCAAGCCTGATGGCTATCGGGGATGTTGCCGGCGAACCAATGTTGGCCCACAAAGCGACACGAGAAGCGAAAGTCGCAATTGAGACTTTGGCGGGCGAACCCGCGGAGTTCGACAACATTGCGATCCCGGCTGTCGTCTTCACCGACCCTGAACTTGCCTGGTGCGGCTTGACCGAAAACGAAGCCAAAGCCGCAGGAATCGACGTGCTCGTCACGAAATTCCCTTGGGCGGCTTCGGGGCGCGCTCAAACTCTAGGGCGTACAGAAGGACTGACCAAATTACTGCTCGAACCCAAAACTGAACGCATTCTGGGAGTTGGCATTGTTGGCCCCGGGGCGGGTGAAATGATTGCCGAAGCAGTTGTGATGGTCGAAATGGGGGCAGTTGCTCGCGATATCGCGGATAGTATTCACGCACACCCCACGCTTTCAGAGACCATCATGGAAGCGGCGGAAGCCGGTTTTGGACAAGCCACTCATATGTATCGCCCCAAGCGAAAATAAGCTTTGCAAACGCCACCTTCATCCCCAGCCGGATCGCCATTGTGAAACTCTTGCGGATGCTGATTCATCAACTGCGGCATCATTGGGTATGGTTAAAGTGGATCGTCGGCATTGCGATTCTGACTTGGCTCTTTCAGCAAAATCGCCAAGCTCTGTCTGAAATCGATTGGCGAGAACTGAACTGGTCATTCTTTGCCTTGGGTACTCTGCTCACAGGCGCAGCATTTCTCGTCACATTTCTGCGTTGGTATTATCTGGTGTCATCCCAAAATTTACCCTTCACCATACGGGACGCCGTGCGTCTCGGCTTTATCGGGGTCTTGTTTAACTACGTTGCTCCGGGTGCAGCCGGAGGAGACATCGTCAAAGCGTTACTGATTGCCAAAGAACACCCTGAACGAAAAGCGGTTGCTGCTGCGACCGTTTTCCTGGACCGTTTGCTGGGGCTGATCGCTTTATTTTGTGTCGGGGCATTCGCCTCGCTCGCATTTTTACCGCTGGATGATCACCCACGTTTACAACTATTACTGACAGTGTTGTGGGGGGGAGCTTTGGGAGGAGTCACCGGCTTATTCCTGCTGCTGCACACATCCTTGCCAAAATCTCGTCTTGTTGCCTGGATGTTTCAGATCAAATTGATCGGACCGATTCTCGAAGAGATACAACGTGGAATCCTTCTTTATCAAACCCGTAAACGAATTCTCTGGGGAGCTGTTGGCCTGAGCCTCATCGGTCACTTGATGTTTCTGACAGTCTTTTACTGTGCCTCATTAGCGCTGGATTCTGGAACTGCTGCCCCGAGTTATCTCGGACACTTGTTTTTGATTCCGGCTGCGGAACTGGTCGGTGTTCTCATCCCGACACCGGCAGGTATCGGCGCACTGGAGGGGACCGTGCAAGGCGTGTTTGTCATGGGGGCCGAGATTGCCACTACGCCCGTCTCCAAAGAACTGGCGGCAGCGGCGGGATTCAGCACGGCATTAGTTTTTCGGATGGCCAATATGCTCACCGCACTCATTGGAGGCGCGTTTTATCTCATCAACCGGCGCGACATTGAAGAAGTTCTTGAAGAAGACGAACAGGCGGATTCAGAATCCGCATGAAAAGTCTTTATCGTTCGCTAATGGGAACGTAAGAGCGTTCGTCGGGGCCTGTGTAATGTGATGAAGGCCGAATGATTTTGTTATCTGAAATTTGCTCCAGCACATGAGCGCACCAACCAGCAATTCGACTCGATGCAAAAATGCAGGTAAACAAATCACCCGGTATGCCCATATAATGCTGGACCGAGGCAGAAAAGAAATCGACATTGCACTGACGACCAATTTCAGCAACGACCTGCGATTCGATTTCGATAGAAAGGTCGTACCATTTTGTGTCGCCCGCTTCCTGACCCAGTTTTTGGGAATACTCTTTCAGGTGCTTGGCACGCGGGTCTTGCGTCTGATAAACGGCATGACCAAAGCCCATGAACTTTCCTTTGCGGCTGCGAACATCGGCCACCCAGCCAGCCACGTCTTCGACACCACCCACAGACTGCAATGTCTTAAGGACTTCAGTATTTGCTCCGCCGTGAAGTTTCCCTTTGAGCGCACCAATCGCTCCGGTGATTGCTGAATACATGTCGGTCAACGTGGCAATAATCACACGAGCACTAAAGGTACTTGCGTTGAAACCATGCTCGGCATGCAGAATCAAAATCAGGTCCATCGCCTTGGCGGCATCTGCACTGGGTTCTTCACCATTCAGCATGTACATGAAATTGGCGGAAATCGAAAGTTCCGGTTTGGGAGCAATCGGTTCGTGACCGTCTCGCAAGCGACGAATCGCGGCTGTCAGAGTCGGCAACACGGCAATCAAACGGACTGCATTTTCTTTATTCGATTCATCAGACTCTTGTTCTGCCAAAGGGTCATAATGTCCCAAGACGGAAACTGCCGTCCGTAGCGCTGCCATCGGAGCTACGTCTTTTGGCAATGCTTTCAGAGCGGCGAGAACTTCAGGAGGCGCGGTCGCATGAGCAGTAAGCGAATCGTGAAACTGATCGAGTTGCGTCTGATTGGGAAGCTCACTGTATAGCAGTAAAAAAGCGACTTCCTCGTAAGTGCTGTGTGCACAAAGATCATCGATGTTATAACCACGGTAGATCAGCTTCCCGATCTCTCCGTCAATCTCACAGATCGAGCTATCGGCTGCCTTGATCCCCTTAAGACCTTTAACAACAGTCTTTGCGTCCTCGCTCATCGATGAAATCCTCTAAGTGATAAATGGTTTAGCGTTCCGTCGAACGGTCCCTGCGAGCCTGTGTTCGGTGTCCGACCAAAACAAGGGTGAAAGGTCGATCCGCAAGCCTGCTGCGAAATCCACTCACATCCTGTGGATTGCTACAGTATAGACACCCCCCCGGAGAGGTTCAACGAAGCAGAACTCGTTACCAGCAATGATGTTTATGAACTTTTCGGAATATTATGTCTGTACAGATGGCAGAAACCAGGAAAGTTCAATTCTCTGGCAATGTTCAATTCTCTGGCAGCGGAGGAGGTTCGGGGAGGACCACTTCTTTGCGATCCGAGGTGTTCGAGACATATTCGACCTCAGGAAGGATATACATCGGTAAAGCGACTGCTAAACGTCCTGATTCGAGCTCCTCAATCCGTTCTTTTAATAATGAAACAGGGATCGCATAAGACTCGGTACGACCACCACGAGCAATATTTAGCCCAATCACTTCACCGTCCAAATTGAGCAACGGCCCGCCACAGTTGTGGGACGACATCACCGAGTCATGCTGCATCACTCCGATAAAACCAGCCCTACGATTACTCAACTTTGCCCCCATCCGATTTTGGATCGCCTGCCGATGAAAAGCGTCTTTACCCCAGCGATCAAGTGTCACCTGAAAATTCTTATAGTCGCTGCCTCGTAAAACCCGCACGAACAATGAATCACCGGGCGTAAATTGCGACAACGCTGAAATCATTAGATCTCGAGTATCGACGACTTTGTCCGAAACCTGAAGGATCACGTCGCCGGTTCGTAGGCCTGATCGAGAGGCACTGCTGAAGGGCCGGATCGATTGAATTTTGGGCCGGTCTGTGGCGACATCCATCTCAATTCCCAACCATGCTTTGCCACGCACTTTCGGAATATTAATCGAACGCACGCTCGACATCCCGATGGCTATGGGGGACTCATCAATTCCGGCAGTCACCACCCATCGACCAATGTCGGCCAGATCCTCATTCGCCCACTTGATGGGTACCAGCTTGTCATGTTCGACATCGAGCAAGGCCAGATCGTATTCCCGGTCGGCTGCCAGAAATTTGGCCCGAACTTCGGTCTCGTCGGAGAATCGGCAGGTAATGTTTGATTGTAACTCACTCGCTTTGGTCAGAACGTGACCTTCATTATCGAGAACGACTCCCATCGCAACATGCTTGCTTCCGCACCAGATTTCCACGGTCGATTTCCGAACTTCGCTGACCACGGGTTGAAAGGCGGCTCGCAACTTTCGCCCACCTAATTGCAGTTCCACATCAAGATCTTTGGCCGGAGCAATAGCAGGGCTCAGAGCAAGAATTGATGCCACCAACATGGCCGGTAACAAGAGACGATCAGAAAGTCTTGGCGGCTGGGAGAGGTTTTGATTCATAACGGGTTACTCCAGTCGAGTTCTCATAAATACGTTTAGATCGGCACGTCGGGCTTCATCGAATCCCCCGGTAGGGATCCTTTCTCGCCAAAGTCACTTCCAACTTGATCGTTTTGTTGTTTCGGACAATTTCCACTTCGATGGCTTTATTGGGAGCGTACTGAGACACGAGTTCCACTAGTTCTCGAAAATTCTTAATTGGTTTGTCATCAAACTTTTTGATGACATCGCGAACACGAACGCCGGCTTTGAAAGCCGGTGAATTACCTGAAACTGAGGTAATCGTACAAGGCCCGTCACGATTATAGGGATCCCCGCCCACTCCGAGAAAACCGGCAGGTGAAGAGAGACTCTCCCAGTTTTCTTCATAGATACCGACGGGAACATGTAGGTTCCAGGAGGTAGAGACACCGATACGGCTATTGATACCAATGACGCGGCCTTTGAGATCGAAAAGAGGTCCGCCCGAGTCACCGCCAACCAGAGTCGCGTCAGTTCGGATCATGGCGGGAGTGACATTATTGATTCGACCGATACGAATCACGGGAGGCCGACCTTCACGACGACCACCGGGATGACCGGTCGCAATGCACCAATCACCGACCTTGTAAGAATCCGGGACCGCCATTGCGCAAAATGGCCATTCTCCCTCTTCAACGATCCTCAGGATTCCCGCATCAGTTTCGTGATCGGTTCCTAGAGTTTCGGCTCGCGCGAGCGTTCCATCGGGAAACCAGACATTGGCCGCTTGCCCCCGTCTGCCGATGACATGTGCGGCGGTCAGAATGTAACCATCCTTACTGATGACCACACCACTGCCCTGCGAATTCCCAATCACGACCGCCACTGTGGCGTTCATCATACTCTTACGATGTTTCTGAACCTGATCTTCCAGAGCTTTTAAGTCCTCAATCGACTCAGGGAGTTCCTTATTAAGAACAGAAGCTGGTTCGCTTTCTGTTGATTTCGCCTCTTTTTGGAGTGCCGGGGCGAGTGCGGACCACGAGACAATCAAAGCAGGCAACAAAGCGAGTTGAATCAACTGCCTGATTGAGATCCGTTGAGACACTTTCCCAGCCATATTCTCTCCAATGATTAAAAAAACCACAGGTATGCTTCACTTATCGTCAGGACAAACCTATTCAAAGTACCGCATTTGAAGGGTCATAAACAACCCCCGAGATAGAATTTTTGACGCAACTCTATTAGGAGAATAACCTTACGATTTTGTAACGTAACTAAAAACGAACTCGTCTTTCCTTACGGATGATTCCGAACAGGCAAGATGAGTTCCAATAATGGTCGGCTATCAGGAATTACCCCCTCTCAAATCTCCCTATGCAGTATTTGGAACTGATGCTAGAATTCTCGGCCTAACCGTGAAGCATGACGCAATCGGTTATTATTAAACAACTTACTGCCTGATTGACACGCTTGCTGAGACCACATTCAGCGGGAAGGATGCCGCCTGTGATCATTCTGACAAAATTTCGCAACTGCGTTTTGTTCTCGATCTTCGCCCTGATAACGCTCTGTTTGCCCCGAATTTCCTCGGGCCAACCCGGCACTTTGGAGATTCGTGATTCCGATGTGCAACGGAACCGTGAATTCAATGAAGGACTGGCTCCCGTTGCGCGCCAGCAGATAAATCCTCAACTGTGGCAGATCCTGAAGGATTGGGAGCAAACCACCAAAGTCTACAAAAAACTGTCGGGGACACATCGCCGTTTTGTGTACGACTCTGTGTTTCAGGTCGAAAAACGAGCCGATGGCTCTTTCTACTACGAGGCTCCCGACAAGGGACGAATCGATATTGAGGAAGTGAAAATCCCGTCCGGGGCCAAAAGCCAAAAGCTGAATAAGCAAGGCAAGCCTTATTCACTGCAAAGCGATATTCCAGAAATCTGGATTTGTGACGGCAAGAGTATCGCTCAAGCGATTGTGCCTCAAAAACAGTACCAGGTTCACAATATCCCCGCTCAGGACCAGGGGATCAACATCATGGATGGCCCCTTGCCGTTCCTGTTTGGATTACCGGCCGACAAGGCTGTTGAACGCTATCACTTTGAACTGCTCCCACAAACCGATCAAAAGATGGTCTGGTTAAAAGTCTTACCGAAACGAAAACAGGATGCGGCAAACTGGCGCGAAGCCGAAGTGATTTTGGATCGCAAGAGTTATCTCCCGGTCGCAGTGAAATTGATCAACCCACCGGGAACAACCGAGACGGTTTATAGCTTCAAGGATCTCAAGGCGAATGAGAACGTCATTATCTCTTTCATTAAAGGAGATCGAGATCCCTTCAACATCGCGAAAGTTCTCAATGGATACAAAGAGATCAAGCAGGCACAAAACGGACCGGGGATGGGACCGGGGCAAGCTCCACCGAGAGTCCAACCCCAACAACCAAAATCTCCCGTTGCCGGACAGCCAAAACAACTGACTATGCCAAGAGTGGTGAATTACCCTTGGAAAGACGTGCAAAAACTGTTTCAGGATCGTGGATTTGAAGTCGAATTCCGTAAAGCGGGGCCTGCCCCCGAGGAAGAACTGGTCTTCAAAGTCGCCACACAGGAACCGGTTGCTGGAGCCGCTTTGAAGTCGGGCCAGAAGGTGATCTTCTTTCTCTACGAAGAAGTTAAAGCCGCTTCACGGCCTTAGTCGCTCCCTCTGCGTTGGCTGATGGAGTCCACCTTTGTCAACTCCACATAATCGGGACGATCAGCGGATGTTTTGCAGAAGTGAGACTTCAGCACCTCACCACCTTCAATCAGGAAGACTCCCCCCAATTGAGAGACATCTCCTTGTGGCATACCGGGTGAATGTCCTTCCCACAGCGTACAGACGGCTCCTTTGAGCCAGACGGCTGGCCCCAGATACTCGCTCAGACGTCCCTTTTTGATCTCCAACAGTGTATATAGCTCTTGATCAGGATCGGGGAGAGCTTCCAGTTCATCCAGGCCATAACGGGCGAAGAAGCTCTTTGCCTGATCCCTATCATCCATCATATGGACGAGCACAATCTTTGCTCCACTCGATTCGATCTCTGCACGGGCTGCCGCCACATCTCCCAGTGTCTGTTTGCAGAAAGGGCAACCGGAATGCCTGAGAAAGACCAGTAACCTCCGACCTGGCTGATTGAGCAGGTCAAACTTTTCTGGAAATGGCTGATTCAACACGGAATTTCCCCGAACCGAGGTCGATGGACTTCTCTCTACCATTATGGTCGTTCCAATAGATATTGTCAGTAGGCCATTTTCCTCTTAAATCGTGCTGGCGGTCGCTTGACGAACGCAAACCATGCCGACTATTCTATTTGTCGTCGGCAGAAATGTCGCTCATGCGGGTGTAGCTCAGTGGCTAGAGCGTCTGGTTGCCATCCAGAAGGCCGGGGGTTCGACTCCCCTCACCCGCTCTTTTTCTCCTCATAACCGATCCAACAGATGACCTTTCGCTGACTTTGGCAGTCCCCCAATTATCGGGAGAAAGGTTGTTTGCTCGTTACTTTGGAGAGCCCTTTCAAGAATCTGCAAGACGCAGACACAAACACGACGAGAGCCGTAGCCTTACCCCAGCCATCGAGAACGATTGGCTTGTATCGGACACAAGGCCAGCGGCTCATTTCATGAGTGCCGAAACGGTATCGAAACCTGCTCGGCTCCAGAAGGACAGTTATGACTGACACACCAGAAGAACAACTTGACGTCCCCGACATCGGCGATGCCGTTGCTGCGGTCGAAGTGCCTGAAATCTATGAGATGTCGCTTGATGTGACCATCGAAGAAGCGGGCCCTTGTCGCAAGCACGTCAAAGTGATCGTTCCCCGCAAAGACATCGACCACCACTTCGAGCAAACAACCGAAAAATTTCGTGGAGAAGCCGACGTTCCCGGTTTTCGTCCCGGCATGGTTCCCGCTCAACTGATCCAAAAGCGATTTCGTAGAGAACTCGCCGATCAGGTCAAGCAGGATATTTTGCTCGAAAGTCTCGAACAGATCTCCGAAAAGCACGACCTTGATCCGATTGATCAGCCCGACCTCGACTTGGAAACACTCGATCTCCCCGAAGATGGTGATTTCTCTTACGAGTTTGACGTGGAAGTACGACCAGAATTCGATCTGCCCGATTACAGCGGCTTGAAGCTGGATCGTCCGAGCAAAGAGATTGACGACGCGGAAATCGAAAAATCACTGGAACGCTATCTGTCACAGTATGCTTCCCTCGAAGAACGTGACGGGGCTGCGGAAGCGGACGACTATGTGGCTCTCAAACTGACCGCCGAACACGGTGGGAAAACGACTCGCGAAATCGACGAGTTCTACGTCCGTGTGAAACCCACTCTGCGATTCGAAGATGCAGAGTTGGAAGGCTTCGACAAAATTATTGTTGGTAAGGCCAAAGGAGACAAAGTCTCAACAACTGCGACCATCAGTAGCGAATCTGCCAACATCGAGATGCGTGGAGAAGAGATCGCTTTGAATTTGGAAGTTCTTGAAGTCAAAGCGATCAAACTTCCTGAACTCGATAGCGACTTCCTCGAACGTATTGAGATGGAATCTGCCGACGATCTTCGCGAAGCCATCAAGGATTCTCTCGAACGCCAGCTCAAACACGAACAACGACAGTCGGCGCGAAAGCAGGTTCTTGAACAGATCACTGCATCCGCGGATTGGGAGCTACCCGAGAAATTGGTCCTCAACCAAACCGAAAACGCTCTGCGACGCGAAATGCTCGAGATGCAGCAAGCGGGCTACACGACACAACAAGTTCGCAGCCGCGAAAACGAAATGCGTCAAAAAGCCGTTTCCGAAACTCGTCAAGCTTTGAAAGAACACTTTGTTCTCGACAAAATTGCGGAAGCAGAAGAGATCGAAGTCACACCCAGTGACGTCGAATCAGAAATCTTCATGATGGCAATGCAGTCGGGTGAAAATCCTCGTCGCGTGCGTGCCCGTCTGCAGAAGTCTGGTATGATCGACAATCTCGAAGCTCAAATCCGCGAGCGTAAGGCCGTTGATGTCGTCCTCGATCAGGCTGAGTTTAAAGATGTTCCGACAGAAGAAGACAGCGAATCGGACAATGTGGAAGCGGTTCGCTACTCTCTTTGTCAATCTGTGACCTCGGCTCAGACTGAAGAAGAAGAGCCAGAAGTCGAGGAATCAGAAGAGTAAATCAAAAAGAATTGATATGACCAGGCGGGGTCTCTCGGACCCCGCTTTTTCATTGGTGTTTCAGGAATCCTGCGGTAGACAAACTCAATCTTTTTCACAGGGTTGACTTGCTGCCATATAATGAGCTATCCCACCAGCACAAACCTGCATACGCTCCAAGAAAGATTCACTATGTTTGATTCGTTTGCACAGATGCCGGGCAACCCGCAAATTTCACGAGGGAGAGACGTTGCTCGTCAACGTCAGATGGGCATTGGCGACCTGCTCCTTGAAAACCGTATTGTCTTTCTGGACGGTGTCATCAATGATGCCTCGGCCAACCTGATCGTGATGAAATTGCTCTATCTGCAATCAGAAAACCGGCATCAGGACATTCACTTTTACATCAACTCTCCCGGTGGATCAGTCACATCGACTCTCGCCATTTATGACACAATGCAGTTCCTCGACTGCAAAGTCGCCACTTATTGTGTCGGACTGGCCGCCAGTGGTGGTGCCATCCTCGTTGCAGGCGGAGAGAAGGGGAAACGCTTCGCTCTCAAACACTCGAAGATCATGATTCACCAACCGTACGGACAGGTCGGCGGTCAGGTGTCTGACATTGAAATTCAAGCCAAAGACATCATCGCAACTCGTGAGTTACTCAATGAAATTTTGGCAGGACACACCGGCCAACCCATCGAACGAGTCGCAAAAGACACCGAACGTGACCACTACATGACGGCTACTCAAGGCGTTGAATATGGTCTCGTTGACGAAGTGCTGATCAAACCTCCCAAAAAAGAGGGTGAGTGACTTCGTGCCACGAATCGATTCCTATTGATCGGAGCCGAATCGTGTGCTAACTACTGCTGGGCCATGATCGAATGTGTCCGGCAGACGGCAATTCAGGAAATCTGCATAAACTACGGAACAGTATCATGACCGCACTTGTCCCATTTGTAATTCAAAAAAACGGCCGCGATGAGCGGGCGATGGATATCTATAGCCGACTGCTGAGCGATCGAATCGTGATCCTCGGTAGCCAGGTGAACGACGAGGTTTCCAATAGCATTGTCGCGCAACTTCTGTTTCTTCAATTTGAAGACGCGGAAGCCGACATTCATTTTTACATCAATTCGCCGGGCGGTTCGATCACAGCCGGTATGGCAATTTACGACACGATGCAATACATCAGTTGCGATGTGGCCACCTATTGTATCGGCCAGGCGGCCAGTATGGGGTCGGTCTTGTTAACCGCGGGCACCCCCGGAAAACGGAATTCTCTTCCTAACAGTCGCATCATGATTCACCAACCACTCGCCGGCATGGAAGGAACAGCCACCGAACTCGATATCCACGCCAAAGAGGTTCTGCGTGTGAAGCAACGCATGAACGAAATTTACTTCAAGCATACCGGACATTCGCTGGAGAAAATCGAAGAGGACACAGATCGCGACAATTTTATGACGGCCGCAGAAGCGAAAGAGTACAACCTGATCGATCAAGTTCTCGAACACCTCGATCATGGACAAACCCCATAATTGAATTTCATTGTTATGAGTAGGGCCGGTTCCACCGGCCATTAAAATTACAACTTCAAAGTCATCGGTCAAGGACGACCACTGATGCGAAAAGTCATTCTCCTGATTCTGACCACCGGAGCACTTCCGCTCTTGGGTTGCGCCAGTGGAGATGTCGATCTGCTCGAAGCACGTCTCCGCTCCAAAGATGCCGAACTACGGGCTCTCAACAATCAGCTCGAATCGTCAGAACGACGACTCTCCACTACCGAGCGGGAAATCACTCAGCTTCAACGACAATTGGCAGGTTCGAATCCAGAAGTCACCAGCCGCTTGGCGCGCATTGAATCGATTGAGATCAACAAACGGCTCACCGGCGCGCTCAATGAAGATGGTAAGCCGGGTGATGATGTCCTGAATGTCGTGATTGCTCCCATGGACGCAATGGGTGAAGTGGTGAAGCTGGAAGGTCGCATCGAAGTCGAAGCCATTGATCCATCGCTCCCCGAAGCCAAACGTAAGTTGGGAGAATGGACGATCCCCTTAGAACAGTCTGCCGACAAGTGGCATGACGGCTTCCTCGGACAAGGCTATCAATTGACGGCACCGTGGCAACGAACGCCTCAATCGCAGGAGATCGTCTTATTAGCCCGGTACACAACTCCCGATGGTCGCTCGTTCTCGACGACTCAGGATATCAACATCATCCCGCCAAGCGACTCAGATCAATCTCCCGAACTCTTACCTCTTCCTGCGGCACAACGAAAACCGGCCGATGAACCGATGGTCATTCAACCCGCCAGCTTTGAACAGGAAAAGACGGCGGAAGCCAAGCCGTTTCCGATGACTGCTCCCGAGATCACGCCGAAGCCAATCTCGGCATCGCGAGAAGAGCCAAAACCGCTACCAATTCAAACGGGCAGCCGACCAATCTCGCTGGAAGAACTCTTGAAAACCCGCAACGAACGCGAAACACCACCGTTCGTCGAGTGAGGGTTTCACTCTTCTGCTTCGTTTTCAAACGCCTCTCGTTCAGCGATTTCTCGGTTTTGTTCGTCAATTTCCTGCTGAAACTGCTTCATCAACCGCTGATCGTTCTCGATTTCTTCTGTGATCCCGTCGATTTTTTCGTGGAGATAAGAAGGATCAACAAGCCGCTGATACTTTTCTGAGTATTGTCGATCCATTAATCGAGAGACATCGGGAATGGCAGCCAGATAGATGAGTGAGAAGAGAGCTGAAGCAATCAGGCAAGATCGGAGGACTGCGGTGCTCGCATCGTGTAGCCTCTGACGCAGTTTTCGAGAATCATTGCGTTCCGATTCATCCTCTTCATTTTTCTTTCCGCGACGCACCAATTGCCAGAAGAAGATAAGTCCCGCACTGAGCAAAATCGCGATCAAGTGAGCTTGGTACATCTCGGCTTGAAGAATCGACCAAAGCCAAGGCGAATCTTCCAATTTCAACTTGCTTTGAATTTCGTCCACTCCCAAATACATGCTTTGCATTTCTTTCGAGATGGCGGGAGAGACCCAGGCTTTTTTTGGCAATTCAGACGTGAGTACGTAAACTGAAACACTTACGAAAACCGTCGCGCAAGAAATCAGGCACACACACCCCACGATTAACCACTTGCGACCTCTTGAGATGTTTGTCTCTCGAACGAATTGCAATACTTCACGAACACCGAGAATTAGCACACCGAGAACTGCGAAGATTCCAACGATTGAAACGAGAGGTGGGAGAGTCGCAAACTGCATCACAAGTGCTTTGACAAGTGACTCCTTATTCAGAACAACGATGAGTGGAGCAAATGTTACAGCAACGAGAATGACAAACTGCCCCCCCGGACACCGAATCAATTTACTCAGCCAGTAAAACAGCCCACCCAGCAAAGTGACAAAACCGATCCATATGATTGCCGTGATAATCCATGTTTGCCACGCTGGCGAAATTAGTTTGGCTGGTAACATCCCAAACAGGACATAACAGATTCCTGTCCCAACAATCCAACAGAGACAATGACGGCCCCATCTCAATCGACTCCGTTGCCACGCTTCGGAATCTCTGAACACTCGACCGACAATTGCAAAAATCAAGACAATCGAAATCGTGACGAGTAACATGGATTGAGTCATCTCCGATGCGAACGACGAAATCCAGGAGCGTGGATTCGCAGATCCCCTTCGACGATCTGCCTCTTCAACCCGCTCTCCCATTTCCGTCATAACTTTCAGTTCCAACTGCGCGTCTGCATGATTGGCTTCGATTCGTGCGGTCTCTTCTTTGCTGAGGAGATCGGGATGATCTTCAATCAGATCTGTTTGATTCGCGAGACTCCAAATTCGAAGTACAAGCGATTCAAAAGAGTAATAGGGAAGATTCCCTTCCTCCGAAACCTGATTGACAATTGTAATCATCGTTTGCGCGTCGGCGTACGACTTCTCAATTTCACCTTGCCGTTGATGTTCATCGAGTTGGACGCGTTGCCAACGTTGAATGCCAACAAGAATCCTCACAGCTTTGGCCACGATGAGACGATTTTCGGCAATTTCCAGACATTCCGGTTTCGAGAGATCGGTTTTGTCGAGAAAAGCCAATGTTGCGATGTATCCCTCGGTTCCAAATTTCAGATTTGGTTTGGAAAGACCGACTTTTAGACGTTCGTTCCCTCGTGCTAACATTTCTTGGTTATTAATCTGCAGCACATACCCATCGAGATCGGAGTCGTATTTATAATTTGCCGAAGAACTCCACAACTCCATCGCAACTAAATAATCGTAAAGGGCATTTTGGGAGTCGATTCGGGCACACTCATCAAGAATATCCAGCCAGTTGTCACTCCGCGCTTCAAGCTCCATACTTAAGTATTCGGATCTAAAAAGTAGCAAAGCTTGAGTTCGTCTCAATTCCACATCCTCAGGAGAGAGCTTTACCGCAGCTTCGATTATTGCCAGGCATTTTTCTCCGCAGCGGGACTCATACTCTTCGCAAAGTCTTCTCACCGTTTCTTGATCGATTTCTCTCCTCATATGGGCAAATTGAGGTTCAAGTGGGAAGTCGGAAAGATCATCCCGTTCGAGAATGTCGTGCTTGATGAAACTGGTGTCTGGAGCATCGAGCATCCATGCAGCTCCCTCCGCGATTTGAGGATCGCGTTCAATATCGATTCGTTCCACTTCCTTCAACCAATACTCAGCCTGCTTTGAAGGGGGCTGCTCAGCCAAAGGTCGAGATGCACGCCCTAGTATTTCGAGAGGCGTCGAAACCCACGATTCGAGATGAGGGCTCCATCCGGTCTGCGAGACGGAGAGCGTCCATACGAGACGGATCCCCAACAGGACGAACAAAAACGAGAATAACAGGATGGGCCAATAGCGGCGATAAGTCATTGTATCTCATTGATTCGAGAGCAAAGCGATAGTATCGACTACGTATGGATCGCCTCGATAGATCGCCGAATTTGTGAGCATTCTCAATCAGACTGAGAAGTTTCCACACTCCCTGTCATACTCTCGGCCCTGGAAGCTCGCCAGTCAAGAAAGAAGATCGTACTCACGCAAAAACTGAAAGCCGACTATGGAATGAGCCATCGTTGGATCATGCCATGACGCAAAAGTGCAGAGAGCGCGACTAAGCTCGAAGAGTGGCACCGCCGATGACGCGGAGGCTACGAACAAGAGGATGCGTTCTTGTGTGCGAATTGTTCGTAGCTGGAAGGTTTGAACGGTCGAGTTCTAGGTCATGCTCCCGCTGGCTCCCTCATCAGATTCACTGTCTGACAACAAACGGTCGTAGATGGGGAGGCAGGTTTTTCTCCCTTCCTCGGTAGCACTCTACCCTTTCGATCTTTGGCAATTTGAACGTCATTACAGACCGTTCGTGAAATCTCGTATCACATCGCGTGTTTACCTATGACGACCGCTGCAACGTGAAAACGGAGGCAATTTCGCGTGGCGTGGAAAATGCGCACCGACATTGGGGTCATTTTTCACTTCCCACGCGATATGACACAAACTGAACGAAGCCAACAACTTGCTCAAGATTCGGGAAGATTCGGAATCAAGATTTGGGAAGATTTGATTTCAAGATTCGGAAATAGCACCCCCCCAAATCATCGAATCTTCAAATCTTGAATCGGCGGTTGAGCGTTTGGGAATCGACGGATCAATCCTGCAAGATTCACCAATCTTGAACGATGTGACAAACTCAATGACAGTCACAAGTTGCTCGAGATTATCGTTGAAAGTATGGCCAGGGTATATGTCTCTCTCATACTCTTGAAGACTCTTGGGCGGCTGATTGTTTGAGAGTCGGTCTTCACATTATCTATTCACCGAAACGATCAGACCTCCTTGCCGAATTTCCACCACAGAAAACTCAAACCAATCCACGAGACAACGGCAATCACCAAGGTCATAAACATCTGTAATTGCTTGGCTCGATAGACCTTTTCCAACGGATTCTTGTGCATGCCCGAATGAATGTCATCGTCATCGAAGCCACTCTCGGGCGTGGTTTTGTTCGGCCCCTTCGACATCACTCGAATGGTGCCATCCGGCAATGTCTACGTGATGTAAGGTTCTCCCCACGGGTCGTTTTGATCCGGATCATTCTTGTTGACTTCGATCACACCACTGAGAATTTGCTGTTGGTAGATGACTTCGTTGTATGCGGCTCCGACTCTGACTTCACCGACACTCGACTCAACGTTTGGAAAGAAGAAATAGACCGAGATCACCAGACAGAGACCACCAAGAACGACTATCGTGCAGCCATCGATAAGATGAATTTTTCGGTCAGACATGAGAGTCCTTCGATCTACTACCGCGATCAACGTGTGATGATTCTCATTCTACATCGCTCACAATCGATTTATCGAAGTAATTCGTCGACATGCCGGCGTCGAGGACCAGTCCTTGAGAGTTGATGCCCGAAGAACGTGGACTGAGCAGAAACGCAATTGCGTCGGCCACTTCCTGAGTTTGCACGGCTTCTTTGCGGAGTGTGGCTTTTTCGGCAAACAGGTAGCTGTCCACATAACCGGGAATGCCAGCCGAAGAAGCGGTTTTCAGCAGTCCGGGACAGACGGCATTAAAACGAACTTTGGAGAACATCGAGAAGGACTTCGCCAGAAACGCGACCGATGAATCGAGGGCCGCCTTAACGGGGGCCATGTATCCGTAATTTTCAGCCGCCATGCGCGTGCTCGAGATGGAGACGGTCACAACGCTCCCCTGTTCCGGGTCGAGGATGTCTTTCATGGCTTGCGAAACGGCAGTCAGTGAAAAGCAGGAAATGTTGACCGCTTGCAAGAATGCTTCGCGAGGCGTCTCATTAAATGGCAACCAACCACCTGAGTAATCGGCGAAGGCGATGGAATGGACGATGCCGTGGAGTTGGTCGGTCACTTCACTCACGGATTTGGCCAGCGCGTCGATCTGATCCTGCTGTTCGACATCGCAGATGATAACCGGCGTCTCTTCACCCAGCAGTTTTTTGACGCCGGCAATGCGTTCTTCCGAATGGACCGAGACGATCACGCTCGCACCGGCGTCTTGCAACACTTTGGCCGTGTGATAAGCGACACTTTTGCGATTGGCGATTCCCATCACGAGAACCGACTTGCCAGCTAATTGAAGATAGTCTGCGGGCGTCGTCATTACGGCGTCTCTTTCTTGTTCATTCCCTGATTGAGATAGAGTTTGACATTATGAGTGTTGCGACCGCCGGCGAGGATATCGATATCACCGTCCCCATCGAAGTCGTGAGCGATAAGGTCTTCTACAGCGATCCCGCCGTTATCGAGAATATGTTTTTTCCACTCCGTTCCCGCTTCATTCTCTTTGGTGAAAATGTAGATGCCGGGCCCTTTGATGTCTCCGGTCGCCGGTTCGCTGTGACCGATGATGATTTCATGTCCTTTGACGCCGTCGATGTCAGCCAGCCAGAGGGCATGCCCGCGACCGAGAGTGTCGTCGAGGACAACTCGTTTCCAAGTGTCATCGGGACGAGGATTCTTCAGATAGACGACGAGATTGTTGCCGTGCATTGGTTCGACGGCGGCGATAATCCATTTTGCACGCTTCGCAATTCCAAGTTTTACCTCGCCTGCTCCTGATTGAGCGGGAGAGTTTCCGTTCGCACCATGACTGATTTGTTGAACTTCAAATTCATCATTGGCAGAATTCAGGAAATGAACACCTTCCTGACTGGCGGTAAGAGTTACTCCCAAAAAATGCCAGTGGTTGTGCATGCGGTTGAATTGATGTGACATGACGGTCATCGGCCAGCGTTCTGTTCGAGGGTCTTCGGGGATTTCGAACGCCAATAGTCGGGCACCGTCACCTTCGGTTTTGTTAAGAGGTGAAACCGTCAATTGAGGTTTGCCTGTTCCCAACACGTCGGCGAACCGCATGCGATGGACCCAGGGTTCGATGTGAATGGGATAAACCTTCCATAAGCCATCGGGGTTCTCTTTGTCACGTGAGATCCACTGGATCGTTCCTTTCTTGGTCCAACCGGCTCCCACCGCAAAATCGATCAATCCGTCGCCGTCAATATCGTGGGGAGCGAGACAAACGTGATCGAGATCGAGCTGGTTTTCCAGAATGACGTGCGGTTTCCAAGTGGGATTCTCGAACCAGATTAAACGGTTTTCGGACAACGCGACCGGGTCCGGTTTGCCATCGTTGTTGACATCGGCCACAGTGACCGCGTAACAGACCTTGCCGATGTTGTCGTCGAGGACGATGTGCTTGAACTCGGGGATCTCTGCGGCGGGCAGGATGGACGCAAGCTGCATGAGGAACAATGTCCCCAGGATGCAGAGGATCAATTTGATTTTTACTCGCATGACAATCGCCTTGTGTGAAAGGAGGCTATCCGATCGATTGTTGATTGAGGAAGAACGGCATCAAGTCGGCTCCCGATTTGAAACCGATACTCGACGCGGCTGCCGAGATTTCATGATACTCGCTCGCTCCGTCCGGTGTGACACCCGATCCGCAGATTGTGAACGGGCAATCGCCGTGACTGTGAGTTTTCGTTCTGAGAAACGTGGGATGATCGGGAGAAATCAATAAACGATAATCACCCTGCGACTTCAGGTATTCATGAACGGGACCGACGATTTTCTGATCAATCTGTTCCACGGCTTTGAGTTTCTCCTCAACTTCTCCTTCGTGAGACGCTTCGTCGGTCGCTTCGACATGGACGACGACGAAATCGACATCCCCTTTCAGAGTTTCAATGGCGGCTTGTCCCTTGGCGGCGTAATCGGTATCGAGATACCCGGTTGCTCCTTCCACTTCGATGATGTTCCAGCCGATCAACTTGCCGAGACCTCGTAACAAATCGACCGCCGTGATGACGGCACCCGTCTTACCGAACTTTTCAACAAACGGTTCGAGAGCCGGGGCTTTGCCTTCTCCCCAGAGCCAGATGTTCGAAGCGGCGTGTTCTCCACGAGACTGATTGCCGGCATGTTCGGCGAACAGTTTCTGACTTTCATCCATCAAACCTTTGAGCAGATCGGCACCGGGACCGCTGGGGAGTCCGGGGGCGACTGGCTGATCGGTCAGGTCGTGTGGAGGCGTCGTATTTGTCTCGGTCGAGAAAGGAGCTTCTTCGCCGCGTCCACGATAGACAAGAATATTGCGATAACTAACGCCGGGATAAAACTTCCAATGCGTGTCGCCACAGTTTGACTTCTGCATCAGTTGGATCAGCTCGGCCCCGAGGTCGTTAGGGATCTGTCCCGCGGTGAACGATTTCATTAAGCCGTCGGCAATGGTGACCAAATTGCAGCGGATAGCCCAATCATCGGGGGCGAGTTCGATCCCGATCGCGGCGGCTTCAATGGGGGCGCGGCCGGTGTGATATTGCAGCGGGTCGTACCCGAACAGCGACATCGTACCGACATCAGAGCCAGACGGCATCGAAGCTGGGACGTTATCGGTTCGTCCGACGATTCCCTGTGCGGCGACCGCATCCATATGAGGGACATTGGCGGCCTGCAACGGAGTTTTCCCGTCGAGTGACTCTTGCGGTTCATCGGCCACACCATCGGGAATGACGAGGACATATTTCATGGATTGACCCAACATCAAAAAGAGGTTTGAGAGGCGCGATTCTGACAGGCTGAAGTGGTAATTTCCAGCGCAACCGTCCGCGCAACAAAAAACCGGTCACAGGATTGCGGGATCCTGTGACCGGCGGGACTTGGGAATGCTTCAACTTGTCTCTTTGACTCTGGGGAATTCTCTGGGTCCGGGCCTGACTCCACTCAGGATGCGGTTGTCATAATTCAGGAAGCTTGTGGGAGTTTCGGGTCGATCACTCCACAAGATCAAAGAGAAGCGAACAGCGTGCCAAAGTGAACTCAACTTCTCTGCAATAGACGAGATCACTTGTTTTATAGGCTGAATCAATTGTGAGTAGATATCGTTAAGGCGATATCAGTGTAACTTCTACAAGAAAAGAACACTCTCTTTGCATTATTCACTCGGAGTCGAACTCGGTAACTGTCGAATCTCCAATTGCTTGTCACCCAATTCGAGTCGCTCGGCAACTGTTTTGGAATATCCCCAAGGAGATTGATCAAGGCTGGCATCATAGATTCTCACCGCAGACTTCTCGGCCCCCAAGGCAACTGCTTGAGGAAGATCGAGATAGCGGAGGACATTCAGATAAACGGGGCCATCATGGTGCGATGCGGGGAGATGCCAGAGATCAAGGCGGGTAATGTCATCCTCGAACAAAGAAGCATACAGAGTGTTACCAGCCATTGTCCGTTCGCTTTGCAACCACAAAGGAGTTTCTTGAAAGCCGTCAATGTCTCGTAGAGTGTGAATCGCCCGACGGATGTCCCAGACCTGCATGCCATCCAAAGTTTGCCCTAACAGCATAAATCGACGACGAATCTGAGTTTGATTCTTTTCATTCGCGTCCCAAGCGGAAAGCCCGACCCCACGGGGTGCGACATAGGCCATTCCCCATTTGAAGTTGGCAAACATCTTCTGCTGACTTTGATAATCGGCGGCGTTTCCTTCGGGAAGATTGCTGGTTGACAATTGTTTTTCAAAACCGGGACGGTATGTACTCAGGAAAGACTCCCAGCCTTGCTGATCGAGAACATTCATGACAACAAGATCGAGATCTTCAGGTTTCACGCCAGCAGGATGCCCCAGATACAAACGAAGCTTGATGGCTCCTTGAGCGGTGAAGTCGAACGCTGAAAGATTGATGCCATCGGCTTCAGAGGAAAAGACTTCTTTGACATTCAGATCCTCATCAATGTTTTTTTCTGCCGGCCAACCACGGAATGATTTCTCACGAAGTTGCGACATCCATTCGGTTTTCATGGAACTCCATTCAGCGGAAGACTCGGGCAGTTTCGGCTCTGCTTTGACCGTGAAGGTCTCCGATATTTTCGTATTGATTTGATCGGCGGGAAGTTCGTCAAACACCTTGAGTTGTTCCGGTTCAAAGAATTTGACGGCTGTGGTTTCGATGAGTGGGTCTTCCCCTTTGAGATACTGATTCATCCAATGGAAGGCGTGAATGCGGAGTTCCTGCGTGTCCTGATGCGGACCTTCGGTAATTTGCAGACCGAGTTTATCGGCTTCTCCATAAAGTTGATAAATCTTACGGACATCGAAATAGACATCGACGACACCATCGAGGGGAAAGATACGATCCTTGTCGGTATTTGAAATGAGTAGCGGACGAGGAGCAACCAATGCCGCCACCATCGCGTAATCCCAACGGTAAGTGTTAACCATGAACATGCAATCGCAATGCCCTTCGACGCAACCATCAACGACATGGTTTTGCAGGTTGGTAATTCCGGCAACAGGCACAGCAACTTTAATGCGTTCATCCAGAGCCGAGATCCACCAACTGTAAGCGCCGCCTCCCGAACGCCCCGTGACACCCATCTTTTGGGCATCTACTTCGGGACGAGTTTCGAGATAATCGAGCGCGCGAATACAGTTCCACGCTTCGACTCCCGCGGACGTGTATCCGCGAGCGTTCCACCACCACATTTTTTCTCGATATGTGCCGTGATGAATCCCTTCGATCTCGCCCAACTGAAGTGTGTCAATCGTCAGGCAGACATATCCGTTTCGAGCAAACCAGGCACCGTGATGTTGGTAATGTGTCTTGTTGCCGTAACTGATGCCGTCCTTTTTGACACGACCATGACCGCAAACATACAAAATGGCTGGCAATTTTTTATCGACCACTTTGGGTCGGTAGAGATTTCCGGTGACATACAATCCGGGACGTGACTGGAAGTGAAGCTTTTCGACAATGAAATCTTCTTGCTCGATTGTCCCAGTGATCACCGGTTGGAGTGGTGTTTTTTCGGGACGAGGCGAGAGCCCCAACATCTCGAAGAGCTGCTCCCGAGCGACTGGTTTGTACGCTTCCCAATCTTCCAGTGTCTTGATGTTGGCAAACGTCTGTTGAGAAACCTCAGCGGTCTCCTGCTTAAAGTAGTCGGCGATCATCTTGTCGCCGGCACTCTGTGCAACCACAACCTGACTGGCACTGCAAACGACGATTGTAACAACGAGGAGAAGACGGCAGAAATTGGCGATGGGTTTCATGGCGGGAACCTGTCAGGGCAAAGAAATGGCGAGGATATCTATCCTGCGAGCAATTGTGCTGAGTGTCAAACAGATTCCTTCCACGTGAACCACTTGACGCAAAAACCACCATAAAAACGTAAAGTCCCCATTCTCACACATTGAATCGCTCTTTACCTGATCAGGATCGTTTGGGACACTTCTGCCGCCTATAGATAAGGAAGAAAATGCGTTCTCGAAGATGTCTGATCATCGGACTGCTGACGCTCATTGTTGGTGGTTGCCGTACATTTCCACATGTTGGCCAACCAGCTCCCGTGACGAATCCGATTCAGGTGCGCGCCAACAACTACGACTTGGTCTGGGAACGGACCATCGATACCTTGCACGAGTATCAATTCGCCATCACCAAAGAAAACCGGTTGAGTGGCGAAATTGAAACGGACTACAAAACCGGTGCGGGTCTTTTTGAACCCTGGCACTATGATGCGGCTAACCCTAAAGAACGCATTGAAGGGACTTTCCAGTCACTTCGTCGCAGAATATTGGTGCATATTACGCAAGTTGAGGGTGGATACATGGTTTCTGTGGAGGCCTTCAAGGAGCTGGAAGACCTTCCGGGCCGGGCAGCAAACTCAGCCTCTGGGGCCACTTTTCAGGAAAGTGAACCGCTCAAACGAGATCTGAATCTCGTGGTTGGCCAAACCGCCCCCTCAGGCTGGATTTTCAAAGGCCGAGATCGGGCTTTGGAGCACGCATTGCTCTCAGATCTTGTGAGCAACCTGCAAGGCCGATAGTCGATCACTCTTCATTACAGTCAGTATTCCAGTCAGTTCTTCCCGTTTTGCTGGCGATATCGCGCATCGGGCTTGCTCCTCTCTAAAAATTCGTTGGATTCCTAAAAATCTCTAACGATTTTCCTTATTCGGTTGCTTCCTGAAACTGAATTGCTATCCTAGGAGACATTGAGACTCAGTCTCAGTTCAACCATTTGCAAGTAAGGAACCCACCATGACCTACTCCTCCCGCAGGAATCGCCCCGGATTCACTCTCATCGAACTGCTCGTTGTCATAGCAATTATTGCCGTCCTTGTTGCTTTACTTCTTCCAGCCGTTCAACAAGCTCGCGAAGCCGCACGTCGATCAAGTTGCAAAAACAACTTAAAACAACTCGGCTTGGCCATGCACAATTATCATGACCTTTACACGGGGCTTCCCCCCGCAGCGTGCTATCCCGGGGATACCAATGTCACATTGAAGACATGGTCGGCACAGGCTCGGCTCTTACCTTTGCTGGATCAGGCAAACTTACAAAACCTGATTGACTGGAGTTTGACTTATGAAGCACAACCAGCGGTAACACAAACACGAGTTCCTACTCTCTTGTGTCCCAGTGAAGTGAACGATACCGCTCGACCCGATGGAAGCCTGACTCATTATCCGCTGACATACGGCGTGAATCATGGATCCTGGTTTGTCTACCAGCGTGGAACTTCGAACGGTGGAAACGGAGCCTTCACTCCCAATCGCTCGATTCGCATGCGAGACTTTACCGATGGAACCAGCAACACCTTGGCGATGATGGAAGTCAAAGCTTGGAATCCTTACTTCCGAAACAGTGAAAACCCCACCGGCGCCAATCAGGCACCTCCTGTCAATGAATCTGCCATTTCGGGACTCGGATCGAGTGGCGATTTCAAAACTAACTCTGGACATACCGAGTGGGTCGATGGCCATGCTCATCAAAGCGGTGTGACGACAACATTTCCACCGAATTCGTTTGTTCCTCACACGCATAGTGATGGAGTGACCTATGATGTCGACTTCACATCGTGTCGTGAATCAGGTGCTGGCTGTGATGTCAACTATACTTATGGAGCAATCACCTCTCGAAGTTATCACACAGGTATTGTGAATGTGTTGGTGGCTGACGGCTCGGTCCACTCGCTCTCTGAGAACATCGATCTCGGCGTCTATCGCAATCTGGGACAACGCAACGACGGAAATGTGATTGGAGAATGGTGATGCTTCTTACCTTCAATCACAGACTTTCTCCAACGCCTCGATTTAACCGTCGGGGCGTTTTTTGTATGGGGTGAATGTTAGAAATACTGAGCGACCGCGTCTTATGAGCAGCAAACTCGTCTCGCAACTTAGAAAGCCAAACTATTGAAAATCATCCATCGTAGGTGTTCACAGGGATTCACTCTCATCGAATTGTTGGTTGTCATCGCAATCATTGCTGTACTCGTTGCTCTACTTTTACCGGCGGTCCAACAAGCCCGCGAAGCGGCTCGACGAATAAGCTGCAAAAACAACCTCAAGCAAATCGGACTCGCAGTCCATAATTACCAGACCGCCCATCGCACATTTCCTCCCGGTGCTGCCGTCAACACCAACCTCACATCAACAGGAAATAACGGTTCTTGGGGTGTTCACGGGCGGTTACTACCGTTCCTCGAACAAGGAAACACTTATGATCAAGTGGATCTCACCGTTGCCTGGGACTTCCAAACAGCCATTGATGGTTTGAAGATTGATGTCTACTCGTGCCCGAGTGACCCCAAAGCAGGAGAACCTCGTGATCCCGGTAGCGGCAGAGTCAACCTCTGGCCAACCACCTACGGATTCAATTACGGCACCTGGTTTGTGTTCGACCCCACTACGGGGCGTGGCGGGAATGGTTTGTTCTATCCCAACGCTAAATTATCTTTCCGCGATGCGACCGATGGAAGTAGCAACACGTTATTAGCGGCAGAAGTCAAAGCCTGGACACCCTACACGCGTAACGGCGGCCCCTCCTCGACGACCATTCCACAATCCATTGCCGATGCGCAAGCTGCCATCACCACGGGAACTTCACTCAAACTCGATCCCGCCACGGGACACACCGAATGGCCGGATGGACGAGTGCATCACACAGGATTCACAGTCACGCTTCCTCCCAACACGAATGTGCCGTTCAATAATGGTGGGGTAACTTATGAAAATGTCGATTATAATTCCTGGCAAGAGGGACGAGATGGAAGTAGTGGTAGCCCCACTTATGCCATCATCACGTCACGCAGCTATCACACCGGAATCGTGAATGCTCTTCTGTTAGATGGTTCGACGAGATCGATCAGCGAAAACATCGATCTTTCAATCTGGAGAGCATTGGGAACTCGATCAGGCGGCGAAGTCATTGGGAGTTATTGAATCATCTGACTTTCAGACCTCACGACTCGATAAACTACGGTTCATCCGACTAATGCGTATTCAGATTGGTGAAGCGCCAAGATTTTCAGTTCGAAGTATCTTTCATTGCGATAGCCGTACGCCGCTCGCTTCAGTGTTTTGATCTTGTTGTTCACACCCTCAACGGCCCCGTTGAGATCGGATACTCGTACCACGCCAGGATGCCGCTGCGGTAGCCTTCCAGTGTGTTCGCGAACGTCATCAACTTCCTGATCCCGCTCGCCTGTAAACATCAGTCAGAAAACGTAGCGATTATCGGAGTAAAAACGTAGCGCTGGTGGGAAATAATATTGCCCGAGACTGGTTCTTACTTCGAGCGAACGGAGCTCTTGTTTTGTTAATCGGCTTCTGGGGCGTTCCGCTTGAACGTTTCGTGTGACGGCCCTTCGCATCGCGTAATCGGTAACTGTCACCCGTCGCTTCCAAAATATGGCAGCTCGGACGGCGGTCCGATACTGTCCGGTGATGAAAGAGTTCTATGAACGACTCCGGGAAAAAGGGAAGCCTTTCAAAGTGGCCATCATTGCATGCGCGCGAAAGATGCTGATTCGAGTGAATACGCTTTTGAGTGAGCTTATGAAAAACACAAATTCACAAAATGAGGTACCAACAACTTGACAAGCGACACAGTCGCTCTGCGTCTAAAAGTTGATCTTTCAAACTGATCTTGCCAAACGTGAGAAACAGAGCGATCTCTCGGGACACGGACCAGAATATTTCGGCGGGCGAAGTCGAGTAATCGCTCGACGTGTCGTTTTTCGTTTGGTCGCCGGACCAGACAGAAGTGAGTCTGTTGTTTCCAGGCCCGGACCACGTCGCTGACGATTGTCATGCCGCCTGTGTATCCATGTCGTCTTTCAGCCCCTGAATGATCTTTTGGATCGTATGCCGCTGCTTGCGATGCACCTGCCGGTCGCTCTGGAGGATTTCGTGAATGATCGGTCGGAACGGATCAATCTTTGATTTGCGTTGTTTGGTCTGGCGATACCCGGGGAGGATTCTGCAACCGATAGAATCCTCCGAAATTCAAGAGCTGAATTCTTGAATTGGACTTCCGCTTTTCATCCGACACGTACAGGTTTTTCAGGTTCAGTCTGAGATTTGTTGGCGTTTTGCTGTGACGACCGTTTTGCATAAATTTCAGCGATTTTTGGCCACAGACTCGCCGGTATCACTGACCCCTTGTGATTCAGCAATTCTTGCTGCAACTCGACCGACTCGTGAATTTGAAGCTGAATTTGCATGCATCGTTGAAGTAAATGCACACCTGCTGAACCAGTGTGTCGCAAAACTATCATCGGGGCGGAGTCATTGTTGGCTTCATATCTCAACAAAACACTGGACGCCAGACCGTCGGTGATCAGTAGGTCTGTCTCACGATTCAGACTGATTTCGGAGGTCAACTGTTGGCGGAGACGATCCGCGCCCTGTTTGACATTCGGATCGGGTTCAAACTGTTTCTGGTCTTCGGCTAGCTCTCGTGCCGACATTCGTAGTTGTTTATCAAATCGGAAACGTCTCCAGAAGTAGTCAATGATTCCCCACGCCAGTAACCCTCCCGAAAGAGCAAACAAAAACGTGACCACTTGATCGAGTTCCGCTTGCGTTTGTTGGGCAAGGCTGGTGTGCGATTCTAGCTCATGCTGTTTCATGGTCCATGTCCAGGCAATGAACGCGAGCCCTACCAACTTGATACTGACCACCAACATTCGCTGGCAAAGTTCAGCAGGAGCAAACTTCTTGATTCCCGTTGCGGGATTGATGCGATTGATGTCTGGCTTGAGGCTAGCCCAGTGAATCAGTCCTCGTGTTTGAACAAACCCGGTCAAAATTACAGAGAGTGACAAAAGCCAAAATGGCCAGAGCCTCACGAGAAAATATCGAGCTGACGAACCGAAACCCTCAACAAGCTGACCACGCAATTCTGAGGGGTCGGACAAAGACGTGACCTGAATTTGTTCCAACGACCATTGTAGATAGACGGCGGTATCCCCCAGAAGTCGATGTCCACAAAAATGGAGAACCGATGTCACAGCTAACAGAAATATTCCCGCTAAGAGATCTGGGCTGACAACGACTTGGCCATCTTCTCTGGCTTGCCGTCGCTTTCTGGAGGACGCAGGAAAGACTTTCTCCGCATGTGAAACTGTCATGACTTACACATCCTGACCGTTGAGACTGGAATGAAAGTTTTCCAGAATCAGAGGAATCTCCTGTGTGACGCGAGTGGTGATCCCTGACAGAGTTAATAGCAACACCGTCAAACAGACAATTGTGCGTAAGGGAAAGCCAATCATCATTGTGTTGGCATCCGGGACGGATCGATTCACGACCGAAACAAACATGGCCACCAACATCGCGCAAGCCAAAATTGGAGCGGCAACCAAGAGTGAGAGTGAAATCGAATGTTGGACCCAACCGATCACCACAGCGCCCATCGTATCGGGAAGATCACCAAATCCGGCTGGCAAGGTGTGAAATGTCTGCATAAAGGTATCGACAAATAACAGAAGCCCCCCCTGCTGACTGTTTCCGATGGCCGGTAATGACAGAAACGCTGCTGTCCCAGTCAGAAAAAGAAACTGTCCTGTGATGGATTGCCCGGAACCTTCCGATTGCAAAAGTATCTGTTGAGGCTTGAGGCCCATTTGCTGATCAATCAGTTCTCCCGCCATCTGGAATGCAGAGAGGCAGAGCATCATTCCCAACCCGATGGATGCTCCCAATGCGAATTCAGTGGTCATCGACCAGAGCCAATCGGCACCGAAGGGCGCGGGTTGAGCGATCACAGGTGAGATTGAGACAGCGACTGGAGTCAGGATGAGTGAGAGCGTGAGTATTAAGAGGAATTGGAGATGTCGAGCCATCTTCCCACCGGTTGCGAAGGGTAACAGCAGCACAACTCCGGCAAGACGGGCGGCCACATAGGAAAATGTTCTCAGGTAACCGGTTGCAGATCGCGCAATCCAATCCGCCCCCTCCAATGAGGCGAATTGCGTCCAGAGATCGTTGGCTACATCGAACATATGTGAATCAGAGCGTGCTTGGAATGTTTGTGATGAGTTGTGTGGCAAAGTCGATCAACTCTCCCAACGCCCAAGGCATCAGGACAAGAGTCGCCAGAAAAGTGGCAATGAGCTTGGGAACGTGCGAGATTGTTTGATCTTGAATTTGAGTGACCGTTTGCAAGACACTCACGAACAACCCCACAGCCATCGCAACGAGCAACAAAGGCACTCCCAGCTTCAATACCAAGAGTAACGTGTCACTTCCCAAATCAATAACAGTGTCAAAGTTCATATCGTATGAAAGATTCAAGAGAACTAAACGGCCAACGGGCGAACGCTTTCCAACAACATTCCGACGATCAAATGCCAACCATCAATCAAAACGAACAACATCAGTTTCATCGGTAACGAAACCAATGCCGGTGGAAGCATCATCATCCCGCTGCTGGTCAGCACAGAGGCAACCACCAAATCAATTACCAGAAACGGAAGAAATATTCGCACGCCGATGAGAAACGCCGTCTTCAGCTCACTCACCAGGTAGGCGGGCAACAGAACAGAGAGAGGCAGTTCCTGATACGTCTGAGGTGCCTCAGCGTTTGCGAGTGAAACCGTTTGATCGGGATCGGTTTGTCGTTGGTATTCGTAGAACATCCAGACGGCATCCTGATTGCCGGTTTGTTCAATCTGTCCTCCCATGAATTCACGCACGGGAACCATTGTTTTTTCAAATGCCTGCATTTCGGTCAATTTGACTTGACCGGCTGGAGGTTCTAAATACGGTTTGATGCCGGCTTCATATCCCTGCTTCCACACGGGCGACATGACCAGAAATGTGAGAAACAGACTGAGTGATGTCATCACTTGAGCCGGAGGGATGTTGGGGGTGCCAATCGCTTGCTTCAGCAAACTGGTCACAATCGTAAAACGAACGAAACAGGTCGTCATCATCAGCAATGCAGGAGCGAGACTGAAGATCGATAATGTGACCATCAATTTCAACGAACTGGGAATCTCCGGGCCAGAAGTCTCCTCCTCGTCCGGTTGAGTGGCCATCACGGCTGGGTTTTCTGCGGTTTCGACAGGAAGAGTTTCGTCGATGACTGGTAGTCGGTTGGTTTGACTGGGAATCAACGGTGCTTGTGCGCTGACAGGATCGAGACATCTCCCCAGAAACAATACAGAGAACGTCAGAATGCAGATCCACTTGGTGTTCAGGCTACGCACGTCGGGACTCCTCTGCCGAAGCGAGAGAGACCTGATTCGTACGGTTTTTCAATTTGTTGAGCAGATCACCGAAAGAGGTGGTTTCAGAATCTTTTGATGTCGTCTGGCACATCAGCATCAATTGGGCGACTTCTTCGCCGTTCGTGATTTCAGAGAGCGTTTGCAATCCCTGGTCGGATTTCCCCAACACAAGTAATCGTGCCCCCACGCGCACAATCGTCATTTGATATTTTTGATCGAGAGGAGCGGAACCCAGAACTTCCCAAGCGGTTTCCGGTAACGATTGACTGACTTGAGGATTCTGACGGCGCCAGATTTGAACCAGTCCCAGAAACAATAACAGGATCGCCCCCAATGCGGCGAGAGTTGTTCCGATCGACCGTCCTTGCATTGACGAGTTTGCGTTGTTGTCCGATTCTGGAGAGGTTTCGGTTGTTGAGGGGGTTATGGTGCGCGCGACTGTCGGTGCTTGCGAAGTCGGTGCGGGATTCGGTTGAGCAGAGATCGTCTGTGTGAAACAGACTCCCAGAACGAAAACAAGAACCAAGTGACGTTTCATGAATTCACCTCTTGATGAGAATCCATGTCGTCTACAATTTCAGTCACTCGCCAAGCGAGTTCGCCATCGTGTTCAATTGGGACAGCCCGGGCGACGACTCGACTGCCGCGAACGACATCAACGGGTGATTCAACCGCATCTTGTAACCTGACCACTTGACCCGCATGCAATGAACTCAGTTCTTCAGCAGAGAGTTTAGTCCGTCCCAGAACAACGCGCAGAGAGTCCGGCACCATTATTTGTGGTGTCAGACGTGGCAACGTGTATTGCTCATTCGCAGTCGTGGGGGCGGCATCCATGCCGACATCTCCTGGAATCAAAATCGTTCACGCAGTGAAATCCCCAACAAAACAGGGGGAACAGCAGAGGTATAGTTCTCTCTGGAAAAATCGTCAAGATGACGCCTTCCTCCCAAGACCACCATCCTTCCTAATATGAAGCGCGGCAATTAGTCAACTCGTTTGAGCGGATAGATTTCAACATCCACACCGGGAGAATAGGCCACATGCTCGGGCGAAAAGAGGATCTCGATACCTGATTGTTTTACCAATTCGTCATGACACTCGACCAACTCCGCTCGGCAATATTGATAAGGTTTATGGTAAACCTGTCCTCGATAGAGATTTCCCGCTGACGGATTGCGGAGCGAATCCGACGCGTAAAGGTAATATCTCTCCACCAGAAAATGATCGAACGTATCGGGAGTGGCTGTTTGGAATGTTCGTTGATCCGCGGGTTGATCAAATTCGATGGTGAGATCTGTTCTAGCGGGAATCGGATCGGGCCAATAACGATTCGATTGATAGTGAATCTGATTTGCGTTCTTGTTGAGACTCATCCCGGCATAATAATAGGGAAGATTCCAGAACTTCCTGGCGAGTCTTACAGCCAGTGATTGAGAGGCTTCCAGAGAGAAAAACCAGACGCCGGGATCGCGTCCATCTTTATGCACATAAGTGCGAACATTCGTCTCCAGAAAATTGGAGATTCCCGAAACGGAAGGCGACCACCAAGGCCTGACCTTTCGCATCGCAAACGGGACGAGACCAACCCATGCTGAGCCATCAAACGTATCAACCATTAAAGGGTCTGGGAGCAACGCTTGAATCTCTTCAATGGGGACACGCCAATGGATGAAGGCAAGATCTCTCCACGATTGATAACCGACTGGCGAACCGTCTGGCTGACGTGTGGGGGCGATCCGATCAATTTCGAGTGAGTGGCCGTTCATATCAAATCACTATACTCCCGATCTTATGAGATGGCGACATATGAGAAAGGAATTGTCTCACATCGAATTGTCTCACATCAATGAGATTTCCCAGTGATCAATTGAAGTGTCCGACGATTCGTATCACTCAGCCGGAGCCGTTGCACAGGCGAAGTCGAGTCGTGTGGAAACCTTCCCCTCGACAGAGATTTTTCCGGTCATAAAGTACGCATTGGAAAGATTGTCGGTCAGTTCGACTTCGATATCGATGGTCTCTCCCGGCTTGACCATTTGGCGAAATTTGACGTTATTGATTCGTGTTGCCACGGGAACATCGCTTGTCGGCACTGGCTCGATTTTGGAGATCAGAATCGCTCCCGCCTGCAGAGCCGCTTCGCACTGCAATACTCCTGGGAAGACAGGATAATCGGGGAAATGCCCTTGAAAGACTGGCAACTCGGGATCGAGATAGGTTCGTGCGTGAATCGTCTTCTCATCTATGGAAATGACTTCGTCGATCCACAAAAAAGGAGCACGATGAGGGATCGCTTTTAAGATATCTTCACGGTCCATTGCCGGGGGCTTTCCAATGTTTTGGGAGTTCAAGGGGCTTCACGGTTGTGTTGGAAAAACGTGTCGAGGCTTTAACAGATCACTTTCTGCAATCGGTTCTGCCAGGCAGACAAGTTGGTCACTTTCATCATAGACGGCAATCGGTCCGCTGTCCTCCGTCAGAGATATTGATTCTGGCCTCAACAGCGGAACAAATTGTTTGCCATTCAGAATGTCTGTGTATTGTGACGTTTTTGTAATGGCGCGGGGAAGATGGCGAACGGCTTCTCCGGGTGGGACCAGATGTTCTTCGATCAATTCGTTCGTAAGCTGTTCGACAGACAAAGCATGATCAAGTTGAAATTCCCCAATGGCAGTCCGTGTCAGGTCGGTCATGTAGGCACCACACCCCAATGACTCTCCGAGGTCTCTCCCTAGCGAACGAATATAGGTTCCCGAACCACACACAATTTTCAGTGAAAATCTGGGAAAGGACCAATCTGTTAACTCCAGAGATTCGATAAAAACGGTTCTCGCATCCAGTTGGAAATCCTGATCTTGCCGAGCCAGATCATAGGCGCGTTTTCCGTTCACATGCACGGCTGAAAACCGGGGAGGGACTTGTTCGATATTCCCGAGAAACTGCGGCAACGACTCAGTCATGTCTTTGGCCGAAAGAGGGCCTGATTTTCCGGTCTCGGTGAGTTCGCCTTCACGATCACACGTCGTGCTGACCGTTCCCAGCTCAAATGTCCCCAAATAAGTCTTGGGGCGATCTTGGATGTATTGAATCAGCCGCGTGGCTTTACCGAGGCATAGGACCAGAACTCCCGTTGCGAAAGGATCGAGAGTCCCTGCATGTCCAACTTTCACTGGTCTGATCAATTTTTGCGCCCGATTGACGGCATCTCGAGAGGTCATTCCCTCGGGTTTATTGAGATTGAGCAGACCGGCCATTTTGGTTTTGTTCGCTGGTTGTGTATTGAGTGAAACGAGTCATCCGACATTGTTTCAAATTTTCAGCCCAAGTCGACCTTCCCGAAGGAAGCTCCATCAATGGAAACGGCGTATTAACTGATGAAGAATACGGAAGAACTGTGCAAAGTAGCACATGTTTTACGAGTGTGTCCCATCAAAAAATTTATTCAATCCTGTGAAATCTTCAATTTACGCACGTCACAGTAGAAACTTCCGACCTAGGTTCATTTATGTGAGTCTAAGTATTCTCACCTCCAAACTACCTCCCAGACTCAGGTGTTTCATAAAGAGTTACCAAATAAAGGTTTAATGTAATGAGAGCCGAGTTGTACCCTCCACTTATTTTCCCACATAAAGAGGGCAAATTCTCCACTCGGAAGGGGGCAACATTGGTAGAGTTTGCCTTCGTTGCGCCGCTTCTCTTCACTTTGATTTTTTCGATCATCGAGTTTAGCCGCATTCTGATGGTGCAAAATGCCGTCACCGATGGGGCAAGGGATGCTGCCCGAGAAGCTTCACTTGCAACCTCGCGAAATGCTTCCACGGTAGAGTCCAACCTGAGAGACCGTGTCTCCAAGTCTGTCCCAACAGGCACCGAGATGTCCGTGTCCGTGGTTCCTGCCGATCTGTCGCAGGCAAAGTCAGGTGACGAAGTGAGTGTACGGGTGGTATTGAGTTACAGCGATGTGAGTTGGGTTCCCGCGAGCCTGTTTAACATTTCGGGGAATTCTCAGTTGCGTGCCGAATCGCACATGGAACGAGAGTAGTGAATGATGACAGATTGTTAATCAAGAGATTTGAATACCATGAAAAATCGCATTCCTGACAAACAGAAGAACAACCGACGCCAAGGGGTGGCAGCCGTAGAGCTTGCCTTGGCCCTTCCGTTGTTAGTTCTCATGATGTTGGGAACTATTGATTTAGGACAGTTTGTCAATGTAGGTCAGGTGATTAGTAATGCCTCCCGAGTTGGTGCCCGTAAGGCGGCTCTGTTCGACACGAAAACAGATTCTCAGGTCGAGAGTGAAGTGGTCAGTTATCTGAACAACTACTTCCCCAAACAGTCTGCAGCAACACTTCAAGGTGCAACGACGGTTTCTATCAGTCGAGCCGACGGAACTTCAGTTTCCGGGAATGCCTTGGGTTCAGTTCCAGAGGGTGAAAAACTCCAGGTCACCGTTCGTTTTAATTATGCCGCGACTCGTTGGATTCAGGGAATCACAAACCTGGATGGCAGATCGATCCAGGTGACAACCACCATTCGAAGAATGTAAATTTTCCGCAGGTCATCGGATCATTCGTATCTATGAGGTCAATCATGCAGAAAACAGCATCTTCTCGACAACAATCGCATCACAAATCCGGTGCCGTCATTCCATTGCTGGCTATCTGTCTTGTTCCCCTGATGGGAATGTTGGCCTTCAGTATCGATTACGGGTTCTTGAGAGTCGTGAGCACAGACCTCCAGCGTTCTGCCGATGCGGCTTGTCTGGCCGCCGTCGTCGATCTTGTACCAAATCCCGACGGGACACAAAACCTGGACATCGTGCGTGCTCGAGTTCGGGAATATGTGCAGAACAACATGTCCACAGCAACCGGAGGTATCTCGGGGTTTGTGGTACTCGATGCGGACATCGAAATTGGTAGGTACGACGAAAATACCATATATGACTCGGGGCCAGTGACTCTGCAACAAACGGGGATCATGGATGCCGTGCGTGTCACCTTACGCCGTGATGGCTCAGCCAATGGAGAAGTCCCACTCTATTTTGCCAAAGTTCTAGGAGTAGATGAGAAACCAGTCACCGTCACAGCAACGGCCGTCTTACGCCGTGGTGTTGCCCTGAAAGGGGAAGGAGATATCCTTCCGTTTGCCTTACCGGAATCGTTCTGGGACACACTGGGCGACGGAGAGGAACTGAATATCTACAACGACAACAAAATCGAAGACGGCTATGGAAATCAGGTCACTGTCTTAGATGCCTTGGGAAATTCCGTTCCCGGTAACTGGGGGACAGTCGATATTGGATTGGAGTCAAACAGTACACGCGATCTTTCTGATCAAATTATTCATGGACTCGATCAATCCGACTTGAATGCTCTTCAAGCCGATGGACGGATTCCAACAACGACCGAACTAAAAGCTCCTGTGAATTTCCAAGCGGAAACAGGGCTTTCAGTCGGGATGAAAGATGCTGTGCGACAAATACATGGGCAGACTCGAATCATTCCTATCTATGATACCGTTAATGGTGAATTTGTGGCGAACAGCGGGACAGGCAACAATGCCGAGTTCCATACGGTAAAATGGGGAGTCGTCGAGGTTGTTGATTCTCGCTGGAACGGGGACAAGAAGACCTGGATCCGCTCGATCAAAGCCTACACCTACGATGGTGCATTAGTTCCCAAAGAAGATCTTAGCGACAAATCATCCGACTTTGAAAACGCCTTCGCTTCGCCCGTGTTGGTTCGATAATGGTATTATCGCGTCAACAGTGGACTGTTTTTCAAGGTGAATCACTACGGAACCTTTGACGCGAGCGATAAAAAACAGGATCATGCAGCAGATTGTATCTGCACCCGACCATGATCCATGATGATTGCCAAAACATCACATTCCGCTTCGTCTCCACCCTCCTCTGTGTGGTATTGGAACTTCGGAGCCATTGTCGTTTTTTGGACCGCCTATCTTGTCATTCAGGTTCCCGTTCCCGGCGTCAATGAGCCTCACTATCTCTGTAAGGCCAAGCATTTTTGGCAGCCGGGCTATTGCCGAGGAGATTTCTTTCTCGACTCGGCCAACACACACTATGTCTTTTACACAGCCTTTGGCTGGCTCACATTGTTTTTTCCCTTGGGGACTGTCGCCATTGTCGGGCGAGTCATTTCGATCGGATTGTTGGCGGCAAGCTGGACATCATTGACGCGGCGTGTTTCATCGGTGCAATGGGCGCCGGCAGGATCTGCGGCTCTCTTTCTCGGCCTGACCTCATTTCAGAATTTCTCCGGTGAGTGGATTGTCGGCGGTCTCGAATCCAAAGTGATCGCCTACGGCTCTCTTTTCTATGCCTGGAGTTGTCTGTTTGATCAAAAATGGTCTCTCGCAGCAATTTTAATGGGAGTGTCGATCAGCTTTCATCCCGTAGTGGCAGGTTGGGGACTGATCTCGACATGCTTGGGGACGGGTTTTTTCGTGTGGCAGAACGGAAGTGATGCTCTCAATTTGTCCGCGAAGAAGTTCGGCCTTTGTTTCGTTTTGACACTGGTTTGTAGTCTGCCGGGATTGATACCGGCTCTGACAACACTCATGTCACCCATCAAGCGGGCTGATTTCGCTGACCAGTTACAGGTGTTTCGTCGTCTGGGGCATCACTTGAACCCCGTGCAGTTCCCAACTCAAGCCTATTGGGTTTATGGAGGTCTGCTACTTCTGTGGGGCATTCTCGTTTACCGTGAAGGCTCTCTTCGCAAGCAGAGCCAACACTCAGAAATGACAGTGAATCAACAGTTATGGCAGCGGATTGTTCTGGGAAGTTTATTAGTTGCCTTGGGCGGTCTCGCGGTTGGGTGGGGAAATCATTACGTCGGAAGCCCTGCGGTGAACCAGTTGCTTGTGAAACTGATGAAGTTTTATCCCTTTCGACTGGCCGATGTTGTACTGCCACTCGCTGTCAGCCTGTTAATGATCAATTTGGCTCAAAGAGAAGGACAGATTGTTCGATGGCGAAGTGTCTCTCTGAAATTGTCCGGCCTGATAGCCGCGGCAACAGCGTTACTGCTGATACTTCCGAGTCGGAATGTCGACGGTTACTCCGCCTCGAAAACAGAATCGTGGATTGATATCTGCCAATGGATCGAGGACAACGTCTCGAATGACGCGATTGTGCTGGCTCCTCGAAGTTCGGTGACGTTTCGTTGGTATTCTTCGCGTGCAGCGTATGTGACTTTCAAGGATTGCCCACAGGATGCGGCCGGGATTCTGGAATGGGATCGGCGTCTGAGCGTTTACAAAGACTGGGCATCGGAGTCATTTGAGAATGACAACCTATTCTCGGAAGACGAGTTACTCGAACTGGTCCAATTCACCCAGGCGACACATTTGCTGGTCAGTCGCATGGGGCCATTCGAACGAGAACCAATCCATCGGAACGAGCATTACCGACTCTATGAACTTCCCAAACTTGAAGATTAGAGCGCGCAGAAAAAAACTCCCTATCGAACGTATCGTCCGAAAGGGAGTCATGAAATCTCGTGATGCTTCCACTTTTATTTCTTGAAGTACGGATGCTCTGGATCGCCTCGGGAGAGAAGATAGGCGAGAAGATCGAGAATCTCGTCTTCGTTGAGTGTGTTCAATAATCCTGCCGGCATCATCGAGGATTTCGACGGAAACATCTCTTCGATCTTCTTACGATCCACGTTGGTCATTTTACCGGGATCCAACATGTTGGTAATGACGCGGAAATCGTCGCCGGCAAGATTGGCGATGCGTCCGATAATCACTTTTCCATCTGTCATGATAAACTGGGTTGCCGCATATTGATCGCTGATTTCTTTATTCGGATCGAGCAGCGATTCAAGCATGTCTCGAGGGCTGAACCGTCCTCCCAGACCTGAGAGATCGGGACCGACAGCACCTCCTTCATTATTGAAGCGATGGCAGGCGTAACAGTTCGCAGCACCAAACATTCGCCGACCACGATCAAAGTCGCGTTCTTTTAGTTGACCGGGAACAAGCGGTGCTAAATGGTCCATGGTCCATTGTTTGACCACGGGACGATTTTCTTCCGCAAATGGATTCACATTCTTGGGAGGTGCCGCGTTCAGAACCTTTTCAAACTGTTTCATTTGTTCTGTTGAGAGTTTGGCAACGGCGTCCTTTTTGATGTTGTTCACAAAGATGCCGAAGCTGGCTCCTCCACCAAATCCTTGAGCTTTGGCAAACCAACCAAGAAATTGTTCTCGTAATTCAGGAGTCCAACCCGTTTTGAGATGCCGAAGGGATTTGGCATATGCAATTTGTTCTTCTTGAGTGGGAGCCGAGTTCAGCATAGCCACTCCAGCCGAAGCAGCATCCTCTGCTTCCAGATAAACGAGTAATTGTAAAAGTTCGATACGAAGCTCTGTTCCATTCACGGGGAGATAGGCATTAAATTTCTTACTCAAGGCGGCACGACCGGGGACATCGGGAGGCCCGAGTCGAGTAAAGGCGAGCGTATAGGTTCTCAGCAACTCCAATTTCTGTTGGTAATCGAGAGACGACCACTCGATCCGCTCTAATGCTTCCAGTACGCCCGGCAATAACTCTGGACGTGGCGGCATTGGCTCGTTCTTGCCGAGTTCTGGAATGGCCGGTGATTGCCCGTTAGCACGACAGTAAGCAATCAATGCAGTCATCGATGCTTGTGGACCTGTTTCAGACAGAGCTTTCTTGGTCCACGAGTCTACGGGTTGAAACTCAATCGCCACACGCGCCGCGTATCGCAAGAATCGATCTTCACTCCCGAGGTATGGCCACGCGGTTTCGACGGCTTTTGCGTCTTCATGGCCGTGAAAACTTTCCAGCATTTTTCGAGTTGCATGAGCTTCGGGAATGTTTTTGATATTCATGGGGGGGATCGCTTCAGTCGATTCGTTCCCTGAGTAGGTCACCCGATAAAGCCCCGACTGCACGCGCCGACCGCCGATTGTAAAGTACATCGCTCCATCCCCAGGATGGATGATGACATCAGTTAATGGCAGCGGTGAACCGGTAATGAACTTTTCTTGTGTCGCTTTATAAGACGCACCATCTGGTTCCATGTGGACTGCGTAAAGAATCCCATAACTCCAGTCAGCCGCGTAGTATGCTTTCTGGTATTTCTGAGGAAACTTGACGCCATAACCAAACGTGACACCTGTAGGAGATCCGGGACCAATATTAATCGTCGGTGGGACGGAGTCCGCATAATATTCGGGGAACTTCGCACCGCTACTTCGCCAGCCAAACTCTCCGCCACTCACCACTTGAGAAATTCGGGTTGGGCGATACCAAGGAGTGTTCAAGTCCCATTCCATGTCGGCATCGTAGGTGAACAGATCGCCGAACATATTGACGGCTGCATCGAATTCGTTGCGGAATCCGGTCGTCATCAGTTCCCAGTTTTTTCCTTCGGGATCGATGCGAGCCACCCATCCACCGGGAGCCGGAACGCCGACCATAAAGCGGCCGATCACTCGATCCAGCAATTGATCTTCATTCCAAAGTGGTGGAACGCGAGTCGAATCATAGTTGGTGATTTTGGTTCCATTTCCACAAACGACGTAAAGTCCTTCTCCATCCGGCGTTTTCACGATGGCATGAGGCCCGTGTTCGCCGCGTCCGTTTAACTCACGCAGCATTTCAACCTTGTCGAGTTGATCGTCCTTGTCGGAATCCGTGACTCGATACAAACCACTTTTGAATTTCCCACCCGTGTTGACCATGACATACAAACTGTCGAAGGCCCAAAGTAAGCCTTGTGCTTCTCCAATATCGACATTGATCGGTTCAATCAAAAGTTCTTTGACCGACTTCGACAGATGGGGCAGAGTGACTCGGTAAAGCTTGCCGTATTGATCAGAAACGATCAGTCGTCCTTTGGGGTCGGTACACATATTGACCCACGATCCTTGCTCTTCTTTCGGGACAGTGTAAAGCAATTCAACATTGAATCCCTTTTTGATAATCATGTTCTCAATCGGCGTTGCGGTCGGTTCCCGCAACTTGACAACATTCACCAACGTCTCAGAATTCACTGAGGTCCAGGGACCAATACCGATCAGTCCTAACGAAACGGCATGCTTCCATTCGGCATCTTGATAGTTCGGGGCGTTCCAGTTTTTGGATGATTGGTTGGCGACTTTCCAGCTTTCGTCAGAGACCAATGTTTTTTGACCCTGACTCCCAGTTTCAAGATCGAGCTTCAACAGAACGCCGGCAGCACTCGTCCCGTTTTTTCCTCGAACAGCAATGACGTTGCGTCCGGGTTTCAAATCATCAGAGAGGTCATGATAGGTCACCTGATCCCAGCCAATTGACTCACAAACCTGTTTCCCATTGAGAAATACCCGACACTCATCATCGCCGGTCACATACAAATTCCCGGTCGTTATTCGACCTTTGAGGGAAAACTCCTTGCGAAAATAGGCCTCTTCTCCATTACTGGCTGACTTCGATGTCCAAATCCAATGTGGCTTGGCATCACCTGCCGAGAGTCCGTCACCGGAAAGGCGAGCGGGAGCCTGAAATGAAGTCGTCGTCGTAATGGGCCACCAAGCTTCAATCTTGGCTGTCAGTTCTTCCACACGGCCCGGCATTTCTGTAGAGAGATCGTTCTTCTCGAACGGGTCTTTTTTCAGATTGAACAATTCCGTTTTTGCATTGGGAAGTCGCTCTGAGAACGGCAGAATCAGTTTGTAATCACCATCGATCACCCAGCGATACATCAAGCTGGGAACCGGATCGGTCATATGTTGGATGTCATGCTCAAGGATCTCACCAAAGATAGCCTTACGCGAGGCGACGGCGTTGGCATCCAACAAATTGATGCCGTCCATCTCAGGTGTGATTTCCTTCTCAAGCCCCAAAGCTGAGAGCACTGTCGGTACAAGATCAATTGAGCTTGCCAGATTTTCTTTGTCCATTTTGGGAGTGATCTTAGCTGGCCAGCGAACCATAATGGGAGTGCGCGTTCCACCATCATATTGGGATCGCTTTGAGCGCGGAGCATAGGCCGATCGATCTTCAAGATTGATCCAGCCATTATCCGTTACATAGAGAACGACCGTGTTCTCGGAAACTTTCTTTTGATCGAGATGATCGAGTAATTGCCCACAAGTTTCATCGAACCATTCGCACATGGCCCAGTATTTTGCGACGGGAAGATGAGGCGTCTTTTTCTTGTACTTATCGAGCAAGCGTTTCGGTGGGTTATGGGGAGTATGTGGCAGGAATGGAGCATAGTAGACAAAGAAAGGCTTCTCTTCTTCCACGGCATCATCGATGAAATTAAAAACCGGTTTCATTCCCTTACGGCCAATATCGAGTCCCTGATCTCCATGTCGACCACCTTTGGTGCGATCTCCATGAGTCATTCCGTGCGTAAATCCACCGCGAGAGAAGTGTCCTTCCCACCATTTTCCTGATTGATGGCTGACGTATCCGTGCGTTTTCAGAATTGCAGCCAGACGTGGATCATCATCGATGTGTTTGAGGTAATCGATACGCTGTTGGAGGTAGCGAGGATCTTGGCGTTGTTTTCCTTTGGGAAGATCGGCCAGATCAGACGGTGGTGGTGGATCATTCCCGACGATGCCGTGTTGATGCGGATAGAGTCCCGTGACAATCGTCGCCAGTGAGGGACGACACAAGCTGTCGGGAACGTACCCACGAGTGAATGTGAGTGACTCTTTGGCGAGTTGATCGAGTCGCGGCGTCTCGATCTGCTCATGCCCCATAAAACTGTAATCGTTCCAGGCTTGATCATCGGAAATGATCAGGACGACATTCGGCTGGCTGGACGGCTTCTTGGCTTGCAAAAATGCAGGTTGTATTAAGAAGGCCAGCAGCAGTGAAGATACTGCAATGAACATACGAAGCATGAAAGATACTCCTGAATTGAAATACTCTGAATGTTGTGTGTGTCATCTGACCAGAACACGATTATGAGTGCTTGTGAGTCAGAAATTGTGGACGTTTCAGTATAGCAAACTCGGGTATCGAATGCCTACTATGAGATCCCGACTCGTTTCTTGATCCCGTAGAGACACATGAATACGTCATCAACAGAACCCTCAGACAATTTCCTCAAAAAGCTTCGGGACGACCATACGCCGGATGCAATTCGCGCTCGGCTGGAAGACGGTCCTCGACACAGCTATCTGAAAGACTTTGTCTACGGTGCCATTGATGGAGCGGTGACAACATTTGCAATTGTCTCGGGAGTCGCGGGAGCCGGGCTCTCTTCGGGTGTCGTGATTGTTTTGGGCATTGCGAATCTGATTGGCGATGGATTCAGTATGGCGGCCAGTAATTATCTGGGAACAAGAGCCGAGAATCAGTTGCGAGAAAAAGCTCGACGAATCGAGGAGGAGCACATCGAACTCTATCCTGAAGGAGAGCGCGAAGAGATTCGACAAATTGTCTCTCAAAAAGGTTTCGCCGGAGACGACTTGGATCGAGCCGTCGAGATTATTACTTCCGACCGTCATCAATGGGTCGACATGATGATGCGAGAAGAACTCGGTCTTTCTTTGGAGAGTCCACCGGCCTGGAAAGCCGCACTCACGACCTTCATCGCATTCGTGGTTGTGGGGGCGGTCCCCTTGTGCGTCTTCATTCTCGACGCGGCGGAGATTTTTGAAATACCGTCTCTCTATTTGGTGAGCACAATGATGACCGGAGTTGCATTTTTCGCTGTGGGGGCCTTCAAGTCTCGTTTTGTTGACGAGAAATGGTATATCGCCGGATTCGAGACTCTCTTTGTCGGCGGCCTGGCCGCAGGACTCGCCTACTTTGTGGGGCTTCTACTCAAAGATTTTGTGTGAGTTGATGTTCTAAAGATTCGGATTATTCAGATTGGAGTATATAGGAATCCCTTTTCAATAATATCGAGACGGAATTATTGCGCTCGAATCTTAATTTTAGGGATATCGTTGCATCGTTGAATTGATTTTTTGAGGAAGCAATAATCGGCCACTGAATGTCGCGTATCCTCCGCAGCATTTTCGACTGAAACGAAAGCTCGCGACATGATCCATCCATTTTTTATTTTTTGCTTTGTCTTCCTGACGATAAAAATGACATCCCAATGGATGGCGATCAGGAAATACCTCAAACTCATCAGAACTTCCACAGTTCTGGCCAATAACGAAGAACTCCCCAAAGCTGCAATCCTATTGTCGGTTCGCGGAGGAGAGCCGAGTTTGGGCAATACTCTTAATGCCTTGTTGAGTCAGGATTATCCAGATTTCGAAGTTCACATAGTCGTTGATTCTGAATTTGATCCCGGGTGGATGTTGGCACGCGATATCTTGTCGTTGGACCAAACCAAACGACTGAAAATTCATGTCATGCAGGATCCTCTTCATACCTGCACTCTTAAATGTAGCTCATTATTACAGGCCTATGAATCGCTTGAGAACGATGTGAAATATTTGGCTTTCGTGGATAGTGATGTTGTCCCAGAGAAAAACTGGTTACGTTTACTGGTATCTCCGCTTACCAATGAAGGGGCTCTGGTGACATCAGGTCAACGATGGTACCAAGCAGTGCGTGGAAACAGTGCAAGTTATTCCCGAGCGATGTGGAACGGAGGGGCTGTGGTCGCCATGGAAGTTTCCAACATTCCATGGGGAGGAAGCATGGCGATGTGTCGGGATTTCATGACTCGACACAAAATTTTGGAACGCTGGTCAGAAGCCTTTACTGAGGATGCCGTGTTCGGGAAAGCTCTCAAAGCCGAGAAGCGTACAGTCCGTTTTGTCCCTGAAGTTTCACTGATCGACGAAAGCACAGTAAGCTGGCATAACTATTTTCGATTCGTGCGTCGGCAGATTTTTAATACTCGGCAAGAGGCGTTTTGGGCAATTTTAACCAGCATTATTGTGATCTCGTCAGTTACACAATGGTCGCTATTGATTGCAGCCATCGGTTGCGTGTTCTTGAAAAATTTCTCGGTCGCTGCGATTCTGGGCGGCGGATGGCTGTTCCATTTATTCTTTATGGCGTCAATTTGGATGTGGCATGAACGTGGAATTCGTACACACTGTCATCCTGAATTGGATCAACGCTGGGACTGGAAAATGTCGATTTCGAGCACGGTATCGACTTTGATGTACCTCTTGCCAGTGACCGCAATTGCTTCCGCATTTATCCGATTCGAAGTCTGGAGAGGAATTCAGTATGATGTCAGGCACGGCCCTTGGAAGCCAAAAATGCTGAGTTACAGGCCGTTCGGGTTTTCGACAGAGTTCTACAGCTCTAAAGTGGCCTAGCCAAAGACTAAACTTTTTCAGAAGAGCGCTGTTCGATCAACGCATCCAGTTCCGCTTTCAGTTTTCCCAGAATTTCGTCGTACGGATAGGCGCCCAGTTCTTCTTCGCCTTTTTTCAAATTCACGAAGTTAGGTGCACACCACAATCCTAAGTCTGCGTCGTCGGTTTCACCGGGGCCGTTCACTCGGCAACCCATCACGGCAATCGTAATCTTGTGTTCTTTTGCGTACTCGGTCATATCGCGAACGTCTTCTGCCAATTCGACAAAGGCTTCATTTTCGACCCGAGAACAACTTGGACAACTGATGATGTTTAGTCCCTTGAGGCCGAAATCGACAAACGAACGAACTCGACCGTTGGCGATGTCGTCGAGGATAGAACGTCCCGCTTCAATCTCTTCGTACTTACGATCATTGGAGACTGTGAGTGAGACACGAATGGTGTCTCCGATTCCTTTGCTAATCAGTTGCTCAAATGCAATGCGTGTTTTGATCACTCCATCGGGAGGCATGCCAGCTTCGGTCACTCCCAGGTGTAACGGAACTTCTGGACGTTGCTCGGCAAACCGAGTGTTGACCTCGATGACTTTCTCAGGCTCAGAATCTTTCAATGACACGCAATAGCGTGTGAAATCAATCGAATCCAAATACTCACAATGATCGAGCGCACTTTCCAGCATGGGTGAGATCGAGTCGGCAGGATCGTACTTGTCTTTTTTGGCGGGATCGACAGAGCCACAGTTCACGCCAACACGCATCGCACAGTCATTGTCTGCTGCCACTGAGGCGATGTAAGCGACTTTTTCCTGCCACGGTTTATCTCGTTCGTGATGATAGAGATGTCCGGGGTTATACCGTAATTTTTGAACATGTGGAGCAACCACTTCTGCCAAGCGATAGTTCTCTTGCAGGTCGATGCTCAGGTTGGCAGAGGTCTGCTTGCGAATCTCAATCAATGCTTCCGCTTCGCGGTTACTGTCCACAGCCACGCGAAGGATATCCGCCCCTGCTTCTTCGAGTTGGTGAATTTGTGAGACCGTTTTATCGATGTCGGTCGTTTTGGTGGCGGTCATCGATTGGACGGCAATCGGATTTCCGTCTCCAATTGTGAGGGAGCCAATGCGGACAGCGCGAGTTGGGTTGCGGGGTAATTCCACGGTATTTCTGCTCGTAAGAGGTGAGTGACACGATTGTTACGTCTGATTCATTGTAGCCGTTGGAGAGTCAAATGACGATTGTCGGCGGCCTGAGAAACCGGCACATCTTGCCGGTTCGGGATTGACACATTTTTCTGACGGAACTACAAGCCCACCTTAAAGATAACTCTTTTTGGGACTTTCGGGAGACTGACCGCCATGTGGCGTTACCTATTAATTTTGACTGCAACTTGTCTGCTCAACTCGGGTTGTGGCTCGAGTGATGGCTCAGTAACAACGGATGCTGAAGACCAAAAAAAGGCGGCAGAGTCCGTGGCGGCGGGCGACAAATCCACATCAAAACAACATGGCGAACTGCAAACGGTCATTGACCGAACCAACGATCTACTGAAAGTTGGAAACTTCGGTCAGGCGATGGATGTAATCTCGCGAGCCATGGTGAATCATCCTGAGAACTCATCTTTGCATCGTATCCGCGCCATTTTGCATCAGAAGACTGGCCAATCTTCATCGGCCATGACCGATTACACCCAAGCGGTTAGGCTCGATCCGAAAAATGCACAGTTGCAGGATGAGGTTGGATTTTACCTGTTTTCGGTCGGGGAAATTGCTGCTGCTCAAAAACATATTGAACAAGCTGTCGAAATTGATCCACAATTTGTTGCGGCATGGAATCATTTAGGGCTCATCCAAATCACATCGGGTGAACTCACTAAGGCACGCAAAACTCTCTCGAAAGCGATCAAAATCAAACCCGACTATGTTGATGCTCTTATCAACCGAGGCTTTGCCGCCTATCAACTCAAACAGTTCGACAAAGCACTTGCCGATTACAATGCCGCTTTGAAAATCAATCCCGATGCCGTCAACGCACATAATAATTTGGGCTTGATTGATTATGAAAAAGAAGACTTTGAATCGGCAGTCGCCAATTTCACAAAATGTATCATGCTCGAACCGAAGAATCCCAAATACTTCGAGCATCGACGAATGGCGTATCTCAAACTCGGAATGAGCATCGAAGCGCTGAATGACGCCAACCAATGGAAACAACTTCAGCAGCGATCTCTCGTGAACCAGCAGATTGCTCGTCAGCCTGCGAACGCGATCGGATATCTGGCCCGCGCAGAGTTGGCATTTCGCGAGGGACAACACAAAGCCGCCTTGTTGGACTTTGATCGTGCCGTACAACTCAATAAAAACCTGCCTCAAGCGTGGTACGGCCGGGCGAAAGCTCGCTTTGAACTCGAAGAATACAATCTCGTCATTGATGATTGCTCGCGTGCTCTTTCGCTAAATGCAGCTCAACCGATCTACTCTCTGCGAGGGGAAGCATTCCTGAAACTGGATAAAATCGACCAGGCTTTGAAAGACTTTCACGCAGCCAAGCGTCTTGATCCCACGGTCGCCGAGGCTTTCTTACGCAAAGCAGACGAGCTGGAATCGCTCGGCCAAAGTGACGCAGCGACAGAGTATCGCGAAAAAGCAAACAGCCTGTTCCCCGATCTCAAGCTGACTCCGAATGCGAACTGAAGTCGGTGGTCATCATCCGCCGCGATGTTGACGCTTACGGTCCTGTTCGGTGAGATAGATTTTACGCAGCCGAATCACTGCAGGAGTGATTTCCACGTATTCGTCGCTCTCGATGTATTCTAAACAGGCTTCGAGTGACATGTCTCTCGGCGGTTTGAGCATGATGTTGTCATCGGCTCCAGACGACCGGACATTCGTCAGCTTCTTCTCGCGGATCGGATTGACGGTCATATCATTATCGCGAGAGTTTTCACCCACGATCATGCCGACATACAAATCGTCCCCCGGCTTCACAAACATATCGGCACGGTCTTGAAGCTTCCACAGGGCATAGCCAACCGCCTTGCCTCGTTCCTGCGAGATCAGCACGCCGTTGGCGCGAGATGGAACATCGCCTTCCATCGATTGATAACTATCAAATTGATGGTGGATGACGGCTTCTCCGCGTGTGGCATTCAGCAATCGAGTTCTCAAACCGATGAGGCCGCGAGCGGGGATCAGAAATTTCAAATGTGTGAGATTTCCTTCTCCGGCAGTCATTTCTTCGATCTGTCCGCGACGAGCGCCGACAATTTCCATGACCGGACCGACTTCATTACTGGGGACATCGACATGCAGAAGTTCAAACGGCTCCTGCCATTGCCCGTCTTCGCTTTTCTTGCGGATGACTTCCGGCTTACCGACACAAAATTCATAACCCTCGCGACGCATTTGTTCGATCAGAATCGATAAGTGCAAAATCCCTCGACCGGCAACATTGAAACTCTCTTTTTCATCCCGTTCAGTGACTCGTAAGGCGACATTCGATTCCAACTCTCGCATCAAGCGGGCTCTCAGGTGGCGACTGGTGAGAAACTTACCGCTCTGCCCGGCAAGAGGCGAGTTGGAGACCGTAAAGACCATCGACAATGTGGGTTCGTCAACTTTGATCCGTTTGAGCGCGACTGGTTTTTCCACATGCGCGACGGTATCGCCAATTTCAGGTGTATCGAGTCCCACCAACGCAACAATGTCGCCCGCTCTGGCTTCGGTCGCTTCGACCTTTCCGAGCTTGTCAAACAGATAGAGTTTCTCGATCTTACATTTGATGTTTTCGTCGTTTTCTTTCATCAACAAGACCGGGTCGCCTTGTTTGACCGACCCAGAGTTAATGCGTCCTGTGGCAATTCGCCCCACATATTCAGACCACTCAAGTGATGTGACCATCATCTGCAATGGTTGGTCCGGTTCCACATCGGGTGAAGGAACTTCTTTCACAATCATATCGAGCAGTGGTCGAAAATCCCCTTCCAAAATAGTGGGGTCGTCTGTTGCGTAACCATCACGAGCCGACGTGAAAATGTAAGGGAAGTCGAGCGTTTCGTCATCGGCACCCAATTCGACAAACAGATCAAACGCTTCGCTGAGCGCTTCTTCGGCACGGGCATCGGGCCTGTCAATTTTGTTGACGATCACAATGAGTTTGAGGCCGACTTCGAGAGCCTTTTGCACCACAAATCGGGTTTGTGGTTTTGGTCCTTCAAACGCATCGATGAGAATGAGCGCGGCATCTGCCATTTGCAGCACTCGTTCGACTTCTCCGCCGAAATCCGCGTGACCGGGTGTATCGATAATGTTGATGCGAACATCGTTCCAAGCCAAGGCAATATTCTTGGCCAGAATAGTGATGCCTCGTTCGCGTTCCAGGTCGTTCGAGTCGAGGATGCAATCCTGTGTCAGTTGCGACTCTCGAAACTGGCCGCTCTGCTTGAGCAGACAGTCAACCAGGGATGTTTTGCCGTGGTCAACGTGGGCAATAATGGCAATGTTACGTAAATCTGGACGTTGCATGGGGTGGAAAGCTCAATAATCGAAGGTGGCAATCGGACGGAGCAGTCGTCTTTCGGTATCCGTTGAAAGACTGGGACCGATTGTTGGAATCCGAAAAGTGTAGCAATCCTGCTGCAAAAACAGAATCAACGAGCACTGGATTTCACACAGATCTGGCAATCTTTCACTGTTTATCGGGATCATGAAGATTCCGAGAGGAAAGATTCGTTTATCGAGGCGTGGATGCGGCTCCTGTTTCTGCTAAATGCTTGGCCTGTGCCATCGATGTATCAATCGACAGAGCGATTTCCACTTCCCAACGGCCATCCTCTGAGACCGGGAATTCCCAGTGAGTCAGCATTGAGCAACTTTGATAAACCAATTCATACCCCCCCTCAGACTGACTGACTGTCTGAATTGGGATCGACCAAATTCCAGCAGGTTTTGAAAACTCAAGTGAGGCATCGACCCCCAGCCATTCATCGACCAGTCCGATTCGAGGTACATCACTCCAATCCAGTCGCGAATTAATCGGACCGAATTGACGACCATTACTGTCGTAGAAGTAGCGATCTTCGGAATCTGCGGCGATGCCTGCAAAGTTAAATTCAATGCCGAAGTGGATCGTTTCATTGGGTGGCAGATTGTCAAACGCATAGGAAATATGCAAAGTCCCAGAATCTTCATTGGTAATTTTGAGAGACTTCGTGAAAGAAACAGGTCGGCCCATCCAATTGATCCGAGTGATCATTTCCGCGCGCACTTCGTTCTCGTCTCGGTCAGTGACGAAATCGAATTGTTTCTGATGAAGGTTGGCAATTCGCGCGCGGCCATCAAGAAGTTGATCGAAGCTGGCCCCTGGCAACAACAAATGATCGACGAGTGACTTCCGAGGCCACGTGTCATAATTGAGTTGTTTGTCCAGATCGGGTTGCTTGAACTTCACCATCGAATTGAGATCTTCGATGCTTCCTTCGGATTGATTCCTTGCGGCGGCTGCTTGTTTCACTTTTTCGTGATAAGGCTCCGGGCGTCGATTGAGAGTCGCCAACAGATTGTGCTGAATCTTGCGGAGATCGAGTTCGTACATCACGCCACCGCGTGAAGGTTTAATGTAAGCGGCGAGGCTGTCACTGGAAAGTTTGATTTCTTCCTCATCGTCGAGGTCGTAATCATCAAACTCGACCCGCGTCCAACGCCCTTCCAAGCCTTCTCCGGCGAGTAATGCGTTTTCTGATTTGATGAGATTTTTGTAGACGGCATTTCTCAGGTGAGGTAGGTAGAGTCCTCCAAATGCGCCGTGCCAGTACGCACAATTGCATTGTCCCCGATAGAGTTCCGCACGGGCGTCGGCCAGCATTTGTGGATTTTCTCGAACTGCAGGCGACATGCGAAAGTTTTCGACATGCTCGCTAATTTCCTGCATGCGAGCGTACATTTCGTTCGCTTCTGAGTATTTTGTACGGAAGTTTCGCCAGAAGCCACCTCTCATAAACTGTTGAATTTTGGACCAGTCATCCCGAACGGAATGCTCATTGACGACGGATTGATATGAGAGTTGTTTTTCGGTCGGAAGTACCCATTCGGTCATCTCACGATAGGCACAATCAGGAAGATAACAGCGTCCGGTGGCCGCGTCTCGGTCGACGACTTCCCCCAGAGTCACCAGTTCGATCCACTCGTCATTTTCTTTGAGTATCGCGAAGAATCTCTCCAACCAGCCATCTTCATAAACATGCTTGAAGGTTTCCGGCCAGGATCCGAACTTCTCACTATCATCACCAAACACGACCACCGGGTTCTTCACTTTTTCGGCAATGTTTCGTAACTCGTGGACGATGTCGTAAGGATTTGAAAACGGAATCAGATACCGCAATTTTTCGTTGTCCGGGAACACACGCAATAATCGGCCTTCGTCCTCTGTTAAATAGTATCCGTGTAAATCATCGACGGAGTACCCCGCGTTGCGGAAGTGAAAGTCATCTAGAAGCGTGTATTCCATCCCTGCGTTGGCAAGGTCGCTGGCGAAGCCTTGTTCCCAAACTCGTTCAGGCATCCACATCCCACGAATGTCGGTTTCGAAAACATTTTCGAGATAGCGGGTATAGGCGGTAATTTGCCCGTGTCGATCTCGTTTGGGGATACCGCCAAGGATGGGTTCGTAAAACGGCCCCCCCAAGAGTTCGATTCGTTCTTCTCGAATCAGTTGCTTCACGTCGTCAATATATTCGGGATGACGTTTCACCAGCCATTCCAACAAGCTTCCCGAGTTGTGCAGCACGCAACGGATATGTGGATGAGCGATCAACGCATCCAAAAACGGCCGATAGGCCGTTTGGTACGCATCTTCGAAGACATGATCAAAATTTCCGACCGGCTGATGGTTATGCAAGACTAGCGCAAGCCGTACGCGTCGACTCATAGTTTCTCATCCTTAAGGGACTTCACCAAGGACTCTCGACACACCGCTGGTGTGTTTACCCTCTATCAAACCTCATTCTCGCTGGCATGCCAAGCGGAATATGGAAGAGTTCGTTCGGGATCCACAAACCGCGCAGGCATCTGACCGACATGGCAAGATAGGGGAACTATACGCCTTATTCTTCAGCCGGGATTTCGATTTTCCTCAGAAAACTGGCGGCTTCCTCGGGAGGGACCGGGTTGATATAAAATCCGCTTCCCCACTCAAAACCAGCCGTTCGTGTCAGCCGAGGGAAAATTTCAATATGCCAGGAGTAATGCGACAATTCTTTTTGATCGAAGGGGGCAGAGTGGATGACATAATTGAACGGAGGATCGTCGAGTGCAATTTCCAGTTTCAGCAAGAGATTTTTGAGCACTTCACCCAGTTCCTGAATCTCCTGACGCTGAATATTTTCGTAATGACTACACGACCTCTTGGGAATGATCCAGGTTTCAAAGGGGAAGCGACTGGCATACGGACACACCACGAGAAATCGAGGAGTGTCGAGGACCACTCGTGAACCGGTCGCGATTTCCTGTTGAATCAGGTCGTCAAAAATATTCCGTCCACGGTAGTTGAAGAACTCTTGCGCTCCTTTGATTTCTTCCTGAACATAGATCGGTACCACCGGGGTCACGATCAATTGTGAATGCGAATGAGGCAACGAGGCTCCGGCAAGGAGTCCTTTATTTTTGAAAATGAGTCCATGTGCAAATCGGGAATCTTTCTTCAGGTCCACCAGACGATCTCGATAGATCCACAAAACCTCTCGAACATTATCCACCGGCAGTCGTGACATGTTCGTTTCCATCTGCGGACATTCAATGATCACTTCATGTGCGCCGATACCCTGCATCATGTCGAACATTCCCTCTCCACGCTTCATCAGTTCTCCTTCGACCTGGAGAGCCGGGAACTTGTTCGGCACTACGCGCACACGCCAGCCGGGTTGATCGGCTTCGGTGCCTGCCGTCCGATAGGCGATGATCTCGTTCGGGGTTGCTTCTTCGTTTCCTTCCAGAAACGGATCGTAGGCATCAAGCGACAGTTCTTCTTCGTCCTTGAAGTCGTAAGGGCGTTGAGCTCGTTCGGGGGCAATAATGACCCAGCGTCCCACAATCGGATCTTTGCGTAATTCTGGCATAGTCAGCACGTTTCGAAATAGGATGTTCATAATAATCCAGCGCTGCTTACACTTTGAACAATTCTGTGGGTACAGAAAAGTCTCGTTGCCGACAATCTCGGCAAGAAATTGAGACTAATCGACCGAAGAGACAAGGGATTTAGCCACGTTTGCAAAAACTAGTTGGTTTCTCCTGTTTAATCTGATCAGTGTTCTCTCCGTGAGCCTCCCCATTCTTGTTTAGCCGGGCAGTTCTGTCAGTGAATGTGTTTCAGCATCACACTGCGTTCCCCGGCTGAAGGAATACCGTGTTTTTTCTTGCACCTTTGGTCTGACTCCTCACTGATCGCTCGGTGGCCTTCGGTGACACGTCGACAGAGGAAAGTCGAACGAGTCGTAAGGAAGAATAAGACAACGATATTCCAATACGCGATCCCCGACGATCTTCTGACCGTCTCCACTTCTGGGACATCAAAACCGGCGAGATTCTCCGTAAGTATGATTTGACTCGACACCATGAGTACCGAGTGAGCGTTTCTTCAAATGGTCGCTATTTGTTCGCTGTTCTCTCTGCTGAATCGGGTAAAGCGCTGATTGCAGGCTTGGAACGCGTTAATTATGACAATGGGTTGGGATTACCATCAAACTCCTCTTACAGTCTAAAAGATCTCGTATCCCTTAAGTGTATATGGCACTCCACGAAACCAAGAAAATCGAACAGGGCGTGCGAACATTCGTATTGTTGACGCCGAGGATCGTCGTCCAAGAGGAAGAGGAGGAATTACTTGAGGTTCGGAATTAGTCCACGGTATAACCATAATCCCTGAGAGGAATGTTGAATTCAGATTCTATGATTTGGCATTGCGAACGTGTGAGGTCTAAGATTTTCTCTTTAAACTCGGGAGAAATGTTGGCTTTTGCTTTTTGAGAATTCTCCGATGTGCTATTAATACCTAAGGCTTTTTCACGCCATTCTTTACTCCGCTGGCGGAAGTACCAACGTCGTATTGCAAACGACCGCTGATACTGTTTGATTCGATTGAGGGGAACTTCAGTCCAGCGAAAGTTCCGTATGCGATCTTTCGATAGTTGGTTGGCCTCTTCGAAATCAATCTTCATAAAATCACACAATTCTCGATAAAAATCATCGGAGTTCGATTGAAGTTGTTCAAACAACATCACTTTCACATTCGCTTTTCCAAGAACACGTGCATAGTGCAACGCGGTTTCTCCAAATTTCAATTGCCTCAGTAAAACCGTTGGCTTTTGCTTCACTTTTAATGTGGTTTGAATATCAAACCATTGATCAAAGTCAAAATAGCGGGGAGGAAGACCGAGTGTTTTCTGGATCGATGCATATCGGCCGAACTGATAGCCTTTGAGCTGTTGAAAATAAAGTGATTCTACAAATGATAATGGTTCACGGATCGTGAGTAACACTCGGGGCGCGAGAAAGGTCTTTTGAACGAAAGTCGAAACACGTTCTCGGTGGAATTCGGGGAGAGCACACAGCCCTTCGCGTGAGAGTATGGAAATATGTCCCTTTCTCCTCGCCTCGGTCACCAGTTTTAAGAGTGCTTTCGATTCATCAGTTGTTGGTTGATAGGGATTCTTGTCATCATATTTATAAAATAGTTGTGTTGCCGGAGGACGTATTCCAGGTCTTATGAGATTGAATTTACCGAGGTAGTTCACCTGCGAATGTTCGTAAAACAAACAATGCTGCAAAGTTGTAGTCCCTGTCTTCGGCATTCCGATGTGGAGGCAAAAATCTGGCCGATCAGTTCGATTGCTTATCGTTACGGACTGTTGAGAATCCGGTTTCGTGATCATAACCTGTTGACCTTGGTGTAGGGTTGTACTGGAGATCAATCTGTTTACGGAAGATTACATTGGGTAGTCATACTTTTGCAGCGGAACTTGCCACGTTTTTGCAAGTTCTCGATTCCCTTCCGCAGTTTTCTCTGCAATTATTGATCGCCATGCGTCACTTAATACTGCCTTAGCAGGCCCCGATTTGTCGTCGGAGGGCCACATATTGTTCTCAAGAATACCAAGCTTCATTTTTCGATTATTCCGTGATGAATATTGAAACTTGAGGCTCTTTACAAATGACTCGCTGATCGACTTTAATCTCTCGATTTGATCGACCGTCCAGCGTTGATTTTGTTTCTCGCCGGAAACATGTTGCCAAGCCGACGTGGCGTCGACTCCCGTAAATTCACAAATGGAACGATAGTATTCTTCGGGGGTATTGACGAGATCTTCAAAGAGAAACAATCCCACGTTTTCTTGACCAAATACTTCGGCAAACATCTGAATTGATTGTGCGTATTCCAGATGGACTTTCGGGGGTAATGCCTCGGTCTCCCACGTTTCAGTCAACCATTCATCAAGTGATTGATAACGAATCGGAGAACCATATTTTGCGTGGCTACCGACATTATCTCGCTTAAGAAGTTGCAGATAAAGTGATTCGATAAGCTTGAAGGGATGACGTACCGTCACGATGATGCGACAACTCCCCAATGCTTTTTTTAGATTCTCTGCGCGAAGCCGTTGGACGCGATGAGAGTTTTCAATCAACGATTCCCACGACCAGACGGGCACCAAGCCTTGGTCTTTCATGGGAGTAATCGATTCGCGGACAATACGGTGGCATAATTCCCAATCAGGACTTTCAGAGTGATCCCAAAGCAATTCTGCCATCAGGCTTTCGATTTCCGAGTCGCGACATTGTCGAAACGGAGTGCCTTTACCAGTATATGTCCCGAGGTAATCGACTTGTGCGTGACGGGAAAGCAGACACCTTTGCAATGTCTTAGTCCCTGTTTTTGGCATACCAACATGAACAACGCATTGTCGATCCACATTCATCGATTTATGCGGCTTCGAAGTCACGATTTATCTCCTTCGATCTTGTGGGATCTGATTTATCTCTTTCTACATTCTCAAAAAATCCTTGATGAATGTTGGCCATCGTTGAATAGACACCTTGATGGTTAATCAGTTCTGTATGAGTCCCTTCCTCGGCGATCTGCCCATCTAGTAACACGATGATTCGATCAGCCATTTGTACTGTCGAAAAACGGTGGGAGATCAAAATCGTGGTTCGACCGTGTAACAGTTTTCGGATTCGATCATGCATGGCTTTCTCGGACATCAAATCTAAGCTGGCAGCCGGTTCATCCAGAATAATGATGGGAGAGTTGGCGGCCATCGTTTGGGCTTGCACCATTTTCTGCCATTGGCCGCCCGAGAGATCACACTCTCCCAAAACTCGCCCGAGATGAGTTTGATACTGATTGGGTAATGCGTTGATCATCTCTTCGAGGCCAGCTTCCTGGGAAATTTTACGAATTTCTTCAGGATTGTTTTCCAATCGATCCCAGTCGCCGAAAGCAATAAATTCCTCGACAGTCGATTCGAACCGTGGAACACGCTGGTGTACGAAGGAGATTTGCTTCTGTAAATGAGTGAGCGAAAGCGAACTGATTGAATGTCCGTCAAAGAGAATATCACCTTCTGTCGGTGCATAGAGTCCGGCGAGTAATTTTGCCAATGTGCTCTTACCCGCACCGTTATGTCCGACTAACGCAACGATTTCCCCCGATTCAATTGAGAGTGACACATTTTTCAGAACTTCCGGTAAATGAGGAGCAAAGCGGAACGATAAATTATCGACTTTAATTTGACCACTGAGTGAACGTATCGAAGTCCCGAAGTGTGGCATCTCGGGTGTGAGCTCAAAGAAAACTTGCAAGTCGTGAAGGTGATATCGCGACTTGAGCAGGGTGGATAACGAACTTCCAATTTCACGTGCTGCTCGAAAAAATTGAAATGCCGCCGCCCAGAAGGCTGCGAATTGTCCAACTTTTAATGTTCCATCGAGTGCTCGGTGGACCGCAAACCAAATGGCTCCTGCTAATGCGCTCGTCATCACAAGTGAAGCAAACAGATTACAAATGACTTCAAGTTTGGCAACGCTTTGATTGTCCTCAACGATTTCTTCCATTTGTTGATCATGTCGACATAACATGAGATCTTTAAGTCCCAACATCGTGGTTGCAAGATTCCAATCTCGATGCGTCAAAAGCTTTGCGTAATATCGAGACCATCGACGTTGAGATGTTTTCAGGATGAGATGCTGGTGACGAACTTTTGAAAGCCAAAATGAAAGGAAAAGCATTGGACAGACAGAGACAGCCAGTACCAATGTCCATACCGGCTCGATCCAGATCATCACAGCGCCCAGCGAAACAAATTTGATTACACCAGACATCGTTTTGATGGTGCCGTCCAAGAGAGACAGGATTGTCTGGCCGGGGCCTTTGTTCGCCCTTTCCAAGATCTCTTGGTTCGTCGGATTTTCAATGGCTGCTTGATCGAGAGTTGATGCGTGTGATAACACTTCACGCTGCATTTTGAGTGTCAACGAGTCATTCATTCGTAGACGTGAATACCTTCGAAGGCTACCAAGTATGGTGCTTACGAAAATGGTCACACTCACCCAAAACACCCAATGAGTGAGTGTTGTCCCAACGGCTGCCCCGGTGTTGAGCGCCGCACTTATTTCTGAGACGATGAGTCCCATCAGGACCACCGCTAATGTTCCCAGAAGTGCGCTGACAATCGAAGAAATTCCCATCACAACTGCGTGGTTCGGTGCCACGGACCGTATGATGGAGACGCCGTACTTAAAAGCAGACCAAAGAGGCAGTTTGCCTTGATTCATTTTTTTCGATTTACGCCGCACGTCGTTCTCCCTCTGACATATCCGGTTGAGAACGCGGAAACGATATGGTTGAACTTTCAGGAGTGTTTATGGATTGGTCGATCACTCTCTCGTAGTTCTTCAGGGTAAGCTCGGCAACTTTTTTCCAGTTCACCTCGAGTGAGTGGTTGATGGCTCTTTGTGCCAACTCGTGTCGCAAATTGGAATCACTTGCGAACTGATACAACCCTCGCGACACATCACTGACATCATCCGCATCAACAGAAATTCCAGAATTACCTGCAACCTCTGGCATCGAAGAGTTGTTCCCGTAAAGGGCAGGTGTGCCGCAAGCCATCGACTCAAGAATGGGGAGTCCGAAGCCTTCATATTTTGAGATGTAGCACGTTGCGATGGCTGCTGTGTACAAGGTTGGCAAATCGTTGTCATCAACAAAACCGATGTAATGAATTCGTGGCGATTCCATCACCTTCTGTTCGATGATTGGCATCTTTTCCCAGCCGGCGGCCCCTGCGAGAACCAGATTGACGTCGAGTTCAGGGTGTTCTTCCACCAATTGATTAAAAGCGTCGATCAGAGTATGAATGTTTTTTCGTGGCTCGATTGTTCCCACAGAGAAAAAATACGGCCCACTCGGAATCGAATGACTTTTGCGGACATCATCAATGGTTTTTTGCTCCACGACGGGTTTGCACCAGTCGTGGCTGACAGAATTGGGAATCGTTTCGATCCGATCTCCGTCAATCGCCAGTTCGTCAACCATCGCTTGCCGCGTCGCTTCAGAAACCGCAATGTACTGAGATCGCCGTTCTTCGACATAATTGAGCCCCATCAGTAATGTTCTGACGTTGGCAGGAGCCTGCAGTTCTGGACAAGCAATATGGGACAAATCATGAACGGTCGTGATGAGATGGCCGGAGAAATGCTTAGAAAATTCGAAATTATTGGGTAAGGTCAGATGAATGATATCGTATTTTGTCGACTGCCCCGCGAGCAGGTTGCGTACCTTCTGAATTCTCTTGTGGGCCGAAAAAATGAGTTTCAGACAAAATAAACGAATCGACCGTGAGAGAATTGCTCGTACTTGATTTGCTGCTTTTGCTTCTCGTCGTCGCTCACTGGCATGAATGATCCGATCCTGCATGCGGTTGCATTGCACAAAACTCTCTTCAGAAGATTCCGGTGGCCTTTTCTCCAAAATCTCTTCCTTGCACTCTTTGAGGGAGAGTATTCCAAAGCCCCCTAACGAAAGATCGAATTGCCATTGGTCATCATCCGCGGTGAGCTCTAAAATGGCGGCCAGCAACTCTTTGATGTATCTTCCGATACCATCTTGGTGGTTTCCCATGAGCTTTGAAGCATCAATGAGGACTCGTTTCTTACAGGGCTTTCGCTCATTTGTAGTGAGGCTACTTGAGATATCAGCAGAGGGCTCGACAGGGGGTGTTTGAGAGATTGAGAATTCCCGAGACGACGTGTTTGGCTGCCAATACCCCATCTCTTTCAACTGCAATCCATGTTGAGAATAATAGGCCAACTGAATATTCTCGGGCATCTCATCGAGCCAAGCTCCCACTTTTCCTCGTCGAAATTTTCCTTCGCGCCATCGTTTCCGATCTTGCTGATCGAAACCATGTTCTAACCCACTGCCGTAGGTAAAGTCTTTCGATCTTAAGTCATCGAACTTCGGTAGCTTGTCATAAGACGGTTTGGGTAAATCGATCCAGGGCCGTAATCGTTCCAGACATTCAATCGGCTTTTCAATCAATTCCTCAAACTTGATAATCAACACCGCTTTCGTTTTCCACTCACGAACATGCTCGCTCCAGCCACCAAAATATGATCCGTGAGAAGCCTTTGTGGCTTCAATCAAGTTTGTTTGAAGATCGGATGTTGGTTCGAGCAATTGCTTCTTGTACCAGGCGAGTGAAACTGCACAGTCCCGACCATCTCTGACAAGATAAATCGCTGGAGCATCGCCCAAATTGTGTGGGAGTTGAGAGGGGCGGAGATGAGTCTTTACGATTGGATATTTGTGAAAGTCAGCGTCGAGTGGGTAGTCGGTTTCATCGTGATATGTACTCGACTCAATTCCATAGACTTCCATTAAGACGTTTCGGAAAAACGTGCTTCCAGACCGAGGATATGAGGCCAGCCATAACATAAGTTGCTCGACAAGAGAAAAAAAATGTGATGAATGACGAGGCAGAAAAGTCTTTTGTCTCGTAGTAAATTCAGGAGGAGGCCATAGTTAGCGTTTTTTAGGAAAAACAATGCATGGCCGCAAGAGGAATCAGTCGGTTCTCTCCAAACCAGAATAGGAGATTGAGACAATTGCGGCGTTCCTGAGAGGGTAGCCAGACAAACACATTGGTAGAATTTACCCGTAAAACACATGCATCTCAGCGATATGAATGTGTTTCAGAAGCGTAGAGCGTCCCAAAACCGCCAGTTATTGAGAGCAAACGGGCATCATTCGAAGTCATCGGAGAACTCAAGCCTGCTATTTTTCACCGGGCGGAAGATGTTCCAGCAGGTATCGAATGATCAGCTTCCTCACATGGACCAAGGTTCCAGATCCTTCACGAAGTCCATGGTCGCGATTTGGATACACCATGTAATCGAATGACTTACCAAGTTCGATCAATCGATCAACGAGTCCTTCGATAATCTGAATATGGGTGTTTGTTTCCCCGGAACCTGTAATGATCATGAGATCTCCTTTCAGGCCCTCTGCGAAGTTTAAGGGTGCCGATTTTTCGTAGCCATCGTTATTCACTTCCCGCGTTCGCATATAAATTTCTTGAAACCAGGCGTTGTATAAATGTGGCTGCGGTTTTGGCACAACGGCAATCCCGACTTGATAGAGATCAGGCTTCCGAAACATGGCATTCAATGTATTGGAGCCGCCACCACTCCAGCCCCAGATTCCAACTCGAGATAAATCCACGTAGGGTCGAGTTCGTCCCAACTCTTTCAATGCCAATGCTTGATCCTCTGTGGAGAGAGGGCCAAGTTGACCAAAAATTGAACGCCTCCAAGCCGCTCCTTTGGGGCAGGGAGTCCCACGATTATCGATGGACACGACCAGATATCCCAAGTCGGCAATGATACGATGGAAGTCGATCTGAGCTGCACCCCACCGATCCAAGACCGTCTGCAAATGTGGTTCTCCGTAAACATAAATGAACAGAGGGTACTTCTTCGAGGCATCGAAATCTTTCGGTTTCAACATCCAGGCATCCAGGGAGATTCCTTCATCGATGTCGATTTGGAAAAATTCCGTGGGCTGCGATATCAAACCCTTCATTTTCTCTCGAAGTTTCTGATTGTCTTCCAGAACGCGAACGGTTTTATGTCCCGAGAGTTCGACAAGCTCAACGATGGGAGGACGATCCAAACTGGAATAAGTATGAAATGCCCACTTGGCATCTGGCGAGAATTGATAGTCGTGTGTTCCCGGCTGTTCCGTCGGCGTGATCAATTCCTTCTCGCCCGAGCCATCTAGATTCACTCGATACAAATATTTTTGAGTTCCATTCTCGGGTGAGGCATAGAAGTAATACCATCCCCCTTCCTCGTCCATGACAGCCTTGTCAATGATGTCATACTCACCCGGCGTGAGGATTGCTAATTCATCTCCGTCACGTGAGACGAGAAAAGCATGTCGCCAGCCATCTTTTTCACTAACAACAATGAACTCCTGGCCGTCTCGGATCCACGTTAATCCCAAGTTTGTACCCTGACTGGCGATGGCCCATGCAGAATTCGTCTCGCCATAGATCCGCTTTGCTGGACCACCATCCACGGGGACAATGAAGAACTCGCGTGTGTCACGAAAGCGGCTGAGCTTTTCGATGAGAACCTGTGTGGAGTTGTCCGCCCAATTGACCTGCCCTAAATAGAAACCGTCTTCTGGAACTTCGAGAGGCAACCATTGTGTGTCTTTTCCATTTGAGTCGACAAGACCAATACGCAATGTTTCAATTTTTTCGCCGACTCGCGCAAAACGATCATGCCGAACTCCAGGATAGGAGGGATCGCTGGGCACTAACACCGACCGTTGCCTAACGTCTGTCTGATCAGATTCAATAAATACAATGCGTGTACCATCCGGGCTCCATACCGGATCACGATAAGTGATCTCACGATCTGTCGGTCGATTCGTCAATTGAGTACGTTGACCGCTCTCCAAATTTCGTACAAACAGATTCCCCTCTCGATATTCCCATAGATTATTGCCGTCGGGTGAAAGATGTTTTTTGTGGTCAAACTCTCTCAGTTTCTGTGACGTTAATTCGACTCGATTGCCACTCTGAAGATCGTAACCCACTGGAACTGAGCTGTTTGTTTTTGGATCACGCTCCCAAACTGCATATCCCGTGCTATCGGAGAACCATTCCACTCGTGGTTTGTGACCGCGAAATTCACCTCGCTCATAAATCGCCTTCAGTCGAGAGTCCACGAACGTATTCCTTACTAAATCATGAGGGGTTTGAGCATTCAGATGATGAGTCTCCAATACCCAATGGGTCTCTAACACCGAGAAAAAAACCAATCCAAGAAGAACATATCGATTGATGCGTGTCATGTGATTCACTGACCAATAATTAGAAGGAAGGGCGAGAGGAATTCACTCTGCCAATTCTGTACGACTATAACATCCCGCAATCCTTTTCGCTTGTTTCCGCAGAGTTTTTTGTTCAGTCCGTTTGGCATCAGCGCAATCACGATTCTGTCAGTCATTTTTATTACTTGTCAGTTCGATCAGCCGATCTAAAATATGTGCGGGACGATTATAGGCCCTGATGAACTCGGTTTGCATGGAGTGATACGTGAGCAGGAAACGAATGATCTACTTGTTTATTTTCATGGCAGTCAGTGGCATCGCCTTCGCTGGCTGGAAGATCACCAATCGTAATGCGTACGAATCTGCGGAATACCAGATCGTTGCTCAAGAGCCTCCCTTTGAAATTCGCGAGTATCCCACACTGACGATGGTCACCACACCGATGCGAATGGAAACGCAGGGAAATGATGGGAGTTTTGGAAGACTGTTTTCTTACATTTCAGGCAACAACGAAAATCAACAGACAATCGCGATGACGACTCCCGTCTTTATGGAGATGAACGAAGATTCTGGAATCGGAAATATGGCCTTTGTGGTCCCCAGTAAAATTACCGAAGAAAAAGTCCCTCTTCCAAAGTCAGAGCAAGTGACGCTTCGTAATCGCTCTGCCGGACGATTCGCCGCCTATCGGTTTTCCGGTCGCATCAATCCACAGACCTCCGCGGATGCCGAACAGCAACTACGGACCTGGATTAAACAGCAAGGACTCATCGCGAACGAACGTGCCGAATTCGCTGGCTACGATCCTCCTTGGACTCCCGGCCCGTTTCGCCGCAACGAAGTCCTCATTAAGTTGATCGACTGAAGATGTCTGCCATACAAATCGTTGGAGGAGACGGCCTCTTCGAGCACTACAAAGAACAAGTCACCAAGAATCACCAATACCATTGGCTAAGTGATCGCATTGGATTTGAACAGGAACCCTGCGAAACGGCATCGTCGATGTTGAGAAAGTCTTGATGGAAGTTGATCCACGAAGATGTCGAAGAATGTGTTTGTGATGTATTTGCTCTCCCTTGAGTGTCTCGGAATCCTTTGCTCCATCTGGAATCTCTTCATTGTAAACTTGAAAGAGATCAATCAGCGTTGCCACTTTTGGCTTCATCGGTTTGTGATCGAGTTTGCCATCCGAAAGAATGAAAACTGCTGGGTCAGCATCTTCGGGAATTTTGAGACGACCTCGCTCCAGCAAAAGGAGTGTTTCTGCTATCCGCCCACGGATCGCCTGCGCTTCACGATTTTCCTTGGTCTTCAATGATCGATTAAAGGGGCGACCAGCGTATTGAAATCGAATGAAAAAGTTTCCAGATTTTGGGTCTCGACGCAAAGAAGCCATTTTTTGATTCCGTGAAATCCAGTGTTTAATGAACACGGATATCTTGGCTGATCACGGAACTGAGACCAGAGGCACAAGACCAATACAAAGGCAATACAGTGTCGGATTTGTGTTGGATTTTGAACTGGCACAAAAAAAGGACTTACGACCAATCGTCGTAAGTCCTTTCCTATCATAGTACCGGAGGCGGGACTCGAACCCGCACGAGTGTTACCTCACTGGATTTTGAATCCA